>JAQTZV010000055.1 GCA_028687585.1 Desulfuromonadaceae bacterium | reverse complement strand
CGCACTGAAAGCGGCGTAAGGGGCAATAAAGGGAAAGAAGCAGAGAGTCGGGTATCCCGAGAGGGAGATTACTTTGGAGGGCTTGAGCCGTATGACGGGAAACTGTCACGTACGGTTCTGAGGGGGGTCAGGAGCCGAAAGGCTCCTGACCTACCCGGTACACGATTAGAACCGTAAATGTAGCCTTCGTAGCATCCTAATAGTTATTTTATCAATCACTTGACAGCTTGGGGGAAGATCAGATGACCACACCCATTGAAACATCACATTATAAAACCCTGCCACTTAAGACTGATCTGAAAGTGCGCAGGCGCTATATGGTCGTAGATGAACCTATAATTGGCAATTTCAGGTTTGGTTTGCTCCTTGAAGATCTGGATATTATGGCTGAGCAGGCCGCAATTGGCTATGCGCGCAGATTTCATGCCGATGCGAAAGTGGTTACTGCCGCTATCGATAATATCATCGTACGTCATGTCGTTGATATCGATCGCGACATTCTTATCAATGCCCGCATCAACCATATCGGGAGGTCATCCATGGTGGTGGGAATGCGAGTCGAGCATCCTGGTGACCCGGACACCCATATAGCATCATGTTACTTCACCATGGTTGCACGCGGTGGCGAATCTGCGGAGGAGAACAGGACGCTTCCTCCTCTTGAATGTCACGATGAACTTGAGCGGCGCCGCGCTGAAAAGTCGATGCAGGAACGAAAACAGTACAAACAGCAGCAGGCAGCAGAGCAGGAACCTCCCAGTCGTGAAGAGTTCGATCTGCTGCGGAAACTACACACGGCTCTGGATTATCCCGATTTCAAGGGGCTCAAATCTGAACGTCTGGTTGTTGAAGCTTGGGAAAGAATGTATCCGGACCAGGAATATGTGCCCCACAGGATATTCGGTGGCTACATCATTCGCAGGGCATACGAACTATCTTCCATCTGTGCCGAGCTGGTCGCTCCTAACCGGGCTTTGATTGCGGCAGTTAACCGAATCAACTTTTTCCACCCGGTCAGGATTGGAGATAAATTACACTATTCATGTCGAGTGGTTTATACCTGCGACAGCTTCATCTGTGTCGAGGCCAGCATTGAGCGGATAAGTCGTGATCGCAGCAGTAAGGCACTTTCAAATTCCTGTTTGTTCACCTTTGTGAATGTAGATGATGAATTGCGGAACCAACCCGTTCCTTGCGTATATCCAGGCACCTACGCTGAAGACGCCCGTTACCTTGCCGCGTATCGCAGTCACAAATCCATGGTTGTTCACTATGACCTGATCTGATTATTGGGAGTGGCAGAGGTCATTAAAGATCCGGAGCCACAATAAGGAGCGTAATCACGAAGAATCAACATCCAGCATCGCCTGGAGTATCAGGTTATAGATGAGATCGAGACGGTAAAAATCTTACGGATGTAGACCCGTTACGACTAATAGAATCACAAGTGAATCCAGCCAGCCGGAAGAACCCTCCAGATTTATGGCAGTAAGCCGTTGACTCGAATATTTTTGGCCGGACTTCCCAATTGTTCCCCTCTGCTTGCCGATTCCTATCAATATATGCTACAACACCCCCATGCTCCAGCTAATCAACCTATCGAAAAATTTCGCCGGTAAACCGCTCTTTACCAATATCTCCTGGCACCTGAAAAAGGGTGAACGGGTAGCGCTGGTCGGGGAAAACGGCGCCGGCAAATCGACACTGATGAAGATCGTTGCCGGTCTCACCGAACCATCCTCGGGTGAGATTCAGTTTGCTCGGGGCGCCAAAGCGTCCTATCTGCCGCAGGACGGCATTGTCACCACCGGCCAGTCACTGTTCCACGAGGCCCGCGCGGCGCTGAAAGAGCTGCTGGCGATGGAGGAAGAGCTGCACCGGATCGGGCTCGACCTGGAACGGCTCCCCCATGATTCCCCCGAGCATGATCAGATCCTGACGAGGTATGGTGAGCTGCAGGAGCAGTTCCGTCATGGCGGCGGCTATACGATGGAAGCCGAGATCGGCACCGTGCTGAAAGGCCTTGGTTTTGCTCAAGCAGACTGGCACCGCGACTGTGGAGAGTTTTCCGGCGGTTGGCAGATGCGTATCGCGCTGGCCTGCCTGCTGCTGCAGAAGCCTGATGTACTGCTGCTTGATGAGCCGACCAACCATCTGGATATTGAAGCGCGCAACTGGCTGGAGGAGTATCTCTGTGCCTATCCCGGATCAGTGATCCTCGTATCCCACGACCGTTATTTTATGGACAGCGTCTGCAGCCGCATTGCCGAAGTCTGGAACCATACGATGACGGATTATCACTGCCGCTATTCCATCTATCTGCAGCAGCGTGATGAGCGGGTAACTACTTTGCGCAATGCCAAGCGCATTCAGGATGAAGAGATCGAAAAGACCGAGGATTTCATCAAGCGCTTCCGCTATCAAGCCAACAAGGCGTCGCAGGTACAGTCACGAATCAAGCAATTGGAGAAGGTTGAGCGCATCATCATCCCCCCTGAACGGAAGAAAATCCGCTTCCAGTTTCCGGAAGCGCCGAAAAGCGGCAAAAGTGTCGTTGAGTTGCGGGGACTGACCCGATCATTTGGCGACCACGTGGTCCTGGACCGGATTGATCTGACCATCGAAAAAGGGGAACGGGTCGCTCTGGTAGGACACAACGGCGCGGGGAAATCAACGTTGATGGCGGTGCTGGCGGGTGGAGAAATCCAGGGTGGCGAACGGATCCTCGGGCATAATGTCAGCATGGATTATTTTGCCCAGGATCAGGCCAACGTCCTTGACCAGAGCCGTTCGGCCTATGATGAACTCTACGCAGACGCACCGTATGACATGGTACCCCGTTTGCGCGACATTCTCGGCGCGTTTCTCTTTACCGGCGATGATATCCACAAACCGGTCAGCGTCCTCTCCGGCGGCGAGCGGAATCGTCTGGCGCTGGCCAAGATGCTGCTGCGTCCTTCCAATCTGCTGTTGATGGACGAACCGACCAACCACCTGGATCTGAACAGCAAGGAGGTACTGCTGGACGCCCTCAAGGGTTTTGATGGCACAACCGTGTTTGTTTCGCATGATCGTTACTTTGTCAACGCCCTGGCAACACGGGTCGTAGAGGTTGACGGCGGTGGCGTCGAGAATTATTTTGGCGATTACGAATATTATCTAGGGAAGAAGGTTCAGGGTGGTGTAGGGGCGAACCTTGTGTTCGCCCAAGCTGCGCAACCTCAAGGGCAAACCGGACGAACACCAGATTCGCCCCTACAGATGACATCAGCTCCGGCGCCATTACCCCCCGTGAACAAGGATCTGCGGCTTAAGGATCGTGAAGAAGAGAAACGACGCAAGCGTGAGGATCAATTGCGCCAGAAGCGGTTAGGCGAGATCGAGGCATTAATTGCAGGAGTTGAAAAAGAGCTGGCGACACTGGAAGGCGAGATGAATGCCCCCGGCTTCTTCGATGACCCGGAGCGTGGCCTGCGGGGGGGGGAACGCCATGCCGCGTTGAATGGTCGCCTTGAAGAGTTGTACGGAGAGTGGGAAGAATTTTCTTCCTGATGGAACCGATCCTTAAAATAAACTAGGGGGTAGTATGGAAAACGTAACGAATTTTAAAGCTCTCGTTGTGGAAAAGACGGTTGACAAGCAGTTCACCAGGGAAATCCGGGAGCGGGCCGCCACCGACCTGCCGCCGGGTGACCTCGTGGTGCGGGTGCACTACTCCTCCCTCAATTACAAGGACGCTCTGTCGGCCACCGGTCATCCCGGAGTGACGCGACAGTTTCCGCACACTCCCGGCATTGACGTGGCGGGTGAAGTGCTCTCCTGCCAGAGTGGCGCTTTTGCCCCAGGGGAGAAGGTCATCATAACCGGCTACGACCTTGGAATGGAGACTGACGGCGGCTGGGGACAGCTCGTTCGGATCCCGTCCGAATGGGCACTCCGGCTTCCGGAGGGGTTATCCCTGCGAGAAAGCATGGCGCTCGGAACGGCCGGTTTTACCGCAGGATTGTCGGTGCTGAAGCTGGTACATGCCGGGGTACGGCCGGAGAACGGGGACATTCTGGTTACCGGCGCAACCGGCGGAGTCGGGAGTATCGCCGTCTCCATCCTTGCCGCCGTCGGCTATCGGGTCGTGGCGTCAACCGGCAAAGCGGCTGATGCGGAGTACCTGACAGGCCTCGGCGCTGCAGAGGTCATCAATCGTGAAACAGTGGCAGCCGGAGCGGATAAAGCTGTGCTGCCTGAACGATGGGGCGGGGCGGTCGATGTGGTTGGTGGCACGACGCTGGTAGCGGCTCTCAAAAGTACGAAGTATGGCGGAACGGTCACCTGCTGCGGACTGGTCGGTTCGCCGGAATTGGCGCTGAACGTTTATCCGTTTATTCTCCGCGGGGTAAGCCTCATCGGGATTGATTCGGTCCAGTGTCCCCGGGAGATCAGGGCGGAGGTATGGAAGCGGCTGGCTGCAGAGTGGAAACCGGCCCGTTTGAACGAGGTCGTGACTGAGGTTACCCTCGAGGGGATCGAACCGATGATTCAGGCCATTCTGAAGGGTAGCCTCACCGGGCGTGTCGTTGTGAACATACGGGAAAGCTGACAATAATTACGCGGCCGGGAGTTCAGATTCCCGGCCGCTTTTGCATTCAGCGCCTGCCGCCCAGTATCGAACCGAGTACGCCGCGGATGATGGCCCGTCCTACCTGACTCCCGACTGAGCGAGCGGCGCTCTTGGCGAGCGCCTCTACCACCCCTTCGCGACGTCTGCCACCGGCACCGGTGGCGCCACCGAGCAACTCTCCGAGCATGTCACCAATCCCGCCACCCGCTGGCGGAGCCGCCGCCGGCTGTCTCCGCGCGGCGGTTTCACTCTGCGCTGCCTGTTCCGTATTTTCTGCGCGGGCTTTCAGAATCTCGTAGGCAGATTCCCGGTCGACCGTTTTTTCATACACGCCGGCAACCAGGGAGGAGTCGAGCAGTTGGCGGCGCTGCGTGTCATCAATCGGACCGATCTGCCCGTGGGGCGGCATGATGAAGGCCTGCTCGACGACGTCAGGCTGACCTTTTTCGTTAAGGCAGGAAATCAGTGCCTCTCCCACACCCAGTTCGGTGATGATCTTTTCTTCATCGAGCTGTGTATTATCCCGCATGGTTTCCGCCGCCGCTTTGACCGCCTTCTGGTCGCGGGGTGAAAACGCGCGCAGGGCGTGCTGCACCCGGTTGCCGAGCTGCGCAAGCACCTTGTCCGGCACATCCACCGGGTTCTGGGTTATGAAGAAGACGCCGACCCCTTTGGAGCGGATCAGCCGCACCATCTGCTCGATCTTTTCCAGCAAAACCGCCGGAGCATCGCTGAACAGGAGGTGGGCCTCATCAAAGAAAAACACCAGTTTCGGCTTTTCCAGGTCGCCCGCTTCCGGGAGGTTCTCGAACAGTTCGGAAAGCAGCCATAACAGCAGGGTGGCGTATAATTTTGGGGACTGCATCAGCTTGTCGGCCGACAGGATATTGATGACACCCCGGCCACGCTCGGTCTGCATCAGATCATCAATGTTCAGCATCGGTTCACCGAAAATCATGTTTCCCCCCTGGCTTTCCAGGGTCAGCAGGCCGCGCTGAATAGCCCCCACGCTGGCGGCAGAGATGTTGCCGTATTCGGTTGTAAAGGTCCTGGCGTTGTCGCCGACAAACTGCAGCATCGCCCGGAGATCCTTCAGATCGAGCAGCAGCAGACCGTTATCATCAGCGACCTTGAACAGCAGATTGAGCACACCGCTCTGGGTCTCGTTCAAGTCGAGCATTCGCGCGAGCAGCAGGGGTCCCATGTCAGATACCGTGGCGCGAATCGGATGCCCGGTCTTGCCAAACGGATCCCAGAGCGTCACCGGACAGCCCTGGTACAGATGGTCGGAAATACCGAGCTTTTCGAGCCGTTCCGCCACTTTTTTGTTGCCGCCCCCCGGCTGTGAAATCCCGGTCAGGTCCCCCTTCACATCTGACATAAAACAGGGAACGCCGATTGCGGAAAACTGTTCGGCCAGGGTTTGAAGGGTGACAGTTTTGCCGGTGCCGGTCGCGCCGGTGATCAGACCATGTCGATTGGCCATGGCAGGAAGAATGTACAGGTCGGTGGCGTCGTTTTTGGCAATACGGAGGGGGGGAATCATCGTGTCAGCTCCTCTCTGTTTATAAAGTAAGAACGGGTATCGGCGAGACTGAAGACAGATTGAATTATAACGCGCTGAAATGCAATAAAATGTCGCCGATAACTCCTATTGAAATGCGGTGGGAATTTCAGTGCCCACCGGTCAGGAGGACCGAAGGAACAAAAGTCCGCTGGATTTTCGGCCGGAATATCCGTAGAGTAGAGGAAATCGGGAAGCGTGCAGTAATGGATTAGTTCCTGTTGGCACAGTGCCGTTGGTAAATATTCAGTTACGTTTTTATGGAGGTGCGTTCTATGTCCACACGTATTGAAAAAGATTCCATGGGTGAAATAGCGGTTCCGGCCGACGCCTATTACGGCGCACAGACCGCCCGGGCTCTGCATAATTTTCCAATTTCCCGGCTGAAGCCGCACCCGGCTTTTGTCTGGGCTACCGTGACCATTAAGAAATGCGCGGCAAAGGCCAATATGAGTACCGGCAGGCTCTCGGCTGAGATTGGCACTGCCATCGTCGCCGCCGCCGATGAAGCGCTGGCCGGGGAACTGGCAGACCAGTTCGTGGTCGATCCGTTTCAGGCGGGCGCCGGAACGTCGCACAACATGAATGTCAACGAAGTGCTTGCCAACCGGTCCCTGGAGCTGCTGGGGCGTCAGCGGGGTGACTTTTCGACCCTGCACCCCAATGACCACGTCAATATGGCCCAATCCACCAACGACGTCATCCCGACCGCCATCCGTCTGGCGTCACTGGAAATGCTCGACCCGCTGCTGGAACAGCTCGAAGGGCTGGAACTGGTTCTGGCAACCAAAGCAGAGGAGTTTGACCATATCCTCAAGTCGGGGCGCACCCACCTGCAGGATGCCGTGCCGATCCGGATGGGGCAGGAGTTCGGTGCGTATGCCGCTGCCATCCGTAAAAATCGCGAGGGGCTGGAATCCTGTATCCCGGCGCTACTCGAGCTGGGGATCGGTGGTACCGCCGTTGGAACGGGCCTGAATGCTGAGCCTGCCTATATCACGGCAATGATTGCGGAACTGACAACAGCTACCGGCTTTCCGCTAATCGCCAGCCCTGATCTGTTTGAAGCGATGCAGAACATGGATCCTTTTCTGGCGCTCTCGTCCGGCCTCCGCCGCACGGCGGTCAATCTGGGCCGTATTGCCAACGATCTGCGCCTTCTGGCCTCCGGCCCCCGAACCGGACTGGACGAAATTACTCTCCCTGCCATCCAGCCAGGCTCATCGATCATGCCGGGGAAAATAAACCCCTCTATGGCCGAGATGACAAACATGGTCTGTTTTCAGGTGATGGGGTGCGATCAGGCTGTGCTGCTGGCGGCGCAGGCGGGACAGCTGGAGTTGAACGTCATGATGCCGCTGATATCCTGGAACCTGACGTTTTCAATGGAAATACTCAAGAATTGCGTGCAGAAATTCTCCGAATCCTGTATAAGTGGAATCGTTGCCAATGAAAGTCGCTGTCGTCGCTATCTGGAAGACTCTCTCGGTTTGGTAACCGTTCTTGCTCCGTACATTGGTTACAACGCCTCGGCAGCAATTGCCAAGGAATCGGTATACAGCGGCAGGAGTATCCGCGAAATCGTATTGGAGCAGAATTTGATGGCCGCGGAAGAGCTGGACAAAATTATGCAGCCCGAACATTTGACTGAACCGGGGTTGCCGAAACAGTAGTTTTATTCCACTCCAATTTCAAATCAAAGATGCCATCAAGGCGGCGAGGAATGAGGCAACGAAGGCATACATACCGTATGCTGAGGAGCTGAATACGAGCCAACGAAGGTGGGGCTTTGATCTGGAATTGGTATTAGATGAGCACCACCACACACAAAGGAGAGTAACAGATGAAAGAAGAAGTCCTGAAAGTTCTTGAGCAGGTACGACCCGGCTTGCAAGCCGATGGCGGCGATGTAGAGCTGGTTGAAGTGACGGAAGACGGTATCGTAAAAGTACGGCTTAAAGGTGCCTGCGGCAGTTGCCCTATGTCCACCATGACCCTGAAAATGGGTATCGAGCGCGCCATGAAAGCACAAATTCCGGGTATCAAGGAAGTTGTCGGCGTTTAATCCGCACGGCTGATACACACGTCAAACGCCCCTTCAGCACCGCTGTCAGGGGCGTTTTGTTTTGATGGAGGTTTCTATGACTGCAATTCGTCCCGGTCGCTACCGGCATTACAAGGGAAATTTTTACGAGGTAATCGACATCGCCCGACACAGTGAGACTGAAGAGGAGATGGTGGTCTACCGAAAGCTCTACGATGATCGTTCGTTGTGGGTGCGCCCGCTTGGCATGTTCCTTGATAACGTGGTTTTAGACGGACATACCGTGCCGCGTTTTAAACGAGTGGAAGAAGAGCGTAATTTAGGCCCTGAGGTGAAATTAAAAAATTAACCTCTCAGAACTGTTTTAATAAAATACTGGTTGACTAATCACCGTCAAAATGACAAGAAACTCCGGCCCGAAAAACAAGCGACAAGCACCAACAAAATAATGGAAATTCCTTTTTGAGAGATAAACTCCATGCAGATCAAACATTACCGTGATTGGTCAATTCATTCCAAAATCATGATTATTCCCGTGATCGGCCTTATGTTGATCGTTGCGGGGACCGAATTTGTACTAGTGCCTAAAATATCTGACTGGCTCATGGAACAGGAGATGCAGAAGGTACGGAATGTGGTGGAGGTCGCCTACCAGGAGTTCACCGAAGCGGCAAACGATGTGGCTCTTGGCCTGAGCAGCATCGAAGATGCCCAGAGACACGTGCGGATAGCGGTAAATCAGATGCGCTACAACGATACTGAGTACCTCTGGATCAACGACATGGACAAACCGTTTCCGAAAATGATCATGCACCCGACCGTACCTGACCTTGACTACAGGGTCCTTGATGACGCCAAGTTCAACAAGGCGACCAGCATGCGTGACGGTCTTGACGGCGCAATCCGGAAATTGGACAACAAGAATCTGTTCGTAGCCTTCAATGAGGTTGCCGAACGTGCCGGGCATGGTTTTGTGACGTACGAATGGCCAAAACCGACTGCTGCAGGCGGTGTAACGAGCGAACTCTATACCAAGCTCTCCTATATAAAACTCTTTAAACCGTGGGGTTGGGTCATAGGCAGCGGTCTCTACATCGATACGTTCAAGGCTAAGGTGCAGAATCTTCACTTGGTTTTGCTGGGTGCCGCTGCTGCCCTTTCCACTTCGCTGATGCTGCTGGCATGGACTATCGCCCGAAACATCAAACGTTCGGTAGACGAAGAACAGGATTTTGCCGCCTCGGTTGCCTCGGGCGACCTGACGAAATGCCTGGTGATTAATCACCATGACGAATTGGGCGATCTGGGAACTTCCCTGAATGCCATGGTTGCCGACTTACGAAACATGGTACTTAATATCTTCGCCAACTCTCGGGAGCTTTCGCAAGCGACAGCGGATATCGGTCATGCTTCGCATACAATGGTCGTTTCGGCAAAACGGCAACAGGAGGATGTTCAGGACATCACCGATTCCGCAATCGAAATTTCCTGCCTGACCTGCAGCGTTAACGCAGGCGTTGACAGCCTCAGCACTTCCGTAGGAGAGAGCGCATCAACCGTCATGGAGCTGTCCGCAAGTATTGAAGAGGTGGTACGTAACATGGAGTTACTTACCACATCCGTCGACGATATCGGAACATCCATACATCACTTGAGCGGATCTATCAGACAGATCGACAACGGGGTTCATGCCCTTGACCAAACCTCGGCAACCACCGCCTCCTCAGTACAGGAATTCGATACATCCATCCGCAGTATTGAGAGCTACGCCAATGAGAGTTTTATTATTTCAAATCAGGTCATAAACGATGCTGAATCAGGAAAACAGGCGGTAGAGGCCACTATTGCCGGTATCCGCCAGATCATGAACGCCTCCCAGATCACCGCCGGTTCGATTGGATCGCTATCAAATAAAGCCAAAAACATTGGCTCAATAGTTACCGTCATTGACGAAATTGCTCAGCAGACGAATCTGCTGGCTCTGAATGCCTCCATTATTGCTGCTCAGGCAGGCGAACATGGAAGGAGTTTCGCGGTAGTGGCTTCTGAGATAAAAAGATTGGCAGAGCGTACTACCCGCTCTACCCGTGAGATCGGTGAAGTGATCAAAGGGGTTCAGGCCGAGATTGCCGAGGCGGTAAAATCCATCAGTGTCGCAACTGAAAGCATCAACAACGGTGAGCGCCTTTCTCATCAGGCCGGATCCGTATTGGAAAAAATAGTGAGCGGCGTCAACAGCACGTCACAACAGATGTCAAAGATTGCAAGCACCACCAAAGAGCAGTCTCGCGGGAGCGAGATGATTCGGAAAGCAATGGAACAGATTGCTGATATGACAGCTGCTATTGCCCAGAACACTGAACAGCAACGTAAGGGAAGCGAGTTGATTCAAAGTGAAGTGGAAAACGTCAGACTGTTCTCGTCCGACGTAATGCGTTCCACGCAGGAGCAGGCAAATGTCGGCGAACTGATCGGAAATATGACCCAGAATGTTTCGAACATGTGCGAACAGATCAGAAAGACTTGCGCAGAACAGTCGCTTGGCAGCCAGCGTATCGGAGAGTCAGTAGAGAGAATTCGCCAATCATCGGCGGATGTCGGCAAGGAGACGCAAGTGGTCAACAACGGGGTGGCAAAGCTCGGCAAACAGACCGAATTGCTTCTGCAGGAGATATCCAGCTTCAAAATAAAATAATCAATTCCAATTTGAACCTAAAAACGGCTTTTGAGTCCACGAAAAGCACGAAAAATTAAAGCATTACAGTAAAACAGTGATTCACCAAGCAGGTTACGTCGTGAAGTTGTTTATCTTTCTGATTTTGTTCGTGTATTTCGTGCTTTTCGTGGATAACTGCTTTTTCTGATATGGTTGTCAGTTGTCAAGCAGAATAAAGTTTCCCGATCCGCTTTTGCAAGTGGCTATGCTGTTTCATAAATTCCAAGGCATA
>JAQTZV010000007.1 GCA_028687585.1 Desulfuromonadaceae bacterium | reverse complement strand
CTTGCCGTCCGGCTATCGGTTCCCACCATCAGGGTCCGAAGAGGACTTGCACCTCCAAGTCACCAATCAGCCACCATAGCTGATTGGATGGCGCTTACGCGCCACGCGCCATGCCTGGCGCACAACATAAAAAAACCGCCCAGCTTAGAGGGCGGTTTATAAATTTAAAAAAGGAACGGACGACGATGGTTTTTACTATGCCGCTAATCTTTCTTCATTAATTATTTCACAGAAAGAGTCTTCATCATTGTTCAGACATTTAGGACATTCAAGAGCTGCGAAGTTAGCGCTGACAGTAATTGGTGTAAAATCTTTGGCCAAGCTCTGATAGTAACAGATTCCACATTCAAAAAAATTGTCTGAGTTCATAATTATCTCCTTTTTATTCCGTTTGTGGTAGCACATGTTTGATGTATTTTCGCCCGTTTCATATCAGTGATTTTAGTATATCATCTTTGTGGTATTTGTCAAACGAACGTTCGATTCATAGCTCATTCAAAAAAAACCATCCCCTTCATCATTTGAGAGCACCGTAATGAAAATATTCATGATCTGTCTGATAAGTTCGAAATCGAAGTGAATGAGATTGGTCCGAATGGAGAATAAATCCAGACATACCTCGTTAGAATTCGTAATCAGGATTTGAACCGGCGGCATTAAAAAGCTCGAAGTACGTCTGCCAAGGGACGCCATAAAATCAATGGCTTACTCCATTTCGTGTAGGCACTTTTATAATTAGGTTGCATATAGGTTGCAACAAACAGTATTCACCTGTATTTTTTGATTTGATTATCTATTTGTACCGTTGCGGAACAGAAATTATAGCTGAGCACATTGGCCTATAAAATTGAATTCAGTACATGCCCTTATTATCAGGAGCCTTAATCAATGCGGCACAAAATTACTGGAAAACAACACAACTCTAAACAATGCTTTATATGCGGACTTAAGAACAGTTCCGGTCTTAAAGCTTCATTTTTTGAGACAGACGGAAATGAGCTGATTGCGAGGTTTATGCCTACAGAAGAACATCAAAGCTATCCAGGTCGACTTCACGGTGGAATCGCTTCTGCAATTCTTGATGAGACAATAGGTCGGGCAATTTCAATTGGAAATGCCGAGCAGATCTGGGGGATAACAGTAGAACTGTCAGTTCAATTCAAAAAACCGATACCTCTAAACAAGGAAGTAAAAGTTATTGGCAGGATAATCACCCAAAACAGCCGTTTTTTCGAGGGTACCGGCGAGATTGTTCTTGATAGCGGTGAAATTGCAGTTGTTGCAAAAGGTCGGTATATGAAAGCACCGCTATCAAAAATAGCTGATTTTGACCCCGAAGAAAATGATTGGCGGGTTGTGCAAAATGAAAATGACCCGAAGTTTATCGAGCTTTAAAGGCTGCCATAGATAAATGTGTCTTATCGTATTTGCATATAAATGCCATCCAGACTACCAGATGATCCTCGGAGCAAACCGCGATGAATTTCGTGATCGACCTACCGAGTCGGCCGGATTCTGGCTTAGCGCACCATACCTAGTAGCGGGACGCGACATGCAGGCCGGTGGGACCTGGATGGGTCTAACGACCACTGGCAAATTTGCGGCCATCACCAATTACCGTGACCCACGCAAGCAAGCAAAAGATCAACCATCACGAGGGAAGTTGGTGTCAGACTATTTGCAAGGTGCGAGTTTGACTCCAGAAGAGTATCAAGCGACACTAAACCGGGACGGTCAGAAGTATGATGGCTTCAATTTTCTCTACGGCACACTCGACAAATTGTATTATTTCACCAACCGGGGGGGCTCATCGGGACCTGTCTCTTTCGGTATCCACGGGTTATCCAACCATCTGCTCGACAGCCATTGGCCCAAGGTAACAATTGCCAAATCTCGTATGGAGACAATCGTACAAAACGGTAACGTTGATTCGGAACAAATTTTTGCAGCACTGTCCGACCCTGTTCCGTTTGCCGACAACCTGCTGCCCGACACCGGGGTAGGCCTTGAAAGGGAGCGGATGCTCTCACCGCTCTACATTGAAAATAAAGAATACGGTACTCGCTCATCAACTGTCATATTGGTGGACCGAAAAGGGTATACGACGTTCATCGAACGGGTCTTTGACCATTCATCTGGTACGTCCTCAACACAAAACTTTAACTTCCAACAGAAGTCCAGCCCATGAACTTCCTCTTTCACATGCTGCTTTCCGGTGACGATGAGCAGATTCTGGTCGGCAACTTTATGGGAGACTTTGTCAAAGGACCGCTGACTGAAAGATTTCCCGTGCGCATCCGACAAGGAATTCACCTACACCGCAGGATTGATTCTTTTTCCAGTCGTTCTGAGCTGTTTCAGCAGAGCAGGCGGCGCATAGATCCACACTACGGGCTGTATCGCGGAGTAATGATTGATCTGTTTTATGATCATTTCCTTGTTAAAGAATGGAATAGCTGGTCGGATGAACCGCTCAGTGATTATCTGGTCAGGACGAGAGCGGTCATCACAAAGCATTATGAAGAGCTGCCTGAACGTATGCAAAAGCTTGTACCGTATATTTTTGAAGAGCTTTTGCCATCGTATGGCGAAGTGAGCGGAATTGGCACAGCATTTGAGAGGATGTCGCGAAGGTTAAAACGAACAAATCCGCTTGCTGGCGGTGAGGTTGAGTTGGAGCGGAACTTTTATGGCCTGCGTTCCGATTTCCGAGGATTCATGCCGTTAGTGCGCTCCTTTGCAGAGGAAACAGTCGCTGCCAATGGCACAAGGATATTATCGTGACTTGTTGTGCTGGTGGATGATAATGCAGAGAACAGAAATGCTTTATTGCTGCTGTCGAAGGTATGATTGCTGAGAAGACCGTACACAAGATAACACGCATTGCATAAGGGAACGAACCATAGCAAAAGGGTGTCAGGGGAACAAAGACCGACTGGATGAAATTAGTAGCTTTGGAAAAGCCATCGGTAAACGATGGCAGGCTTTACATGTGAGTGGTGTGAAAGCAAGGAGGATCTACGCGTCTGGGATTATAAACCTGACGCACCACCTGACATAGAAACGCTGACGCTTCTCTGCCAGCAGTGCAGAAGTTGGGCAGATGGCAGGAAAGCCTCGCCAAATGAACTGCGTTCGATACGCAACGCCCTGTGGAGTACCGTCCCATCGGTAGCGGAAGGATCTGCTAGAGTGCTGGCTCAATGCAAAGAGTCATGGGCAAGAGAAGCGATAGAAGAAAGCTTCATTGATGATGACGTCAAAGCAGAAATACTGAAATAAAGAGAGTATTCAGATGCAATCTGCGAAGGGAGTGACATAGCATATGAAAATCGGATTTGTAGGACTCGGCATCATGGGAAGCGCTATGGCATCAAATTTACTTAAAGCGGGATTTACGGTAACAGTATGGAATCGATCTCTTGATAAATGTTCTCCTCTTGCAGTCCTGGGGGCGACTGTTGCTGCATCCCCTCGTGCAGTGGCAGAGAGTTCCGATGTCGTCATTGCCATGATGGCAACTCCCGCTGCCGTTCTGTCCGTAAGGAATGGTGCAGAAGGTATCATTGCCGGACTGTCAACGGGTAACGGCTATGTAGACATGTCCACCGTGGATGCTGCTACCTCATCAGAGTCGTACCGGCTGGCTCACGAAAAAGGGGCTCTGTTTTTGGAAGCACCGGTTGCGGGCAGCCGCAAACCTGCCGAAGATGCCACGCTGACAATCATGGCAGCGGGAGACCGCGAACTGTATGACTCCTCACTGCCAGTTCTGGAAAAGATGGGGAAGAAGCTATTGTTTCTTGGCGAAGCAGGTAACGCCTCCCGCATGAAGCTGGCCAATAATCTGGTAATGTGTGGAATGCTTACCGCGCTGAGCGAAGGAATTGCCTTGGCGGCGGGAAGCGGACTGGAGACTGCCCAGTTGCTTGAAGTACTCGATTCCGGCGCTGTTACCAACCCGATGTTTCGACTGAAAGGGCCGCAGATTGCAGCCAACAATGAGTTTCCTACTGCATTCCCGCTCAAGCATATGCAGAAGGACCTGCGGCTTGCCCTACAGTTAGCGGAAGAGGTCGGGCAACCACTCTTTGTCACGGCGACCATCAATGAACTCTACAAGAAAGCTCTGGCAGAAAATCTTGGTGATGCAGATTTTGCCGCAATCAGTCGAGTAATCAGAAGCACTTGAATTCTGATTACTCTAGCGAAGAATAACCTTACCGTGCAAAGGAGTCTGGAAGCATGAAAGTACTGGTAGATCTATGTATTGTACCAATCGGTGTCGGTGTGTCCCTATCCACATACATCGCAGAATGTGAAAATGTTCTGACTGCAGCTGGATTGAAAACATCACTCCACTCCTACGGGACCAATATCGAAGGCGAATGGGACGACGTCTTCGCCGCCATCAAACACTGTCATGAGAAAGTTCATGCTATGGGAGCGCCGCGTATCACAACTACCATAAAGGCAGGAACGCGTACCGACAGGAACCAGACTATGGAAGACAAGGTTAACAGCGTGAAGAAAAAGCTTAACCACGACTCTATCAGAAAATATGAATCGTCAAGAAGTGCATGCGTGACCAAATCTGACTTGACAAATGTTTTATTCATTAATTAATTACAGCTTACAATATCCAATAGGGTATCAACATGGGAAATTACATCACCATTGTTATCGACTTTGAAACTACCGGTCTGTCTCCCGGATATGGAGACAGGACTATCGAGGTGGGAGCCGTCCTGATATCCAATTGCCAGATTGTAGATCGCTTCCAAAGTTTGATGAATCCTGAAATAAAGGTATCCGGTTTCATTGAAGAATACACCGGAATCACAAACCGGATGCTGTCTACCGCACCACGCATAAAGGAAGTAATACTTAAACTGAAGTCTTTCCTTGCCCACCACCATCTGGTTGCCCACAATGCTTCCTTCGATTCACGCTTTCTTGATGCCGAACTAAATCGGATCAACCACAAGCGTCAGAACGAATTTGCGTGTTCCATGCTGTCTTCCCGCCGATTGTATCCTGAAGCACCCAACCATAAGCTTGAAACTCTGGTGCGATACAAAAACCTGAAAACCGATGGCATCCACCATAGGGCACTCGCTGATGCCGAGATGACGGCTCACTTGTGGATACGTATGATTGAAGACATCCGAAACAATTATGGGCTTCAGTCGGTTCCGTTTGGCTTGATGCAGCAACTATGCAAAATTCCGAAGAAAAAAGTACCTGATTTTTTGCAGAAGATGAAGTTGAAGGAGTAATGTTTGAAAAGATATCTGTCAACCTCGCTTAGGCTTTTGTTGTTCTTCCTCGTACTTCTTATTCCAACCGGTTGCGCTACGAAAGACCATCGCACTGCAAGTAGGGAATCAGCCGGGATAGCTCCACTTCCGGCAACTAATAAAGAGGCCGTGCTTCAGGTGTACGGTGCATCAACATGGGGTTGGCGAGGGTGGTTTGCCATCCATACCTGGATTGCAGCTAAACCTGTCAACGCTGAATCATATACCGTTTACGAAGTCATCGGCTGGAGACAGCACCGGGGTTTATCTGCAGTGCGTATCGAAAAAGATCTTCCTGATCGCTACTGGTTTGGTGAACGCCCTCGCCTTCTTAAAGACTTTAGAGGCGAGTCGGCGAATAAACTGATCGAAGCGGTAGATCGAGCGGCAAAAAGTTACCCATGGCCCGATACCTATAAGGCTTTCCCTGGTCCCAACAGCAACACCTTCACTGCCTGGATAGCCAAGCAGGTTCCTGAACTTGGACTGGACCTCCCCTTTTCGGCTATTGGTAGTGGCTACACAGAAACAAGAACTCAATAAGATCAGGAGACTAACGTGCCTGAACTACCAGAAGTTGAAGTAACCCGTCGCCGACTTGAGCGGGAATTGGTAGGGAAACGTTTCACGCAGGTAATGCTGCGCGTAAAAAAGCTCAGGCTTCCATTGCCTGCAGAACTCAAGGAAATACTGCCGGGATTGACTCTGCGGGCCATTACCCGACGCGGCAAGTACCTGCTGTTCGACTGCGGCAGCGGGTGGCTGCTGGTCCACCTGGGGATGACCGGCTTTTTGCGGCTGCTCCGCAGTTCCATACCACCAGGAACACATGACCATCTCGACTTTCTCTTTGATGACGGCCATCTGCTCCGTTTTCATGATCCGCGCAAATTCGGCATCGTAACCTGGTTCACCGGTGATCCGCTGCAGCAGCCGCTATTGTCAGACATCGGGCCGGAGCCGCTGACGGAAGCGTTTAATGGCGGACACCTCTTTGATATTGCCAGAGGGCGAAAAGTTGCGGTCAAACAGTTAATCATGAATAGTGCAGTGGTTGCCGGTGTGGGAAATATCTACGCTAACGAAGCGCTGTTTCGTGCCGGCATTCGCCCGGACCGTATCGCCGGGACGCTGACTTTGCAGGAATGTTCACAGCTGGTAACGAGTATTCGGTCCGTCCTGGAAGAGTCAATCGCTGCAGGGGACGCCTGCCGGGTTGCCGAGGAATCGGTGACCTATTATCCCCAGGAGTACAAGGCTTATGGGCGGGGTGGCAAAGCGTGTTGCTGTTGCGGGGGCCAGCTTGACGAGATACGGCTCGGGAACCGGAGTACCGTTTTTTGCCGGAGCTGTCAAAACTAAACAGCTATAGAACAATACCAGACCTTTCTCCCCCGATTTCGCGTCAGATAAACCCTTGCGATACATCAGTCTGATATGCTATTTTCTACCCCTTTAATCTACATATCCTATCCTTCAGGAGATATCCCTAATGGCCGAGAAAAACAATACTCTGGAGAAAAACAAGGCGATTGATCTGGCGCTTAGCCAGATCGAAAAGCAGTTCGGCAAAGGCGCTATCATGCGGCTCGGCAATGATGAGGCGCTTCCAGGTGTTGAGGCTATTTCAACCGGCTCCATATCTCTCGACATGGCTCTGGGTGTCGGAGGTGTGCCGCGAGGCCGGGTGATTGAAATATATGGCCCTGAGTCATCCGGCAAAACAACGCTGGCATTGCACATTGTTGCCGAAGCACAGAAAACAGGCGGTATCGCCGCTTTTATCGACGCTGAGCATGCGCTCGACATTGGCTATGCACGTAAACTGGGAGTTAAAACCGATGACCTGCTGGTATCGCAGCCGGACACCGGAGAACAGGCGCTGGAAATTACCGAGACTCTGGTCAGAAGCGGTGCGATTGACGTTCTGGTGGTTGACTCGGTCGCTGCTCTGGTACCCAAGGCAGAGATAGAGGGCGATATGGGTGATTCCCATATGGGGCTGCAAGCCCGCCTGATGTCCCAGGCACTGCGCAAGTTGACCGGCATTATCAGCAAGTCGAACTGCTGTGTAATCTTCATCAATCAGATACGTATGAAGATCGGCGTCATGTTCGGGAATCCGGAGACGACGACCGGAGGAAACGCACTTAAATTCTACGCTTCAGTACGTATGGACATCCGTAAGATTGCCACACTGAAACAGGGTGATCAGATTATTGGTTCCCGAACCCGCGTAAAGGTTGTCAAGAACAAGGTTGCTCCCCCGTTTAAAGAGGTTGAGTTCGATATTCTCTACGGAGAAGGCATTTCGCGTACCGGCGATGTGCTTGATCTGGCGGTAGATAAAAACATCGTTGAAAAGAGCGGCGCCTGGTACTCCTACGGTAAAGAGCGAATCGGTCAGGGCCGCGAGAATTCCCGTACCTGGCTGACCGAGCATCCTGACACTCTGGCTGAGATCGAAGGCAAGCTGATGGACCTGCTTAAGCCCGCACCTGCCGCTGAAAAAGCGGATAAGGCTGCCTAGCAGCGGAGGTACGCTATGGATTTGAACGAAATACTCACCATCGCGTTTAAGGCAAAGGGTTCTGATATCCATATCAAAACCGGTCTGCCGCCTATCGTAAGGATCGATGGTCGACTGCACCCGATTCCCAACGCCCCGCGTTTGTCACCTGATTTTGTATCAGAGACTGCCAACACGATGATGAACGATCGCCAGCGGCGCATGTTTGAGGAAAATTTTGAAGTCGATCTGGCGTATGCCGTGCCGGGTCTGGGGCGTTTCAGAGTCAGTGTTTACCGACAGCGCGGCACCGTGGCGATGGTATTTCGTTCAATCGCTTTTGTCATTCCGACACTGGAGGGGCTTAACCTCCCACCCGTTATCCAGAAAGTCTGTAAGGAAGAGCGAGGCCTGATCCTGGTAACGGGAACAACCGGAGCAGGTAAATCCAGCACCCTGGCCGCTATGATTGGTGCAATTAATGAATCCCGCACTTGTAATATTATTACCATTGAAGACCCGGTTGAGTTTCTGCATCGCGACAACAAGAGCATCATCAGCCAGCGTGAGGTAGGGACCGACACCCCCACCTTTTCGGCGGCACTTAAAGGAGCGCTCCGCCAGGACCCGGATGTCATCCTGGTTGGGGAAATGCGCGATTATGAAACCATTGAAACGGCGATGACGGCTGCTGAAACCGGACATTTGGTCATGTCCACCCTCCATACCATGGACGCGGCCGAAACCATCAACCGTATAATCGGGGTTTTTCCCCCGTATCATCAGCGCCAGGTGAGGATCCAGCTCGCCAGCATTATCAAGGCGGTCATTTCACAAAGGCTGGTGCCGAAATCAGACGGCAAAGGGCGAGTGCCGGCAGTAGAGGTTATGCTGGCTTCGGCGCGCGTCAGGGAATGTATCGACGATAAGGACAAAACCAAGCAGTTAAACGATGCCATTTCACAGGGATATGTAACATACGGTATGCAGAGTTTTGATCAGTCGCTGATGAGGCTCTATTCCAACAAACTGATTACCTATGAAGAGGCGTTGCGGCAAAGTTCCAATCCCGATGATTTTGCCCTCAAAATATCCGGTATTTCATCAACTTCCAACGCATCATGGGAGGGTTTTGAAAATAAGCCCGAAGACCCTGCTGCCGAGCTGGAGAAACTTGATATTGAAAAATACTGAGCCGTTACCGCCTGACAAGATCTACCCGTATGCCATACGGTTGCTGACCGGTCGGGACTACACGGTTGCCGGAATCCGGCAAAAACTGGCGTTACGGCAGATTGCCGATCAGGATCTTGATGCGGTAATTCTCCGCCTGCAGCGTGAAGGATGGTTGGATGACGGTCGATTTGCTGCCAGATTTGCAGAATACGCACTTTCCTCCGGTCGCTATTACGGAGTCCGTCTCCGCTTGGAGATGCGCCGCAGAGGCTTCACCGCTGATGTCGTGGATGAAACCCTTGCACCTCTTCTGGCGGATAGCGATGAACTTTCCGAGGTCAGGTCGGCGGCAGAGCGGCGCTCCCCCGGATTTTCCTATTCAGCGGCGAGTGATCGCGACAGGCGCCGGATGGTCGGTTTTCTGCAGCGGCGCGGCTTCGGGTTTTCCGCGATAATGCGGGCGTTACGAGCAGAGGAATAAATAATCTAACGAGGACATTATGACAGGTACAGAAATCCGGGCACGTTTTCTACAGTATTTTGCCGATCGTGGTCACACGGTCGTTTCAAGTTCGGGAATCCTCCCAAAGAATGATCCGACCCTGATGTTTGCCAATGCCGGCATGAACCAGTTCAAGGACTGCTTTCTCGGCTTGGAGGATCGGGGATATTACCGGGCGGCAAGTTCACAAAAATGTGTCCGGGCAGGTGGTAAGCATAATGACCTTGAAAACGTCGGCCGGACGGCACGACACCATACTTTTTTTGAAATGCTGGGGAATTTTTCCTTCGGCGATTATTTTAAAAAAGAAGCCATCGCCTACGCCTGGGAATTTCTGACCGTCGAGCTAAAACTGGACAAAAGTCGTCTGTATGTAACCGTGTACACCGATGATGACGAAGCGGCCGATATCTGGCATTTTCAGGAAGGAATCCCGCGTGAGCGGATTTTTCGCTTCGGCGAAAAGGATAACTTCTGGTCAATGGGGGATACCGGACCCTGTGGTCCCTGCAGTGAGATTTTCTACGATCAGGGCGCCGAAATAGGGTGTGATCGCCCGGACTGTAATGTCGGGTGCGAATGTGACCGGTACATGGAAATCTGGAACAACGTCTTCATGCAGTTCAACCGGTCAAGTGACGGCACCATGACACCGCTGCCGAAACCTTCGGTCGATACCGGTATGGGGTTGGAGCGTGTTTCGGCCGTCATGCAGGGAGTAACCTCAAACTACGACATAGATATCCTGCAGGGGATTATCCGTCATATAGAGCGCCTGACCGGTAAAAAATATGGCGCCGACGATAAGGACAATGTCTCGATGCGGGTTATTGCCGACCATGCCCGGGCAGTGACGTTCCTGATCTGTGACGGCGCACTCCCTTCCAATGAAGGTCGCGGGTATGTATTACGACGCATCATGCGCCGGGCGGCTCGCCACGCCAAAATGCTCGGCTGCGCGGAGCCAATGCTGTTTAATATGGTTGATGCGGTGCGAGAAGTCATGGGGGATGCGTACCCGGAACTGCAGGATCGTGAAGAGTATATCAAGAAGGTTGTGTTGGCCGAAGAACAGCGATTCATTGAGACCCTGGATCGTGGTCTGGCAATTCTTAATGATGAGGTAGCAGTTCTGCGCGGTGCAGGTACAAACGTTATCCCCGGAGATGTTCTGTTCAAGCTGTATGACACCTATGGTTTCCCGACTGATCTGACCGCTGATATCGTTGAGAGTGAAGGGTTTACCATCGATGAAGCCGGCTTTGAAACCTGCATGGAGCGCCAGAGAGCACAGGCCCGTGAACACTGGAAAGGTTCCGGCGAGGAAGGGATCGCCCAGATCTACAAGGAGCTTCACAACAATGGCGTACGCGGCCGGTTTGTCGGCTATGACGAAATGACGACCTACGCGCCGGTGCTGGCCATTATCCGGGACGGGCTCCCCGTTGAAACCGCCGAAGCGGGAGATTCTGTGGCGGTGATAACGGAAAAAACACCCTTTTATGGCGATTCAGGTGGCCAGAAAGGTGACAGCGGCACTATTTCAACCGGCAATGCCCATCTCGACATTGTTACTGCCAGTCGCCCCTTTGTTGACATGGTTGTTCACCACGCTGTTGTTACGGAAGGGGTCATCAAAGTTGGAGATGCTGCTGATTTGAAGGTAGCACGAGCGGAACGTGACGCCACGTGTCGCAATCATACCGCAACGCACCTGCTGCAGAGCGCATTACGCCAGGTGTTGGGTGAGCATGTTAAACAGGCCGGATCGCTGGTTTCCCAAGGGCGGCTCCGTTTTGACTTTACCCATTTTTCTGCGGTGGCTGATGACGAACTTCGCCAGGTTGAGACAATTGTCAACCGGTTTATTATGGCGAACGACCAGGTTGTTACCCGCGAGATGGATATCGCCGAAGCTATTGAGACGGGAGCTACGGCCCTGTTTGACGAGAAGTACGGAGATTCTGTCCGGGTTGTAAAGGTCGGCGATGTCAGTATGGAGCTGTGCGGCGGGACTCATGTGCGGGCCGCAGGGGAGATAGGACTGTTCAAAATTGCCTCCGAAGCGGGTATTGCTGCCGGAGTGCGACGTATTGAGGCCTTGACCGGTTTCGCGGCGCTGGATTTTGTCCGGCAAATGGAGGACGAACAGCGGGACATTGCTGCACTGCTCAAATCCGATGCGGGCAATTCCCGCGATAGAGTTGAAAAGCTGCTCGCCCGCCAGAGGGAACTGCAGCGTGAAATAGAAGCATTGCACGCAAAGCTGAATGTTGCCGCTTCCGGAGATCTGATGTCGCAGGCTGTAGAGGTGCACGGAGTTATGCTGCTGGCAGTGCAGGTTCAGGTTGCGGATATCAAAGCTCTGCGGGATCTGTCTGATATGCTGAAGGATCGTATCGGCACCGGGGTGATCGCCCTTGGTGCGGATATTGCCGGCAAGGCGAATCTTCTCGTTGCAGTCACTAAAGAGCTGAGTAATACCATCAAGGCAGGTGATATCATCAAACAGATTGCACCTCTCGTTGGCGGCAGTGGTGGCGGCAAGCCGGAACTTGCCCAGGCTGGCGGGAATCAGCCCGAAAAGCTTGCGGACGCCTTGGCAGCAATTTCTACACTCCTTGCAGAGCGCTAAAGAGAAAGAGATTACCCAGGGAGTTTTCATGCCGGAGCTGCTTTTACATACCGGACATATCTGTTCACAAGCGCCGCTGGCTACTATTTTGGTTGTTGATGACGAGCCGATGATTCGTGAAATGTGTGGGCAGGTCCTCTGCAATTATAAAGTATTGCAGGCCGGTTCCTGTGAAGACGCACTCCGGTTGTACGAAGCAGAACATGTTGATTTGGTCCTCTCCGATATCTTGATGCCCGGAGGATCAGGAATTGACCTTCTCAAACAGGTTAAAAAACTTGATCCGACGGCAGTTGTGATCATAATGACCGGGTTTTCGGATAAAGAGATCATACTGAATGCGCTTAAAGAAGATGCGGACGATTTTATCAACAAACCGCTTAATCTTCTGCAGCTGAAAACCTCTATTGAGAAAGCCCTGGAAAGAAAATCCATCAAAGAAGAATTGCTTGATATCAAGCACGCTGAAGAGTTAAAAAACGTATTTCTTTCGCTTGTTTCACATAAGCTGCGCACCCCGATCACCGGCATTTCCCTCTTGCTGCAGAATCTGAAGACGGGGATGTATAATCCGGCTGATCCGATTTTCCAGCAGAGTATTGATATGGCAATTGAAGAGGCGGGCTATCTTGGCCAACTGGTCACGGATCTGCTTGCATTCAGCCAGGTGATGGTGGACAGTACCGGCATCAGCAAGTGTCCGAATGATTTGAATGAAATTGTTGCTGATGTGCTGATCCAGTGTCGTGAGGAGCATAGTAATTTCGATGTTGAACTTGAAGCAGCCCCGGATGCTCTGCCCCCAGTGCTGCTTGACGCTTCCAAAATCCGCTTTGCACTCCATCAGGTGATAGATAATGCTTTCAAGTTCTCCGGTAAGAGGGGTCACATTTCTCTCAAACTTGGAAGTCACGCTGATTCTGTTTTCATTATTGTTTCAGACTCCGGAATCGGGATTCCCGAATCCGAAATATCCAAAGTGTTTGAAAAATTTTATCAAATTGACCCGGATCACACCGGTCAGGTACGAGGTTTCGGGTTGGGACTGTTCTATGCGCGCGAATTCATCAGGCAACATGGCGGGAGTATCAGCATCGCCAGCGAGGCTGGCTTAGGTACGACCGTAACGATAAGCCTGCCTCTGAATTGATGCAGGTTGAAGAGTGAAGTGAATTATAACCGTAAGGATATACAATGAAACAGTTAATCGAAAAAGCAAATACGTTGATGGAAGCGTTGCCCTATATTCGACGTTTTTCCGGAAAAACTTTTGTCATTAAGTACGGCGGTCATGCCATGGCGGACGAAAAGCTGAAAGAGTCGTTTGCTCTGGATATCGTTCTGCTCAAGTCATTGGGGATCAATACCGTTATCGTTCATGGCGGCGGACCGCAGATCAACGATACCTTGAAAAAGTACGGCATTGTCTCCGAGTTTGTGCGCGGCATGCGCGTTACCGACGCAGAAACGATGCAGGTGGTTGAAATGGTACTGGCGGGACAGGTTAACAAAGAGGTTGTCGGCTACCTCAATCAACATGGTGGCCGAGCGGTGGGACTCTCCGGCAAAGATGGCACACTGCTGCTTGCAAAGAAACTGCTGCAGGAAGTTAAAGACGATGACGGCTCTGTAAGTATGGTTGATATCGGCTATGTCGGCGATGTGGTCAAGGTAAACTCCGACCTGATCAGTACGCTTGAGCAGGGGAAATATATTCCGGTTATCGCGCCGATCGGTGTCGGACCTGATGGGGAGAGTTACAACATTAATGCCGACCTGGTGGCCGGCAGGGTTGCAGCCGCTCTCAATGCCGAAAAACTGATTCTGCTGACCGATATCAACGGAGTCAAGGATACCGGTGGCAACCTGTTGGCTAGTCTGACAGTGGCTGAACTGCATCGTTTAATTACGGAAGAGGCTATCACCGGCGGCATGATTCCAAAGGTTATCTGTTGTGCCGACGCTCTCAAGGAGGGGGTCAAAAAAGCGCACATCATTGATGGCCGTATGGAGCATGCAGTCCTGCTTGAAATATTCACCGATGTGGGAATCGGCACGGAGATAGTGAAATGAACAGTCAGCAATGGGTTGAAAAGTCAGATAAATACATCATGAAAACCTATGGTCGCTACCCGATCGTCCCGGTCAAAGGGAAGGGATGCCGGTTGTGGGATGCCGACGGTAAAGAGTATCTTGATTTTCTCGGCGGCGTTGCGGTTAACAACTTGGGACACTGTCACCCAAAAGTTGTCGCCGCTCTGCAGAAGCAGGCTGCCGAATTGATCCACTGCTCCAATTACTACCAGATTCCACAGCAGATCGAGCTGGCGGAACTGCTCTGTACTATCTCATTTGCCGATAAAGCATTCTTCTGCAACAGCGGAGCCGAAGCCAACGAAGCGGCCATCAAGCTGGCGCGAAAATACAGCCGCGATACCTATGGCCCCGAACGTTACGAGATTATTACTGCCGCCGATTCCTTCCATGGCCGTACCATGGCCACGGTTTCAGCGACCGGACAGGAGAAAGTGCAGCGCTTCTTTGATCCGCTCCTGCATGGCTTCAAGCATGTCCCGTTCAATGACGTTGCCGCGCTGGAAACAGCGATAACACCCACCACCTGTGCCATCATGCTGGAACCGATTCAGGGCGAGGGAGGCATAAACATGCCGTCACCCGGCTATTTCCAGGCAGTGCGGGAGTTGTGTGACCGGAATGACTTACTGTTGATCTTTGATGAAGTTCAGGTAGGAATGGGGCGTACCGGCAAAATGTTTGCGTATGAGCATTTTGATGTAACCCCCGATATAATGACTCTTGCCAAGGCACTCGCTGGTGGCGCACCTATCGGCACCATGCTGGCGAAGGAGAAATTTGCCGTCGCTTTTGTTCCCGGAACTCACGGCTCGACCTTTGGCGGCAACCCGCTCGTCTGTGCCGCTGCCATCGCCACGATCAGGACTATCCTTGCGGATGGCCTGCTCAATCGCTGCGAGGAAATCGGCGAATATCTGACCGGAGAACTGGAAACGCTTGGCCGGAAATATCCCTTTGTCAAAGAGGTGCGCGGCGTTGGCTTGATGATCGGCATGGCACTCACCATTCCGGCGGGAGACATCGTCAAGAAAGGTCATGCACGCGGGGTTCTGCTCAATGTCACTCATGACTCGGTGCTTCGCTTCGTGCCGCCGCTGGTCGTGACCAAGCAGGAAATAAATACCATGATTGCAATACTCGACACTATTTTTGCCGAGGTTCAGGAGCTACAATGACGCGACATTTTCTGGCACTGCACGATTACACAAAAGATGAACTGGACAGTCTGCTAGCTCTCGCTGCCGATCTGAAGAGGAAACAGAAAAGCGGTATTCCGCACCGGTTGCTGGAAGGAAAAACCGTTGCACTGATTTTTGAAAAATCGTCCACCCGCACCAGAGTTTCCTTCGAAGTAGGTGTTTTTCAGTTAGGTGGTCACGGTCTGTTTATGCCATCCGGTTCGTCTCAGATGGGGCGCGGTGAGCCGATCAAGGATAGTGCCCGTGTCATGGCCCGCTATTGTGATGGAGTAATGATCAGGACTTTCGGCCAGGAGATTGTTGATGAGTTTGCGAAATATTCCGATGTTCCGGTTATCAACGGCCTGACCGACCTGTTTCATCCGTGCCAGATTATGGCCGATCTGCAGACGGTTACTGAACACAAGGGCGGTTATCGCGGGCTCAAATTTGCCTGGGTTGGTGATGGCAATAACATGGCCAACACCTGGATCGAGGCGGCGGCTATCTTTGGTTTTGCGCTCACTCTGGCCTGTCCGGACGGATATGCTCCGGATGCGGCCGTCATGGCGTGGGCAGAAGCCAAAGCTCCCGGCCTGATCACGCTGACGCCGGATCCGAAGGTTGCTGTTGCCGGCGCAGATGTCATCAATACCGATGTCTGGGCCAGTATGGGGCAGGAAGCTGAGCAGAAAAAACGTGAAAAGGATTTCGTCGGCTACTGCCTTGATGACGCGCTGCTTGCGCTGGCAAAGCTGGACGCCATTGTACTGCACTGCCTTCCGGCGCATCGCGGCGAGGAAATTTCGGACTCGGTTATTGAAGGTAACCATTCCGTTGTGTGGGATGAAGCGGAGAACCGTTTGCATATACAAAAGGCCATTATGGCCACGTTAATTAAGTAACCAACATACAAACTAAAGGAGACCACACAGATGGCATCAACCAAAAAGCAGGAAATCAAAAAAATCGTTCTGGCATATTCCGGCGGTCTGGATACTTCAATCATCCTTAAATGGTTGAAAAATGAGTACGGCTGCAAAGTAGTCGCTTTTTCAGCCGACCTTGGGCAGGGTGAGGAGCTTGATCCGGTCCGCGAAAAGGCTCTGGCAACCGGCGCTGACAAGGTCTACATCGATGACCTGAAAGAAGAATTCGTCCGCGACTTTGTCTTCCCGATGTTCCGCGCCAATGCAATCTATGAAGGGCACTACCTGCTCGGCACGTCCATTGCCCGTCCGCTGATCGCCAAGCGCCAGATGGAAATCGCTGCCAAGGAAAAATGCGACGCAGTTTCTCACGGCGCTACCGGCAAGGGGAATGATCAGGTTCGTTTCGAATTGGCATATTACCATTTTGATCCGTCTATAAAAGTCATCGCTCCGTGGAGAATGTGGGATCTGAACAGCCGTCAGGCACTGATCGACTACGCCAAGAAGAATGACATTCCAATTCCGACCATCAAGAAGCGTCCCTGGTCATCAGACCGCAATCTGCTGCACATTTCTTTTGAAGGGGGCATTCTTGAGGATACCTGGGCTGAGGCTCCGGAAGAGATGTACGTCCTGACCAAGCCACCGGAAAAAGCACCAAACAAGCCGCAGTATGTTGAAATCGAGTTCAGGAACGGCAATGCTGTGGCTGTTGACGGTGAAAAAATGACACCGGCGCAACTGCTTGCTCATTTGAACTCCCTCGGTGGTCAGCATGGCGTTGGCCGTGTTGACCTGCTTGAGAACCGTTCGGTCGGTATGAAGTCACGCGGCGTCTACGAGACACCCGGCGGTACGATTCTGCGCGAGGCACATTCGGCGGTAGAACAGATCACCATGGACCGTGAAGTCATGCGTATCCGTGACAGTCTGATACCGGAATATGCCAAGCAGATATACGCCGGTTACTGGTTCTCTCCCGAGCGGCTGATGTTGCAGACCCTGATTGACGACTCGCAGAAATGCGTGAACGGCGTGGCCCGTGTCAAGCTGTACAAAGGTCTCTGCCGCACCGTTGGCCGTAAGTCAGAGTCAGACTCGCTGTTCAACCTCGACTTCGCCACCTTCGAGAAAGACCAGGTCTTCAACCAGGCTGATGCCGAGGGATTCATAAAGATCAACAGTCTTCGACTGCGGATCCGTTCGCTGATGAACGCTAACCGAAAGAAATAACGCGGAAAAATGGCCTGATCAGCGCAGCAGTGACACTGCTGCACTGATCAGGAGAAGTGTGCCTCAGAATTCTGAGGCAACCGTGACGATCTCTTCATGTAAGTCAATGACCTGAATCTCCATTGAAAGCAGATCAATTATCAACTGTCGTCCTCGTAGAGGATTCCCTTGCCCCAGCAGTAGTTTGCAGACCTCTGCGACTTCTATGCTTGCTACTACCGCAGGAGTGAACGAGGGATTTCCCAGTGTCTGTTCTACCCCCTTTCCCCCCTTCCAGGAACGATAGATAGTTTGCAGCGTAGTGTCACCCGGGAACTGGGTCGTTACATGCCCGAACCATCCGGCAATGGCGCCATGAACCAGGGGAATATTCATTGTGGAGCAGATTTCAGCCAACTCCAAGCGAACCTGAATTGAATCAAGCGCATCAACGACAATCTGACACCCGTTAAGCAGCTCCGCACCATTGTCAATGGAAAACGCTTTTTGAATCGGCGCCAGAGTTACTGCCGGATTTATTTCTCTGACTCTTGCGGCCGCCGCCTCTACCTTGGCTCTCCCGAGGTTGGCCGGAGTGCTGAAAAGCTGCCGGTTCAGGTTATGCTCTTCAAATACGTCCGGATCGATCACCACAATCCTGCCGACCCCAAGCCGGGCTAACTCTTCCACAACATAACCGCCAAGTCCGCCACAGCCGATTACGGCGACACAACTACTGAAGATGGTAAACTGGTCACTGACAGAAATTGCCTGGCGATTTCGCTGATAGCGGGCAGGAAGAATGTTCTGCTGCAAAGCAGCTGCTTCAACCTGGGCCACGCTTACGCTAAAACGTACCGCGGCCTCATGCTGTCGGGCCCATGGAAATAACTGACCATCTGAATGATCCCGGATAAATGCCGATAACGCATCCATATCACCCCCCGCCAAGCAGTGGAAAGAGCGCCAGAATATCGCCTTCGGCAATCTGGCGGTCAAGTTTGACATGCCGGTTGTTGATCATCATTATCCCTAACTCGGATTGCGGCAGGTTCAGACTGTCGGCCACATCAGCCACAGTGGTTCCCGCCGGATAATCCCCGGTTTCAATGTCGAAACGACCGGTACGAAATGAAGCAAACAGTTTGACGGTTATGTTCATAGAGTTTCTCCTGGCCCTGATAACAGGATACATGTGATTATGGAGTCATTTTCTACCAGAAAATCTTAGAAAACAACTTCTAAAATCTATTAAAAGGTGGCCGTAAGAAGAATCATGCCGGTGTCCTGCTGCGAATGTTTTGTTTGCGGGGGGAGATTGCGGAGAAGTTCATTGAATTCGTCCCGTTCCAGAATAAGCCCTCGCGCCAGGACAGTTGGAGCAAGTTCAGCCAGCAGGAGATTAAACAATTTTAGGCGGACCGTCCCGGATGTGTCTGATGTTTTTTCACTATCTGCCGCGTAACTTATCCCCTGGCGCAGCGCAGCATAGAAACCGCCGCGCCGCATGGTGGCGCCGACAAGACCAGGCATGGCAGCCGACAGGGTTACCCGGGACCCCTCCTGTATAATGGTGCGATCAAGATCATCTACGGGGCGGTTGTCTAAAAATATGGTTGTTATCCGGTCGGTTACATAGTCAACGGGGATGGCAAACTGGTCAACGAGCAGGCTTTTAAGCGTACACCCTACAATGGCAGGAACGGTTACTCCCTTCTGGAAAAGCGGAAAGAACAGATGCAGATCGTCACTATTCAGATGTAATTTCAGAGTTTCCAGCTTCACGGTTGTCTCCCGAATGACTGCTGCGAGGAGGAGATCCCCCTCGCAGCATTTCAATTACCAGTTAAAGACTTCGTCCAGCTCTTCGTCTTTCATCATGAACGTCACGTTATGTGGTGCAACCGGCTCGGTGTAGAAAAAGCGCGGCAGACGGTCATCGTGCTTGGTGAAACCGGCACGGGTGTTGAAATCCCGCTCGGCGGAAAGCACTTTTTTGCCAAGAGCAACAACATCGTCGCCGGTCATGGTTATGCCATGGAAAGAACCGAGCATGTCAAGCAGCGCCTGGAAGGTTTCCGGCTGATCCAGAATAGCAAAGGCGATGAAAAGGCACATACCGGTGGAGTCGATTGCTGCAGTGGCGATCTGCAGGTTGCGCGACAGTTCGATCTGCCCTTCGGTTTTGAGCGGATCAACATCACCGCCAACCTTGAGGATGTTTGTCGCGATAGCATAGCCGGCGGTGTGGTCAGCACCCTGGGTCGTTGTTGCGTACGTTACGCCGATACCCTGAACGGCGCGTGGATCATAGGCCGGGAGGGCCTGATTCTTGACTACCGGTACACGCTCGACACCAAAGACCTTGCCGGTGATTCCCGCGCCACTGCCGAGGACGCACCCAAGAGGAGTCCCTTTGCCGACTTCTTCCAACAGCCGGATTGCTCCGGCTTCATCACCAAACTCTGCAAGCCCGGCATCCATGGCAACACCGATGGTTACACCCATTTCGATGGTGTCAACACCGAAATTGTCGTCCATGTAGTCCATTTGGGCAATGGCATCAAGATTCGAGATACCGCAGTGCCCGCCGTGTGACCAGACCGTTTCGTACTCAGGCTGCTTGGTGAGGTATTTGCCGTCCTTGTCGTTGTAGATACCGGAACACTGGATGACACAGCCGCGATGGCAGCCGTGGGTGGCAGAACCGCCCCGCTTGATTTCCAGTTCGGCCTGGGCTTCGCCGCTGATCTTGGAACCGCCCTCAAACTGGCCGGTTTTGAAGTTGTTGGTCGGATAACCACCAGCCTCATTGAGTACGTTGGTCAGAACATTAGTACCATAGGCGGGCAGACCTTCACCGGTGACCGGGTGTTTGCGCAGACCTTCAACGAATTTGCGGTTGGCATCACGATAGGCTTCAGGATTTTTAGCTGGTCGCATCGTTACGCCGGCATCATCGATGATGATCGCCTTGACACGCTTGGCACCCATGACCGCTCCGACGCCGCCACGGCCGCAGTGACGGGTTGGACGTAACTCGGGATCGGTGCAGGCGATGGAAGCCGCAAGCATTTTGCGCTCCCCGGCAGAACCGATCGTCATGTAGGCAACCTTGTCGCCATATTCTTTGCGAAGTTTTTCTACCACTGGGTAGTTGTCCATAAGCTTGAGGCTGTTATCGACGATGACTTTGATGCCGTCTTTGGAAATAACAATTTTGTAGAGATCGTCTCCTGCAGGCTTACCTTCGAGGATAACTGCGGCATAGCCGAGTCTGGCCAATACCTGCGCCGCCTGGCCGCCGGCGTTGGATTCCTTGATGGTACCGGTCAACGGACTTTTGCAGCCGACCGACAGACGCCCGGTCATGGAACCGACCGTGCCGCTGAGCATACCGGGGGAGATAACCAATTTGTTTTCCGCACCCAGCGGGTGGGCGAGTGGGTGAACTTCAGCAGCAACGACGAGAGACGTCATTGCCCTGCCGCCCAGGCCGGCATAGTCGCCGAGTCCGGCAACTGTTACCTTCGGGCCTCCAGCGGCCCCCATGTCAATCCGTGCAATTTTGTCCATATCTGTTCTCCTTTCCCTTATTCTGTGCGTTGCACAGATGAAATTCTCCTTTTCAAAGGAAGGCTGCGCCGTTTCCCGCACAACCCAATGGCCTGCCGCCATGGGAGTGAACCGGTAGGCGGGGAGGCTCGGAGTAAAATTAATATGGTTTTATGCAGTCTGCTCCATTTGCCGAAAAATTTCAATACGGTAACTTGCAAAACATCTACGGCTCAAACATCCCCAAAAAACCCCGGCCCCGTAGGCTAGCTGCTCCAGAAGATAGATGCCGGTGAACGTGTAAAACGACAGTTTCGGCTTCTTGACGGCGTAGTCAACACCGGCAGCAGTGGCAAGAACAGTCCCGAACAGCAGCCAGAGAACCGGCGCAAACAGGGTGATCATGATCAGTGCAATGGCGTAGTAACGCACCAGATGATAGCTGAGATAGTATATCAGACTTCCGAGTGCGCGGAGTCGCCCCGCTAGAATCGCAGCCAGAGTGATCGGAAGCCCTTGTTTGCCGGTTCGCAGTCGTACGGCGGCTGCATCGGACAGCAGGAGTCCGCCCGCCGCCAGCAGTGACCACCCTCCCGTAAAATACGTCATCAGGCAGAGTACGAGTATGGCTGCCAGCAGCGGAGGGATGACCATCCGCTTGTGACGAGTGGGATGGAGGAGCTGCAGTATTCCTTCCGATGTGCCGTAGTCGAAGCGCCGGGACATGAAGGAGCGGATTGAGCTGCGATGTTCGTGAAGGATATTTCCGAGCGGAAGATAGCAGATGCTCCAGCGTCTGTCCCGCAGACGCCAGGTCAAATCGACATCCTCACCGACATGCATGCTGTCATCGAAGCCGCCAACACTCCTGAAAGCGCTGCGCCGCACCAGCAGATTGCAGCTGGGAAGGTAGAACGTGTCAGTGCCACTGTTCCCGACCCGCTCCCGTGAACTTATGGAGAGACTTGACATGACCGCCTCATAGCGGTCAACGGCAGATTCGGTACACATTCCGTCAACCTGACCGCCGACTGCCGCCATGTCGGAGTCGTTAAAAGCGGGAATCAGCTGGCAGAGCCAATCAGGAGAGGCACTGCAGTCAGAATCAATAAATGCCAGTATTTCTCCGTCAGCCAAGGAAGCGCCCACATTACGGGCCGCCGCCGGTCCTCGCCCTACCCCGCCTGACGGCGCCACTAACGCGCCGAACTCGCGGGCAACTTCAGGAGAAGCGTCACTGCTGCCGTCGTCCACTACGATGATCTGCAGTTTCTCATGCGGATAGGCGAGCTGCGTGAGCGAGGTCAGACAGCGCCGCAACTCATCAGCCCGGTTCATGACCGGGATAACAACACTCACTTCAGGGAGCGATGCAGGCTGTTCCGGAGCGGTCCGAACCCGCTCGGCAAAACCTTTTGCCGCCAACTGTTCCATGACGCCGCGTTCTGATTCGGCAGCGGCTATCACCCTTCCTTCGGATCCCCGGCCAAGCAGATCAGCCAGTGAGCGATTGAGGCGCAGAGCGCAGAGCGGCGTTTTGGACATGAGAAATATTTCTCCGTCCCGTTCCACCAACTGCACGTTGTTCCTCAGACGGTAGTTCATGGCGCCTCACCCGCGGTCAATCCTTCTTCACGGAAAATGTCCAAAAGAGCGTTGGCAGTGTCATCGGCGGAGAGCTGGTTCAGTTTTCCGCTGCGGGCTTTGATGCCGCCGGAGAGGAGCGAGAGTATCCGCTCAAAGGCGGGTAGTGACGGGTCGGGAGTTACCACCCGGGTCGGGTCAGGTCGGGGCACTCCGAAATCAGCTGCGGCAAGGTAGGCGCCGGCTGAGCCGATTTCCCAGAAGGGGAGCCCCAGATGTGACAGGTCCCATTTCTCGATGTTTGCCGACAACGATGCGGTAATGGCGTCAATCGAAGGGTAACGCGGTGTACGAACCTCCTCGAAGAGAACCGTACAGGGAAGCGTGGCCCCGACAACCTGCCGGGCGCCACGGTCAGACTTGCGCTGCACCTCTACACTGTTATTACCGGGAAGAATTGAAACTGCAGCGCCAATGCAGGGCATAGATGTCGCGGCGGCGGCGAGTGCCGGCACCGGATCGTCACCCCGGTCCGTAAGACTATTGCCGGTGAACAGAAACGATGGCGCAATGATGGTTATGATGCGGGCCAGCACTTTGGCGTCTGCCATGGCATCGCCACCTTCCATGCCATGATCCCAAAAACGGATTGCCCGGTCAGCTCCCATGGAAAACGCCAGGCGCAGAGAGTCATCGAGACGCACCGGGCCGACTGCAAGCACCGTCACCGCTGCGCCAAGAGAATCTTTCAGACAGAGCGCCTCTTCCAGCGCGGCCAGATCAGCCGGGTTCGGCATGCGACGCAGACCGCGCTCACTGATGGCCGCACCCCGTGCAGTGACACGGGCGGGGGGGCGGGGATCATTGGTCTCGCGGAGGAGAACGAGGATAGTATGTTTATTGTTTGGCATGGATAACTCCAAAAAAGGTTGAAGGTCGAAGGCTGAAGACCGAAGGTAGAAAAACATTTCAAACCTTCAGCCTTCAGTCATCAGCCTGATATTACGTCATTCGGTACGCGACCCCGAATCCTCCCCGGGGATAGCGCCAGCGGGTAAAAGCGCTGCGATGACAGACAACGTAGCAGGTGCCGCACTCAAGGCAGCCGTCATGGACGAAAGTCATCTTCTGATCCTCTTCTGACCAGGTGTAGCATTTGGCTGGGCAGGAGTTAACGCAGCCACGGTTATCGCAGCCGGTGCAGACGGCATAGTCGAGCACAATATGCGGATCCCGGTCGATGGTGAAGCTGGTATGGTCGAAAATTTCTTCAATATTCATAGTGCTCTCCAGGCGCTGAAACCATCCGCCAGCAGATTGCCAAGGCCGACTTTTTCTTTGGCCGATTTGAGGAACAGCTTGGTCAGATTTTCTTTTGGTGCCCCGTCAATACGATAAATGTACTCCATGAAACTGCACATAAGTTCCGGGTATTCATTGTAGATGCGGTCGTTGTGGAGCATGTGCGGTGCCTTGCGGTAGAGCTTGAGGTCCTTGATGACGTAGCTCTCATCCATGAGTTTTTTATAGACGGACAGACCCTGCTTGCTGAAGTTCTTGTTCTGATGGGCTTCGATAACCGCTTTGCCGGCGAGTACCCCGGATTGAGAGGCCAGATTGATTCCTTCCAGATTGAGGCCGGTGGCGTTACAGAGCGCGGCGGCATCGCCGGCGACCAGAATGCCGTCGCCAACCAGTTCGGGGATCATCTCATAGCCCCCCTCGGGAATCAGGTGCGCCGAATATTCCTGGAGTCTGCCGCCGCTGATCATTTTTGCCAGCTGCGGCTGCTCCATGAAGGCGTTCAGGAGATCATAGGGGGTTTTGCCGCTGACCCGCAGGCTTGCCAGGTGGAACACCAGACCGACGGAGAGAGAATCATAATTGGTATACAGGAAACCGCCGCCACGCACACCGGCGGTACAGCCGACAAATTCATTGGCAAATCCCTGCTCGCGCACCAGACCGAAGCGGTCATCGATCATTTCACGCGGCATATCAATAAGAGCTTTCACCCCGACCGCCATCTGAGCCGGGTTGAAGGTCGGCTGCCGGAGACCGGCTTTTTTAGCGATAAAGGAAAGTACGCCGTCGGCCGCAATCACTACCGGCGCCAACAGTTCTCCGGTGCGGCCGACTATGGAAACGCCGGCCAGCTTGCCATCCTTGTAGACCAGATCATCGACCGTAGCGCGAGTGATGAGCGTTGCCCCGGCCTTGACCGCTTCCTGGGCCAGCCAGTTGTCGAAACGGGGGCGGAAAATGCTGTAGCCGTTATAGGGCGTTTTATCGAAGTTGCCTGATTCGATGACCGTGCTGAAGCTGGAGTCGCCGGTCATGAAGGTGACACCTTTTTTGATGATGTGCCGCCCCAGAGCCGCACGATCCCAGAAGTCGGGGAAGATCTCCTCCAGAGCCGGCAGGCGGTGCAGCACCCCGCCGAACATATTTTTTTCGCCCGGGAATGTGCCCCGTTCAACCAGCGCCACGTCCAGTCCGGCGCGAGCCATAATCAGGGCGGCGGATGAACCGGCCGGACCGGCGCCTACCACAATTGCCTGATAGGTTTTACTCATGGCGCACCTCCCGTTCCGGCTTTAACCTGTTTCAGTAGGCGCGGCAGCAGCTCCTTCAAGTCACCGACAAATCCTTCATCAACGTTCGGAAAGATCGGGGCCTTGGCATCACTGTTGACCGCAATGATCCGTCGGGAATCCTTGATGCCGCCGATATGATGCATGGAACCGGAGATCCCCAGAGCCACATACAGACGGGGGGTCACTGTGCGTCCGGTCTGACCGACCATCCGCTCGAAACCGGTCCAGCCGAGATCGTACACCGGGCGGGTAACGCCGAAGGAAACGTTCAGCTCTCTGCACAGTTCTTTGAGCTGCTCAAAAGTGGTCGGGTCGCACCCCTTGCCGGCACTGAAAATCACATCCGCTTCGGTCAGGTCTACCGTCTGGGGGTCGGGAGGAATCCGGCTGATAATCGTTGCCATCGCGGCCGAGATAGGAGCAGCAGGACACCATGCAACCAGAGATGGTGAACTCGGACGAACGGTAGCCATGATTACCTGACTCAGTGTGCGCAGCGGGACCGTTGCGATCAATGGACGGGAGCTGTCCCACACCCTGGTTTCTGCAATACGAACACCGAGCGTCTTGCGGGAGAGTCGTACGCCATCCGCGCCCTTCCGGACGGCAACCAGTTCGGTCATAATCGCGCCATCAAGCGCATGGGCCACGATGGGCGCCATGGTTGCGCCGAGGTCATTATGCGGAAGGAGCACCACGGTCGCCGACTCGTCCCGAGCCAGTTGGGCAAGATGTTTTCCCAGCAGTGTCGGCGTATCGAGCAGTGCTGCTCCGCCTTCTATACAGACAACCGCCGGAGTGCCGTAGGCGCCGAAAACGGCAAGCTGCCCCCTGTCGGGCATAACAGCTACCGCCGCGCTCCACGAACTGCCAAGGGTCCCGGCCAGGCGTGCAGCGTAGGAGAGCATTCCCCTGCCGGTTTCATCGAGTTCCCGGTCGGGAAGATCGACAAAAACAAGGATTTTGCCGCTCGCGCCCATCAGATCTCCCTCCCGAGTTTGTGCCCTTCCCAGATAGCCATATCGACCTTACGGGGGGAAACACAGTCGCCGATCCGGTACAACTCCGGCACCGTACCCTTCAAGCTCATGTACAGGTCGTCGTCAACCTGCTGTCCCATAACCAGAACGAGGGAGTCATAGGGACCCCAGTCGAACCAGACATTGGAGTAGACATTGAACCCCTTGACGGTCTTGGCTCCTGCTTCGCCGCCAACCTCCATCACGGCGATGTCGGGGGTAAAGGTGACCCCCTTCTGCAGCAGCCGCTGACGTGATGAATAAAGATCCTGGGTTGGTCCCAGCTCTGCACAGATGAAGAGGCTGGAGGTGATCATGTCGACCTTTTTCCCCTGGTTGGCAATGAACTCGGCAGTGGCGGTAGCACGCTGGTGCCCGTCGTAGTCGATCAGACAGACTCTCTCGCCCAGCTCGGCCTCACCGTTCAGCACCTGCACGACATTAAATATCGCCGGACCGTCGGCGCCGCCTACCGGGTGCTTCTTGGGAACGCTGCCGGTGGCCACGATCAACACATCCGGCTTCTCGGCCAGGAGCTGTTCCTTTGACGCCTCAACGCCGAGTTTTACGGTCACCCCGGCCTTCTCCACCTGACTCTTCTCGTTTCTGATGATGACGCCGAATTCGTCGCGCCCGACACCCTTCATGGCGGTGATAACCTGCCCGCCAAGAGCCTCGTTCCGGTCGATGAGGGTGACCGTGTGGCCGCGCCTGCCGGCCATCTTGGCCGCCCACATGCCGGCCGGTCCACCGCCGACGATAGTAACGTTCTTCTTTACACTGGCTTTTTCCAGGGTCCCTTCGCCCCACTCCTTTTCCCGACCCACTGCCGGGTTCTGGACGCAGCCAAGGGATTTGTTCATGCCGATCCGGCCGATGCAGCCCTGGTTACAGGCGATGCAGTAGCGGATGTCGTCCACCCGGCCTTCCTGCGCCTTCTTGGGGAGGAACGGGTCACAGATCAGGGCACGGCACATGCCGATCATGTCAGCCTGGCCGGCGGCCAGCACCTTTTCGGCCATGACCGGGTCGTTGATTCTGCCGGTACAGAATACCGGCAACTTGATTTTTTCGCGAATTCCGGCGGCCAGCGGGATGGTGTAGCCGAGCGGAGAATGCATCGAGCCTTCCACAAGATAGAGGTTGTAGAATGTGGCAATGGAAAGATCCATGAAATCGATCAGCCCGGATGCCTCGAAGAGGGCACAGATTTCCTGCACCTGGGCCAGGTCGAGTCCGCCCGGAATCATCTCGTCGGCGCACATGCGGATGCCGAGGGTGAAGTCGTTGCCGACCGCCTTTCTCACCGCAGAGATGAATTTGAGTGGCGCCCGCATCCGGTTTTCCAGGCTCCCGCCGTATTCGTCACTACGGAAGTTGGTAAGTGGAGAGAGAAACTGACGCGCCAGACTGGAGTGACCGAACTGGATTTCTACCCCGTCGAAGCCCCCTTCACGAACATGGATGGCGCTCTTGGCAAAATAACGGGCCACTTCCTCGATGTCCTCCGGTTCCATCGCCTTCGGGATCTCCCGAAACAGGACGTCCGGAATCGGCGACGGGGCCCAGATCGGCAGACGGGAGAGGCTGCCGTCACCCTGCTGACCGTTGTGGTTCAGCTGGGCGAAGATTTTGGAGTCGTACTGGTGCACGTAGTCGGTAATCTTCTTGAAGCCGGGAATTACTTCCGCATGGTAGACGTCGATCAGCTTTTCGTACGCCATGTCAGTCGGATGAACCGTCAGTTCCTCGGTGATGACCAGACCTGCCCCCCCCTTGGCCCGCTCGCCCCAGTAGTACATCTGGCGTTCGCTGGGGAGATTGCTTATGGCCAGATTGGTAAGATGCGGCTGGAAGGAGATGCGGTTTTTCACCTCGGTAGTGCCTATTTTGAGGGGTGAGAACAGATTCGGAAACATCATGATGTATGGCTCCTCAAGGGATTATTGATTGTAAGGGCGCAGCAAGCGGCGCCCCTACATTTTTTATGCGGCTTCCGCCAGCCGATTGTCGGCAATCGATGTCACACAGCGCTCCAGGCATTCCGGATCACCACCGTTGATATCGTTTTTAAGATGCCAGGCAACCGCGGGACAGCCTCCATGGCACTGATCGAAGCGGGTGCACTCCTCGCAGGAATGGATGCGCAGGTTACGAAATGATGCATAAATTTCCGAGGTATCCCAGATCTCCTGAAAGCTGCTGGCACGGAGATCGCCCGCTTCAAAGCGGTCGCTCTGGAGAAAAGCGCAGGGATACATATGGCCGGTAGGGCTTACGCAGCAGGTCAGCTTGGCCGCGCCGCAGAGATTGAGACCCAGCCCCTGGCGCTCCTGTGTTGTCAGTGAGAAAAAACTGTCGCCGGTACGAACATCACCGCTTTTCGCAAGCCAGTCGGAAAAATCGATCAGTTGTGTCGGGGTCGGCCGGAGCGATTCCCAGTTATCCGCTCCGCGACCGGAGGGACGGAAGCGGCTGACCCGCAGAGAAACTCCCAGAGAACGGGCCAGGTCGTGCATGGCCGGAATTTCGCTGGCATTGTGGGTGGTGAGGACCGTATTGATACTGGCCGGAATTTTCGTGGCAGCCAGCAGCTTGACCGCAGCAATGGCTGCGTCAAAGACGCCGTCACCGCGCACGGCATCGCAGGTTTCCCGCCGGGCGCCGTCAAGGCTCACCTGAATAGCCACCAACGGGCTTGATGCCAGTCGCGCAACCAGTTCAGGAGTAAGAAGGGTGCCGTTAGTGGAGATACAGGTCATGATCCCCCTGGCATGGCAGGCAGCCAGAATCTCTTCAAAGTCGGGACGGATAAACGGTTCGCCGCCGCCAAAATTTACCTGAAAAACGCCTGCGGTGTGCAGTTGCTCCACAAGATCAAGCGCCTCGGCGGTGGAGAGTTCGTTACAAGCCTTTTCTCCGGATGACGAGAGGCAGTGATTACAGCGAAGGTTGCACGCCAGCGTGACCTCCCAGGTCAGATTTACCGGGGAACGCATTCCCATTTCGACGTATTTATTGCTCACGGAGAAATCCTTTTTCGAGGAGTTGAGTGATGAATTTTTGTAAGGCCGGCTTCTGGGATTCTGAAGTACCGTCAGGGAATTCATCCCTGGCACGGACGGTTCCAAAGTAGTCGGCGGGAAGAAGTGTGCCAGTAGCAGCGAAGAGAAGGCGCGGTCCCTTGCAGTCATAGAACAGGAGACCGAACCCCTCTTGCCGCACGCGGCAGGACGGATGCAGCTTGATGCCTGCCGCAGCCATCTTAGTACACCCCGCAGATGCCGTCGATTGCGAGCTCTTCAACCTGGATTTCCTCAAGGATACGCGGTTCTTCGCTGCATGTTACTTCTTGGTTTTCTACTTCCATGATATTCTCCTTTCGTTCTTTTGTTGCATCGATTCAGGATGCACTGTGGTATGTATTGGCGTATTGCAACGGCAATGCCAACTAACGCAGTGCCGATATATCTCTTATTATCAGCTAGTTACACACAGGCAACCTTCCTGTATACAGAGATGTGGGGAGAAATGGTACATGCCACGAAATGTAACGACACCCCTGTCGTTCAAATTGTGTGGAAATAGGCGGCAGTGTGGATAATATCCACACTATATTTCATATCTAGTTTTGCGTACGCTCCATACTTCTATGTTATAGGTACGAAGTCCGCGTAGTTAGTTTGTCTATTCATCAATGTTATGAGGTGCATTTCCATGTTCGTAAAAAACTCCTGCTGTTCATACTGTGGCACAAAATTCCCTGTCGGGAAACTCTGGCCGGTGACTTGTCGGGACTGCGGCAATTCAAGCTATCTGAACCCCATACCGGTCGTCGTGCTGCTCGTGCCTGTGGGAAATGGCCTGGTGGTGGCCCGGCGCAATATCGAGCCGCAAAAAGGGACACTGGTGCTGCCGGGAGGCTACCTGGATATTGGCGAGACCTGGCAGGAAGGGGCTGCGCGGGAACTGCTTGAGGAGACCGGCATAGCGGTTTCTCCCGGCGAGATAACGCTCTACGACGTTTCAAACGGACTTGACAACACTCTGGTCATCAGCGGACTGGCAGCAAAACAGCCGAAAAGTTGCCTGAAACCGTTCTCGTCGTCGGAGACGCAGGAGATTGACCTGATCCTGGAACCTATCGACCTCGGTTTTCCGCTGCATCATCTGTTGATCAGAAGATACTTTACAGAGACAGGTGGAATACTTTTGTTCCCTGGACACCGTTAGACAACAAATGTATCAATGCAGTGCTACAGAAGTTTTGCAGATCACTTTTCTGGCTGTTCGCAGCTTCTTCGGACTATGCTGCAAAGTGTCGCAACTTTCCGACTGGCTTACTCTTTGTCCCAGACTGACAGAGAGCTGTGCTGCCTCACTCTGCAGCAACCGGATCAAATCGTTTGCAACAAGGCCTCCGGCTAAACGAATTGCCGGTCCTGATATGCAAAGCGATCCGACCATAGAGCCGTTACAGTCAATGATCGGTGCGGCAATCTCCATAACCCCGAGGTCATGTTCCTGATCCTCTATGGCATAGCCCTGATGTGCGATTCTGTCCAGTTCAGCACGCAGCGTTTCAGGATCGGTAATTGTGTGCGGCGTGAAACGTTTCAGTTCCAAGTCGTGCAGCAGATGAAACATTTCCTCCTGCCGCAAAAAGGCCAGGTGAACCTTGCCCGCGGCAGAGCAGTGCAATGGCAGTCTGCTGCCGATTCGGTGGGCTGCCCGAACCGGGAGATCCGATTCGACACCATCCAGATAATATACGTGAGAATCTTTCTTGACCGATAAGTAACAGTTTTCGTGGCAGAGCATTTTCAGTTTGTCCAGTATAGGCCGAGTATGGTTTATGAGATTGGTCTGGGTGGTGGCGGCCATACCGAGTACCCGGGTTTTCAACCCCAGTCGATACTTTCCAGTTACGTCGTTTATTTCTATGTAATCACGATCTTTCAATGTAGCGACAAGACGAAATACATTGTTTTTTTGAATGTTGAGTCGGTTGCTCAAATCCGTTATTCCCAGTTCCATATTGTTTTCTACGAACTGTTCAAGCAGATCGAGGGCGCGTGAAACCGCCAGGATATTGTAATTGGTCATGTCTGCGATCCTTTCAGGAATTTGTCGATTTGTATGCTGTGTTTTATGTTCATAATATGATACTTGGACATACAAAAAGCAATAAGCAGGCCATGACTGTAATAACCCGTATTAACAACTGTTTTATCGAAATACGGTCGGCCGACAAGAATTGGGATGGGGAAAATTGCAGCGTAAATTCAAACGAGATGTGGAGGTTGTCAACAGTTGCATGGCGGTAAGTACTCTCTGTGTATTTCCGGAGGGAGTATGCATCCGGAGACTCGGCCTTCGCTCTGCTTGCACACGGGAACTGAGCCTTTATTTATTATGGCTGAAGCAGTCTGAGGCGAGTGGACTTCGCCACTTACCCGGCCGCAAATGACCTAATTTATGAAAACCGCCCGCTCAAATATCAGAAAGCTCTACGCCTTTTCCTTCCTGCAGATGACGCTTTTCCCGATGGCGATCATCACCCTGTTCTGGAAAGATCACATCGGCCTGTCGCTGACGCAGATCCTGCTGCTGCAGGGAATACTCTCTATCTCAATGGTGGTGATGGAATATCCGAGCGGCTACATCAGCGACAGGATCGGCTACCGAGTTTCCCTCACCCTGGCCTCTCTGCTCGGCCTGATCGGCTGGGGAATCTATACCGTGGCAACTTCGTTTACGCATGTCATGGCCGCCGAGATTCTGCTCGGCACATCCCTGGCCTTCATCAGCGGTTCTGACAGTGCTCTGCTGTATGAATCGCTCAAACAGGAAGGCGCCGAACTCCAGTACGAACGACATCAGGGGCGCATGGGCGGCTATGCTCAAGTGGGTGAGGCGCTGGGAGCGATCTTTGCCGGCGTGCTCTACGCTTACGCGCCACTGCTGCCGTTTATCCTGCAGATCGGCGTCTGGTTTCTGGCACTGCTGCTCACCCGCTTCATGGTTGAACCGCCGAGGGAAATTACCCCGCATCCGGGACATCTTGCCGAGGCATGGCGTATCGCACGCTATGCCTTCGCGGAGAACAAGAACCTTCGCTACACCATTCTGCTCAACACGGTGCTCGGCATCGCCTCATTCTATCCGGTCTGGCTGATCCAGCCGTATATGCAGCACGCGGGGGTGCCGCTGACCTGGTTCGGCCCGGTCTGGTGCGGCGCCAACCTGACCGTTGCCTTTTTCTCCCTGACCAGTCATCGTGCCAATGGTTTTCTGGGTGAGCGCTTCATGGTGCTGCTGTTTCTGGTTCTGATATTCGTGGGGTATCTGGGCTTGGGGTTGGTCGGCGGAGTGTCGGGTTTTCTCTTCTATTACCTGCTGACAAGCATGCGGGGGCTGCGCGGGCCGATGATGCTCAACCTGACGCAAAAGGAGTGCCCGTCCGCAAACCGGGCCGGTATTCTGTCGCTGCAGTCCCTCTGTTTCCGGGTGCTGTTTGTCAGCACCGGTCCACTGGTCGGAGTGCTGGCTGATCGGGGCGGAGTCAGGCAGGCGTTTCTGTACCTGCTGCTCGGATTCCTGGTGGTGCTCCCTCCGCTTGCCTACCTCTTCTTCCGAAACCATTCGGCAGTGAAATAAAGCGCGAATTTCCAGTTTATTCAGTTGCTTTTGGCATGTTTGACAGGTATACGAAATTTGATTTTTTATTTTAAGAAATGCTCATCTTTATTCGGTTGTGGATGCCCTGCTTTGCGTGCGGTATCGTTATGACGAGGCCCGCAGGGTAAAGCTGAAAACGGTTGAGTTGATCGTTGACGAAAGACCGCTTTATATGCCTCGGTTCCAGGATAACGACATTATCCCGGTTTTGGTTGCGTACGAAGAAGTTGAATTGCGTGAGCAGTTGCGTAACATGCGTGCCAGATGGGATTCGCAGATAAAAATGTGGTTTGTGCCGTATGGATTGATTCGCGGAACTGAACTCGAATCAAGGATAATGGCACGGTGAACAAACGGCAAAAGCATCTTATATAAGCAACAAGCTTCCTATATAGGCAGCAAGTTACCTATATACGGAAACCGGTGATCTACGAGTTAGGAAACTACAAAATGACAATCGAAATACCCGAAGCAATTCGCAAACAGTATGAGGAGTTTAAAATTGTTCGTCGAGCTCTCAGAGAAGAGTCTGATCGAGGATGTGCCTTATTTGCTGCGGCCTATCTTGATACTGCACTTGAAGCGTTACTAAAGGCATCTTTCGTAGAGGGCAGAAAGGCAGAAGGAGAGCTTTTTGAAGGTACTGCTCCATTGTCTTCTTTCTCAGCAAAAATAAAGCTGGCTTATTTCTTGGGCATAATCTCAGATCAGTGCAGACGCGACCTCGACACAATTCGAAAGATACGAAATGATTTTGCGCATGACGCCACCATTATCTCCTTCGAAACTCGGTCAATCGCCGACCGCTGCCACAATCTAGGGTTCTCATGCCACGAGCCAGAAGGACCACCCCGAGGCCACTTTACGGCAGCTGCTAGCGGCATTCTCGGTAAGCTTCACGCTCTTACTGTGAAGGCAGAGCGTCCACCAATAAAACCAGATGATCGGCCTTCAGAAGAAGAGAAGGAAGCAGGCCGTAAACAAGCCATTGAAGCTCTTGCCGTCGAATTGGCTAAGTGTGGTTTTAACGGTAAGGGTTCCTAACACGCGCTCAGACCATGACCGGGCATAAAACCGCCCGGCAGGTCAAGCGCAGCCCCGTTGGATAACAAGGAAAACAGAAATGAAAAACAAAAATATCATTGCTATTCTGTTGCTGACAATTGCATTAGCCCAAGTAAATACGGTATTTGCTGGAGAACACCTGTATTCCGTAAGCTCCAGAGAAATGGGAATCACTGAGTTCGACTTTTCGGTTACTGAAATCAAAAGAGAACCGAGGATTTCGACGCTCATAATCCCCGGCTTCCAAGACAGATCAGCGGCAGCATCTCGGTGGATGATGTGCGCCTACACCGATTTGGCAATCAAACGAGGATTCAGGTTTTGGGCGGCTTTATATCCCCAAGACTCATCCAATGAGATTCAACTTGGTTTTCCCGATTCGGAAAATGAAGATTTGACGAAAACACTTGGGGCTAAATTTACTAAAGAGTCTGTCGTCGTCTCGTCGGTCGTGACATATTCACGAATGTGTGGAATGTAAACCGTCCAACCAGTCCCTTGGAAGCCGACCGGGGCTGAGAAACGCCCCGTTGCGGGTCAAAGGCGCGAGCCGTTGGGTGAAGAAATGAGTAAGATGAAAACTACGATTCTCATCACATTGTTGGTTGCTGTTCTGGCCCAAGTGGCAAACGCGAAAGAGTGTACTCAGATGGAGGCATATGCGGCTGAGTCAGTTACGGACTACCTCGACTCGTGAAAGAACGTCAACCTTGCTTTCAGAGAGTTTGGTCATTGTGACGATGGTGGCATTGCAGAAGGATTCGATGAAGCAATTTCACTGCTCTGGGCTAACCAATGGAATAAACTGCCATAAATGCTCAAGTACACCAAAGTGAACAAAGAATTTAAGGCATTCATTTACAAAAGAATTTGGAGCGAGACGGTTCTGGCTGAACGGTGGCAGAAGATTTTGAAAAAAGCACAGAAGGAATGCCCGAATGGCGGGAAAGAATTTTGCGCTGAAATAATTCGGGTAGGTAAAATGGCACCCCATTACCAGTAGCTTACCCCAGTTACGCAGCAAGTAATAGTGGCTGCACCTGCTGCATCCTCTTAACCATCATTTTTTCGGCGGTTTTCAAGTCATAGCTGGTTTGCAGGTTCATCCAGTAGGTCGGCGTCTGGCCAAATACCTTGCCGAAAAGAACCGCCAGTTCAGCCGTAACAGGACGCGAACCCTTGACAACATGAGATATGCGCATCGGTGAAACGCCAATCGCATGTGCAAAAGCGTTTTGTGACACACCGAGTTCGTCAAGTATTTCTTTCAGGAATACCCCCGGATGTACGGGAGGAAGACCGTTTTTGATCGCCATAAATTTTCTCCTTAATGGTAGTCGGTTATTTCAACATCGGTTGCTTCGCCGTTTGTAAACCGAAAGCATATTCGCCATTGGTCGTTAATCCTGAGACTCCACTGCCCCGCCCTATCGCCAGAGAGGGTTTCAAGACGGTTTGACGGGGGAATCAGCAAATCAGTAACCTCGCGTGCACTATCCAATTGCGTCAAGCGCATGATCGAACGGGTAATGATTTCCGGAGGAAGTTTTTTGGACTTTCCCGTTGCAAAGAGCTTTTCAGTTTCTTTATTCGCAAACGATGTGATCATGGCCCAAGAATAAACATTTTGTTTATACGAGTCAATGCATAAAGAGCAATCAAAGCAAAATTCCCAACCAGGAAGAAGCACCGGCCTGATTTAGCCGCCGGCGTTCTCCCATACCGTTAGATTTTAAAGGAAATATGATGCCACCAGATACCATCAGGATTCATAGTCGTCGGAATTTTACTATTACTATTAATATTCTACGTCCCGCCGACTTGGGTAACCGGTATCCCAATTAATTCCTGATGTATAACCCGCTACACAATGCGTTTGTTTTCCATCGTACTGTACCTGCCTGCAAATTCTGAGCATGACAATGTCTGAGGCCCGTTATGGCGTTTGATCGCATCCCATTCATACTTGCCGCCCGAGGAATCCGTTTTCAGTGCCTTAAGGCCATGGGCCTACCGGGGAAGCCCGAGGCTCTGAGCATGGAGGTCACCCGGCGTTGCATGGGCAGGTGCGTCATGTGCAACATCTGGCAGATGCCGGCGACCGCCCCGGAACTGGAAGCGGCCGACTGGCTGCGGATGCTGGCATCGCCACTCCTCTCCGAACTGAAGGAGCTTGACGTCACCGGGGGCGAGCCGTTTCTGAGAAACGACATCGTTGAGCTTCTGCTCGGCATCGGGCGGCTAAAGGCAACCCGCTTGAAGCGACTCTGCTCAGTAGCCATTACGACTAACGGCTTCCTGACCGACAAGATCCTGAAAGATGTGGCGGCAGTGCTCGCCCCTTTGGAAGGAGCTGGCGTGACACTGGTATTCGCCTGCGGGTTCGACGCAGTGGGCACAGCCCACGATCGCATTCGAAACTTCGAGGGGGGATGGGAGAAGCTTGACGCGACCATCATGGGCCTTGCGGCGCTTCGACAAAAGTTTCCGAGTCTCGTCCTCGGAATCAAGACCACCGTCACCAGCTACAACATCGACGAGTTGGACAATGTATGCAATTATGCCGATGCGCACGGCCTCTTTACTATCATCTCGCCGTACATTCTCACCGCCAATCGCTACGCCAATCTGGAAGGCATGGATCGGTTAGCCCTTTCCGCCAACGAAGCAGCAAAGCTCAGGCGTTTTTACAACACCCCCCGTTTCCGGTGGAACTATTACCGTGACGAACTACTCCGCTTCCTGGATACCGGCCGGATGAACAAGCCCTGTTCGGCGGGGTTCAATTATTTCTTTATCCGGAGTACCGGTGAGTTCTTCCCCTGCCCGATCATCGACCACCTTGTGGGGAACGTGAAGGATACGCCGCTGGAGGAATTACTGCGCTCCGGCGAGGCCGCCAGTTTCCGTCGACACATCCTGGAATTTCCCGAATGCAAGTGCTGCACGGAGCCCGGCTTGGAGCGTTACGCGCTCCCGTTTGAAGGGTTTCATTATCTGCGGCAGTACGTCAGGCTCGGTCGGAAAGAGTTCGGCGCACTGCACCGGCACATGGGGCTCGATAAGTATCTTCGGTGAGCCTGCTGGTGGTTGTCTGGCTTACCGGTCGCGTTCTCCAGCATTACGCGTACATACCCAGGTCTCCGGTGAAACATATGGGGGGTTTCGAATGGTGCGTTGACGGGGAGACAAAACGGATGAATCAGCAACAGAACGTGTCAATCATCCTGCGGGCGATACTTCGGGTCGGCGGGAGGGTGGGAAGCTGAGAGACCGGAAACCAGCGGGCGTCTTCAAGCTCTTTGTGATCGACGATCAGCTCTCCGCCTGCGTAAGCAGCAACAAATCCGGTCATTATCTGGGACGGAAACGGCCAACTCTGGCTTCCTACGTAGGTGATTTCACATATTTCAATACCGGTTTCTTCACGGACCTCGCGGGCCGCACACTCCTCCAGAGACTCTCCCAAACTGAGAAAACCTGCAGCCAGGCTGTAGCGCCCGGCCGGCCATGCAGAATTTCTTACCAGCAGCACTTCATCGTCACGCCTGACCAGAACTATTGCACAGGGAGATATTTTCGGGAACTGTTTGGCGTTGCATAGTGAGCATTGCCTGCCCCATTCACGGGAAAACGGATTGGTTCTGCCGCCGCAGAGCGAACAGAAACGGCTCTGCAGCTCCCAGTGCAAAATCTGCCGGGCAACTCCGCCGATGCCAAGCGTGGCATTATCAATTGTCTGTACCACGGCATTGAGCGCCTCAGCAACAAATGGTGGCTGGAGAGTGAACTCTTTGTCAACCGGGAAGATCCGCAGAGGACGTCCGCGCCACAAACCGATCTCGAGTGGTTCTTCTGAAGGTGTCAGCCAGTCGGGAAGCGCGCCGAAGGGGAGCTCCGGTCTGACGGCTCCGCTCAGGAGCAGTATGTTGTTGCCCTGGATGATTGCCCAGTATCCCGGTTCCAGCCGCTCCGATGCATAGTGCGGCACTCCGGGAACAAACAGATCCTTTATGAAGATGTTATTGAAGGGAATATTTATGAGATCAGGATAGACAGGCATTGTCGGTTAGTCGGGTCAGGCCGGGAGCAGAATGGTGAACGTTGAACCGGAGCCGACATGGCTTTCCACCGTGATCTCACCGCCATGACGCTTGACGATATTGTAGGTCAGGGCCAGACCAAGACCGACACCCTCACCGACCTCCTTGGTGGTGAAAAACGGATCCCAGATGCGGTCGATTACATCATGCGTAATTCCGCAACCGGTATCACGGATCTGAACGAGCAAGACCCGGTCGTCCTCCGAATATGACGTCGACACGGTAATCTTACCGCCATCATGGACCGCGTGGCAGGCGTTTATCATCAGATTCATGAAAACCTGGCGCAGGCCTGATGAGTCCCCGAGTATGGCGGGCATATGTTCGAGCAGATCTGAAATGATCTCGATCTCGGCGTAGCTTGGCTGGTGCTGCACAAGATCAATAATTTCCAGAAGCAGACCATTGATATTAACGGTGCCGAGCATGCCGTCAGATTTCCTGCCGAAATTGAGCAGACTGCCGATAATGCCCTTACAGTGGTGTGCCTCCCGTACGATAACCTCAAGGTATTTCGGAAAGACCTCCAGTCTGCTGTCCTCAATCATCGCAGGTTCGTCACGGAAGCGACGCAGCAGCGCTTCGGCATACCCCGCTACCGAGGTGAGCGGATTGTTGATTTCGTGGGCTATTCCGGTGGCAAGAACACCGATGCTCGACATTTTCTCCGTCTGAATCAACTGCATTTCGTGCACTCTTTTCTGTGTTACATCCCGCAAAAAGAGGAGCGCCCTGGTTTTTTCGCCAAACTCATCCTTGATCGGGTTGGCGGTGATATCAATATAACGGGTGTTGTGACCTTCCCGAACAGAAACCATGGAAGTCTCCACACGTTCACCGCGCAGAGCCTGTTCAACCGGGCATATTTGCGGAGAACAGTCGGTATCAGGGTGGAACAGATCCCTGCACCCCGCTCCGGAAAGAACGTCCTCAGGAAAAAACTGCGGGCAGATATGATTAAAGTGCTGTACCGAACCGGTATGGTCAAAGACGATGACGCCATCGTTGACCGAATCAAAAATTGCCTGCAATTCATTTTTTTTGTTGCGCAGCCGGACCTCGCCTTGTTTGCGTTCGGTTATGTCCTGCGTCGTACCATACAGCTTGATGACCTGACGGGCGATATTTACCGACGGTTCGACAATTGAATAGACCCATTTGGAGGTGCCGTCTTTCAACAGTAGCCGGTGTTCTATCTCGTAGCTGACGCCCTGTTCGGTTCCTTGCTGGAGGCGGGCCATAACCGACTCCCGGTCCTCCGGATGGATCAAACTCGTCAAGACTTCCGGTGTGGTCTCCTCACGGCTGAGATTCATGATCCGGAGCAATTCGTCAGAAACGCGTAGCTCACCGGTCAGAGGATCAGAACGCCACGAGCCGACATGCGACATTGATTGCGCCTTGGAGAGATTGTATTCACTTTCCCGCAGGTACTCCTCCCACTGTTTTCGTTCCGTAATATCCAGCATCGCAGCGTGACACTCATCACCTATCCCTGCTGCCATCGCCTCTATCCGGACATGCAGCGGCGGCCGGCCGTTAACTGAGAGCTTCACTCTGCAGGTCATTTTGTTGCTCCCCAGAAAGACCATCCGGAGAAAATCTACGAACATGAAACGATCTTCGGCAGCAACATAATGCCGGAAATGCTGATTGGTCAGGGCAGTACGGTCATGTCCCAGCAGGGCGGCGCCGGTCAGATTGGCGCTTTTGATTACCCCGTTACGGTCAAAGGTAAAATAGCCGACGGGGGCACAATCGTACAGCAGAGCATATTTATTCCGTGATGCCTCCAACTCCCGATTGGCAGAGCGCAAATCTTCGATCTGCTTTTCCAGCTCAAGCGGCAGACAACGCAACGCAGCAACTTCCGGGCAGGAAGCAGAGACGTCCGGCGTGCAGCTTGTCGCCTGATTTGCAGTGTGGGGGCTCATAAGCGATGCACCTTTTTGTATCCGGTTCCGAGGGCATCAGCGGTCAATATCGCCGCTTCCACCATATCCGCAGAGACGGGAAACCAGGTCGAATGGATGGTTTCGCCGTCAGCAACGGCAGCTGCAGCAATCTGGCTGATCTCCGCAGGGGAAGGGTTGACAATGTCAAGATCCTCCAGGCAGATCGGCAGCCCAACACTGCAGCAAAAATCCTGCACCTCTTTGATATCACGAGAAGGACGCCCTTCCAATACCAACTGGGCAAGGACTCCAAAGGCCACTTTTTCGCCGTGAAGTTTCCGCCCCGCAACCTTCAAGTTCGTCAAGCCGTTATGAATAGAGTGTGCCCCGGCATGTCCCCCGTTTTCCGAACTCAGTCCGCTCAGCAGGGTGTTCGCCTCGACAATTGCTTCAACCGCCGGTGTCACGACCTTCCTTTCAACAGCCAGCATTGCCTGAAGGCCGGACTCCAGCAACGTTTCGTAGCAGAGTCGCGCCAGTGCCCTGGTTGCAAGGGTGGGGAGAGCACCTCCGGTAAGCGGATTCGGCTTTCCGCTTCTGAAACAGGTATCTGATTCCCAGAAAGTGGCCAGGGCATCGCCCATTCCGGCCACGAGAAATTTCGCCGGGGAATTGGCCACTAATGTCGTATCAACCAGAATGCAATCCGGATTTTTCCGTAAAAACAGATAGCGTTCAAAAGCCCCCGCCTCCGTGTAAATGACGGACAGTGCTGAACAGGGTGCATCAGTTGAAACAACGGTAGGAACGACTATCACCGGTAGTTTCATCTCATGCGATACCGCTTTGCCGGCATCGATGGAGGCTCCCCCTCCCAGGGCGATGATGACATCCACTCCATCTGCAGCAGCGATCTCCGACAGCCGTATAATTTCCTGCCGTGAGGAGACCCCCTGGAAGCATTCCAGGTGACAGGGGATGCCTTTCTCGGCGCAACTTGCCTGAATATCCTCTCCACAGAGCGTCAGCGCGGTCCTGCCGCCAATTACCATAGCGCAGGTTCCGATGCGAGACGTGTGCAGGCCGATTTCCTTGATGGCACCGGCCCCCTGAACGTAGCGACCTGGTGCAAGCAGCATCCGACTCATAATAGTACCCCCTTATCCAATGTATACCAATTTCACATCAAAGATAAAATCAAGGCGGCAAGGATTGAGCCAAAGATGATGGCGCTTTGATTTGGTATTGGAATTAGTACCCACCGCAGGATCCTGCTGCCGGTACCTCCTGAGTGGCGATCTCTTTTTCGTCCTCTTTCGCAGTGTCAGACCCCTCGTGCGGTTTTCCGACCTCTTCGTAGCCGACGGAGCCATGCCCACCTGCCACATTCGGCGCCCAGTCACCTAAATGCGCGGCGCACAGGTTTTCAGAGCTGTTGGCCTTGACACCGCATTTCCGGCATTCGACGGTGGGATTATCAGAGAATTTTTTGATACAGTCATCCAGCCCCTGGGCCTTGAGAGCACATATGTGCATCTTGTGTTGTTTAGGATCGCAACTCATAACTACTCCTCATAGGTTCGTTAAAATAATACGTATTCGCCATGTTACCAATGGCCGCGTCCGCCAGGGTCGAAAACCGGCTCGCTGCGGCTGCTTTCTCCTCGGTGATAATAGTCACTGGGGTCGTAGGTCTCTGCTGCCTTGGCTTCAAGGATTTTTTTTCTGTCCAGCGGGTCTGCCTTATCGGCATAGATGTCGCGCAGGAGATCCTCGACAAACAGACTCAACTCATCAACCGTTTTTACAACCTCTACCCGGTCGCAGTAGGAACCGTAGAGATCCATCAAGCAATCACCCCGGCTCCACGAATCACGATCCTCCGGAGTCAGCCAGAGCATGTAGCGGGCCTTCTCACGGATCTCGTCAAGCACGAAGTCATTGGCATCGCCGTAGTTGTTGCGTGCATCTCCCAGGATGATAAAGGCCGGTCGACCGCGCAGGTTTTCCAGGTACTGCTTTTTGAATTTCAGAAAAACCTGGCCAAAACTGCTGTTTTCATCAAGATCAACGATGTCGCCGGTATCAATGGTTTCCATCAGATCGTTGACCGGCATATTGGCGAGCATGTCGGTGATTTCCGAAATATCCCGGTTATAGATGAAACTGCGTACATCAAGGAGCTGATTATGCAGGGTATGGAGCAGCAGCAGCATGAAACGGGAAGCGTGACTCACGGAAAAACTGACATCACAAAGCACTACCAGACGCGGCTTCTCGCGGCGTTTACGCCGCAGTGCCACCTGAAACGGCACCATGTCATGGCGGTAATTTTTCTGGATCGTCTTGATGACGTGCAGCTTGCCGCGATTCTGGTTGTTCTTCATCCGCTTCATATCCTTGCGGAGACGCAGCATCATACGGGACACAACATCCTGCATGGCGGCTTGCTCTTCAGGAGAAAAAGTGACACCTCGCCCGACACTGTCGCTCTTGTTAAGTTCTATCACGAGCGGATTCTGCGTATAGCGGCGCGTCGACCGGGGAGGTTTCTTTGCCTTGCCGCGGTACCCCTTCATCTGCATAACTATTTCAGTCCCGTCCGTATCGTCCGGATCGATCTCCGTCAGGCTTTTCAGTTCAGCCAAATCTTCTGGGCTGATTTCGCTGTCAAGTTTGAGCAGAGGGCCGTGATCATCGTGGTCGTCACCCTGCTGCTGGTTCAGATAGGTGAATTCCCCCCCCTCCATGTCGATGATAGCAGCGTCCATGAGCGCGGGAACATCACTTTCCGGGTCGACATAATGGAAGCGGCTGAAATAGCGGTTGAAGACCTCATTGAACACCGCAATGTCGTTGACATTCTTCACCAGCGTCAGCCGGAGGAGCTGCCGGGAAGAGCGGCGAGCGTCCATGCCGCAGAGCGCCAACGCCTGAACCGCATCCAGGCTCTCACCGGGAGAAACGCGGATACCGCTTTCACGGAGGGCGGCGACAAATCCGGCGATAATCCGTTCCATGATCAGCTCAATTCCTGTGCAGCCAGGTCTGTCACCTTCTGCAGATCGGTCTGGTGCTTGGCGATCACCCCGACGGTATTGGCGACCACCTCGGGCGTAAGCTTCGTCGCCTTCATTATTGACAGAACCTGGGCCCAGTCAAGGGCTTCGGAAACACTTGGCGGTTTACGCAGATTCAAATCGCGCGCTTTACGCAGGAAGGCCACCATCTGACGGGCAAGATCCTCACAAAGGTCGGGGAATTTTACCCGCACAATGGCGACTTCACGCTCCAGGTCGGGGTATCCGATATAGAGATACAGGCAGCGACGGCGCAGCGCATCTGAAATCATCCGCGTGCCGTTGCTGGTCAGGATTACGAGCGGCTTTCTCTTGGCCTCGATGACCCCCAGTTCAGGAATCGAGACCTGGAAATCACTCAGACACTCCAGCAGCAGCGCTTCGAACTCGTCATCGGAGCGGTCGATCTCATCAATAAGCAGCAGGGAGCGCTTTTCAGAAAGGAAACTGCGCAAAATCGGCCGCTGTACCAGGAAGTTTTTGGAAAAGAACAGGCTTTCTTCGCTTGAGAGGCGCTCTACCGCTTCGCGCAGGTCGGACGACACGGAGAGGTAATTGTCAAGCTGGGTGCGGAGTAATTGGGTGTAGAGCAACTGCTTGCCGTACTCCCAGTCATAGAGAGCTTTCCCCTCGTCGATTCCTTCGTAGCACTGCAACCGCACCAAGGGGAAATCGAGAGCAGAGGAGAGCGCCTTTGCAAGGCCGGTCTTTCCGACACCGGGAGGCCCCTCGATCAAGATCGGCTTCTCCATACGAAGTGCCAGAAAAACGGCGGTGGCGATGGCGTCATCGGCAATGTATCCACCTGTTTGAAGAAAATCCTTAACCCCTTGTTCGGTAATCATGATGGCCTCGTGTCGTTGAATTTAGTGAGCCTTTCTGCACTGCTGTTTCTTTGCAATCTTTACGCCTATGCGAGAGCATTATTATGGTTTTCAGCAATGGCACCGTTTTTCGATAAAAAAGCCGCTGGCATCCGGTGAGGGACATCAACCCTTCGGAGCCAGCGGCATATCATTGCAATGGGAGTAACAATGATTCAGGTAAAAATTACATGCACTGATGGAATATTTTGATCATGTCCTGCAGACCGGTATCGGTCGGGTTGCCCTCTGTACAGATATCAGCAACCGAGAAGCGTGACAGTCCTTCGACGTCTTTTTCAAGCAGACCAAGATCGGTAAAGGTCTTGGTGATGCCGAGATCCGCTTTCAGCTCCAGGCAGGCATCAATAAATGCCTGACCGGCTCTCATATCGGACATGCCGTTTGTATCGATTCCGGCAGCCTGTGCCATCATCTTGAAGCGTTCAGGGCAGGCAGGCAGGTTGAAAGTCATAACCGGACCAAGACCGATAGCGTTGCAGAGTCCGTGAGGAGCATCGTACATACCGCCCAAAGCGTGAGCCATACTGTGAATAAGGCCGAGGCCGGCGCTGTTGAAGCTGTATGCAGCTGCCATTTCAGCCCAAACCATTGCTTCGACGGCTTTGTCGTTGTTTCTGTTCATTGCCGATTGACGCAGGTTGCCGAAGATCAGGGATATTGCGCTCAGACCAGGACCGTAAGCGGAGACAACACCCAGACGGGATGTGATAGCTTCAACGCCATGAGCAAGAGCATCCATACCGGTATAACCGGCGAGGTCGCCAGGCATGCACTGATGAATCAACGGATCATTGACAGATTTGCTTGGCGTACAGTTTGGATCAAAAAGGGCCATCTTGTACTTTTTATCGGTGTGGTTGATGATCGAAAAACAGGAAACTTCCGAACCTGTTCCTGATGTGGTGTTGATGGCAAGCTGTGGGATCGAATTAGCCTTGGTCGCTTTGAAAGCACCTTCAAAACTACGAACATCCTGGCCGTCATGACTGTGAACAAGTTTGATGGCCTTGCAGCAGTCGTGGGAGCTGCCGCCGCCGAGGCTGATCAGGCCGTCGAATTTGCCCGATGCCAATACCTTGGCGCCGGCCATAACTTCATGGTCTTTCGGGTTGGGAGTTACTTTGTCAAATACTTCTGAAGAAACCCCGGCAGCCTTCAGCACGCCCTGAATAGTCTCAACGATACCAGTGCCGCGAAGGCCGGTGGTTACGATCAGAGCATTGGTCATGCCAAGAGCCTTGGCGTCATTGCCAACCATTGTATGTGCGCCCCAACCGACATTTACAGAAGGATATGCGTGCATCATTTTGATCGGGTATTCCAGTCTCTCATTCTTCAGGGTTCGTTTGACGTCTTTGTTGTGTGACATGGGTACTACCTCCTTTTTGGGTGTGTGCTGCGTTTGGGTTGATGTGATTGCATTGCACTGCTTACGTTCACCGCTACATCTGTCCTTTCAAAAATTTAGCTCCCACCTCCTCATAACCAGGTTCTATGACCTTCTCTATCTATTGCTGACGAACCGTGTATCAACAGTTCTGGCTCATAATGGTTGAGCTGCCTATATCTTTAGCAAGTTGAATGCCAACTTATTTTATTGTAATATTTCAGCTAGTTATGATTTGTTTTTGCGAATACGTGGCGGGAAGGACTGAAGGATCGGGGTGATATGGAACAGTTTTATATAATAATGTCCACAATAGGTATTTTTTGGCTATGGATTTTATCTACAGTGGGGAATTTCAACACAGTTGTCTATTCTGATAGATTGTCCGTCTTACTTCACAGCGATCATCTGCGGCGAAAAAATTCCCGCAGCTTCCCCATGCCCGTCCCATACAGCCACCGGCACAACAAGGCATTCCCGGGCAATCCCGGCACTCCGACAGTGCATCGGTGCGATCCCGGCTGATACGGTGCAACGACGACCAGAGCGGAGCTCCTTCAATAAGAGTTGCCGCGAGACCCTTTTCGTAAACACCGGTAAGGGAATACTCATCGGTGTGGCACAGCAGACAGGGATAGATTCTTCCGGATGGCGTAATATAGGGGTTTTCAATAAAGGAACAGCCCTCATGGCTGACTGAGTTGTCTGTCCGCCACTCTATAGCGGCAATAGTCCCAATTTTACGGTAGAGTTCTCGAAATCGCACATTGCTATCGTAGTAGTCCAGCAGCCGAAGATACTGGTCACTATCGGGAGGCACCATGCTGTTCCCATCGGAGGCCCGACCGCACCGGACCAGAGCGCCACTAACAAATGAACCAATGCCCATGCTTTCGGCAAACTCAAGCAGTGCCGGGATATCTCCCAGATTGTGGCGCATCTCGGTCATAAAGAGAGATATGCGACCGGCCAGCCCTTCTTGTACAAGTTTCAGAATTCCGTTTAGTGTGCCGGCAAAAGCACCCGCACCCCGCACCAGATCATGCGTTAATGCCGTCGCTCCGTCCAGGCTGATTTCAATTGAAAGCCCCGGAAAGTCCAGTTCTTGCAGTGCGGATACCTGTTCATCGGTAAACAGCATTCCGTTTGTCTGAAGAATGAGGGTGCGAAGTCCTGCCGTACGCGAAAATCGCAAGATGTTGAGCCAGGCAGGATGACAAAGTGGTTCGCCACCTGTGACACGAAGCCCTTCACCACCAAGAGCGGCAAACTCTGTAATCATACGCTCTAACAACCGCTCTGGCACGTGAGTAGGCACCTTCAGCCCGCCAGCTTCGACCCAGCAATGGTTGCAGACGAGATTGCAGGCATCAGTGATTGCCACTGTAAGTATGCGGGGAGGTTTCAAGCCAAATTGCCGAAGTGTCTCAATCGGTTGAATAGGTCGCATGAAATTTTTCCTGCTTTCTCCAGATCTGTTGCGTCACATGATCCAGCACCAGCTGAAGATCCCCCAGTTTTGCGTGTGGGTGTCGAGCGGCTATTCTGCGTAAAATTTTGCACGTTTTGTCGGGCTTCATATACCACGGCATTATCCGTCTCTCCAATCCTGAGTTGTCATGTCGGATAGGTGCATAAGCCGTACCATCAATTGGTTGTGCTGTTAATGGGAAAAGACCATTTTGATCACAGTCAGTCGACCCAATGCCGCTGAAGTCAGCTTGTCGAGTGTCAACTCCGGCACCGCTATGTGTATTATTTCTACACTGTAGCAATAGTACCCATGCTAGATAAAAGCTATATTTATCGGTTGTTTGTTACGTAGAATTGAAGATGACAGGCGCATAAAGGGGGTAGGAATTTTGTTAGTGTTGCAAAAAGCAGCAGCGGCCTGTATTGCTGTTCAACCGCCGATTGAGGCCATACTGAATGCCTGATGATGGCACTCGTCAGGATTCATCTGATGCCGTACCGGTTTTGAATTGACAAGTGCGTTCAATACATTGGCGAGCTGCGCACTGGAGCCTGCCCGCAATGCTGCCCGCAGATCAAGCTGCGATCCGTCAAAAAGACATCCCTTGGCCAACCCTGTGGCGGTGACCCTGATCCGGTTGCACTCGGAACAGAAATGATGAGAAACCGGGGTGATGACACCCACGATGCCGGGAGCTCCGGGGATACGGAAATTCCGTGCCGGGCCGGCCATTTCAGCCTGTTCCACAGGAATCAGAGTAAAGCGCTGCGCCAGCCGCTCCAAAATTTCTGACCCGGGAACCACATGTCGCTGCCACTCCTGTTCACGGATTGCCGGCATATACTCAATAAAGCGGACGGTCGTTGCAGAGGTCGTTGCCAGGGCGGCAAAGTCCATGATTTCATGATCGTTGATGCCCCGCATTACTACCATGTTGAGTTTAATCGGGAAACCGCAGGATTTCGCCCTTTCTATGCCTGCCAGAACAGGGGCCAGCTCACCGCAGCGGGATATTTGTGCAAAAGTTTTCGGGTTGAGAGAATCAAGGCTGATGTTGAGTCGCTGTACACCGGCTGCATGAAGATCCGCAGCCATGTCCGCAAGAAGCACCCCGTTTGTCGTCAGCACCAGTTGTTTCAAGCCATGAATTTCTGACAACTTCTGTAAAAAGCCGATGATCCCTTTACGCACCAATGGCTCTCCGCCGGTTATCCGGATTTTGTCGATTCCGATGGAAACGGCAACACGGGCAATCTCGTACAGCTCTTCGTAGCTGAGGATGTCACCGTGAGCATGCTTGCCTATGCCATCCTCCGGCATGCAGTAACTGCAGCGCAGGTTGCAGCGGTCCGTCACGGAGAGGCGCAAATAGTTGATTGTTCTACCTATTGAGTCGCGAAGTTTCATTAGATTAGGTACCTTGAGTTTCCAAGCCGTAGCGTTCCAGCTTACTGTAAAGGGTTTTCCGGTCTATCTCCAGAAGTTTCGCAGCCTGACTTTTGTTTTGCTCAACCAGTTCAAGAACTTTCTGAATATGGTCACGCTCTACCTCCCAGAGCGGCGAGGCAGTGAAGGTTGCACTTTCAGTGCGCGGTACGTTTGATGGCGGCGCATACACCGCTTTTTGCGGTGCAAACGGAAACAGATCCGGCGTGATTATCGGCTCATTGGCGAGAATACAGGCTCTGCGCATGGTGTTACGCAGCTCTCTGACGTTGCCGGGCCATTGGTATGCGATGAGTGAAGCCATGGCATCATCGGTGACTTCCCAACTCCGGGAATCATTTTCGTTACACTGCTGGATGAAGAACCACGCCAGCGGGATGATGTCATCAGTGCGCAGACGCAGCGGCGGGAGTGGAATCGGCAGCAGATTGATGCGGTGATAAAGATCTTCTCTGAATTCACCGCGGTTGACGCAATCCGCCAGGATTTTGTTCGAAGCGAAGACAAAGCGGACGTTGACACGAATATCATGGTTGCCGCCCATGCGCCGAAAGGTACTTGTTTCGAGGATCCGCAGCAGTTTGACCTGAACATCGAGCGGCATCTCCGAAATCTCATCCATAAACAGGGTGCCGGTATCGGCCAGCTCAAACAAGCCGGCACGCATTTTGTTTGCGCCGGTGAAAGCCCCCTGCATGTGGCCAAAGAGCTCACTCTCCGCTGTATTTGCATCGAATCGTCCACAGTTGACCGTCACGAACGGCTTGTTTGCGCGCCGACTCGCGTCATGTACCGCCCTGGCAATCAACTCCTTGCCGGTGCCGCTCTCTCCGGTGATCAGCACATGTTCATCGGTCACCCCCCAGCGCTGCACTGTGTCCATCACCTTCTGAATCACACTGCTCTTGCCGACTATGCGATGGTTTTCAAAGCGCTGTATCTCTTTTTTAAGGTTTATATTTTCCAGCCGCAGACGGTTTTTTTCACACGCCTTGTCGATCAGAAGCTCCAGTTCATCGAGCTTTATCGGCTTGGTAAGGTAATCATAGGCGCCAAGCTTGATACATTCAACGGCCGTTTCAATAGTGCCATGGCCGGTGAACATGATGATCTCCGGAATCGTAGACTCGATGCGCATCAACTTCAGAGTTTCAACACCATCCATACCAGGCATGCGTATATCCTGCAAAACGACGTTGAATATCTCCTCCCGGTACGCTTCCAGTCCCTCTTCACCACTCGAAGTGGCGGTTACCTTATATCCGGAACGGGACAGCTCCATCTGCAGCAACTCCCGGAGCGACTTGTCGTCCTCGACGACAAGAACCTTTGTATCAATACGAACTATTTCGGGCATGGCGGCATCCTTACGGTAAATTTCGATCCTTTGCCAACCTGGCTTTCTACACAGATATCACCACCAAGGCGCTTAATTATGTTGTATGTCACTGCCAGGCCAAGTCCCAGACCCTTCCCGACTTCCTTGGTGGTGTAAAACGGATCCCAGATCTGGTCGATGACATCTTTAGAGATGCCGCAGCCGGTATCTCTGATCTCGAACAGCACCATCGACTGCTTGTTCGTTCGGGTGGATATTTCTACTATTCCGGCGCCTTGTATCGCTTGATATGCATTCATCAGAAGGTTCATGCAGACCTGACGAAGGCCGCTCGGATCTCCAACAATATCAGGAAGATCGTTTTGAAGATTGGTTTTTATCTCAACTTTTTCGTAGCGGGATTTGTACCGGACCAACTCCAGAACTTCGCTCAGTACGTCATTAATATTTACGCTGCTGACAGAGCCGTCAGACTTGCGGCTGAAGGAGAGCAGGCTGTCGATGATGCCTTTACATCGGTACGATTCGCGAACGATCACCTGCAGATATTTCGGGAAATCATCCAGCCGGGAATCTTCACACAGAGAGTGTTCATCGCTGAATCTCCTCAGCAGGGCCTCGGCATATCCCGCTACCGAAGAGAGAGGATTGTTGATTTCGTGAGCGACGCCGGCAGCCAGAACTCCGATGCTTGACAGTTTTTCTGCCTGCATCAGCTGTAGTTCCTGAAGTCGTTTTTCAGTGACCTCGCGCAGAAAGAGGAGCGCACGATTCTGTTCGCCCTTAAAATCTTCGATCGGGGTTGCGGTAACATCAAAGTAGCGAGCCTTCACTCCGACCGGTTCGGACATAATTGATATTTCAACTCGTTCCCCGGCCAGGGCTCGTTCTACAGGGCAATCCAGCGGAGCTGATTCCTGCTGTGGGTGAAACAACTCGCGACAGGAACAGCCGGGGAGAGTCTCCTGAGGAAAATACAGTGGGCAGATGTGGTTTCTATGCTGCACCATCCCGCTGTTATCGTAGACAATAACGCCATCACTAATGGAATCGAACATGGCCTGAAATTCGCTGCTTTTTCTGCGTAAGCCGGAATTTGCTGCCTCCAGCTCATGAATTTTCTGCTTGACCTCGGCATAGAAGCCGATTTTTGAATTGTCCAGGCCAAGCAGTCGCTCAAGCGATGATTCATCCATCTTTGTCCGAACGGCAATCTTATCCATCAGTACGCCCTTTCAAGAATGCGCAGGAGATCCTCTTCATCAGCTTCCCGCGGGGAGGTGACGATACAGACATCCTTGAGTGCCTGGCGTGCCAGCTCCGGGAGGTCCTTGCGCAGAACTCCGATGCTGCGGAGGTTGCGTGGGGCACCACTCGCCTCCAGAAGTGAATCGAGGGTCTCCTGAATTTTTTCACTGGCGGCAGTTATATCTCCGTTGGAGCGATGTCCGAGCCCCCAGGCGAGTTCCTGAAGCTTATCGGTTACCACCGGAATATCGTAGCGGATCACCTCCGGCAGCAGGATCGCGTTAATGCTGCCATGGTTCGCATCGTAGAGACCACCGATCGGGTGGGCCAACGCATGGACGATACCGAGCATTGAATTCGAAAAGGCCATGCCGGCGTGCAGGCTGGCTCGAGCCAGATTTTCCAGATCATCCGGTCTCCGCTCGTGAACAGCTGTTGCCAGACTGCCGGCGAGAAGGCGCAGTGCCTTGATGGCATGGACATCGGTAAGCGTTGTCGAGGCGATCGAAAAAAAGGCCTCCATGGCATGACTGAGGGCATCGGTTGCGGTGGTGCCAACAAATTCATCCGGCAGGGTCGAGAGGGTGTCCGGGTCGGTCAGGCTGATGTCCGGAGCAACACAACGGCTCATGATACATATTTTACGAAGATGCTCAGTGTCACTGATAATGGCAAATTGGGAAACATCGGAGCCGGTGCCACAGGTTGTCGGGCAGAGGACAAGAGGCGGAAGGGGACGGTTGATCCGGTCCGGACCTTCAAAGTCACTGATATTTCCTCCATTGGAGACAAGAATGGCGATAGCTTTTGCTGCATCCATGGAACTGCCGCCGCCAAGGCCAACTATGACATCAGCGCCATGACGCTGATATTCCCTGACCCCGTCATCCACCTCATGATCCTTCGGGTTCGGGGTTATGCCGTCAAAATATATAAATTCAAGTCCGGCACCCAGAAGGCTGCGCATGGCAACATCAACCCAACCGGCATGGAAAAGCCCCTTGTCACTCACCAGAAAAATTTTTTTGCCGCCAAGCCTGCGGGCGCACGGCCCGACCTGGCTCAACATACCTCTGCCGAAAATTATTTCAGGAACCTCAAATTTATAATTATGCAAAGTGCCGTCCCGATTCATTTCCATATTCCGGCCTTTCTTGGTTTAAACCATCACGTACGCAACAAACTCACCACAGAAGCATTGTGCAGTGCAACCACTATATACAAGCAATGCTCGTGCCCAACACATAACCAGGTTCTATGTTTTTTGCTATTTTTTACTCTCCCGGGCACAAAACCAGCTTATGGATCAGCAGTACCCGCCTTTTTTGATTAAACACAAGGTACATGCGACAATTCTCCACGGTGTAGAACTATGCCTCATTATACTATCATACAATAAATTCGGTATGTTAGAAAATATGTCCCGTTTTTCTACAATCGTCTTTAGCGCATCTACGGAGGGTAGCTGTGCTGCAAGCACACAATATATAACAACAAAACCATCGTTATATTTTTGGCACTCCTGTTGCAATGGCCTCGCTAGCTTTTGTGCGATGGTCAACTCTGTTGCTCTTCAGGTTTTCTGCCTGGTGGTTCTTTGCCGGAAACATGCGTTATGAGGACAAATGATTACATAATCCAAGGAAAGGAGAAGCGGTACATGTTCTGCCAACGAGCATGGACATACGGTTGTTTAAAACATGTTTTGCAGGAAAAGATGGGACGGAATTCTAATTCAGGAACATATTTTACTAAAAGGGGGAATTCGTTGTGAAGAAAAAAACACTCGTTGCACTGGGATTTATCGCGGCAGCCTCAATGGCTGCAACCTCACCGGAAAATGCATTTGAAAGGAGTCCGTGATGCCGAAATACGTTATCGAACGAGAACTTCCAGGCGCAGGACAATTACCGGCTGAAACATTGCAGGCAATTTCACAGAAATCCTGCAGCGTGCTTACCGGGCTTGGACCACAGATTCAGTGGGTACAGAGCTATGTGACCGACGACAAGATCTACTGCATCTACATTGCACCGAATAAGGAAATGGTACTTGAACATGCCAAACAAGGCGGATTCCCCGCCAACAGTGTTTCCGAAGTACGTACCATGATCGATCCGACCACAGCCGAATAAGTATCCCTTTGCTCCCCTCCCGGCAGAGGCCGGGAGAGGGACTGTTATTTAAATTTAAGGAGAGTGTCATGACATTAGCGCTACTTGTATTGATCAGTATTATGTGGATTCCGGTTGGTATGTTTTTCTTAGGTTACGGTGAGGCGAAAAGCACCGGTTTTGTCAGTATGGTTGTTGGTGTTCTGGTTGTCATCGGTGCAACATTGCAGGCAGCGGTCTTTACCGATCCCTTTACCGCAGGGCTGTTGTTCGTTTTCGGCGTCCTGTATATGCAGACCGGCCATGCCCTTTTGACCGGTGTTGAAGACCTGCGTACCGTCGGTAACGGCGCTCTGCTCGTCGGCATCGTCTGCGCCATATATGCTTTGCTTTACGCCACCGGCGGCGGAGTAAAACCTGATGGCAAAACCATCATCGGCGTTGTCCCCTATCTGGCATTCATGAACCTGACCTTCGTTGTAATCTGTTTTACCGTAACCGGCGTAACATACGGCAAGATCAACCCAAAAGTTGCTGCCACCATGTTTATTGTCCTGACGTTCACCTGCCTGCTGGCACCGGCGTTCGGCCTGATGGGTTATGGCAAGCTACCGTTCTAAATATTATTTCATTCATGTGCCCGCTGTCAGCGGGTGAAGAACGCTTTATAATCTAAAACAGAAGGATATTTCTATAAAAAGGGAGGATATTTATTATGACTTCACCACGGATTTTCAACACGTTGCTTGCCTTGCTTCTTCTTTTGGCGATCAGTCAACCGGCTTCCGCCGCGATCACTCTTTATGATAAAGAGAAAACAACCTTCGGTGTTGACGGGTTTTTCAACACGTTCTACGTAACCAGTTCGTCTGACAATGAAATTGGTAATACTGATCGCGATCAAGCACGTATTAAAATGGGCTTTCTGCCCAACTATATCGGCTTCAATTTCAGCAAGCAGGTCGGCGACCTGAAACTGGGCGGACGCTCCTCCTTCTGGGTTTCAATCAATGACAGTGACAGCATGATCAGTGGAAAGGACTCCAGGGCGACCGCTACCGGTATCGACGTCCGCCAGTTCTATGGTACCGTAGATGCTGCCTGGGGACAGGTTCTGATCGGTAAGGACTTCGGCCTGTTTAACCGCTCCAATATCTTTCTCGACGAGATCCTGCTGGGCTACGGCAATGTGAGTGACACCCTGGGATTGGTTGATGGTGGCGGGGTATCCTTCGGCAACATCGGTTCCGGCTACATCTACCCGCTCCCAACTGCGCAGATCACCTACCGGACTCCCGATGTAAGCGGTTTTAAACTGGCAATAGGCCTGCTTGATCCCTCCCACACTGCCGGCGCTGGCAGTGAAGAGAATATGCCACGCATCGAAAGCGAACTGACCTTCAACAAAAAAATTGGTGAGGGCTCCTTAGCCGCCTGGACAAACTTCATGTACCAAAAATCCAAAGTCGATGGCGGAAACAGTATAAAAACATCTGGCGTCGGCTATGGCCTTCAGGGCAAAATTGCCGGTTTCGGCCTCACCGCTTCCGGGTTTAACGCTTCCGGCGCCGGTTGGCTCGCCGGACCAGGGGGCGATACATCTCTTGGACTCCCCGTTGCGAACGCAGGGGATGAAGTAGACAGCAACGGCTATCTCGTCCAGGGCTCCTACACCTATGGCCCAGCCCGGTTTGTGGCCTCCTACGGCCTGACCAAGGTTGACTACGGCACCATCTTTACCGGGGACCTGGAGGATAAAACCATGACCGGCGCCGTTTTCTTTGCCGTAAACAGCGCCCTTAATCTGGTCGCTGAATATAATGTCAACGAGATCAAGCTCGACAGCGGGCCCAAAGAAAAGACCAAGACCATTGCGTTGGGTGCGACCCTCAGCTTCTAATAGTAAAACTGAAATCGATCAGACAAATCTAGTTTTGCCGCTAAAGTAACCGGCGTGACCTACGGCAAGATCAACCCGAACATGATTATGTTTTTTCGTACTCGAAGCGCGATTTCATAACAACAGCCAATGGGCCCATAGCGGCATGGCAACCGGAGCGGTAAAGCTACCAAAAACGCGATAAGAGACTGAAACAGGGGCACTCAGGTGCCCCTGTTTTTTTTGTATGGCATTGGCGCACGTATTGAGTATTATAACGACAGTCTGGGTTCCAATCTATTGAATAACAGGGAGGGAATGTATGATTGAACGTACGGAGCTGTATGGTAATGGCCAATGGTTTACCCCGTCCGGTAGTGACGTATTCGACGTTATCAATCCTGCAACCGAAGAGATTCTGGGACGGATTCCGGCAGCAACGACTGAAGACGCCGACAGAGCAGTTGCGGCGGCCGTTGCAGCCGCAGATGCCTGGGGACGTACATCGGTGGCAGAGCGAACCGGCTACCTGACCAGAATACTGGAGGGACTCACGTCGAGGGGCGAGGAGATCGCCCGCACCATAACCAGCGAAGTCGGCATGCCGCTCAAGCTCTCACGCCGCATTCAGGCCGGCCTCCCGGTCGCAGTCCTCGATAGCTATATCAGGTTGCTCTCCGGGTACGCCTTCGAGGAGCGGATCGGTAGTTCACTGGTTGTGCGCGAGCCTGTCGGAGTTGCACTCTGTATCACTCCGTGGAACTACCCGCTGCATCAGGTGATAGCCAAGGTAGCGCCTGCTCTGGCGGCCGGCTGTACCGTTGTCCTCAAGCCGAGCGAAGTGGCACCGCTCTCCGCCTTTATTCTGGCCGAGATTATTCACGACGCCGGAGTTCCGGCCGGGGTATTCAATCTGATAACCGGCAGCGGCGAGGAGGTCGGAGAATACCTGGTACGCCATGTCGATACTGATATGATCTCCTTTACCGGTTCACTGCGTGCCGGCCGCAGGGTAGCGGAGCTGGCAGCGGCAACGGTGAAGCGGGTAACTCTGGAGCTGGGGGGCAAGTCTGCGGCCGTTATTCTTGATGATGCCGATCTGCCGACAGCGGTCAAAAGCGTAGTCGGCGCCTGTTTCATAAATTCAGGCCAGACCTGCAACGCGCAGACGCGCCTGTTGGTACATGAGTCCCGGTACGAGACCGCAGCAGCGCTGGCGATTGCCGCAGCCTCGGCGTACGCGCCGGGAGATCCGCAGGATGACACGACACGACTCGGGCCGCTGGTTTCGGCAGCCCAACGGGAGCGGGTGCGCGACTTCATCAGACAGGGGAGCGCAGCGGGTGCCGTCCTGCTGACAGGCGGCGCTGAGCCGCCGGATGGCATGGATAGCGGGTACTTCGTCCGCCCGACCCTGTTCGGCAGAGTCACCCCGGATATGGTCATCGCCCGGGAGGAAATTTTCGGTCCGGTGTTGTCAATTATGACCTACCGGGACGAAGAGGATGCCGTTCAGATAGCTAACAGCACTCAATATGGCCTTGCTGCCGCCGTATGGTCAGGGGACGCCGAGCGGGCAGCGCGTATTGCCCGTCGCCTCAAGGCCGGACAGGTGGATATAAACGGCGGCGGTTTCAACCTGCTCGCGCCTTTCGGCGGCTGCAAGCAATCCGGTTACGGCCGGGAATTGGGGCATCATGGGCTGGAGGAGTTTCTCGAACTCAAGGCGATGCAGTTCAAGGAATAAGGGGTAGTATGGAGAGCACTCACAACAGCAGAGCTGACAGAAAGAAGCGTTCCGGCTGGTTCAAGATAGTGGATCTGATCTTGCGAAGCTGTCACATCGGGATATCAAGCATCCTGTTCGGCGGTCTTGTCTGGGAGATCCCATTTGCGCGTCTTGCAAACTGGCACAATCTGGTCATCGCAACGGGTAGCGCCTTGATCATATTTAATATCTTCAAGTGCCGCCACTGGCCGTATCAGGGGCGCGGCTTAATGACCGGCCTACATTTAGGTCTGATCTGGTTTGTCCATGTTCGCCCGGATCTGTTGCTGCCGGTTCTTATGACGGCGCTGGCAGTCGGAGTTACCGGCAGCCATATGCCCGCATTCCTCAGGCATTGGTCTCTCGTCCATCGACGGGTACTTGATTGAGAAATGGTACTGTTACCGGAAGATTTTTTTATTACAGAACTTCAATTGCCGCTTGACAGGGGACGGTGATCCCGCTATTGTCCCGCTACATTTTTAGCCAGTCTTCGAGTTGTTGCGCCTAACAGGGAAAAATCCTCATGGCGTACGACCTGCGGGTGTCGCCGGAAACAGCGCCGCCCTCCTTTGAAAAGGGGAACTTGTGCTTGACAATCCGTTTTTGTGGATTGCCCGAGCTCCTTTTCAGTTTTTGATAAGGGGTTTTTTGTTTTTAAAGCCTCACCACATTCAGCCAGTCTCCGAGTCGTTACGCCTAACAGGGAAAATCCCTCATGGCGTGCGCCCTGCGGGTGTCGCCGGAAACAGCGCCGCCCTCCTTTGAAAAGGGGATCTTGTCGCTTGCCTATCCACACCAGTGGTTTGCCTGCGCCCCTTTTCTCTCAAGTGAAGGGGCGTTTTTTTTGTATTCTGCAGGCAAAATATCCATGAAAGGAGGGGCTTCAAACGTTTGTTTTGAATTGGAATCCGTCGTAGCGGAACATTAACTATCAAAAATGGAGGAGCAAGAATGAATTTCAAAAAATCAGCAGCAATTGCAGCAGCAGTAGGCGCCCTTGGGGCAATTTCAGTACCGGCTATGGCATTGGAAAACGAATTTCATGGTTTGTACAAATTCATGGGCTACCAGGGCAACTTTTTTAACGGAGTGACAGGCAAGCTCAGCGCCGATCCTGCACCAGGTTTCATGGCTGAACAGCGTGCCCGTTTGCAGTACATAGCAAAAGTCAATGCTGATTTTAAGCTGGTAACTCATTTTGAGCTGGATACCCGTTTCGGCGGTAAAACCGGCGGTTATCTGGGGACCACTGGTGACGATGCCGGTAACCTTGATGCTGATAAATTGACTCTCGAAACCAAAAACATTTACGTCGATTTCAACTGTCCGCTCACCGGCGCTAATGTCAAACTCGGTATGCAGCCATGGGCAGACTCGTATCAGGGTCTGTTTTTAATCGCTGACATGACCGGCGCTCACGCGACAAAAAACTTTGGTCCCGCAAAGGCTTCGCTTGGCTGGTTCCGTTTTGATGACAATACGGTTGATGGCGGTCAAGTTGGTAGAAAGACAGCTGACCTGTTCGTTCTTGGCGGTAAATATACCATCAGCAAGGATGTAACTGTCGGCGCTTCCTACTACTATGTCAACAACGACACGACGTTGACCGTTCCGGCGTTTAACCGGCTGCACATGTTTGGTCTGGATGCAGACATCAAAGTCGGCCCCGCAAATATCAAACCATTTGTAGCCGTTCAGTCAGGCGACAGAACGGCCACTACCGATCTGAACGGTTACCTGCTTGGCGCCGTTTCAAAAGCCAAAGTCGGCCCCGGTTCTGTTAACCTTTCCGCTATCTATCTATCCGGAGACAGCAACGGAACCACTAAAAAGGATTCATTTACTGCGATCACTTCCAGCACCTCGTACTTTGTTCCGGCAAAAATGTGGTTACTGGTTCGCAGCGGTAATGCCATAAACTCTTCCACTTCTATCCTTGGCAACGACCTGACTGTTGGTGGTCGCGGTCTTGTTGCTGTTTTTGCCGGCTACGAAGGCACCATGGGCAAACTATTCTATAATGCCAATATTGGCTATGCAGAGACCGCTGAAAACCGTAACAGCGAGAAAAGTTCCATCGGTACGGAACTCAATGCTCAGGTCGGTTATAAAATGTTAGATAACGTAAGTGTCAGTGCTGCGCTGGCCTACGCATTCCTTGGTGATGGTATGAACAGCGCTACGACAACTGACCGCATATCCGGTTTCGGCGTAGCAAATGCTGACGACCCATACGCTCTCAATCTGCAGTTGAGCTACACGTTCTGATTTGATACTGTTGCCGGACTACAGAGGCGAATTGCGTTGCGCGATTCGCCTTATTTCTCAAACCAAGAATAAAACCGGGGAAACGGCATGGTACTATTTTTTTTGACACTTGTCTCAACGCTCTTTTTCTGTATCCCACATACGAACGCTCTGGCCGCCGCGCAAAAAATACAGGTGGCAGAATTTACGATTACCGGCGCTGAACAAGCAAGTGAGTTGAAAACAGTGTTGAAAAACCTGCTGTCGTCGCGCATTGCCTCAGATGATATTATTGTGGTTGATGGTGCAGAAGGCGTTACCGCAAAGATCACCGGGAGTTATGCTTCCTTTGGCAAAACATTCAGCATTGATGCTTCAGTAACAAGTGCTGACGGTGAAACCCTTGGCCAGCGCTATGTTCAGGGAGAAAGCTCGAACGACTTGATTCCGGCGATTGGTAGACTGGCTGACCAGCTCCGCCCGCTGCTGCCGGTCAAACTCCCGGTGGTTCCTGTTCCTGCGGCAGCAGCCAGTGTGCCTGTTACGCCCAAATCGTCAGAGGATCTCGTGCGTGTTGCTCCTGCTTCCCAAACGGTGACACAGCAGACCCGCATTGAGGGCACGCTGATTGGTATTGCTCCCGGCCGCAGCTTTCCCGGAAAAGAGCGTGAATTTGTCGTTGCCGATGCCAAGAGCGTGTACCTGTATCGCCAGGCAGACTCCCTTAAAAAGGTTGCCGAATACCCTATTACGGCAGAGGGGAAAATCCTGGCTATTGATACGGCCGATGTCGATAACGATGGCATTCTGGAAGCGTACGTTACCGTGGTGGATCGCGAGGAACTGGTGTCAGTGGCCCTCTCGGTTACTGAGCAAGGGTTTACGCTCATTGCTGACAAACTCCCCCTCTTTTTCAGAGCCGTTGGTCTGTATGGACAAAACAGGAAACTCATCGGCCAGTACGCCGGCAGAGGAAGTGAAGATTTTTATGGTGATGTTCGTCAGATCGTAAAAAAAGGGTCGGCATATTCATTGGGAGAGCCAGTTAAGCTGCCAAAGAATGCGGATATTTTTTCGTTTAATTTCTTTTTCGATACAGAAGGAAAGCAGCGGACAGCATACATAGATAGAGACAGGGTTCTTCATATCGCTGACGACGCGGGCAAGGAGTTGTGGAAAGGGGCCGACCATGTCGGCGGCAGTGAAACGTACTTTCTGCGCGATGAACAGCAGATTCAGAATATCTCCCTTGATCGCTATCGATGGCGCTTTATAGAACAGAGGATCGTAGTGTTGCCTGAAGGAAATATTATTGTTCCGCAAAACAGCGGCACACTTTCCGTCGGCAATCAGCGCTCATACAGCAAGAGTTCTGTCACGGCCTTTGCCTGGAATGGCGCCAACCTTGAAGAACGGTGGCATACCAAGGAGTCCCCCAACTATCTAGCCGATTACTTTATCGATACGGAACGTAAAGAGCTGATACTGCTGGAGCAGCCCCAGAAAGAAGGTGTTTTCAGCAAGGGCACAAGTGTGATTATTACAAAGAAAATCAGATAGGAGGAACAGAGATGAAACGACTAATCGCAGCAGTGGCACTGTTTGGCATCTGCACGACAACAGCTCATGCCGAAAAGGGATTTATCATGCTGGCCAGCACAATCGGCCCCATTGACGCCGGTATCGTCACAACACTTGAAGATGCGTTTGAAAAGGAATCCGGTGTACGGGTGCGGCACGTTGGCGCCGGAACCGGAGCGGCCCTCAAAATTTCTGAGAAAGGAAGCATTGATCTGGTCATGGTGCATGCCAAGTCACTGGAGGAGAAGTTCGTCGCCGCAGGATTCGGTACGGAACGTATCCCTCTCATGTACAATGATTTCGTCATCGTTGGGCCGTCCAGTGATCCGGCAGGGGTTCGCGGCATGAAATCGGCTACGGCAGCACTCAGCAAAATTGCTGAAAAACAGGGGACCTTTATCAGTCGCGGCGATAAATCGGGCACCCATGTGGCGGAGAGCGAGCTTTGGACTAAAGCCGGGCTGAAACCTTCCGGAGCATGGTACAAAGTGTATGAAAAAGGGAACGAGGGAAATGTTGCAACGCTCCGCTTTGCGAACAATTCCGGAGCATATACCTTTATCGATCGTGCCACCTATCTCTCGATAAAGAAAGAGCTGAAACTTGAGATCCTCGTTGAAGGTGATGAAGCGCTGCTGAACCGCATTTCGCTCATTCCTGTCAGTCAGAAAAAATACCCGAAAGTCAACAGTTTGGATTCGGCAGCTTTTGTCACATGGCTCACCAATCCATCCAAGGGACAGAAAATCATCGCAGAATTCGGCATTGACCGCTTTGGCGCCCAAATGTTTTTTCCCGATTCCAAAGAATGGCACGCCCAGCATGACAAAAAATAAAATCGCACGATGTAAAAGGAGTTCAAAATGAAAAGTTTCCGATTTGTTTCCCGTATGTTACTACTCTGTGCAGCCGTTATGATGCTGACTACTGCTGTTCCGGCACTGGCCGCCTCGAAAACGGTCATCCTGGCAACCACCACCAGCACCCAGGATTCCGGTCTGCTGGATGTACTCGTGCCGCTGTTCGAGAAGGAGAGCGGTTTCATTGTCAAAACTATTTCGGTTGGATCAGGACAGGCTATGAAAATGGGGGAGAAAGGAGAAGCCGATGTATTGCTGGTCCACTCTCCCGATGCCGAGAAAAAATTTATGGCTGGCGGATTTGGCGTTACCCGTCGCCTGGTGATGCATAACGACTTTATCATTATAGGACCGGCCGCTGATCCGGCCAAAATCAAGGGGGCCACTGCCGCTGATGCCATGAAGCGTATCGCCCAGAGCGGTTCTCTGTTCGCCTCCCGTGGAGATAATTCCGGAACCCATGCAAAAGAGAAAGGGCTCTGGAAAGCCGCTTCACTGAACCCGGAAGGGCAGAAATGGTATCAGCAGACCGGTCTCGGCATGGGCCAGACGTTGAATGTCGCAGCTGAAAAGAAGGGGTATACCTTGACGGACCGCGCGACCTATCTGGCGCTGAAAAAAGGGCTTAACCTCGAAATTCTTGTAGAAGGGGACGGTAAACTGCTCAACATCTACCATGTGATAGAGCTCAATACGGTCAAGTGGCCCAAGGTAAACGAGCAGGGGGGCAAAGCATTTGCCGATTTCATGGTGGCAAAGAAGACCCAGGATATCATCCGTACTTTTGGCGTCGAGAAGTTCGGCGCACCGCTCTTCTTTCCCGATGCCGGTAAAAAACCGGAATCACTGGGACTCTGATGATTTTGATCTTCTCTGGCATTATGCAGCAACTGGGGTCGCTGCAATGAGCAGCGGCCCCACGCCACTTTTGGAGGTACGGGACCTGATTGTCGCACGAGGCGGAGTTGAGGTCGTACGTGTCCCGTCGTTCTCCCTTGATGAGCATGAAACCATGGCGCTGATCGGCCCCAACGGCTCCGGAAAATCGAGCCTGCTGCTCAGCCTGGCGTGCCTGCTCCGCCCTTCGTCCGGCCAGATCAACTTCAGGGGCGAACCGCTCAATTATGACGGCGGCGAGACCGCCTTCCGGCGTAAAATCGCCATGGTCTTTCAGGAACCGCTTCTCTTTGACACTACCGTGTATGAAAATGTCGCTGCCGGGTTGAAGATCAGGAAGGTTTCCGGGCACGAAGTCCGCAAACAGGTCGACGTCTGTATGGAGCGTTTTAGAATAACCCATCTGGCCGATCGATCGGCGCGCAAGCTCTCCGGTGGAGAAGCGCAGCGCACCAGTCTGGCGCGGGCCTTTGCAACAGCTCCTGAAGTAATTTTACTGGACGAACCGTTCGTAGCTCTCGACCCTCCGACACGTCAGGCTCTCACGGAGGACCTGGAGCATGTTCTGCGTGAGTCAGGCACGGCAGCAATCATCACCACCCACGATCAGGCAGAGGCGCTCAGACTGGCTGACCGTATGGCAGTGATGCAGAATGGCACTATTATCCAGTCAGGCGCCCCGTCGAATGTGATGAGCGAACCGGTAAATGAATTCGTCGCAACCTTCGTCGGTATGGAGAACGTCTTTTCCGGCACGGTCAGAGAAGCGGATAACGGGCTGCTCTCACTGACAATTGGAACCCAGTTAATGGAAATACTTGGCGAAGGTTCTCCGGGGGAGTGCGTAACATTCTGTATCCATCCCGAGCATGTGGTGGTAACCTCCAACGACCCTGACCGGCAGACCAGCGCCCGCAATGTTTATTCAGGCACGGTTGTCAAGATCGTTCCTTTTGGCCTGTACAACAAGGTGTATCTCGACTGCGGATTCATGCTGGTCGCCGCTGTGACCAATCAGTCGCTTTCGGAGCTGCATCTGAAAGCGGGCGGCACCGTTTTTGCGTTAATGAAAGCAACTTCAGTACATCAGTTTCGCAAGGGATGATTCTTGAATCAGTATACCCCACAGGTGAAGGAGAGTGCGTATGCCCCATAGACATGAAGTAAACAACAAATTCAAAGGTGAAACGCTTGTCCGTAAAGGGCTTATGCGACAACAGAATGACACTCCCACGCTCAGGCTGGTTCCAGACCTGAATGTCGTCAAGATTGGTGGACATGGGGCAATTGACTATGGCCGCGAGGTGGTTATGCCACTGATGGAAGAAATCGGCGAACTGTCGAAGCAGCACAAAATGCTGGTTGTCACCGGCGGCGGGGTCAGAGTACGCCACATCCTCGACATCGGCATTGACCTCGGCATGCCGACCGGAGTCCTCGCTGAACTGGCGGGTAAGATCAGCGAGCAGAACGCGGTAATCGTAACCCTGCTCCTCTCCAAATGGGGCGGATCTCGGATAAAGACCGGTGATCTCCTTGATCTGCCGACCCTGCTTCATCTCGGATTGCTGCCGGTCGTTCATGGTACGCCTCCGTACGGTCTCTTCGAGCATCCGCCGGCAATGGGGCTTATCCCTCCGCATCGCACCGACACCGGCGCGCTTCTGATGGCTGACGTTCTCGGCGCAAAGAGCTGCATCCTGGTCAAGAACGTCGACGGGTTGTTTACCGAGGATCCTCACGTCAACCCGAAAGCTGAATTGATCGAGGAGATCACTGCCGATGATTTGATCAAACTGGATATGGAGGATATGGTGCTTGAACGCAAGATGCTCCACCTGCTGCGTGATACAGTAAACGTGAAGGAAATTAAAATCGTCAACGGCCACAAGCGCGGCAACATTGGACGGGCAATCCGGGGTGAGAAAGTCGGTACCGTAATACGGGCATAAATCTGTAGAAATGGAAAAAAGAGTGTTATACTGTAGCCCATAGACAAACCTTCCGCACTGTTCTGGAAGGATCACAGAAAAGGGGGTACAGTATCATGTCAGGAAAAATCTTTTACCGGCAGAGAACAAAGATGCAGGACGGCGCAAAACAGCCGCGCTATGCCTTGGTGGCAGTCGCTGATCTCAATCTCAAGGTCTACGGTCAACACCTGCGGATGAGCGAGTTGAAGCATATCGCCGAATCTGTCGGCGCTGAATTGATTGAACTGTCTCGCGGACCGAAACATCAAGAGGAGGATGAAGAGATAGAAGTTGAGAAAGGGCACAGTTAAACTGCTGACAATAGCGACAGTATGTTGAGTGCCTGTGGACATTTTCCCTATTTGCAGTATCGATTAACGCTATCTGAGCGGCTTTTTTTAAAGCAGCGTATCAGCAGATCAGGCAGTTAGGCTGGTGGTACGGTATTTGCTGTAAACTTTTCTGCCGAAAAATATATTTTATTCCTCTCCGAGCCGTCATACCTACCAGGGAAACCTTATGGTAACGCGGCCTACGGGTACTGCCGGAAACAGCGGTGCCTTCCTTTGAAAAGGAGAATCTCACACGGATGCTTTTCATTCATTCGCCGGGGACTCTTTCATTGGAAAGAGTCCTTTTTTTGTACCATCGAAGCACACTATCTTGTCACTGAAATGGAATTATTTTATGCGCATTTTGATCAGTATCGACGACACAGACAACCTCGAAAGCCCCGGCACCGGCGCTCTGGCGTCCCAAATTGCCTACGATCTGGAAAGCAACTGCTGGGGAAAGAGCAGCTTTGTCACCCGGCACCAGTTGTTGGTTCACCCCGACATCCCCTACACCTCTCACAACAGCGCCATGTGCTTCTCGGCTGACATCGGAGAGGAGTGCCTTGACAGGGTGATCACATATGCCGCCAATTTTCTGGAACGGGAGAGTGCCCCCGGATCTGACCCCGGCCTCTGCGTGGCCGTTCTTGATCGGCTGCAGGAATCGGGCGAACTTATCCGCTTTGGCCAAGCGGCAAAGCAATCGGTTCTGACCAAAGAATCAGCGTATGAACGTGCGCAACAGCTCGGTTTGCACCTTTCCGAGCATGGCGGCACCGGGCAGGGCGTTATCGGCGCACTTGCCGGAGCAGGCCTGCGTCTTGGCGGTAACGACGGCCGCCTGAAGGGACAGCTTTCTTTCTCTGCTCCCGGAGGAATTATCAGCGTCGCTGCTCTTGCCGGCCATGACATGATTGATGAGGTACGCTCTCTTGACGGCAGCGCTGTTGCTGACTTCGATATGGTACGACTGGGAGACAAGGTAAAGACGGTCCTCCTGGACGGACGATCAGTTCTGCTGGTAGTTGCAACGGCAGGAGCTTCGGACGGACCCCGTTGGCAAACCTGCTCGCGCCAACTGCTGAAAAAGTATTAAATGGAACAGCCCGCAATGATTCAACATGAAGCAGACCTGGGGAGAAATAGCTGGGAGGGAGCCGCCCGCATTGCGGCGCTCTGTGCGACGTTTCATCCAGATGATGAAGACGAGCAGATCGCCGACGATCTGCTCTCCTGTTATAACTGCCGCTATCGACGCTGGACCGCCGTTTCGTTCAGTTGCTGCAAGAACATGCCGTTTACCAATTAGTTACTGCATCTCGGAAGGGGTCACTTCGTATTCAGGGGACCCCTTTTTCTGTTTTACAGTAATTATTTTATCGAATGGAGGAAAGCATGATCAGAAAAATAACAGCTCTTGCCTTTTTGGTGATTTTTTTATGCGCAGCATCAGAGGAGATATATGCCGGTCAACCGGGAACTGCTGACATGGTTTTTAACAGAAGATTTATGGAAAAATTAACGCCGATGATGCCGTTTGATCTATTGGTTAAAATGGTTGGTACGGAGGGGACAAAGAGCGGAGAAGATAAACGTTCTTCACCGCCAACGGTTATTTATCACTGGAATGGCGAAAGGAAATCAACGTTAGATGTTAAAGTTTCCGCCGGCAAAGTTGTCAATGCAACTGCGATCTCGCCGAAAAACAAGAAATTCTCCATAGGAAAAACAGGCGAATGATCGTTTTCTCACCCTGCACTCTGCTTCGTCGTAGCTGGGCTTGATATATTATGGCCAGTGATATTCTGAAAATCGATGGCCTCAATTACAGCTATCCCGGATCGACAACCGCGGCGCTGATGGATGTATCCTGCGCAATACGGGCCGGTGAGTGTGTATGCCTGACCGGCGATTCCGGCTGCGGCAAGACGACCCTTCTCCTCGCTATAAAAGGGCTTTTGCGTGGCAGCAGCTATAGAGAGACAATCAAATTATCTGTGCCGTCAGTCGATGACGGTTCATCTACACCGATCGGACTCGTGTTCCAGAATGCCGAGTCGCACATACTCTGTACGACCGTTGCCGAAGAGGTTGCTTTCGGGCCTGAAAATCTCTGCGTACCGCCGGAGGAAATCGCCCTGCGGATACAAAGTTCGCTGCAGGCAGTGGGGCTTGCCGGCTATGAAACACGCCATGTTGAGCAATTTTCGGCCGGCCAGAAACAGCGACTGACGATAGCTTCTGTGCTGTCAATGAATCCGTCACTGCTGCTGCTCGATGAACCCACCTCGCAATTGGACAGCATCGGAAAGAAAGACCTTTGTGAACTTTTAGCCGGATTCAAGAATTGCGGCTATACCATCATCATGGCGGAGCATGATCCACGACCCTTTACGAGCATTATTGACCGCTATTTACCCATTGCAGGCGGCAGAGTCGGCGCCGCGACCGCAACCGTGCCGGAGGCTGGGCGCTACGAACCGAAAATCGCCGTCACATCGCAGAATGCAGCAGTATGTGACACTTCGGCAGCCATTGATCTGTGTGACGTCAGCCTCTCCTACCCGGAAACCGGTGCGGTGTTGCAGCAGGTGAACCTTAAAGTTATGCGGGGTGAGCGGATACATCTGTTCGGCAGAAACGGCGCCGGAAAGTCGAGCCTGTTGCGCTGTATGGTCGGCCTGGAAACGCCGGATTCAGGGAGAGTAGCGCTTGCCGGCATTGCCAACCCCCGTCCGGTGCATCTCCCCGGGAAGGTCGGCATAATGTTCCAGAATCCATCACGGCATTTATTTGCCGAGAGTGTCTATGATGAGGTGGCGTTTACTCCGGAACGAATGAGCGCCCCCAGCCTGGAAACAGCCCGGGCTGTAGCGGAAGCGCTCAGCCTCTGCGGCATCGCCCATCTTGCCGATCGGACGCCGCTTACGCTCAGCTTCGGGGAGCAGCACCGCGTAGCCCTTGCTACGGTGGTCGCTCCCCAACCGGAAGTTCTGTTGCTTGATGAGCCATTTGCCGGCCTCGATTTTCCGCAACGGCTGGCTCTGTTGAACATCCTGGCGGAAATGCCCGGCAGATATGGAACCACGATTGTCATCGCATCTCACGATGAACTGCCTGATCGTTCCTGGGCAGATCGCACACTGAAACTGGACGGGGGGCAACTTGACGAAACCGGGCGGTAAAAAACCGGGGTACAGATTGCTCCGATCAGGCAGCTCTGTCTGCCGGTACATGACTCACGACTCGCCGGTGCATCGCCTTGGCGCCGGGTGGAAGATCGCCATCTGCACTCTGCTGAGTGCGCTCGCCATCGGGGTGCGGACCCCCTTGGAACTGCTGGCACTTGTCGCCGTGACTCTCCTCTACTACTTTTCGGCCCGGTTGACACCTTTCGATCTGTGGCGTGATACCAGGTTTTTCGTATTCCAGGCCGTGATCATCATCGGCCTCTACTGTCTGAAAATCGGCCAGTCCAAAGGGCTCTGGCCCGGAATCCGGACATCCGTGCAGGTCATCCTGTTTTACATACCGGGGGCGGTACTCCTGCGCACCACAAAAACCGGCGATATGATGCGGGGGCTTCGTCGCGTCGTTCCGTATCGTATCTCCTTCCTGGTCTTTGTAAGTATAAGGTTCATGCCGTTTTTTTTCCGTGAGCTGGATGAAATCATGACGGCGCAACGGTTGCGCGGGGCGCGCCTTCTCCCCCGACAACTGCTTGACCCGCGTAACTGGGGAGATCTGTTCCACTGCCTGCTGCTGCCGCTCATGGTTCGCGCTCTCAAAACCGCCGAAGATGTCTCCTTGTCGGCTGAGGCTCGCGAATTCGGCACACGTGAACAGCGTACTTATTTTGATGCAGCCCTCCATACCGAACCATTGTCCCCGGAATCCGGGAAACAGTGTTCAATTACCCCGTCACTGTTGCAGCCATGTGGCGACATGAACCGAATAAACATAAGGGACTGATATGAACGATATGAACGATATGAACGAACGGAAGTTTCTCTGGCGCCGTTTCACCTTACGGGAGGGAATCTTCCTCGGTTTCTGTGCCACGTTTATTATCCTGGCGCGGGCCGGACTCCGCCTCCATCTCCATCTTCCCGGTCACGTCATGTTCTTCACCATGTTCTTTTTTCTTCTGGCGCGGGGATGCGTGCCGAAGATCGGTTCAGCCACCCTCGTAGGGCTGATCGTCAGCCTGGCGAGCTTTCTTCTCGGCATGGGGACCAAGGGACCGGTGGTATTCGTCAAGTTTCTCCTCCCGGCGCTGCTTGTAGATGTTGCCGGTTATTTCTTTCCCAATTTTGTGAACAGCATGGTTGCCTGTGTACTGGTCGGCGCCGTGTCCGCCGCCGTACGTGCGCTGTCTGACACCTGGATTGAATGGCTGAGCGGCATGGAGGGGGAGATCATCCTGCAGAAAACGATCATAACCGCATCCTTATTTGCCTTTTACGCCGGACTCAGTGCCCTTGCAGTGCCGTCAATCGTCCGCAGACTGCGGCGCAACGGCCTCATCGACCAAGGGGCGGATGATACGCGGTGAACACCGGCGGAGCTGAAATAATGCGATTTGCTTCCGTTATTCTCGTATCTCTGCTGCTTCATCTGGCTGTCATAGAAGCTGTCACTGTTTTCGTAAAGCGGGAGTACCATCCAGACCATGCGGTATCAGCCATGACTGTCGAGTATGTTACTGAACAGAAAAAAACCGGGAAGTACCAGGTAACGGCTCCTCCGCAGGGGGAACTGCAGCAAGAGTTACTGCAGACATTGACGCATGGTGCGAAGACCGTACCGGCGCCGTTACCGGCACAGGTTCCTTCGGCAGTGAGCCCGGTAGCGCCAATTGCTCCAGTAGTGACCAACGCACCAAAGTCTGTCTCTACGGGATCTTCGGTAACTTCCGGGCTGAGAAGCGGCGGTGGCGCCGGAGTATCGCGAATCGGGACAGATTCTGAAACATCCTCCGGCAAAAAAACAGCTTCTGCTGTAGGAGTACCTTCCGGCAGCAGTGCCGCTTCTTCAGCAGAGTCAACGTCTTTGTCACGCCGCGCCGCCTACCAGGCTCTCCTGAAACGGCTTATCGAGGCTCACAAGGAATATCCGCTGGCGGCGCGGAAATCCCGCCGGGAGGGGAGTTGCCAGCGCCGCTTTATTATTGACCGCACCGGCTCGCTCAGACATGTCGAGACAATCTCGTCATGCGGCCACGCGTTTCTTGATGAGGCGGCGACCCGCGCCATCGCCTCCGTGGGCACGTTTCCGCCACTGCCGGACGCGTTCGGGGGAGCTGAAGAAACATTTACTATTACCATGACATTCACTCTCGCAAGAGATTGATCTCGGCTTGGTCCGAATATTAAAACTGAAAAGGAGAGCAGCATGAAACGGAACAAACAATTGATTGGGTGGCTGATGGTCGTGAGTATGGCGGTACTGACACTGGCATGTTCGGGGTGCGGAGGAGGGGGCAGCGACTCAACGCCGCTGCCGTCACCGACTCCGGCAATTCCTGCAAAACCGGCCGGAATCGCTGCTTCCGGAGGAGACAGCCAGGTGACGGTTTCCTGGAGTGCGGTGACCGGCGCCACTTCCTACAATATCTATTACGGAACAGCAGCAGGAGTCACCACAAGCGCCGTGACTAAAGTCACCGGGGCAACAAGTCCGAAGGTGGTACCTGGACTGACGAACGGCACCCCATACTTTTTTGTCGTCACCGCAGTAAATGCAGGCGGTGAAAGCAGCGTATCGAGCGAAAAAACGGCTACACCCGCAGCCGCTCCTCAGCCACCGGCAAGTCCGAACGGACGTGTGATAGACAACTCTGTTTCAGGCCAAATAACCGTTACCTGGAATGCGGTACCGGGCGCCACCTCATACAATATTTACCACCTGCAGGCAAGTTCTGTCCCGACGAAAGCTGAAGTTCTTGCCTCGGCCCCTTCGACCAGCGCCACGGCATCTGTTACCGTGACCGGCCTTTCCAGTGGTGCAACCTACTATGTCCTGATAACCGCAGAGAATGCCGCAGGAGAAAGCGGAACACAGACAAATGCCCAGGCTGTTACTGTTCTCTGATAGATGTTGAGATCTCCCCCCGGCTCAAACCGGGGGGATTACTTTTATAAATCCGGGTGCAACTCATGAAGCAAAAAGCACTGCAAAACGTCCTATTTTCCGGCATCTGCTGCCTCTGCCTGCTCCAACAACATGTTTATGGGGCAGAACCATCGGACAGAGCGGGCGTATACACCCTCGGTGAGGTGGTCGTCTCCGGTCAGGGCGACGGGGTTGAGGTCACTGAAACGGTTCACACCGTCACCGCTGAGGATATCCGAAGCAGCGGAGCCAGGACTCTTGACCAGGCCATTATGCTGCTGCCCGGCGTCAATATCAGGACAGGCGGCGAAGGGATACCGCGCATCGACATCCGCGGGTTTCGCACCCGGCATGTACTCCTCCTTTTGGATGGTATTCCGATGAATTCGGCCTTGGACCAGCAATTTGATCCGACGATTATCCCTACGGAAAACATTGCGGAGATCAAGCTTACCTCAGGCGCCAGTTCAGTGCTTTACGGGCAGGGGGGGCTCGGCGGTGTCATTAATATCATTACGAAAAAGGGAGTGGCCGGCATGCAGGGTATGATAGCCGGGGAAACGGGTGATCACGCACCGTACCATGGCCGGGGAACTCTTTCCGGCGCTACGGACAAATTTAACTATTTCCTGAGCGGCAGCGCATCGAAAGTTGATGGCTATCCGCTTTCCAACGGTTTCAAAGCAACGTCTGAACAGGGTGCCGGTTACCGGACAAACAGCGACAGCGAAAAGAACACGGTGTTCAGCAGTATCGGTTTCACTCCAAACAAGGATCTGTCCCTTGGAGTCACCCTCAGTTACAGCCAGGGCTCTTTCGGTAAACCCTCCAGCGCGATTAACGATCCGTTCGATCCCTTTGCCAATCCGCCAAAGTATACCAGGGTTGACGATTATTCTGGTGGCTCGGCGCAGATAGCAGCAGATTACGCCGTGACCGGCCAGTTGACTCTCAGAGGAAGGGCTTTTTTCAACCGGTCGGAAGAGCAGGTAAACCAGTATGACAACAGCAGACTCAACTCCTTCAACCTTGTCGCCGGATCATTTCAGGAACGGGTCATAACCTCGGTCAAAGGGATAGCCCTTCAGCCACGGTACGAAATGGGCAGCTCCGGCGTACTCAGTTTCTCCCTGGCTGCCGAAGAGGACCATTGGGAGAACAGCGGAGTTATAACTTCGGCGGCAAACAGATTCTCTCCGCTTGAAGCGGACAAGTCTCTCGGAATTTACTCAGGTGCCGTTGAATACGAACTGTCGCCGCTGCCGGGGTTGGCACTTGTTGCGGGCTATGGTCATTACCTGCAGAGTCGCGACGACCAGAGAGCGGATGACTATAGCCTTTTGGCCGGAGTCGCTTATGACCTTGCAGTAGAGACCCGCTTGAAAGCATCTTTCAAACGGGGCGTCCGTTTTCCATCGCTTGGTGATCTGTACGATCTCTCCAAGGGTAATCCGCGCCTGTCGCCAGAACGTTCCTTCACCTACGAGATCGGAATGGAGCAGAAACTGCCCCGAAACAGCAGTGTCAGCCTTACCGGATTTTATACGATTGCAGAGAATCTTATCCAGAATGATCAGTCTACCAGCAGAAACACCAATCTGGCGGAGGTTCGCTTCGCCGGGGTTGAGCTGTCCACTGATACGCGCTGCTTAAAGAATCTCCTGCTGCGCGCCTCGTATGCCCATCTCTACTCCGAAGACAGGTCGCGGGTGGGAAGAGACGAACAGCAATATACCCCCGGCGACAAAGCTGCGCTGGAGGGAAAGTACGACTTCGATTCCGGATTTTCGTCATATGTTTCACTCCGGTATGTTGGAAACCAGTATTTTTATACAAAAAACAACGTCACTCCCATGCAGAAGGCTAAATTGAACGACTACACACTGCTCAATATAAAACTGAGTCAGAAATTAGTGAACAACACGGTTACCCTCTATCTCGGAGTTGACAACCTCCTTGATGAAAACTACGAGACGAGCTACGGGATTCCGCGGGCGGGACGCTTTTTTTACGGCGGCGTCGAGTTCCGGATGTAGAGAGATAATTTCTGGAGATATGACTATGAAATGTTTGTGGCGACAGTATGTAACGGTTTTCCCTGCTATGTTTCTCTGCCTGATGCTCGCTGCCTGCAGCGGCGATTCGCCGTGGCGGTACAGTCCCGGAGCAGCGGAGCAACCTGTCGGCCTTGCGGCAACGGCTGAGAACGGACAGATTTCACTCACTTGGCCGGCAGCAGCAAATGCCTCGGCATATACCATTTACTACGCAACGTCACCGGGCGTTTCAAAGTCTAACGGAAACAAAGCCGCCACGGTCGTCAGTACATCGTATATACAAAGCGGCCTGACGAACAACACCACCTATTATTTTGTTATCACTGCGGTTAATTCCGGCAGCGAAAGCGCCGAGTCAAACGAGGTATCGGCAGTACCAGCACTGTCCGGCGCCTTTGTTCAGGGAGACCTGGAAGGCGCCTGGAACTTTAATATTCTGGTCTCTGGTGCGGGCGCCGGATGGATGCGCGGGAAATGTGTCGTTGACAGCGCCGGAGCGGTCACGTTCAGCTCGTTCCGCAATAGTGCCGGTGAAACCGTGCCACCGGCTGATCTGTTCCGGTCATTGTTCCTCAATACTACCGGCGAAATTCACGATGCTAATTCGGGGCTTCAAGGAATTATGGCGACAAACAGGAAATTTATCGTTGCCAATGCAGCTCCGGGTGGCACCAATCATAAACTGGTCATATTACAGAAACAGATTCCAGGCGTTATATTCACCAATGCCGGTGATATTCAGGGTTTCGGAAGCAGTGGCGGCGGAGGGCGGCGCTTTGTCTACAATCAGATTTCAAGCGGACCAGGCGAGGAGTGGGAATTTGCAGCGGGCCAAATGGGCAGAGACCAAAAGGTTCAATACAGCGCGTTTACTGCACCGTCAAATCCTGTCAAACCGGCTGATAAAGCCAGCATAATAAACATATCTGAAGACGGCATGGTGACGGAAAGTCTGGCCGGCGCTTTGCCACAACCGACAGTAGTGATCGATAGCGGGGTCATGTCTGCCGACAAATCGGTAATAATCGGAACCGCTACGGACACCAGCGGAGCACGCCCCCGATACATTTTACGGATTTATCAGCTGGTAAACACCATCGCCAGTGATCCCAATACATTCAGCCCGGCTGACCTGGAAGGCACCTACGGCTTCCACCTTCTCAAGAGTTCAAGTACGCCATTGACGGCATCAGGAACCATTACAATCAATGCTTCCGGTGCTGCGGGCTATTCATCCTTTGCTGACAGCGACGGCAACGTTTTGCTGCCAGCCGGTTTCAACCTGGCAGTGAATGCGGACGGAAGCCTCAGCAATGCCGCGGATCCAACTTTTTTCGGGAAACTGTCCTATTTTAAAGAGATGCTTGTTATGTCAAATACCGACACTTCCGGTGTCTCCAGCCTCAGCATAGCATTAAAACGGTAGTGTTAGAGATCAACTGTCCATCATCTGCCCTCGAAGCTTTCTATACAGCGTGCTTCTGCCGACACCTAATGTCCGTGCTGTAGCAGCGATATTACCGCCATTCCGGTCGAGCGCCGATGAGATATGCCGTGCCTCGGCGTCTGACAGCAAAGAATCGCCGCACAAAACTGATGGCGGTTCTCCGCACATTTTCCTGCCATGAATGCCGCAACCGGCCTGCTCCATGAAATCCTCAGAAAGCTCATCAACGGTTATCTCATCTCCTTCTCCAAGCAGCGCCACAGCAGTTCTGAGAACATTGTGCATCTGGCGGATATTGCCGGGCCAGGGGTGGCTTTCAAAAATTCCCAGGACTTCCGGACTGATGGTGACATCCCGATCTGCACCAACAAGATCTCCGAGTACTTTTCGGGAAAGCGGTACCCTGTCCTCTCTTTCCCTCAGACTCGGCAGCGTCAGCAGCAGTCCGTTGAGACGGTAATAGAGATCTTCGCGGAAAGTTCCGGCGGTAACTGCATCCCGAACACGCCGGTTCGTTGCGCAGACAACCGACATTTCAACCTGGAAGCCGCCGGTACCTCCAAGCGGTGACACCATGTGATCCTGCAAAACCCGCAGCAGTCGCGCCTGCAGTTGAAACGGCATTTCTCCTATTTCGTCAAGGAACAGGGTTCCCTTGTCCGCCTCCCGGATTTTGCCGATATGCCCTTTGCGCTTCGCCCCGGTAAAGGCCCCTTCCTGGTAGCCGAAGAGTTCTGATTCGATCAGTCCTTCCGGTATCGAAGCGCAATTGACCGGCACGAACGGGCCGTTTTTGCGTGGTCCCGCAAAATGCAGCGCTCGGGCCAGCAACTCCTTGCCGGTGCCAGACTCCCCTTCAATCATGATCGGTATATCATGACCGGCAACTTTGAGAGCTTTTGCAATCAGCGTCTGCATCTTACGGTCACCCAGCTCCAGTTCATGCAGCAAGACCGGCTCTGCTGCGGCGCTTGGCCGCGCAATTGTCCCCTTTGACGCCGGTGTAATGATGGGGAGAAAGGTAACAGGCGAGATTGCGGTTCCCGGCCAGACCCGGCCGTAGACCTCTGCCCCGGATTGCAGTTGCAGCTTCAGAAGCGGATGGTGCTGAAAACGGAGCTGTTCAAACAGTTTCGGCAGGCCGAGCCTGAACAGCGATGCAAAACTGTGCCCGGTCATTCTGAATCTGTCCAATCCGAACTGCAGCAGAGCAGAGCGGTTGGCGGCAATGAAATTACCCTGCGGAGTAAATACCGCTATGCCTTCGTAGAGGGTGCCGATGAACTCGGGTTTGAGATGAAAGCTGATCACTATGTCATTGGGAAAATGCGGGGCGAACATCTGATTCTCAATAATCTGAGCCGACAGCCTCACCAAAGCCAATGTATGCTGCTGGTGACTGCGGTAATCGCCGGAAACGTCCAGCGCGCCCAGAACAGCCCCCCGAGGATCGAAGATAGGCGTGGCTGAACAGCTCAGAAAGCGGTTCTTGTCAATGTAGTGTTCACTGCAGTGGACCTGAACCGGCAGCAGTTCTTCCAGAGCCGTGCCGACGGCATTGGTGCCATTAACACTTTCAGCCCAGATGCCTCCTGGTTTCAGGTAGACTTTCTGCGCCTGCCCGACAAAATTCGGATCGCCAATAGAATGAAGTATGACCCCGGCGCTGTCGGCCAGCAGCACCATGCTGGAGGTGCCGCAGATCTCGTGATACAGGTTTTCCATCACTGGCTGCGAACGTTGTAGCAGGGTATTGTTTTTTTCGCGGCGCTCCATCAGGTCATAACGTGGAGTACAACGGCTCTCGCCCCGTTCCATACCGATGCCCCGCTCTGCTGAACGCCGCCATGAGCGGATGATGGTATCGCTGACAACTCCGGTTGGAATAATACCTTGTGACAGGTACTCCTCCCTGGCACTCCGGATTGGATCAAGTTCTTCTAAGGCAGGTTTTCTCATCGGCACTCCATGAAACCATGTTATGAATGATCACAGCGTATAAAACAACCCCTCTTCCTGCAGATTTTATTTGCTACATTCGTGCCAAAAACATGCATTACTATGTTTTATTTTAGCACACAATTATTTATCGAATGTCTCATTATGGCACACTTATCTCCATAACCTTAGCCGCATTCTCCGCCTCTCCATATGAAACACTCTCCGGCGCCAACGCATTCCAAACTGTAACTATCTAATTGTTATCGAAAAAGCTCTGCAGCGGATTCCGACAACCACAAAATAAAATAATGTTATTACGTTTGGCATGCTCACTGCTCTTATTACGATAACTATCGAAAAGGAAGCGAGGTGACAGCGTGGCTCAGGTAACATGCGCAATATGCGGAGATGCAGCCGATTCAGACGATTATCGTGTCAAGCAGTGCAGCGAATGCGGCTCGTGGTTTTGCTACCTGCATCTTGGGCAGTACAAGTCACAATGCACACCCTGCAAGACGTACACACTCAAGAACTGTTTCGGGAGGTAGACCATGAAAATATGTTTTCCCGCCATCACTAACGAAGGAATGGCAAGTGAGATTTACGGCCATTTCGCCTCGGCTCCGCTCTTTGTGATCATCGATACGGAGAGCCGCCAAAGCAGCACCATCACCAATTGTGACCGGGACAATCCGTATGCCGGATGCAATCCGTTCAGTGCCCTTACGGGGCAACAGATGGACGGGATCGTTGTCGGCGGCATCGGCGACGATTCGCTCCGGATCATGAATATGTGCGGTTTCACCGTTCATCAGGCCGACTCCGCATCGGTTGCTGACAACGTGGCGCTGTTTCAAAGCGGCGCACTGCCGGAACTGTCCCCGCTTCAGAGCCACCTTGAAGGGCGCTGCAGCTCCGGTGAAGGCGGCTGCAACTGCAGCCACTGAACAATATCGAATAAAAGGAGTGCCAGATCATGATGACAGAAATACCGGTACAGCAGGCGGTCGGCAGGGTTCTCTTTCACGATATAACCCGCATCGATCCGGGGAAATTCCATGGCAGGGCCTTTAAAAAAGGACACATCATCGCCCCGGCCGATATCGACACGCTTCTCAAGCTGGGCAAAGACAACATCTATGTTCTCAACCTGGAAGAAGGTTTTATTCACGAAGACAAGGCGGCGCTCCGCATTGCCAAGGCGGCCCTGGGCCGCGGCATCCAGATGATGCCGCCGACCGAGGGAAAAGTTCGACTTATGACGACGAGGCCCGGCCTGCTGAAGATCAACGTGGCCGCACTCGACCGGATCAACGCCATTGACGAGATCGTTTTTGCCACCGCTCACACCAACCGGCAGGTAACGGCGAAAAAACTGGTGGGGGGTACCCGCATAATTCCGCTCTACACCGAAGAAGACAAGATCGTCGAAGTCGAGACTATCTGCCGGGAAAACGCTCCGGTTATTGAAGTAGTGCCGTTCAAGAAACTGAACGTCGGGATGGTCACAACCGGCAATGAAGTGTATCACGGCCGAATTGAGGACAAATTCGGTCCGGTCATGAGCGCCAAGATCACTGACCTCGGCAGCAGCGTACTCCGGCAGATACTGGTGCCTGACAGTGTCCCCATGACGGTGCAGGCGATACATGATCTCCTCGGCGGAGGAGCGGACATGATCGTGCTGACCGGCGGCATGTCGGTTGATCCGGACGACCGCACTCCGGCCAGTATCCGGGCGGCCGGAGGGCGGGAAGTGACCTACGGCTCCCCAACCTTTCCCGGCTCCATGTTCATGCTTGCCTATATCGGCGATATTCCGGTGATCGGCGTCCCCGGCTGTGCCATGTACAACAAGGCCACCGTGTTCGACCTGATTGTTCCCCGCATCATGGCCGGTGAGCGCCTGACCCGTGCCGACTTTACCCGCCTCGGCCACGGCGGCCTCTGCCTTGGCTGCCCCACATGCAGTTATCCGGGCTGCGGCTTCGGCACCTGATAACCATACGTATCACCGGGCAAATCGCCTGTATTTACAATAAAAGGAGGAAGAAGCAGATGAACAAAAAAGTACTCATTGTCAACGGCATTGAACGAACGCTGATCGTTGACCAGGAAGCGCTCCTGTCCGATGTGCTGCGCAAGCAGCTCCATCTGACCGGAACGAAAGTCGGCTGCGGCACCGGACAGTGTGGCGCCTGCAACGTGATTGTGGATGGCAAACTGGTGCGATCCTGTGTTGTGAAGATGAAAAAAGTCGAAAACCGGGCCGCCATTACCACCATCGAAGGTATCGGCACCGCGCTGAACCTGCACCCGCTGCAGCAGGCATTCATTGTCCATGGCGCCCTGCAGTGCGGCTTCTGCACCCCCGGTTTCATCGTCTCCGCCAAGGCGCTGCTTGATGTGAACGCCAACCCGACCCGCGAAGAGGTACGCGACTGGTTCCAGAAGAACCGTAATGCCTGCCGTTGTACCGGTTACATCATGATCGTGGATGCGGTCATGGATGCCGCCAAGGTAATGCGGGGTGAACTGCCCGCTTCCAATCTCGAATACAAAATGCCGGCCGACGGCAAGGTTTACGGCACGTGCCACCCGCGACCGACTGCAGTGGCCAAGGTCACCGGCACCTGGGATTTCGGCGCCGACATGGGGCTCCAGCTTCCCGAAGGGACGCTGCAGTGCGCCCTGGTGCAACCTGAAGTTTCCCATGCCATCATCAAGGGGATCGACACCTCCGAAGCGGAGAAAATGCCCGGCGTGTTCAAGGTCGTTACCCACAAGGATGTCAAAGGTAAAAACCGCATCACCGGTCTGATCACCTTCCCGACCAACAAGGGCGACGGCTGGGATCGCCCGATCCTCAACGATGAAAAAATCTTCCAGTTCGGTGACGCCGTGGCCATCGTCTGTGCCGACACCCAGGAACACGCCGATGCCGCCGCAAAGAAGGTCAAGGTCGATCTCGAAGTGCTGCCGGCCTACATGAACGCACCGGCCGCCATGGCGGATGACGCTATCGAGATCCACCCCGGAACCCCCAATATCTATTATGAACTGAACGTGAAAAAAGGGGACGAGACCGCACCGATCATGAAGAGCGCCGCCCATGTCGTCGAAGGTGAATACTACCTGCAGCGCCAGCCGCACATGCCGATCGAAGCGGATGTCGGCTTCGCCTATATCGATGCCCAGGAGAGGGTTGTGGTTCACTCCAAGTCGATCGGCATCCACCTCCATCTCTATATGATCGCCCCCGGACTCGGCCTGGAGCCGGACAAACTGGTCATCGTCCAGAACCCCACCGGCGCGACTTTCGGCTACAAATTCAGCCCGACCCTGGAAGCACTGGTTGCAGCGGCAACCATCGCCACCGGCAGGCCCTGTTTCCTCGGTTACAACTGGTACCAGCAGCAGACCTACACCGGCAAACGTTCGCCGTTCTGGCTCAAGCTGAAACTGGCTGCCGACAAGGACGGCAGGCTGCTTGCCATGGAAGGGGACTGGTCGGTTGACCACGGACCATACTCCGAATTCGGCGATCTGCTCACCACCCGTGGCGCCCAGTTTATCGGCGCCGGATATGACATCAAGAACATCCGCAGCGTTGGCCGTACCGTCTGCACCAACCATGGCTGGGGTTCGGCGTTCCGCTCCTACGGTTCACCCCAGAGCTTCCTCGCCTCCGAATCACTGATGGACGAGCTGGCCAGGAAAATGAACATGGACCCGCTGGAGTTGCGTTTCATCAACTGCTATCGCCCCGGCGCAACCACCCCGACCGGCCAGGCGCCGGAAGTGTACCCGTTCCCGGAAATGTTCGACATGCTCCGTCCCAAGTACAAGGCGGCCAAGGAGAAGGCGAAGGCCGAATCCACCGACACGAAGAAACGCGGCGTCGGCGTATCTCTCGGCATCTACGGCTGCGGTCTGGACGGCCCCGATACCTCGGGCGCCTGGGCCGAACTGCTGCCGAACGGCGACGTCATGGTCGGCAACTCCTGGGAAGATCACGGCCAGGGAGCGGATATGGGCACGTTGGCATTTGCCCACGAGACGTTGCGCCCGCTCAATCTGAAGCCATCACAGATCAAACTCTGCCTGAACGACACCAGCCTGGTGCCGAACTCCGGCCCTTCCGGCGGCAGCCGCCAGAACGTGGTAACCGGCAACGCCATCAAGGCAGCCTGCACCCTGTTGCTCAATGCGATGCGCAAGGCAGACGGCAGCTACCGCAGCTATGACGAGATGGTCAAGGAAAGGATTGACGTCAAACACGAGGGGAGCTGGACAACCCCCTGCACCCATATGGATGAGCACTCGCAGGGGAGCCCGTTCTGCATCTATATGTACGTGCTGTTCATGTCCGAAGTTGAAGTCGATATCACCACCGGTAAAACCTCGGTAATCAAGATGACGACTGTCGGTGACTACGGCACCATCACCAACCGGCTTGTGGTCGATGGCCAGGTATACGGCGGCCTTGCCCAGGGAATCGGCCTGGCGCTTTCCGAAGATTTCGAAGATCTGAAGAAACACACCACGCTGATCGGTTCCGGCTTCCCGTTCGCAAAAGACATTACCGATGACATGGAGATTCTCTATGTTGAAACACCGCGTCCCGAAGGTCCGTTCGGCGCGGCCGGTGTCGGCGAAGGGCCGCTCACGTCGCCGCATGTCGCCATCATCAACGCCATCGACAATGCCTGCGGCGCCCGTATCAGGTCGATTCCGGCCTACCCGGAAAAAGTCCTGGCCGCGTTGAAATCACCGAAGAAAGCCTTCGACGTCTGCGATGCCGTTGCAGGCGGCTACATGTCACACGGTGGAATTGAAACGTTGAAGAAGTAAGGAGCTTAAAGGCAAATCCCCCTCAATCCCCGTTTCATAAAGGGGGAGGTTAAAAATTCCCCCTTTGCGAAAGGGGGGCAGGGGGGATTTGCCTTTGAAGGTGGAGTGATCATGGAACAGGACACCCTGCGGGAATGGGAATACAAATGCATTCAGGAAGAGCCTCCGGAGTGTACGGCAACCTGCCCGATTCACGTAGATGCCCGGATGTTCGTCAAGGAGATGGCGCGAGGCGACCGGGAGGCCGCCTTCAGGGTTCTCGCCAAAACAATGCCGTTCCCCGGTATCCTGGCACGTATCTGCGACCACCCCTGTGAGCAGAAGTGCAAGCGGGGCGAGGTGGATGAACCGATTGCCATCAGTTATCTTGAGCGAAGTTGCGTGGAGCAGACAACCGGGAGGGTACGGGTACCGCTCCTGCCCCGCAGGGAACAGAAAATAGCCGTTCTCGGCAGTGGTCTTGCCGGTTTGACCGCCACCTGGGATCTGCTCAAAAAAGGGTTCGGAGTAACGCTGTTCGAGCAGAGCGGGCGACTTGGCGGCTCGCTCCGGGAACTTCCGGACGCCCTCCTGCCGCAGGAGATCATCGACGGGGAACTGGCAATTCTGGAGGCGCTAAACGGTGGTATTCGTCTCGGCGAAACCATGGATGGCCAACGCTTCGAGGAAATATGCCGGGAATTTGATGCCGTCTTCATCGACCGGGAAACGATAACCGGATGCGATCTGCCGCTCCGGCAGAACGACAGGGGAGATATTGCCATTAACGCAGCCAGCGGCGCGACTGACCGGGAAGGGGTCTTTGCCGGCGGCGGCACCCGTGACTGTGGCGCCTGGTCTCCTATCAATGAAACGCTCCAGGGGCGGAAGGGTTCCCTTTCCATCGAACGCTTCATTCAGAAGGCCAACATGGAGGCCGGCCGTGGCAACGACGGGCCATACCAGACCAGGCTCTATACCAATCTGAACGGAATCTCCCTCACCCCCAGAGTTCAACCGGCGGACCGTGCGGCCGGATTCAGCGATGACGAGGCACAGGCAGAGGCGGGACGCTGCATCCGGTGTGAGTGCCTGGAATGTGTCAAAACCTGTCTTTTTCTGGAGCGATACCAGGCGTATCCGAAAAAATACGCCCGCCAGGTATTCAATAACGAGCGGGTCATCTACGGTGCAGCCCATACGAAAAATCAGTTCGTCAACTCCTGCAGCAACTGCGGTCTCTGCGAAACCGTCTGCCCCACCAATTTTCACATGGGCGACCTCTGCCTCCAGGCGCGGCGTACCATGAACGAGCAGAAACTGATGCCCGCAGCCTTCCACGAGTTTGCCCTTCAGGACATGTCCCACAGCAATGGGGAGCATTTCACTCTTGCGCGCCATGAACCGGGGAAAAATGAGAGTGCCTGGCTCTATTTTCCAAGCTGTCAGCTCTGCGCCACTTCACCCGGTGAGGTGCTTTTGTCATACGGCTATCTGCGGGAACGTCTGACCGGCGGCGTCGGAATCATGCTCGGCTGCTGCGGCGCCCCCGCATATTGGAGCGGGCGCGACGACCTGTTCAGAGAAAGCATGGCAACCATCCGCTGCGAGTGGCAGAAACGGGGAAGCCCCCGGGTCATAACCGCCTGTTCTACCTGCCAAAACCTCTTCACGGAACATATCCCCGGAATGGAAACGGTATCGCTCTGGACGATCATTGAAGAGGAGGGCACTCCTGACATAACCGGAGGAACTGCGGGAACAACGGTGGCGATAGCCGATCCGTGCAGCAGCCGCCACGAGCCGAAGACCCAAACGAGTGTAAGGCAGATTGTGCGGTCACTTGGCATGTCAATTGAGGCGCTTCCCCTGAGCGGCGATAAGCCGGAGTGCTGCGGCTACGGCGGGCTCATGTTCAACGCCAATCCGAAGCTGGGGCAAGATGTCATCGCCAGGCGGCTTGAGGCCGATAACGCTCACGAATACCTGGCCTACTGCGCCATGTGCCGCGACCATCTGGCCGCCGGCGGCGCACGGGTCTGCCACCTCATCGAACTCCTCTTTCCGGCCGTGGCAGGCGGTGACCCTGCGGCTCGGGGCTGGATTTCGTGGTCAGAGCGCCGGACCAATCGAGCCAGGGTGAAACAGGGGATCCTGCGGGAACTGGGCGAGCAAGGAGCAGAAATTGTGAAATCCTGCGAGGGCATTATGCTGGAAATGACTCAGGAGATCCGGCGCAGAATCGACGAGCGGCGCATCCTGGATGACGACATCCGTATGGTGATCGACCACGCGGAACAAACCGGCAAACGGCTGTTGAACACACAAAACGGCCAGTACCGGGCTTCGTGCCAGACAGAAAACGTCACTTTCTGGGTTGATTACACCGGTGAAGGTGACCGGTTTACGATCTACAACGCTTACAGCCATCGCATGAAGATCGTGGGGGTCAAGTAATGAGCGTGACAAATGAGGCCTCCGGGTGGAGGTGCGCCGCGTGCGGAGGGAAGCTTGAGATCACGAAGGTGGGATTTACCTACATGAAAGGAAATTTCGAGGTAGACCTCCCCGCCTGCCGCTCCTGCGGGCAGGCGCTGGTCTCCGAGGAGCTGGCGACCGGCAAGATGGCGGATGCTGAACGGATCCTTGAGGACAAGTAGCACCGTGTACGAAGCCGGCCCATTACCAGATGTTACCGGCACGACGAGAGGAGATACCACCAATGGATCAGATCCAGTTGCGGATGATGGAGTTGTCCTACAACGGCTATTACTGCAGTCAGATCCTGCTGATGCTGGGATTGGAGGCTCAGGGAAAGAGTAATCCCGACCTGATCAGGGCTATGGGCGGGCTGGCCAACGGCTGCGGTATTGCCGCCGGACCGTGCGGCACGCTGACCGGAGCCGCCTGCCTGCTCAGTCTCTATGCCGGCAAGGGTCTTGACGATGAATACCAGGACGAGAATCTCACCTATATGCTCCGGGACCTTGGCGCGTGGTTTACCCAAACCTACGGAAGCCGCTACGGCGACACCACATGTGAATCGATCGTCGGGGACCGGACCGAGATTCGCCAGCGCTGCGGCGCCATCGTCGCCGAAACCTACGCCAAGGTGATGGAGCTTTTGATTGCCGCTGGATATGACGTTACGGTCGGGAAATAATGGAGGAAGATTTGCTGACACCGCTCGAACCATGGATATGTTCAAAAATCGGCCTGGAGCCAAACGTACCGCTGACGAGAACCTCCCTTAACGACTATCAGCTTGGCAGAGTGCAGGCGACCGTTGAGCAAGCCCACAACCAGAGCCCCTTTTATCGCGAACATCTGGCAGGAACCGGTGGTGCAGATCTGCGCACACTGGCCGATATCGCCCGGCTCCCTTTCACCACCCCGGCTGATATTCTGGCAGATGATCTCCGTTTTCTCTGCGTATCCCAAAGCGAGATCGAACGGGTGGTGACCCTGAACAGCTCCGGTACGACGAACAAGGCAAAACGGCTGCACTTTACCGCACAGGATCTGGAACTGACGGTAGACTTTTTCCGGCATGGCATGAGCACCATGGTCAAGCCAGGCGAGCGGGTGCTTATCCTTATGCCGGGCGATCTCCCCGGCAGCGTCGGCGACCTGCTGACTCAGGGGCTGGCGCGGCTGAACGTCCAGGGTATTATCCACGGCATCGTCCGGGATGAACGCGCCGCGATTGCCGAGATTATTGCCAGGGAGATCGATTGCCTGGTCGGGCTCCCGGTGCAGCTGCTCGGACTGGCACGTCACGCGGAGGCGGCAACGATCCCGCACGGAAGAATCAAAAGCATTCTGCTGAGCGCCGATTATGTCCCTGCAGCGATTTCCCGTGAATTGGAGAGAATCTGGAACTGCCCGGTCTTCAACCATTACGGCATGACCGAGATGGGTCTGGGGGGGGCGGTTGACTGTATGGCGCGCTGCGGCGGACACATCCGGGAAGCGGATCTCTATGTTGAAATCATCAATCCTGCCACAGGGCAACAGGTGCCGGACGGCGAACCGGGTGAGATTGTCTTCACCACCCTCACCCGGACCGGGATGCCGCTTATCCGCTACCGCACCGGCGACCTGTCCCGCATTATCCCGGAACCGTGCCGTTGCGGAGCCGCCCTGAAACGTCTCGAATGGGTCAAGGGACGGCTGGCCGGACAGGTACTGCTGGGCGGAAAATATCCGGTAAGTATGGCTGATCTGGATGAGGCTCTGTTCCCGTTGCCCGGCCTTCTCAATTTCCGGGCTGCGGTGGCCCGGGAAAACGGCATCGATCTGTTGCAGGCGACACTGTTCACTCAGGGAGGCCCGGCTGAGAAGTTATGCCGTTTGGCCAGAGAGGCGATGGAAAACATCCCGGCTCTGCAGATGGCTCTTGCGGAAAGAGTGCTCAAGATCGCCCCGCTGCTCATCTCCGCCCAGAACTGGCTGAGTAGCGGCACTATCAAACGGACAATTCACGACCAAAGGGAGACAATCGTATGTTGATGAGCTGGCTGGCGCAGACCGTATGCGGTGTGCAGGGCGAAGGTGAAGATTTTGCGTTGGTTACGGTACTGAGTAAATCGGGATCGGCCCCCTGTCTGGCGGGCGCCAAGATGGTGGTCCGTGCTGACGGGAGCTCCATCGGCACGGTGGGAGGCGGAGTATTGGAGTCAGCCGCGCAGAAAAGGGCTGCCAGAGTATTCAAGTCCAGAGTTGCCGAGGTTCTGGCATTCGATCTCTCGGGAGCGGATGCCGCCAGCATGCAGATGATCTGCGGCGGCAACGTCAAGCTGCTGGTGGATTTTATTCCGGCATCACCGCTGAACATCGAGATGTTCAGGAAACTGCGCGACGCACTTCAGAACGGCGAAAAATGTTATCTGGTCGCATCGCTCGGCGCCGTAGGTGACAAGAAGCATCAGACGGCCCGCAGCCTGGTTCTGGAGGACGGCTCACTGACCGGAGAATTCCCCTATCCGCGGGAATGGCTGCATCTGCTGATTGAAAAGGCCTATCGATCAACCTATCCGGTGGTGGAGACCATAGAAGGAGAGCAGTTCGTCATTGAGCGCTGTTTTATTCCCAGCACCGTTTATATCTATGGGGCGGGCCATGTCTCACAACAGGTTGCCCTGTTGGCCGAGATGGTCGATTTCCGGACAGTGGTGCTGGACGACCGAAGCGAATACGCCAACCGGGAACGGTTTCCCCAGGCCGATTCGATCCTGGTGCTGGACAATTTCGAGGAGTGCTTCGCCGGCTTGGAGCCGGATGGTGACAGCTATGTGGTGATCGCCACACGGGGACACCAGCATGACAAAACCGTGTTGACGCAGGCCCTGCGCACCAGAGCGGGATATATCGGCATGATGGGGAGCCACCGCAAGCGGAAGGAGCTGTTCAAGGTGCTGCAGCGGGAAGGCTTCTCCGACGAGGCGCTTGAGCGGGTACACTGCCCGATCGGTCTCGACATAAAAGCTGCTACGACATCAGAAATTGCCGTCAGCATCATTGCCGAACTTATCCGGATCCGGGCTGAGGGGATTGCGTAGCATGAAAGGCCACGTTGCTACCGTTATTCTCGCCGCCGGTTATTCGTCACGCATGGGAGCCTTCAAGCCGCTCCTGCCGTTTGGCGATACGACGGTGCTGGAAAGAGCCGTTGCTCTTTTTCGGGGAGCCGGAATTGAGGATATCCGCGTTGTTATCGGCCATTGTGCAACGGAGTTGCTGCCGCGGCTGCAGTTCATGCAGGTTCGCCCGCTACTGAACGAACGCTATCACGAAGGGATGTTTTCCTCGGTGGTCACCGCTGCCGAAAGCCTGGATGCCGAAACAGGAGCATTCCTGCTGCTGCCGGTTGACATTCCGCTGGTGCAGCCGGGTACGATTGAGCTACTGCTCCGGCAATATCAGCAGAGTACAAAGGGTGTCCTCTATCCCGCCTTTCGCGGCACGCGCGGCCACCCGCCGCTGATATCAGCTTCGTACCGTGAGCGTATCCTTTCCTGGGACGGCAGTGGCGGACTGAATGGGCTCCTGATGCGCCATGAAAGCGATTCGGCCACCGTTGAATGCGATGATGAAGGCATTCTGCTCGATATGGACACCCCGGAGGATTACCAGCGGCTGAGAGACTCGCTGCGCGGAGTTCCAATTCCCTCACGGCAGGCCTGCGAGCTGCTGCTGGCGGAACGATTCGGTTCCGATAGTGCGGTTGCCGCACATTGCAGAGTCGTGGCCGAGGTGGCGCTGCTGCTGGCAGGAAAGCTGAACGACACCGGCTGTCATTTTGATCTCCCCTTGATCGAAGCAGCCGCACTGCTCCACGATCTTGCCAAGGGAGAAGCCCGACACGCCGCGGTTGGAGCCGCTACTCTGCGCGGTATGGGGTACCGCGCAATCGCCGAGCTGGTTGCCGTCCATATGGAGCTTCCCCCCCGGCATCACGCTTCACTCGATGCTGCCGAAATCCTCTATCTTGCCGACAAACTGGTGGAGGAAACACGGATCGTCCCGCTGGAGAATCGCTGCCAACGTCAAATTGCCTGTCATGCCGATAATTCCGCCTGTGTTGAAGCAATTGCCCGGCGTTATGAGAGAGCACGCGGGATTCTTCAATTGGTGGAGTTACAGCTTGGTGTCCCGCTTACAGAAGTATTGGTGAATGTTCATCCATGAATCGTGCCGGACACATTCAGGGGAGGCGCACCGTTTATCTTCTGCGGCACGGTGATTCCAGGATTGATGACGTCCGCCGCTTTATTGGCCGGAGCGAGAGTTCACTCAATGAAGCGGGGCGGTTACAGGCAAAATGGTGGCATCAGGAACTCGCCGGGATTCCGTTCAACGGCATCTTCTGCAGCGCCCTGCAACGCGCCGTCGAAACCGCCCGGATCATCGCACAGCCGCACCATGCGTCTCTGACGATCCTGCCGGGCCTGAATGAAATAAATCTCGGCAGTTGGGACGGCATGCCGGTCAGTGAAGTACAGCAACTGTTCCCGCTGGAGTACCGGCTGCGTGGCGCCGATCTGGGAGGATACCGCCCCCCCGGCGGAGAGAGTTTTGCCGACCTCTCTGCCCGGGTTGTGCCGGCCTTTGAAAAAATTGTGCAACAGTCTCACGGGAACCTGCTGATCGTCGGCCACGCCGGAGTAAACCGGGTAATCCTGTGCCACCTGCTCGGCATGCCGCCGGCCAATCTCTTCCGCCTGGGCCAGGAATACGGCTGCCTGAATATTCTGGAATATTCCGCAAAATCATGGGTGATCCATCGGCTCAATATCCCGGCAGAAACAGCTCTACGCGGAGAATAGAGGTTTCGAGCTTGACGGTCCCCCGGCAGTGGTTCTCCCCCGCACCTTTTCTACCAAGAGAAGGTTTTTTTGTTTTTTGCACCATTTCCCATTTTATGCAGTATCGAATAAAATATGCTTGTTTGCATCATTATTCATGCAGCATTCAGCTCAACTACCCTAATTCTTTAACAAATAATTACGGTATGCATTTTGCTGTACACAGCAATTGATGTTGATATTTCGGATATTCCAATAATTATTCGGGGGTACTGGTTGGTGAGTAAAACAATTAAAAGGGAGATTGACTACATGTTTGTCTTGAATGATCCGGATCTGTTACGCCAACAATGTTACATCAACGGCACATGGTGCAGTGCCGATACGCTGGAGACAATTCCGGTTACCAACCCGGCAACGGGAGAAACCATCGGCTCAGTGCCGAAAATGGGCAGCACGGAAACACGCGCCGCCATAGCGGCGGCAAATTCGGCCTATCCTGGCTGGCGGGCATTGACGGCGCGGGAGCGCTTTGTACTGCTGCGGCGCTGGTTTGAATTAATACTGGAAAATCAGGAAGATCTGGCGGTCCTGATGACCGCCGAGCAGGGTAAGCCGCTGTTCGAATCTCGTGGTGAAATCCTTTATGCGGCGTCATTTATCGAGTGGTTCGCCAAGGAGGGAAAACGGATCTATGGCGATACCATTCCGGCGCACCAGAAAGACAAGCGCATCGTTGTGCTCAAAGAACCGGTCGGCGTCTGTGCAGCTATTACCCCCTGGAACTTCCCGGCGGCAATGATTACCCGTAAAGCGGGACCGGCGCTTGCGGCCGGATGCACCATGCTGCTCAAACCGGCAACCGCAACGCCGTATTCTGCGCTGGCGCTGGCCGTTCTTGCCGAACGGGCCGGAATTCCGGCAGGCGTATTCAGCGTCATTACCGGCTCATCCAGTGCAATCGGCGGCGAAATGACTGCCAATCCGATTGTGCGTAAACTGACCTTTACCGGTTCCACCGAGATCGGCAAGCAGTTGATTGCGCAGTGCGCCGGCACCGTGAAGAAAGTTTCCATGGAGCTGGGTGGCAATGCCCCGTTCATAGTATTCAATGACGCCGACCTTGATGCGGCGGTTGAAGGGGCCATTGCCTCCAAGTACCGCAATACCGGTCAGACCTGTGTCTGCACCAACCGGTTTCTGGTGCAGGATGGGGTCTATGACCGTTTCATGGAAAAACTTGTTGCTGCCGTAAGCGAATTGAAAGTGGGAGACGGCCTCAAAGGAGAGACTCAGCAGGGGCCGCTGATCGACCTGAACTCAGTTGAAAAGGTCGAAGAGCAGATAGCAGACGCCGTCGCCCGTGGCGCCCGGGTTGTTATGGGTGGAAAACGCCATGAATTGGGCGGTTCGTTCTTCCAGCCGACAATCCTGGCGGACGTAACGAATGAAATGGCCGTTGCCAAAGAGGAGACATTTGGACCGTTGGCGCCACTCTTTCGTTTTTCAACCGATGAAGAGGCCATTGCCATGGCAAATGATACCGAATTCGGTCTGGCTGCCTATTTTTACAGCCGGGATATCGGCAGGGTCTGGCGAGTTGCCGAGGCCCTTGAATGCGGGATAGTCGGCATCAACACCGGCATCATTTCCACGGAAGTAGCGCCGTTTGGCGGCATTAAAGAGTCGGGGAGCGGACGGGAAGGTTCCAGGTACGGGATCGAGGATTTCCTGGAAATCAAATATCTCTGCATGGGCGGAATTTAAGATAATCTATCAAGAGGGGAAAGAGCAACGCCTCTTTTCCCTCTACCCTCTTTTCCCCTCTATCAGCTCAGACACTGAAATACCCCGGTACACCAGAGACATGACCCGCACGGCACATTTCTGACGTGGCAGTCCTGTTCGAATTCTTCGGCTTGCACATAGTCGCATGGCGCCACACCACAACTGGCACAAAATGCATAATCATAAGCGATCACGTTCCTGCGAAACGAACTGAATTCCGGGGTATTCCAGATGTCCATGATATCCTGATGAGTCAGATTGCCGAATATTTTGGTTTTTACGGTCTGATTCCAGCCATTGGCAAAACAGTTGTAGCGGTGCCACAAAAAATAACAGGGTGAAATATCTCCGTTCCATGTTACAAAGGCGCTTCCTTCTTCAACAAAGCGGCATGTTCGCTGTTCCTTCAGAGCCAACTCCGGCAATCGCAGCTCCAATCCGGTCTTGTCAGCCACTTCTGTGGCCTTGCCAAAAATATCAGTAATTTCATCAAACAGTTGGTGCTCTACCTGGAGAAGTTTTTTCAAGTCGAGCATGATATTTTTTTGAGCAGCTTCGGCTTTCATAGCATCAACCGCAGCAATGATGGCCCGGTCTTGCCGCGTGCGTCTGTATTTAAAGCGAACTTCAGAGTAGCGCTGAATATCAACGCCGGACTTGATTGCCCTTCGACGCCAGAAGTTGTAAAGAGTGAGTGCCTGATCGGAAATATTGCAGTACACCGCTTCGCCGGAATGCTGTTCGCCATAGGGCAGTACATGGGTGACAATGGCAAAGCTTGCTCCACGGCTTGCTGACCATTCCAGCGTCTCAGGAAGCCCTTTGATATTCTTTTTCATTGCCACAAATTCGATACCGACCTTTACTTCAGGTCGTAGGCACTGTTTCTTGGCACTCCTTAGTGCAGACAGGGCCATATCAATCTCATCTACTTCTCCCCCCTCACGCATATTTTTGAATTGTTCGGGAGATATCGCATCAATTGACAGACAGACCCTGTCGACTCCGGCTGCAACGAGAGACACTGCACGAGGGTGTGTCATCATCAAACCATTGCTCTGGAAACCGATCCAACCGGATGATGACATCTTTGTTCTTGCTCTGCGAATGAACGGTTCAAGATGTGAATTCAGGAGCGGTTCGCCGACACCGTTGAGTACGAGCGATTCGATATGTGGCAGTGCCGGCTCAAGGCGGGAAAACAGTTCAGGTGAAAAATCACCTTCACTGATCTCGCTGCCCCGGTTCTGCTTTACGCACATGAAACAGCCAAGGTTACAGCGGGTTGTTGTCTCCACGAATAATTTAGTAGGAAATTCGCGTAACGCTGCCGTGGAAGGCGTTGCTTCTTTAGCACTGTTTTCGAGCAGAGCTTTTATCACTTTAAAATCACCTAAATTCCTATGGGCAAGCTTGTTTCACTATGTTGAACATCATTTCTATTCTCTGCGTGTTATCTTCAAATTTGACTTTTCAGTTCTATGTATCTGCCGGACCGCATACCCATACCGCGAAAGAACGACATTGTTTCAGCATCTTCAAGACTAACCATGGTTCTTACTATCGAGACCCCTACCCGTTTCATCTGCCCCGATATTTCTTCGAACAGCCGTGTAGCCATGCTCATTTCTCGTGCATGAGGAGAAACTGTGAGTGCGAACACCCACCCACAAGGAGGCGATCCGAATTCCCAGGCGCGGATCTCTCCGACAACAAATCCAATGACAGCATCACCGGTTTCCGCGACGAGAAAAAAACGGTCTTTTCTGCTGCCGGTTACATAGTGGGCGAAAATCCCCCGCCAATAACCCGGTTTTGCTTCCCTGGTAGTGACATGATCCAAGGCGATAACAGATTCAAGGTCGCTCTGAATTGCAGCGCGAATTGATAGATTTACTCTCATGTATGTACCTGCGACTGAAAGGATTAGCCCTTCTTAGACATTCGCGCAACAGTCTCCAAAACCTTCTTCATGCCATGCCGGTCAGCCAAAGCCTGCAAGCCGATCTCCATCTCTCCCAGCCTCGGTTCATCTTGCCGCTCCTCTTCCCGCTCTTCGTAGGTGATGGCACCAACCAGGCACCACTTGACGCATATCGGCTCTTCTTCGCCATCACACATATCACATTTAAGCGGAAGGCCGGAGTCCGGCTCTTTGAACAAGTCCCGGGCTGGGCAGGACGCCCGGCAGGAATTGCACTCAGCGTACTCCTTTCCGTTCATCACATACCTGTTTCTACCGGAACATTCCGATGCGGTGTACTCCCCCGCAAATACCGGAAGCCAGATATCCTCCAACCGGTCAGTAATAATCTGGATACGGGATCGTGCCGGATTGTTGCTGCTGTATTTCGGGACGGCATGAAAAGCGGAGCACATCACCTCACAGGTCCGGCAGCCATTGCATTTATCTGCATCAACCTTGATTACTTTGATCTTCTTCTTAATTGTGGCCATTGTGTAGTATACCTCTCTTTTCCAGGTCGTCGGCAACGTAGCCCAAGTCCAGCTCTTCCAGCTTTTCCCTCGTTGGAATGCCGTCGTGATTCCATCCCTTGAATGCATAATATGTAGACAGCAGCTCTTCTTCGAGTTCAGGAAACCTCTTTTTCCAATGATCTGCGGGCGGCTTCTCATCGACCCTTCTAATTCCTTTTCTGTTATTGTATGCCCTGTGCAGATTCCGGCTCCTGTTGGCAATTTTCTTCAGTCCCTCTTCATCCAGATCCATTCCGGTCGCTGCCGAGATAATTTTTGGGTAGTTGTGTATATGATAGGGGGGCTTGAAGCAGAACGACGACATACCGCAGCACATACCGCAGGCATCATCGATGTTATGCATCGTCTCCATCCAATCCACAATTTCAGACGCTATGTCAGGTGTCGGGTAATACGGTATCGCTTTTTCACCTCTGATATCCCAGTCCAGCACGTATTTCTTGAACTTGTCATCGGGAAGCTGGGGCCAATCCCTGACAAAGTTTTCTCTCTGTTCCATCGTGGGAAATGCCGACTGGGGCCATTGGCCTTCCATTTGGGTAATACTTATCTTCTCATTGGTGGAATACATCAGGAAATAGAGCGGGTCCAGTGTGCCAAGCTTTACCGGAAGCTGCTCATGTTTCTTGATCGTATTATGGTCAAATGCTTCCGCACCGTTCCCGATCTTCCGAGCCGCAAAATAGACACCGTCAGCCAGAATGTCGCCGATTCCTTCCCGCCGCACAACCCTGTCGAGCAGCCACAAGAAGCGACCCTCCTTATCGGAAGGACATCCGGCGAAGTCTTTATCGGTAAGAATGCCGGCTTCGTAGAGCTCAACGGCGAAGGCCAGAATCTGCGGAGTAGAGAAGGAATCGACCCCATACTCAGTGGCGCGTTGCAGAATTTTCCAGGAGAAGTCCAGGTCGTCCACATAGGCTGCCATGGCATAGGTAAGCTTTCCGAAGCATTTCGCCATGTACCGCGGGGTATTCTTGTGAGAAATCAATGCTCCGCAATGGGTAGGACAGTTAAAACAGCTTATCAGCCGCTTCACTGCGGCATGTTGGGACTTTGACCAGGATTCATCAATTTCATCGGTCCAGAAATCCCTTCTTCGAGTGCGGGCATTGCCCCAGACGAAATTTTCGGTATGCCACTTTTCATCGGTATGCTTCATCTCCTGTGGTGAGCCGATTCCTGACAAAATCGTCATTACGTCCTGAATAGGGTTGGCCCACCTGTGTTGAATATATTCCGTAACACCCTTCAATTGTTCCATAAAATCTTCCGGGCGGGCAAGGTAGACATCTTTTGTGCCGCGAACGGCTATCGCCTTTATTTTCTTGTCTCCCATCACAGCGCCGCCGCCGAGGCGACTGGCGCTTGAGCGGGACTGCTCGATGGAAGCCGTAAAGACCCGATTTTCCCCTGCCAGGCCAATTGCAGCGATCTGGAGCTTCGACTGATTCAGCTCTTTTCGTATAAGCTCCTGTGTTTCAACAGCGCCCTTGCCCTGCAGATGGGAAGCATCACGTATTTCAACCTTGTCATTGTTTATGTACAAATATATCCAACCAGGGGATTTGTTGCGAAAAACTACCTTGTCATAGCCGGCATACTTTAACTCCGCCGCAAAAAAGCCCCCCATCATCGGATATGCCAATGTGTCCGATTGTGGTGATATGAAAGTTACAACGGAACGGTTGGCGCTGAAAGCGGGCGTGGCGTTTAAAAGGCCGGTACTGAACACCAGCAGGTTTTCAGGATCAAATGCCTTAACTTCGGGAGGAACTCTATCCCAATGCAGTTTGACGCTGGTACCCAGTCCCCCCAGGTGAAGTGCCATTAGTTTCGGGTCCGTTTCAACCCGTTCAATATTCCCTGTCGCCAAGTCGATTTCCAAATTGTATCCAGTCTCTGCATATCTCATAGTATCCCCTTTAATCAGCTAGTTTGCTGTTGTATCAGTAACATTGGGTGACGACGTGAAGTCGATCGATTCAGGTATGACGCTACTTGTCTTCAAGAGCCTGCTCAGCCTCGGCCATCTTTCCTGTCGCCAGCTCTTCCGCAATCAGTATGACACTGCAGTGGGGGCACACAGGAAGATTGTGGGGGAAGATGCACTGCATATACTGAAGTCTGACCGTCTGAACTTCAAGTTGCGCCTTGCACAAATTGCAGATCCAGCCACTTTCATAGACAGACGCGGTATTATCCGTCGTCAATCCTCCCCCGCTCTTCATACCCATCCTGTGGGAATAGGCGCTATGGACCTGATACTCCTCACCGATCCGGCTGTATTCCACCCAGTAGGTGACCGTTTTTGGCCTATGGAAGGCCAGAGAACGGGCAGTGGAACGTTTGCTGAACTTCTGTCCGGTACTCTCGGCCTCGTGGATTGCCTTCAGCACAGTCTCCCTCGGGATCATGCGCTCCTCCATAAGACGTTCGACGTCCCCGGAGATGTACAGATGCATCTGCTCATATGAGTCCATTATTCCCTCAATCCATACCAACATTTCATGGTTATCCGGCAGTTCGTTTGCAAGGCTGACTTTTAGGCTCAGCCAAAAAAGTCAAGGGGCCCTCCCTGGATGGAAAGGCCCCTTGACGTCATCGGATAAAATCCGTGCCGTTTCGGTCTCCTTTGCAAAAGGGAGGCGACGCCGTTTCCAGCGTAACCCATAGGCCGAACACCATAAGGAAATCCTGTTAGGTAATTCGGCTCGGAGAGTGTTTATTCGGTTTTATTCGATACGTGCCTGCGGCACTTCCCCCAAAAAAAGCAAGGGGACCCCTCCCTGAATGGAAAGGCCCCCTTGACGTCATAGATACAATCCGTGCCGTTGGGTCTCCTTTGCAAAAGGGAGGCAGTGCTGTTTCCAGCAAAACCCATAGGCCGAACGCCATGAGGTGACCCTTTTAGGCAATTTGGCTCGGAGAGTGTTTATTTGTTTTTTATACTGGCAAATAAGTACCTTAATACCGGTTTATTTGTCAATGAAAATGTTAGGTGTACAACTGTTCTTCCGGCATCATATTACATTCCAAGGCAGACAAATACCGGTGTAGCGCCATGCAGACGGGCTGAGCGGCCTTTGCCGTCAACAAAGGATGGATGTTGATCAGCCGGGCATGGATCAGCGCAGTAACTTCCACCGGATGACAGATTTCATGCAAAGCTGAAATGCCGGAGACAAATTGCATCTATCAATGGTTTTATACGCGACAGAGGAGGAAAAGTGAAGTCCGTGCCGGTGGCAATTACTCGCACGGCGCACCATTAACGTAACCGGACACTGCTGAGTTTTTCAGGGTAAAACGCTTTCCCCTTTGCTAAGGGTACCCACTGTGGCATAAAGGGATAGAGGAGGATGTTATTACGACACAATCAACGTACGAAACCGGCCCGTTACGGGACGTTACCGGCACGACTATTCGGCCGGGTGGGTTGGCGCTGACTGACCGGGCACTGGAGTTCTGCTCTTTTGATGCCGGAGCGCGGCTGCTGGATGTGGGATGCGGCGCCGGTGCCAGCGTCGAACATCTGCGCAGTCACTACGCATTTGACGCCAGAGGCATTGATCTCTCCCCGGCGCTCATCGCCGAAGGAGCACGAAGAAACCCTGATTTGCCGTTGTCCGAGGGCTCTGCCGAGGCGCTGCCATACCCGGATGAGAGCCACGACGGCATCGTCTGTGAATGTGTACTATCCCTGTTGAAGGAGCCGCTCAAGGCGTTAACGGAATTCCGGCGACTGCTCTGCAGCGGCGGTTACCTGATACTGAGCGACATGTACGACAGAGACCATGAAACGTGGCAACCGGAAGCATGGCTCTCTGAAAACGGCTTTACCGTGCTTCTCCGGGAAGACCACACACGCCTGCTGCGCGAACTGGCAGCACGCCTGATCCTAGCCAACGTCTCCCTTGAGGGGATCTGCTGCTCGCCAGCAGGTCCCGTAGGAAAACCGGGCTATTATCTGCTGGTGGCACGCAAAGGTTAACTCCCCCCACCCTCTCCAGGCCCAACGGGTTACGCCTGCCCGTTTTTTTACACATGGCGTTTTGAACGACATTGGTCTCCGGCAGATTATCGGCGATGACGAAGCACATCCAAAAATCCTCAATGCAGTATCTGGGCCTTCACGACCACTTTCCGACTCCTTCACCCCTCCGAATAACGCAACCTCCGTGGGCATGGTGCAACGACGTGAAATCGATCATTTCAGCTCCGTTCCGTTTTGACGACGGTAGAGGCCCCTTCCTCCTCTACTGGTAAGATTGTAGGCACAGAACGGGACCAGGGCACCATCAGCGGATACAACCGATATGCAGCAACCTCTGAGACGCTCCAGATCAAGATTTTCCGCATCCTGGAAAGCCATTGCAGATATGGTGAAACTTCGGGTGGCAACCTCCTGCAGAAACAGATCCAGGTCAAGCACTCCTTCGACTCGAGTCGCCTCCACGCTGTTCCCGCTGCAACAGGCGGTCTCCCCTGCAAGCGGGGAACCGTTCTGCAAGGGCGCAGCAGACGGCAGTTTCCACCGGTGCGATACGGTCTCCACGGTTCTCCTGATCCCACCCGAGCCGCCGCTGTCCGCCGAGCAGCAGCTATCCCTGTTGGTCACTCCTAGCGGCCTGAGTCCCCCTTCGGACGAGTAAATGTATGTGGCGTGGAATGAACAGTGGGCATGTTCGCCACCGGGAGGGGAAAAATCCCTCACCCTGACAAGGCCTTCCGTCTGTTCCTCGAGACACCGCATCAGCTCCGGAAGGGTAAAACGGTCTTCGTTGCCACTCTGCTCCGGGTAGCGGCCGAAATAGCTGACCGGCTGGAAATGGATGCCACGTACGACCGGAACCAGCTGCAGTGCCTGCCGGACTATGGCTCCTATGGAGTCGGTATTTACCCCTTTTACGAGGGTAGGAACGAGGATAACGCCGAGACCTGCCTCTCCGGAATTTTTGATGGCCCGGAGTTTCAGGTCAAGAAGCGCTCTTCCCCGCAATGAGTGGTAAATTTCATCATTGACCCCGTCGAACTGGAGGAAGACCGACGAGAGACCTGCCGCCCGGAGCCGTTCTGCGTAGCTTTTATCTGCGGCAAGACGCAGACCGTTCGTATTGATCTGGATGAAGGAAAAACCGATCCGTCGTGCAGCTGCAACGATCTCAGGCAGGTCGTCACGCAGAGTAGGCTCCCCCCCGGACAATTGGAGATTGCAGGAACCGGCTGCAGCCATGGCACGTTCCAGCAGCCACGAGATCTTCTCCAGAGTCGGGTCCTCTGTTTCCACTCCGCCGGAATCGGCGAAACAGACGGCGCAGTTGAGATTGCAGCGGTCGGTCACCTCAAGTAAGACCGAACAGGGAACCTGCTCGTGAGCGCCGCAGAGACCACAATCAAAAGGACACCCTTTTTCAACAGCCCCATAGCAGACAGGCGGATGAACTGGGACCTTCGCTCTTCGCCATTCGGACATGGCCGGTTCGCCGCGCCATATTACGGTACTGAAGGAACCATGGTCGCCGCACTCCTTTACCAGAAAGACCTCATCGCCACGGAGCTTCCGTGTCGCTTTGATTCTCCTGAGACAAACAGGGCAGAGGCTTTCGGTTTCATTCGAGTACATCATTTCCACTTTATCATCCATAGTATAGTTGCTCCACCGGCACAGTTACGGCGCTATTTGTTTTCAACGGCCTGTTTGAGTTCTGTAACCAGGCATCTTACTACCATATTATTTACCTATGGAAAATATAAACGCTCAGGATAAGTGCCTACTTTTTCCGCCGACAGCACTGTTGTCGATATTCTCCACACAGCACGCCAACTTCGTAGACATTTACCTCACTGCGAGCTGCACAGCTGGCATCAGCAAGACTATTCTTTCATAAAAGTTCCAACATATCAGGTTGTTATAAAATTGGCTCGACGTTTGCTATCTAACGGACCGAAACGACGCCCTGAAATATAGAGTCCGAAAATGTTATTGGCAAAGAAAATATTGACCATCTCATTCCGGGCACAAGAACTGGTTTAGACGTTTATCACCGACATTTATTTTATTTGTACTAAATAAATATGTTACGACTCAACCAACAGATATTAGTACATTGTTTGAGTAAATAATGTCTGTATTTCAAGCTTTAATTGTGTTATACCGCTTCACCGAAACGCAAACTTGACCAGCTACTGCTGATTATATTTTTATTATAACTAAATGGATACCCGCGTGAAAAAGAAAAAAATGATTATCTCGCAGGAGACGATGGACGTCGACTTTGTGCGCAAAGTTGAAGCGTTGTCCGGCACCTCTGTGCGTCGTTGTTTCCAGTGCGGCAAATGCTCCGCAGGCTGTCCCATGGCTACCTTCATGGAGCATCCGCCCAACCGTGTTGTGCGCCTCTTACAGCTTGGCCAATGGCAGCGAATCCTGGCCGGTCGCTCCATCTGGTACTGTGCTTCGTGTGAAACCTGTTCTACCCGCTGCCCCAACAAAGTGCATCTGGCTTCCATCATGGATGCTCTGCGCAAACTCTCCTGGGACGCCGAAGGCGCCTCCAAGGAAAGCTATGTGCAACTGGCCAACAAGCTCTTCTTGCAGAACATCCGCACCTACGGCCGTCAGTACGAAATGCGCCTTGCTGCCGTATTTAATGTCAAATCAGGCCAGTTTTTAAAAGACCTGATGCTCGGCCCCAAACTGCTCGCCAAAGGTAAACTGAAAATGTTCCACAGAAAAAACAAAAATTTATCCGAAATCGAAAAGATCTTCTCGCGGATAGAAGAAATGCGCAAAAAAGGGGAAGCCCTGTGACCCGGCCGAACATCATGGAATACTCCTACTACCCCGGCTGTTCACTGCACGCCTCTGCCGGTGAATATGACCTGTCTACCCGTGAACTGTTTAAAAAACTGGCGATCGGACTGACTGAAATCCCGGACTGGTTTTGCTGCGGCGCCACCCCGGCCCATAACGTTGACGAACTTCTCTCCCTGTCGCTCTGTGCCAAAAATCTGGAACTGGCCGACAAGATCGAAGGAGACGTGGCGGTGGCCTGTGCCGCCTGCTTTTCACGGCTTAAAACCACGCAGCATGTCCTTGGCGAAAGTGACGTCAAGCGCAAACAGGTTGAAAAAGCTCTCGATGCCCCCCTGAAACTGGACGGCAAGGTCAAGCACCTGCTGGAAATACTCGCCAAAGACCTGGGACTGGAACGTTTGGCCGCCGCTGTCAACAAACCGCTGACCGGCCTCAAAGTTGCCTGTTACTACGGCTGCCTGCTGACCCGCCCCACCGATGTCCCCGATCTGGATTGTGTCGAAGCGCCTACCATCATGGAACGGGTCATCGAGGCGGTCGGCGCTGAAACCGTACCCTGGACGCATCGTCTGGAATGCTGCGGCGCAAACTTCACCCTGTCACGCCCCGGAGTTGTTCTCCAGTTGACTCATGAAATCCTCGACTCCGCCAAAGCGGCCGGCGCCGACTGCATCATGGTCGGCTGCCCTTTGTGCCATGGCAACCTTGATATACGTCAGAAGGAAATCGAAAAAGTTTACCAGACCGACTATAACCTGCCGGTCTTCTACTTGACGCAGCTGGTAGGTCTCTCCGTTGGGCTTGGATCAAAAAAACTCGGGCTGGATGCGATGATCGTCAACCCGACGCCGTTATTAAAGGAAAAAAAATTACTATAGGTTGAAGGCTGAAGACTGAAGGGAGACACAACCCTTCCCGCAATTCCCCCGGTTTTCCTTCAGCCTTCAGTCTTCAGTCTAAAAAGGTTTCATTTATGTCAAGAATAGGTGTATTCATCTGCCACTGCGGCGAAAACATATCCAGAACCGTCGATGTTGAACGGGTAGCGCAACAAGTCGGCAAGATGCCCGGCGTAGCCTTCTCAACCGACTACAAATACATGTGTTCCGACCCTGGCCAGAACCTCCTCAAAAAAGCCATCCAGGAGCAGAACCTCACCCACGTTGTCGTAGCCGCCTGCTCCCCGCGCATGCATGAGAAAACCTTCCGCAAAGCGGTGGAAGCGGCCGGTCTGAACCCCTTTCTCTGTGAGATGGCCAACATTCGCGAGCACTGCTCCTGGGTCCATGAAAACCGGGAAGAAGCTACTGTCAAAGCGACCGAAATCGTCGGCATGATGGTCGAGCGGGTCAAGAAAAACCGCGTCCTCCCCACGATCACGGTGCCGGTCACCAAGCGATCCCTCGTTATCGGCGGCGGCATCGCCGGCATCCAGGCGGCGCTGGACATTGCCGATTGTGGTCACGAAGTCATCCTGGTCGAACGGGAGCCTTCTATCGGCGGGCATATGGCCCAACTCTCGGAAACGTTTCCGACCCTCGACTGTTCGCAGTGCATTATGACCCCCAAAATGGTTGACGTCGCCAACCACCCCAACATAAAACTCTACACGTATTCCGAGATAGAGCTGGTTGAAGGGTACATCGGCAACTTCCAGGTCACGATCAAGAAACGGGCCCGCTCGGTCGATGAGGACAAGTGCACCGGTTGCGGCGTCTGTATGACCAAATGCCCGCAGAAAAAGATCCCCAATAAGTTTGATCAGAATATTGGTATGCGTACTGCCATCTACATCCCGTTTCCGCAAGCTGTGCCGAACACCCCGGTCATCGACCGGGAAAACTGCACCATGTTTAAAACCGGCAAATGTGGTGTCTGTCAGAAGGTCTGCGGACCGGGCGCGGTCGACTTTGAACAGCAGGACCAGCTGATCATCGAAGCGGTCGGCGCCATAGTTGTTGCCACCGGCTTCGATCTCTACACAATCGATGAGAAACCGAAAGGCTCCCTCATCAAAGGGTACGGCGAATTCGGCCACGGCAAAATACCGGACGTCATCGACGGTATGACCTTCGAGCGTCTCGCAAGTGCCTCCGGTCCGACCGGCGGAAAAATTCTGCGCCCGTCGGACGGCAAAGAGCCGAAGCAAATCGTCTTCATCCAATGCATCGGCAGCCGGGCGCGGGAAAAGGGCATATCCTACTGCTCCAAAGTCTGCTGCATGTACACCGCCAAACATACCATGCTCTACCACCACAAAGTCCACGACGGTCAGGCCTACGTCTTCTTCATGGACGCCCGCACCCCGGGGAAAAGCTACGACGAATTCTGGCGCCGCTCGATCGAGGAGGAAGAAGCCGTCTACATCCGCGGCATGGTCTCCCGCCTCTATCAGAAAGGTGACAAAATCATCGTCAGGGGGAGCGATATCGCCGTCGGTGTTCAGGTGGAAATCGAAGCCGACATGGTTGTTCTCGCCACTGCCATACAACCGCAGAAAGGTGCCGACACTCTTGCTCAGAAACTCGGTATCTCCTATGACAAATACAACTTCTACTCCGAAGCCCACGCCAAACTGCGGCCGGTCGAATGTGCCACCGCCGGTATCTACCTGGCCGGCGCCTGCCAGGGCCCGAAAGACATCCCGGAAACCGTAAGCCAGGCCAGTGCAGCCGCCGCCAAAGTCATGACCCTCTTCTCCAAAGACCTGCTGGAGCGCGAACCGATTGTCGCCAGGGTCAAGGAAAGCGGATGTGTCGGCTGCTTCGCCTGCAAAAAAGTTTGCGCCTATGGAGCCGTTGAAGAAAAAGAAATCCGCGATCGTCAGGGGAATCTGATCAAGACGGTAGCCTTCGTCAATCCGGGCGTCTGTGCCGGCTGCGGCACCTGTCAAGCCACCTGCCCGTCAAAATCGGTTGAACTGGACGGCTACACCGATGAACAGATCGTGGCGATGATTGAATCGCTGTAAACAAATCATGTAGGGGCGCTGCTTGCGGCGCCCATCTGGGCAGCGCAAGCACTGCCCCTACGAGGAACCCATGCACCCAGAAAAACAAACCCACGACTTCGAACCGAAGATAATCGCCTTCGTCTGCACCTGGTGCACCTACGCAGGAGCGGACCTGGCAGGTACCAGCCGTATGCAGTACCCGGCCAACGTGCGGGTCCTCAAATTCCCCTGCACCGGCCGCATCGACCCGGTTTTTATCCTGAAAGCCTTCCAGCAGGGGGCCGATGGCGTCCTCGTTTCCGGATGTCACCCCGGTGACTGCCACTATATTGCCGGCAACTTCCATGCGCGGCGCAGATTCGCCGCCTTCCGCAAACTGCTCGAATTCGTCGGCGTCGATCTTAATCGCCTGCAATTCTCCTGGGTATCCGCCGCTGAAGGGGGCAAATGGGTGGAAGTCGTCACCGACCTCACCGAAAAAGTCCGCGCTATGGGGCCAATGACCGAATTCAAGGAGCTGGCCATGGAAGAGCAGTGGTCCGGCGCTATCAACACGCCGGAATTGAAAGAAGCGTATAGCCAAATCTAAACACGATTTATCCACGAAAAGCACGAAAGACACGAAAAAGAGCAAGAAGACCGTGCAGGCACAACCCAAAGCATTTTAAGGTTTAAACCTAAAAGTTTTTTTATGATTTTGTTTTTCTTTCGTGGTTTTCGTGTATTTCGTGGACACTAAAGGTTTTTATGACTGAACCCATCGATACATCAATCTACAGCGCCGTCACCGCAGCAATCCAGACAGAGGCGCAGCGTATTCTCGCCGCAGGTCTGGTCACTGCCATTGTCGGCTACGCCGCCTCCAGGCGTAACGGCTCGACTCAGCCGATCATCGTCACTGACGCAGCAGCAGCGGAGAAGCTGATCTTCACCCCTGCCAGCGTCAACAACCTGGCCCTCTACCTGACCAAAGCCAAAAAGGAAATCCCTAAAAAAGGGAAGATCGGCATCGTAGTCAAAGGGTGCGACCTGAAAGCCATCGTCGGACTGATGGGAGAAGCACAGCTGAAACGCAATGATCTCTACCTGATCGGTGTGCCCTGTGCCGGAGTGCTGGCCTCCACAGTTCAACCTTCAACCGCACTGACAGCAGACACCATCGCCTCCAAATGTACCGAATGCGATGCCCGACTGCCATCCGACTGCGATTACGTCCCGAACGTACAACTGCCGACTCAGCCGCAGCTGGCAGGGAAGTACGCCGTCGAAATCGCCCGTCTGGAAGCGTTGACCCCGGCCGAGCGGTGGGCCTACTGGAAAGAACAGTTCGCCAAATGCATCAAATGCTACGCCTGCCGCCAGGTATGCCCCTTTTGCTTCTGCGAACAGTGCCTCTGTGACCGCAACAAACCGCAGATGGTGGACACAACCCCCCGTCCGGCCGGCAACACCGCCTGGCATATAGTCCGCGCCATGCACCTGGCGGGCAGATGCGCCGGCTGCGCCGAATGCGAACGGGTCTGTCCGATGGACATCCCGCTAAACCTCCTGAACCGCAAAATGGCCAAGGAGCTGAAGGAACTGTACGACTACGAAGCCGGCTTCGAAGTCAACGACAAAGGGCCGCTGACTACATACACAGACAAAGACGATCAGAGCTTTATAAAATAAACACCAGAAACTATTCACCACGAAGACACGAAGGACACGAAGAACGGCAAAAACGAAAATCAGGGGGAAAGGCAAAAAGACAAAAGCGCCTTCAAGCTCAGAATGAATACCCCAAAATGAATTAAGTTTTTACCCCGCCTTCAAAGGTTTTGTTTTCCTTCGTGATCTTCGTGCCTTCGTGGTGAAAAAAGGTTTTACATGCAAAAATACATTTCCCAACAAAACCTGACCACCCTCCTGGACACCCTGATCAAACAGGGGACCCGAGTCGTTGCCCCGCACATGAATGCCGGGGTCCCGCTCTACGAACCTATACAGAGCGCAGCCGACATGGCGACCGGTCAACTGCCGCGCCGCTCCGCCAAGGAAGCCTTCTTCCCGGTCTGCGAAGACATTATGTCTTACGAAAAAGAGGGGCAGAGAATCAGCCTGAAGGACATCGATCCGGCACGGTTTCCGGAGACGGTCCTGGTGGGGGTGCGCCCCTGCGACGCCGCCGCCATCCCGGTACTGGACGAGGTCTTCTCCTGGGACTACAAGGATGAATTCTTCCTTGAACGGCGGAAGAAGACCACTATCATCGGTCTTGCCTGCACGGCTGCTGACGACGCCTGTTTCTGCACCGCAGTCGGTCTTTTCCCGGGCGAGACCAAAGGGAGCGATCTGTTCCTGACTCCGCTGGAAGATGGCGGCTACGCCTGTGAGAGCTATAGCGACAAAGGTGAAACACTGATTAACGGTAACAAGGAACTCTTTGCCGAACCGACCAAGACAAAAGCGCTTTCCCTGGCCGAGCCGCAGACAGAAAAGATCGACCTGAAAAAGGTCAAGTCCTGGCTGGACGAACATTTTGAAGACCCGCTCTGGGACGGCATCGCTACCCGCTGTGTCGGTTGCGGAGCCTGCGCCTTCGTCTGCCCCGCATGCCACTGTTTCGATATCGTTGACGAAGGGACCGAAAAAGCGGGCAAACGAAGGAAGAGCTGGGATGCCTGCGGTTTCTGGAAATTTACCCACCACGCCTCGGGACACAATCCGCGCGACCTGCAGCCCAAGCGCTACCGTAACCGCATCATGCACAAGTTCAAGTACTATGATGACAAATTTGGCCAGACGCTCTGTACCGGTTGCGGCAGATGCGTACGGGTCTGTCCGGTCGGAATCGACATCGCGTCGATTGTTGAAGAGATAAGCAAAAAATAAATTCAATGACGTCTTACCACGAAGGCACGAAGAGCACGAAGAACGGCCAAAGTCTTTTAGATTAACCCAAAAATAGCTTTTTTGTTTTTGACTTCCTTCGTGCATTCGTGGTGAAAAAGGTTTTAACCAAATGTGTGATAACACCAACAAAAACATCTACCTTCCCTATCTGGCAACTGTCGCTGAAGTTATCGACGAAACCCCGGATGTACGCACTCTCAAGCTGGTCTTCCAGGACGATAATCTCAGAGAGAGCTTTATCTACCGGGCCGGTCAGTTTGCCGAATATTCAGCCTTCGGTGCTGGAGAGGCTACCTTCTGCATCGCGTCGTCACCGACGCGTGCCGGCTATATAGAGTGCAGCTTTCGTTCGGTGGGGAGGGTGACTGAAGAGTTGCGGCGCCTGGAGGTGGGTGACACCATGGGAGTACGCGGCCCCTACGGCAACTCCTATCCGGTTGAAGAGTTCTACGGCAAGAATATGGTCTTCGTTGCCGGAGGCATTGCACTCCCCCCGCTTCGCACCCTGATCTGGAACTGTCTTGACCAGCGCGACAAGTTCGGCGATATCACAATTGTCTACGGAGCACGAACGGAAGCAGACCTCGTCTACAAACGGGAATTGCATGAGTGGCAGGAGCGTAGCGATGTGCGTCTTGTAAAGACTGTCGATCCTGGCGGCAACGGTCCGGAGTGGGACGGCAAGGTCGGTTTCGTGCCGACCATTCTCGAAGAAACGGCGCCGGCGGCGGAGAATACCATTGCTCTGGTTTGCGGACCGCCGATCATGATCAAGTTTACCCTGCCGGTACTCGAAAAGCTGGGTTTTACTGATGATCAGGTCTATACGACGCTGGAAAACAGGATGAAATGTGGTCTCGGCAAATGTGGACGCTGCAATGTAGGAAATGTCTATGTCTGCAAGGATGGCCCGGTTTTTACCGCTAGACAGATCAAAGCAATGCCGATGGAGTTCTGAGATGGCCGCAGAAAAAAAAGGGTACAAGAAAAAACCGCTAAAGCGCAGTGTGAAATCTGATAATATTGTGGTGTCAACCGTCATTACCGTGCGGATTTCTGACGAAGAAAAGATGCGCATTGAAAAGATCATGGCGGATCTGGACATAAAAAGCTATTCTGATGTCATGAGAATGGCGTTGCACATGGTGAAACCGACGCTGCAATACGGATAAATCAGAGGATTATGGCTGTGAAAGAAACAATTCAGACACATTGTAACATCGATGCAGATAGTTCACGCGTCGCCTTGCGAGAATATCCCACCAAGTTATTTGTCGAAACAACTACCCGCTGCAACCTCAGCTGTTTTATGTGCGTTAAACAAAACCGTGGCAGCGATATCTGTGAAGGGGATTTTTCGCCGGAACTGTTCACCCGCCTTGAGGCTGCATTACCGCACGTTGAAGTGCTTATTCTTAACGGAATCGGCGAACCGCTTTTGAATCCTCACCTTGAGTTATTCATTCGCGCGGCGAAAGAGTTAATGCCGTCATCCGGGTGGGTCGGCTTCCAGTCCAACGGTGTACTGATGACGCCGCTTCGTGCAGAATCATTGATTGACGCCGGACTCGACACGGTCTGCATCTCAGTTGACGCGGTCGCTCCCGAGCAGTTCAAAAAGCTGCGTGAGGGAGGGAATGTGGAAGCCGTAGACATGGCATTGGCAGCCTTGAATAACGCCAAGGTCCGGTGCAATCGCCCCGAAGTGAAGATCGGAATCGAATTTGTGGCGATGAGCAGCAATATCGGTGAACTTCCAGCGACTCTCGAGTGGGCGGCAAGTCGCGGGGCACGTTTTGCCATTGTCACCCATGTACTTCCCTACGATGAGCTGCATGCCCATGAAGCGGTATTCTGCAATATCACTGATCAGGCGCTTGCGCTCTACAATGTCTGGCGACGCAAAGCAATCGGTTCAGGTGTCGATATGCAACGGTACTATGAAGTGCGATGGAAATACACGCGTACAGACGATGAGCAGGCCATTGTGGATCTGGTTGAAGCGATGAAAGCCGAGGCAGAGCAGCAGGGAATAATGCTCGATATGAAAAAGCTCCTGCAGTTGGAGCATCAAAGAGTGGATGAGATTGCTGCGGTATTTGCTGCGGCAGAGGCAGTGGCCGAGCGGACCGGACTGGAGTTGCGTTTACCGGAACTGGCGCTCAAGGAACAGCGAAAATGCAGTTTTGTTGAGGGAGGAAGCGCCTTTGTATCGTGGAACGGCGATGTCTCCCCCTGTTATTTTTTGTGGCACCGTTTCGAATGCTTTGCGAGCGGCTGGAATCAGACGGTAAAACCAAAAGTTTTCGGCAATCTGGCGGAGCAGGAGATGCTGGGCATTTGGAATAATCAGGAATTCACTTCGTTTCGAACCGACGTGCTTGCCTATGACTATCCATCCTGCGCAAGCTGTGGCCTCGCTCCGTGCGACTACATACAGACGGATGATTTTCAGCAGGACTGCCACATCAGGAATGTCCCCTGCGGCTCATGTCTCTGGTGTATGGGGGTGTTTCAATGCCTGCGGTGATATGAATTTATAACCCTTTTACCGCATAGATTCCCGGTGCATTGCGCCAATATCCTTTGTAATCCAGGCCATATCCGAACAGAAAGCGGTCACCAACTTCAATGCCGGTAAAATCGGCGCGCATTCCTGGCGTTACTTTGCGCAGATGCAGCTTTTCGATCATAACCGCCATCAAAACGTCTGTTGCTCCCTGCTGACGGCAGTAATCAGCGATTGCAGCAAGAGTTACCCCTTCATCGAGTATGTCATCCAGCAAAAGCACCGTCCTCCCTTTCAGGTCAAGTTGCGGCTTGACCGTCCAGTGCAGATTAGCACCGTTCGTCTTATGCCCGTAACGGGTGGCGTGAACATAGTCAACCTGGAGCGGGAAGACCAGCCTGGTCAGGAGTTGGCCGGTAAAAATCAGTCCACCGTTCATGACACATATCAGAACAGGGTCCGCTTCTTTAAGCTGGCTGGTGATTTCCACTGCCATCCTCTTGATAGCGGTCTCAATCTCACTACTTGTTACCAGTAAATCAGCTCCGGCCAATACGGTGTTCGCTTCTTCGATATTCATGGAGTCTCCTTTAATTGTGCTCCGACAGTTCGTTCAATTCTTCCGTGATCACAAGTTACAACCGGTTCACGAAAGCCACCGCTGTTTCGAAATAATCGAACGACTTCTTCAGCCTGTCCGATACCGACCTCAACGAGCAGCCATCCTCCGGGATTCAGAAAATCGACAGATGACGGAATGAGCGCCCGGTATATATCAAGACCATCTTTCCCCCCATCCAGAGCGGAACGAGGATCGTAATCACGCACTTCCTGATCAAGGGATTCTATGTCTGCCGAAGGAATATACGGCGGGTTTGACACGACAAGGTCATAGCGGCGACCGGCAACCGGCGCAAATAGTGAGCCGGCCAGAAATTCAATTTCAACACCATGCCTTTCGGCGTTGCGCCGGGCGACTACAAGCGCCGCCTCGGAGATATCTGTAGCGGTAACAGCAGCATTTGTAAACAGTTTCTGCAGAGAGACCGCAATACAGCCGCTACCGGTACCGATATCCAGAATAGTAGCTGCGCCCGGATTTCGGGCAAACGCTTCTGAAACTAAAACCTCTGTGTCATGGCGCGGGATAAGGACATCCGCGGTTACTTCATATTCCAGACCGCAGAATTCCTCGCTCCCCAGTATATGTTGGAGCGGTTCCCGCTTGGCTCTGCGGGCTACTTTCGCCCGGTATTCAGCAAGTTCACTCTCATTCAACGGCTTATCATACTGCAGGTATAACCCAACACGGTCCAGGCCGGTAACGGCACAGAGCAACCATTCCGCTTCGAGGCGTGCGTTGACAATCCCTTTGGCGAGAAGAAACTCTTTTGTCCATGCGAGGACTTTTAAGGTGGTCCAGACCTCTTGCTCTGCCATCATAGCTCCTGATTGCAATACAATAGCATCATATTTAAAAATCACAAAGGGCGGCCTCACGCGAGACCGCCCTTTTGTATACTGCTTCCTGAATTACTGTCGTTACATAAGTTTAACTGCCATCTGGGCATACTGAAGAATAATTGAAGGGACAATACCGGGTATCAGCGTACCGGCTGCAGCAATTATCAGCGCCAGGGCAACCGGTGCGGAAATCTTCACCCACTCGAACTCTTCGGTAGATTCTTTGAAATACATATAAACCATGATGCGCAGGTAGTAATATACGGATGCGGCGCTGTTAAGAACACCGATAACCGCTAACCAGATATACCCCTTCTGGATTGCTCCGGAAAAAAGATAAAACTTACCGATAAATCCTGCTGCCGGAGGCACACCGGCGAGCGAGAAAAGAAATAATGTCATAGCCAGTGCGAGTATCGGCTTTTTGAAGCCAAGACCGGCAAAATCGGAAACATTACCATTGGCATCACCCTTTTTAGAAACAAGGATAACAACGGCAAAGGCCCCAATGTTCATGAATGCGTACGAAAGCATATAGAACAGAATACCGGCCGTACCGGTACCGTTACCGGCGGCAAAACCGACCAAAGCATAGCCGGCATGAGCGATAGATGAATAGGCAAGAACCCGCTTGATGTTATCCTGACGCAGTGCAGTGATATTGCCGACCGTCATGGTCAGTACTGCCAACACCCAGAGAACCTGGCTCCATTCAACCTGCAGTGTCGGGAGAGCAACCAGAAATATACGCAGCAGTGCAGCAAAGCCGGCGGCCTTGGGACCTGCTGACATAAAAGCGGTCATTGGTGTCGGAGCACCCTCATACACGTCAGGCGTCCACATATGGAATGGCGCGGCAGCGATTTTAAAGGCAAAACCGGTCATCATCAGCAGCATACCTGCCACCAGGAGAATATTTGCTGAAGGGAGAGTCATCTGACCGACAACTGTGGCAATCTTATAGAGACGTGTGGTACCGGTTGCACCGTATATGAGCGCCATACCGTACAGCATGAAACCGGTTGAAAAGGCACCCAGCATAAAATACTTGAGACCGGCTTCATTGGATTTTTTGTTTGCCCGGTTAAATCCGGCAAGGACATAAAGGGATATGGACATCACTTCAAGACCAAGGAATATGGTCATGAGATCCGTGCCTGACGCCATCAGCATCATGCCGACAACCGTAAAGAGAATCAGCGGATACAATTCGCCATGATTACACCCTTCACGCTCCATATAGCTGTCAGATATCAGTACCGCCAAACCGGCGGCCACCAGAAATGTCATCTTGAAGAATGTTGCAAAATTGTCGAGAACCACTGAACCGCTAAAGCTCTCTATGTGACTGCCCCATCCAATTCCTACCAGTACCGCAGCCGCAATGATACCGAGGAAACTGATGTATGCCAGGTATGACTTCTGTCCGCCGGGATTAAAAACATTGATCAGCAGAAGAGCCATGGCCAGCACAGAGAGAAATATCTCCGGTAATATCGGCGTCATGTTGACGGCTGGAATTAAAATCATGTCCATCTAAAATATCCTCCGGTCGGATTGACTCGTTATTTGTTTACTTAGCGTCGTGCGGATTAACTGCTGGTGAAGTGTGCGGTGAAGAACTTGTATCCATACCAGGGTGACCGGCGGGCATTTCGCCACCCCCCTGATGACCGGCGGGCATTTCACCACCGCCAGGATGACCGGCAGGCATTTGCCCCGGTTCTGCGCCTGGCATCTGCTGAGCGCCCTGATGATCCGCCGGCATCTGCATCTGGTTTGCGGCGGCAGGAATCATCTGGGCATTCACCGGGGCAATACGAGCCTGAGCGACAAGCTTTTTGATGGCAGGGTCCATTTTATCTATGAACGGCTTGGGGTACAATCCCATGACAAAAATCATTACTACCAGAGGAACCATGATCGCAATTTCACGCCCGTTCAGATCAAGAAGTTTCTGGTTTTTCGGGTTATCAAGCTCTCCGAACATGACTCGCTGGAACACCCACAACATGTAGACCGCTGAAAGGATGACGCCGCTTGTTGCCACAACAGTAAACCAGCGCAGCTGACTTTCAAAAGCGCCGAGCAGGATGAGAAACTCACCGACAAAGCCGTTGGTACCCGGCAATCCGACTGAAGAAAAGGTGACGATCATGAATATTGTTGCAAATATCGGCATCTGTTTCGACAAGCCGCCAAAGTCAGTAATAAGTCGCGTGTGGCGGCGTTCGTAAATAAATCCAACTATGAGGAACAGTGCTCCGGTTGAAATACCATGGTTGAGCATCTGCAGCATGCCGCCGGTAATTCCCTCTTGATTGAAGGCAAACACTCCGAGCATGACAAAGCCAAGGTGGGCTACAGACGAGTAGGCAACAAGTTTTTTAACATCTTCCTGTACCATGGCGACAAGCGCGGCATAGATGATACCGATAACGGCGAGTGTAGCAATAAGTGGCGCAAACTTGTGTGCCGCTTCAGGGAACAGCGGGATTGCAAAACGGACATATCCGTAGGTGCCCATCTTCAGAAGTACTGCGGCCAATATTACTGAACCCGCCGTCGGAGCTTCGGTATGTGCGTCAGGCAACCAGGTATGGAGAGGGAACATCGGTACTTTAATCGCGAAGGCAAAAGCGAACGCCAGGAACAGCCATATCTGTGTGCCCATATCAAGTTTAAGATTGTAAAACTGGAGCAGCCCGAAATCATGAATACCGGCTTCCATTCCTTTGAAATAGAGGAATATGAGTGCTACCAGCATGAGCAGCGAACCGACCATTGTGTAAATAAAGAACTTAACTGCTGCATAAATCTTGTTTTTGCCACCCCAGATACCGATCATGAAGTACATCGGGATCAACATGACTTCCCAAAAGATATAAAACAGGAACAGGTCGAGTGAGATGAAGGCGCCCAGCATGCCGGTTTCAAGCAACAGCAGGCAGATCATGTACTCCTTGACCTTCTCTTCTACGGCTGTGAATGTTGAAAGTACGGCTATCGGCATGATGAACGTTGTCAGAATAACAAGCCAGAGACTTATACCGTCAATACCAATGTTATAGCGCATGATAAACGGACCAGCGGCAATCCACGGTACATTTTCAACAAACTGGAACTCTGCGTTGGTCTGGAAACCGGCCAGCATGATCAGCGACACCAGGAAAGTGACAACTGTAACCGCGAGGGTGACATTCCGAAGTACGCCCTTGCTGTCTTTCGGGATAAACAGCAGCAGCAGGACACCCAAAATCGGCAGGAATGTCGTCAGGCTCAGTACGTTACTCATGAATTCGTGCTCCTTTATACAAAGTGCTAATGAAATAGTTATTTAAAAATGAAATAGCCAAGCATAACAACAACACCTAGAGCCATTGAAAATGCATAATTATAGATGTAACCGGACTGCATATAGCGGAATATGCCGCTGAACCCTATAACAACATTGGCAACGCCGTTAACAACGCCATCAACAATAAGAACGTCAAATCCTTTCCAGAGGAACTGGCCGGCAGCCTTGCATGGATTTACAAAAACATAATCATAGATTTCATCAATGTACCATTTATTGTAGACGACGCGATGAAGCGTCGGAAATGTAGCGACAAATTTACCCGGCAATTCGGTATTCTTGACGTACATAGTGAACGCGATTGCTATGCCGACTAAAGCGATAACTACGGACAACCCCATTAATCCCCATTCAACAGCATGGCTTGGATGAGCGCCATGGTGAGCGTATTTACTTCCGTATTCATTTGCCAGTTCGAAGACCGGATCTAACCAGTGTTCAAAGTAGTTCGGCAGCATTCCCATAATTTTGGGCATACCAAGGTAACCACCGACGGCGGCGAGAAAAGCAAGAACCATTAAAGGAATCGTAATAACCAGCGGAGACTCATGCAGATACCCCTTGGCTTTCGGATTTATACGGCTCTCGCCGAAAAACGTCATGAAAACCAGGCGGAACATATAAAATGCAGTGAAGCAGGCAGCGATTGCGCCGATACACCACAGAACAATATTAAGATTGCCATGGTAGGAATTGGCAAATGCCATCCAAAGTATTTCGTCCTTGGAGAAGAAGCCGGAGAAACCGGGGATGCCGGAAATAGCAATTGTAGAGACGAGAAACGTAATAAATGTTATCGGCATAGCCGACTTGAGGCCACCCATGTTACGCATGTCCTGAGCATCGTCGTTTGAGTGAACTTTATGGAGCGCATGATGCATTGCGTGTATGACCGAACCGGAACCAAGAAACAGACAGGCTTTGAAGAATGCATGCGTCATCAGATGAAAGATACCAGCACTGAATGCGCCGACACCCATCGCCAGAAACATGAAGCCGAGCTGAGATACTGTTGAATACGCGAGTACTCTTTTGATGTCATTTTGAGCGGTGCCGATCGTCGCGGCAAAAATGGCTGTAGCCGCACCAACAACCGCGATAACCATCATGGTTTCTGGTGCTTTGATAAAGACGAAACTCATTCTGCCTATCATATAGACGCCCGCTGTTACCATCGTGGCGGCGTGAATGAGTGCAGAAACGGGCGTTGGACCTTCCATAGCGTCAGGGAGCCAGGTAAATAGCGGGATCTGAGCCGATTTACCGGTTGCGCCGACGAAAAAGCAGAGTGTGGCAAAGGTTACAACGCCACCATACGGGAGCAGGTGTGATGCCGCTTTGATTTCCATGAAGTTGACAGTCCAGATGTTATGGTTGCTGCCAAACCACCAGTAGAGGGTGAACAGACCGATCAGAAAGCCGAAGTCGCCAACCCGGTTCATAACAAAAGCTTTTTTTGCAGCGTCTCCCGCTGATTTTTTGTGGAAATAGTATCCGATCAGCAGGTAGGAACAGAGCCCGACACCTTCCCATCCGATAAACATAACCAGCATATTGCTGCCAAGCACGAGCAGAAGCATGGACATACAGAAGAGGTTGAGATAGGCAAAGAAGCGGTAGAAGCCCTCTTCTCCATGCATGTAACCGATCGAATAGAGATGGATAAGCGATCCGACACCGGTGACAACCATGATCATGACAACTGAAAGCGGATCTACCAGAAAGGCCATATCGGCCTTGAAGCTACCGGAATGGATCCAGGGGAACATTACCTTTTCGAATACTCTCTGCTCCGGAGGGAGACCGATCATCTGCATGAGTATTCCGCATGACACAAGAAATGACAGGAATATCATCAGCGTTCCGATTCCGCCGATGACTGCTTCATTCTTGATCTTTTTCCCGAATAACCCGTTGATCAGGAACCCGATGAGCGGGAAGAGCGGGATTAGCCATACCTTGTCAAACATGTAAGACTCCTTTTATGCAATCAGTAATCATTGGTGTAAGGGTGGGTGCGGTGCTACCACTTCATCAAATTAACGTCGTCAACATCAATCGACTCTTTATTATTGAAGAACGCAATGATAAGGGCCAGGCCGACAGCAGCTTCAGCAGCCGCAACGGTCATAATGAAAAAGACGAAAACCTGGCCATCCAGATTGCCGAGATGCCTGGAAAAAGCCACAAAGGTCAGGTTTACGGCATTAAGCATCAGCTCAATACACATAAACATAACAATTACATTCTTGCGGGTCAGGACGCCGATTGTCCCTATGGTGAAGAGTATGGCGCTTACGATGAGATAGCTGTTCAGGTTTTCCATGAAATTGAGCCCTCTTATATTTTTTTCTTGGCCAGAATAACCGCGCCGATGATTGCAACTAACAGCAGTATCGAAGTGATTTCGAATGGCAGCAGAAAGCTTGTGAATATCTCGCGTCCGACCAGCTCAGTATGACCGATCATTTTAATCATTTCTCCGCTATACGGACCTGTCGGAAGCGCTGCGCGGCTTTTAACCAGCATAACTATAAGATTTATAACAGTAAAAAAGCCGATTATTGAGGCGAATATAAGTTTATGCGAATGCTTTTTCGTGGCATCAACCCTGATATTCAGCAGCATGATGGTGAACACCATCAGAACCATAATTGCACCGGCGTACACCATTACCTGAACAGCAGCCATAAACGGCGCATCGAGCATGACATAATATGTTGCGAGGCAGAAAAAAGTCATGATAAGCGCCAATGCACTATTGATCGGATTCTTACAGGTAATCACCAGGATTGCCGATATAAGAGCCACTAACGTTATGATGAGAAAGAAGAGGGTTTCCATGCACTGCTCCTTATTACTTTACTAAGAGACGTTCTTTGGAGTAGATGAAGTCTTGACGATTATAATTGGCCAATTCAAACTCTTCGGTCATCTTGACCGCGTCAACCGGGCACGCCTCAACACAATAGCCGCAAAAAATACAACGCAGCATGTCGATCTCATATACTGATGCGTATTTATCGTGATTGGCATCCTCTGCCGCTTCAACCGTGATACATTTTGCCGGGCAGACGGTCGGACAGAGGTAGCATGCTACACACTTGGCCTTGTCATGCGACACATTCAGAGCATGCAGGCCGCGATAACGTTTTGCCACTTTGGGACGTTCAGTCGGATACTGCAGCGTTACCGGCTTCATGAACATATGTTTCAATGTTATTTTCAGGCCGTTTATTATCGGTGTAATCGGATTCATATATCCATCCTCGTTGCAGTAATATCGTTACTTAGTTCTGCGGCAGTTAAATAAAATAGCCAATAATCCCTGTTACTATTATGTTTACAAGCGCTACCGGAATGAACACTTTCCAACCCAGGTGCATTAACTGATCATACCGGTAGCGGGGCAATGTCGCGCGAATCCACATGCAGACAAACATCAGGAAATACACTTTCGCAATAAAATAAACCGGTCCAAGGAGTGGTATGGCAGCAGTCAACGGCCCGTTCCAACCGCCAAGAAACAGTGTGACAGTGAGTGCACAGACAGTTACCATGTTTGCGTACTCTGCCATGAAGAACATGGCGTATTTCATTGATGAATATTCTGTGCAGAAACCGGATACCAGTTCAGTCTCCGCCTCAGGCAGGTCAAACGGGGTGCGGTTGATTTCGGCGAGTGAGCAAACGAAGAACATGAACGCGGCAAGAGGCTGCTTAAAGAGATACCACTCAAAGCCGCCAAAACCGGACTGAAGTTCAACAATCTTGGTAAGGGACAGGGTACCTGAGAGCATGAAGACGGCGATGATTGACAACCCGGCGGCAAGCTCATATGAAATCATCTGTGCCGAGGCGCGCAGACCCCCCATCAGTGAATATTTGCTGTTTGATGCCCAACCTGCAAGCACAATACCGTAGACGCCGAGTGATGACATGGCCAGGATATAGAGCACTCCGACATTAACGTCGAATACCTGACCGGCCGTAGTATCATAATAGGCCGCGATCTGCAGCGGAATCTTATAACCGGCGACCTCAATGACACCGCCAAAAGGGATAACGGCAAAGGTAATGAACGCCGGAATCAGGGCAATCAGCGGTGCAACAAGAAAAGCGAACGTACTGGCTTGCGATGGGATGATCTCTTCCTTGAAGAAAAGTTTAACCCCGTCTGCAATTGGTTGCAACAGCCCGTGCCAACCGGTACGCATCGGCCCCAGGCGAACCTGCATGTGGCCGATTATTTTACGTTCAGCATACGTGGCGTAGGCTACGGTCAGCAACACAAAGACAAAAGCCACCAGGACCTTGGCAACCATGGCGATGTAATACATCAGCGGCAGTCCTAATATCTCGATTCCCATCTGTCCCTCTTTCTATACGTTGTATGATAGTTGTTTTTCGTCTGGTTACTTGTTTGAACGGTACTACTTCGATACGGTTACTGATGTTACCGGTGCCCCGCTCCAGATGGTATTAATCGGAGCATCACTGAAATGATACGGCGAAAATACAACGCCTGCAGGCATACGTGGGGTAATCTTGGCTTTGAGCTGCAGGCTTCCGGAGGATGAAGAAACGGTTACCAGGTCTCCCTCGGCAATCTTGTAGAGAGCGGCGTCAGTCCGGGAAAGTTCGACATAATTTTCCGGACAGACATGCATCGGTCCTTCACCGTACTGAGACAAGGTACCGTTGTGATACAGCGCGCTGCCGGTCACCAGGGATAGTTTACCGGTTTCAGCGGTAAACGGTGCAGCCGCCTGTGGGACAATAAATTTCGGGGTTGTAACAGCAGCAGCAAATGCGCCCTCTTTTAGGAGAGAAACGTGGGTCATTCCCTGATAGCCGGCTGTTTTATCGGCGATTTCACTAAAAAGAACCGCCGGAGTTGCCGGAGCGACTCCTCCCAAGCGGGCAATAAGGCTTGAAAACACTTCATAATCAGTTTTGATCAGAACACTTTTGCGTATTGCCTGTTTGAAGTACTGCACGCGACGATCTGTACTGGTAAAGGTGCCATCTTTTTCGGCAAAAGAACAGACCGGCAGCACAACATCAGCCATGGCGGCAGTCTCGGTAAGGAACAGCTCTGACACGATCAGGAATTCGACCGCTTCCAGTGCTGCTTTGACTTTGGAACGGTTCGGATAGGATGTCAGTGGGTTTTCGCCGGCGATAAAGAGGGTTTTTACTGTCCCTTCGGCACACGAATCAAGGATCTGCAGGCCATTCAGCCCCCCATCCTGGGCAAAAAAGCCCATGTCTACGGCACCCTGACTGTTATTTTTCTCTGAGAGACAGAGAACTCCGCACCCTTCTTTGTCATACTTGCCGGTCAGAAAAGCCAGGTTTGCCGCCGCAGTGGCCAGATCGGCATTGTGCCCGCTATACGCCTGTCCTGCAGGGAAAATAATTAATGCCTTTTCGGCAGCAGCGTATTCGGAAGCAAGTTTTTTGATATCAGCAGCAGAAATTCCGCACTGTGCAGCAACCGCTTCGGCGCTGAATCCGGACAGTGACTTTTCCAAATCGGCATAACCAGCTATCAGTGAAGCAGATCCGGCAACCAGCTTTTCGTCAAGAAGAGTCCATGCAATCGCGTTAAGAACGGCAACTTCACTTCCGGGACGATGCACCAGGGTCTGCGCGTGTGGAAGCTTTGAAAGTTTGCCGCGTTTGTCAGATATTATAGAGAGTTTTACACCCTTATTTTTTACCGCCATGTTAACTTCAAAACCGACGACCGGATGAGTTTCGTAGGAATCGGTCTTTATCACAAGCAGCAGATCACTTTTCTGGATATCAAGAATTGACGCTGATGAAGCAGTCGCTCCGAAACTGCGGGAAAAGCCTTCCGTCAGTGCGGCATGCGCATAACCGGCGGCGTGGTCAAAATTCTTCGTTCCCACATTCTCCACCAGCAGCTTTTTAAAGAGAGCAAGTTCTTCATTTGTTAAGCGGGGTGCTGCCAGAGCGGCCACAGAATTGCCTCTGTTGAGACGTCCTGCGACAAGATCAAGAGCCTCGTCCCAGGTAGACTCAATCAGCCTGCCGTTTTTCTTAATCAGCGGTGTGGTCAAACGTTTTTTGCTATTAATAAACTGATAACCAAATCGTCCGCGGACACAGAGTTGGCCCTTATGGAAACCCTGATTTTCATCATAAATAGTTGTAAGTACCTTGTTGTCCTTGACACCAAGTGTCAGTCTGCAACCGGTTCCACAATAGCCACATACGGACTCATGTTTGGTAAGCGCCCAAAAACGTGCCTTATGCTTGAACGGACGGGCAAGGAGCGATCCAACGGGACACACCGATATACACGAACCGCAGAATTCGCAGTTAAGACCATCCTCAAACTCACAACCGATCTTTGTTTCAATACCACGATCAATAAAAGTCAATGCACCGTAACCGACAATTTCGTCACAGATACGGACACATTTGCCGCAGAGCACACAACGGTTCATGTCGCGTTCAATTAACGGATTGTTGTAGTCGATTTCATGCTGGAATTTTAAGTCGGTAAAACGGTTGCTATCAACCTTGTAGTCATATGTCAGGTTTTGCAGGTCACAGTCTCCGGCCTTATCGCACACCGGACAATCAAGCGGGTGGTTAAGCAGCAACAGCTCCAAAACAAGCTCGCGAGCCTTGACTATTTCGGGTGTGGCCGTTTGAATGATCATACCTTCGGTTACCGGGGTGGTACATGCGGGGATTTGACGCCCCTTCATCTGCTCGACCTCAACCAGACACATACGGCAGGCGCCAAAAGGCTTCAATTTCTTGTCATGACACAGGATCGGTATTTTGATGCCATTTAATTTGGCTGCATCATATATCGTGGCATCTTTTGGTGCAGTAACTTGCTTGCCGTCTATTGTAAGATTAACCATCTAAAACCTCTGTTCGTGAGTTTAATCATTCAATCCATTACTGCCGGATTATACGAGGGCCATGAAGCGACAAGCGTCGTAGCACGATTTACATTTGGTACATTTTTCCTGATCCAGATACGCCAACTGCCCTTTTTCCCACACGATCGCATCAACCGGGCAGGCTTTCTTACAGGCGCCGCACTTGACGCACTTTTCTTCCGACACAGCCCAGAGCAAAAGATCTTTGCAGCAGTTTGATGGACATCGTTTGTCATTGATGTGCGCTTCATATTCGTCACGGAAATAACTAATGGTTGAAAGTACCGGATTTGGAGCCGTCTGCCCTAAACCGCACAGGGAAGCCTTCTTGATGGATGCGCCCAGATCCAAGAGTGCATCAATATCAGAAGGTTCTCCGCGCCCTTCGGTTATTTTGGTGAGAATATCAAGCATTACCTTGAGACCGATGCGACAGGGCACACACTTACCGCATGATTCCGTCCTGGTAAAAGTCAGGAAGAACTTGGCAACATCAACCATACAGGTTGTTTCATCCATGACAACAAGACCACCGGACCCCATCATGGCGCCCGCCTGAATAAGAGCATTGTAATCGACCAGTGTATCCAGCAACGCTTCAGGAATACAGCCGCCGGACGGGCCACCAGCCTGCACGGCCTTGAACTTGCGGTTGTTGACGATACCACCGCAGACGTCGAAAAGGACTTCCCGAACCTTCATACCAGCCGGAACTTCTACCAGGCCCGTATGCTTAACCTTACCGGTTACGGCAAATATCTTGGTCCCTTTGGTAGTTTCCGTGCCAAGGCTTGCGTACCAATCCGAGCCGTTGTTGATGATATGGCGGACATTGGCAAACGTTTCAACATTATTGATATTTGTCGGGTGTCCCCATAACCCGCGTACAGCGGGGAATGGCGGTCGAGGACGACTCATGCCGCGTTCACCTTCAATGGAGGCCATCAGTGCGGTTTCTTCACCGCAGACAAACGCGCCGGCGCCCATTTTGATGCGCATATCAAAGTCAAGTCCCCACCCTTTAATATTTTTACCCAGATACCCCTTTTCATAACAGGTATCAATAGCGTTTTGCAGTCGCTGGACGGCGAGCGGGTATTCGGCGCGGACATACACATAGCCATAGGTAGCGCCGATTGCATAACCGGCGATCTGCATTCCCTCGATGATGCAGTAGGGGTCACCTTCCAGAATAGATCTATCCATAAAAGCGCCGGGGTCACCCTCATCGGCATTGCAGATAAGATATTTATGATCGCCGGGTGATGCTTTGCAGAAGGACCACTTCATACCAGTAGGGAAACCGCCCCCCCCACGACCGCGGAGTCCGGATTTTTTTACCTCTTCAATGACCTCTTCCTGCTTCATACTCTTGACACACTTTTCAATAGCCTGAAAACCCTTAGATTCTCCCCCAAGGTAAGCATCAAGACTATCAGGATCTATTTCACCACAGTTGCCCATAACAACGCGCATCTGTCTTTCGAGAAAGGTGTTGTAATATGGCTTGGCCTTACGCTTTTCCATAGTTGTATTGCCAACGATATGCTCCATGACAATTTTTTCAACTTCTTCCGGCAGCACAAAGTCATACGTAACTCGACCCTGCTCGGGAGTGATAATGTCAACAAGAACGTCATTAGCGCAGAGTCCACGACAGCCGGTTTTAATAACATCGCACCGTTTACCTATTGTGGCATTCAGGCCTTGCTCGGCAATTACACGAGTAAACTCCGTCTCAACACCTTTTGCCCCGGCTGATATACCGCCAGTTCCCTGGCAAATTAGAATCTGAATACCTGAATTGTCGCTCATGCGTTGTGTCCTCTAGCGTGAGTCCGCTTAATCAAGCGGGAGTGCAGAATATTTGGCTACGATTTCGTCGACCTTCTGAACAGTCATCTTGCCATATGTATCATCATTGACCATGGCAAGTGGCGCCATACCACAAGCTCCCAAACAGGCAACCTCTTCAAAGGTGAAGCGCAGATCGGCACTGGTTTCTGTATGTCCAATACCCAGGAGATTAAAGAATGTCTCTTTAATCCGTTGAGCGCCCTGAACATGGCAGGCGGTCCCGACACAGACACGAATGATAAACCGGCCACGCGGCTTCAGATGAAACTGCGCATAAAAAGTAAGAACCCCGTAAATCTGGCTCGGGTATACGTTCAAACGTTCTGCAACATGGTCAGCAACAATACGCGGAACATAGCCATACGCGTCCTGAACACCCTGAAGAACCGGCATCAGATTGCCTGGAAGATCTATATATTTATCAATAACCTGATCGGCCTTTATCAGGTCGACTACAAGTTCCTGTTCTTCGGCCTGCTGTGCTGCTGCGTTACTCATGCGCCCCATCTCCTTTGAATCATGCGGAGTTATCTGTCTATTTCGCCAAGTACGATATCAAGGGTACCAATTACAGCTACCAGGTCGGCAATCATGGAGCCAACGCTCATCTGTTCGATGGCCTGCAGATTCACAAATGAAGGAGGACGAATTCTCAGACGCTCCGGTTTGTTTCCGCCATCACTGACGATATAGAATCCGAGTTCACCCTTTGGAGCTTCGACTCCGTGGTATACTTCACCTTCCGGCGCCGCAAAGCCTTCGGAAGCGATCTTGAAGTGGTGGATCAAGCCCTCAATGCTGTTGTAGACATTTTCCTTAGGCGGGTAACAAACCTGCGGACAATCGGCAAGCACGGGTCCCGGTTTAAGCCGGTCAAGAGCCTGGCGAACAATCTTGCATGCTTCGCGCATTTCGATCAGACGTACTTTATAGCGATCAAACGTGTCACAGTTTTCACCGGTCGGCACTTTGAACTGATACTTTTCGTAACCGCTGTATGGATTATCACGGCGCAGATCCCAGTCAACACCCGAGCCACGCAAGGCAGGACCGGTGAGACCGATATCTATAGCGTCTTCAGCGGAGATGACACCGTTGCCGACAGTACGCTTGAGCCAGATCGGGTTGGTTGTCAACAAACCTTCATACTGATCGAGGTAACCTGGCATGACATCAATAAAGTCACTGACTTTTTTTACAAACTCGTCAGGCACATCCTGAGAAAGGCCACCAACACGGAAGAAGTTGGAAGTCATGCGGGCACCGGAGATCAATTCGTAAATTTCCATAACCGTTTCACGCTCACGAAATGCATAGATAAAAACGGTCATGGCTCCGATATCGAGGGCGTGACAGGCAATCCAGACCAGATGCGATTCCAGTCGGGTCAGTTCAGCCATGATAATCCTGATTGTTTCAGCGCGTTCAGGAACCTCAACCGCCATTAGTTTTTCTACCGTCAGTATATACCCAAGATTGTTGCTCATCGGCGCCAGATAGTCGAGACGATCGGTCAGCGGCAGGATCTGGTGATAGGTCCGGTGTTCAGAAAGTTTCTCAACACCACGGTGCAGAAAGCCGATATGGGGAGTGACTTTAACGATTACCTCGCCATCAAGTTCGAGAACGAGTCGCAGAACCCCGTGGGTACTGGGATGCTGTGGACCCATATTCAGTGTCATTGTTTCAGTAGCAGCCATGTATCGCCTCTTCTATGATCGAATTACAAAACGATGAAGTTAAACTATGACAAGCGCCCTTTGTAGGGTTCACGGTCGGGTCCCTGTAACGGATAATCTTTGCGGAGTGGATGGCCAACCCAGTCATCGGTCATGAGAATGCGCCGAAGGTCAGGATGTCCACTGAATGTGATGCCGAAAAGATCGAATACTTCGCGCTCCAGCCAGTTGGCTGTCTTCCAGACCGGAATTGCTGTTGGGATAGTGCAAGCAACTTCGGTAACCGGCGTTTTAACACGAAGCCGATCTTTGTTTGGGATAGAATAGAGCTGATATACCATCATGAAGCGCTCTTCCTTCTTACCCAAATAATCAACTGCAGTAAGGTCAGTAAGCAGGTTGTACTGAAGAGACTGTTTGAGGAACGAAAGGATTTCAATAATAGCATCCTTCGCCACTGTTACCGTCACTTCTCCCCTGAATTCGACTACCTCAATGATCGAAGCGGCAAACTTTTCCTTCAGCTTCAGTACTGCTCGATTGTTTTCTGCCATGATATCCAACCCTTTTGTGGGATTTGTGTATGTTGTATGTTAGTTCTCTGGAACAGGTCAGGCCGCTTCAGGAATATAGCGTTCGCCCAGACCAATGGCTGAGCCGAATGAGTTACGTTCCTTCATAATTTTGTCCTGCAGTTTCATAAGCCCAAAAAGCAGCGCCTCAGGGCGTGGTGGGCAACCGGGGATATAAACATCGACCGGCAACGCTTCATCAATGCCCTGCACAACGCTGTAGGTATCAAAAATGCCGCCCGAACAGGCACACGCCCCCATGGCAATAACCCATTTCGGCTCAGGCATCTGCTCATAAACGGTCATAATTACCGGCAGCATTTTTTTGGTAACCGTACCGGCAATGATAATACAGTCCGACTGACGGGGAGATGCACGGAATATAATGCCGAAGCGGTCCAAGTCATTGTGCGAGGCACCGGTGGCCATCATTTCAATAGCGCAGCACGCCAGACCAAAGGTCATAGGCCAGATGGATGACTTCCGGGACCAGTTAACCAAGAGATCCAGTGACGTGGTGATAACGTTATCGCCAAGCGGATTGTCTACTCCCATTCCAGCGCTCCTTTTTTCCAGACATATATATAACCAACAAAAAGAATTACAATGAAAAGCCCCATCTCAACCAGACCGAAAACGCCCAGTTTCTTGTAGAGAATAGCCCATGGATAGAGAAACACCGCCTCAATATCAAACAATATGAACAATACTGCAATCATATAAAACTTGATCGAGTAACGCTCGCGGGCTGTCCCGACAGGGTCACACCCACTTTCGTACGGCTGCAGCTTTACTTTCGAAGGCCTCTTCTGGCCAATCAGTGATGACATGACCAGAGAAACAAGCCCGAAACCTATTGCTACGAGCACTAAAAGTAGTATTGGCAGGTATGCACCAAGCATTAAAATCCTCCTTACTGCGAACGGTATACTGTATACAAACGCTGAATTTAATATGTGAATTGAATTTCTTTGTCAACAGTTTTTTTACTCCATTTTTTTTCATCGACGCTCCGGCGCTATCTAAATTGCAAATAAAATTAGAGCTTTACCATTGACATACGTGGCGTAAGTATGTTAATTTCGCCGCTTGATATTTACGTATCTTTAATTCAATGTGAGGCTGATTTATGAATCACGAACGTTCGAGCGTACTTTTTCAACAGGCAAAAACAGCTATCCCCGGCGGAGTTAACAGCCCGGTACGCGCATTCAAATCGGTCGGGGCCGACCCTCTCTTCATCAAGAAAGCTTCCGGATCACATATCTACGATGAGGATGGTAATGACTTTATCGACTACGTCGGTTCCTGGGGCCCGATGATTGTTGGCCATTGCCATCCGGACATCCTGAAAGCGGTTCAGGACACCATGACTAGCGGTGCCAGCTTCGGAGCGCCAACAGAGAGAGAAACCATTCTTGCAAACATGGTCATTGATGCGGTTCCGTCAATTGAAATGGTGCGCATGGTCAGCTCCGGCACTGAAGCAACCATGAGTGCTATCAGGCTTGCTCGCGGCTTTACCGGGCGGGACAAGATCATGAAGTTCTCCGGCTGCTATCACGGCCACTCGGATTCTCTTCTGGTCAAGGCCGGCTCTGGTGCCGCTACATTCGGAGTGCCTGATTCTCCCGGCGTTCCCGCCGATTTTGCAAAACATACCCTCACTGCCGAATTCAATTCGCTTGATTCCGTCAGACGTCTTGTCGCTGAAAACAACAACGCCATCGCCTGCATCATTGTTGAGCCGGTAGCCGGAAATATGGGAACAGTTCCTCCACGCGAAGGTTTTCTGGAAGGACTTCGAGATATCTGCACCAATGAAGGAATCATACTGATTTTTGATGAAGTAATGTGCGGTTTCCGGGTTGCGTACGGCGGAATGCAGGAACTTACCGGTGTTACTCCTGACGTGACAACACTTGGCAAAATAATCGGCGGCGGACTTCCGGTTGGCGCCTTCGGCGGAAAACGCGAAATCATGGAAAAACTTTCGCCATCAGGCGGGGTCTATCAGGCCGGTACACTTTCCGGAAACCCTCTGGCCATGTCGGCGGGAATCGCAACACTGAAAATCCTCAAACAGCCCGGTTTTTACAAAGCTTTGGAAGAGAAAAGCAGAGCGGTTGCCGAAGGAATTGCCAAGGCGGCAAAAGATGCCGGTTATCCGACCTACTCTACTCGAGTCGGCAGTATGTTCTGTACTTTTTTCAGTAAAATTGACGTTTTTGACTGGACGACAGCAGCGCAATGCGACACCAAGGCATTCGCTAAATATTTCCTCGGAATGCTCGAAGCAGGGGTTTATCTTGCTCCGTCGCAGTTTGAAACGGCCTTCGTTTCGGCAGCGCATACTGAGGCTGATATAGAAAAAACCATTATGGCCGCAGCTAAATGTTTCAAACAGATTGCGTAACGCGTGCGGTTATTTCTGTTTGACAGATCTGCCGTACCTATGGTATCTAGTTCCGGTTTTACACCTGCTTCTCAACTGACTTTTCATGGCCGATAATAAACGCCAACTTTTTCAGAGCCTTGCAATGGTTTCCAGCATGGGTATTTCCGTAGTGCTGGCGGTTGCCATCGGAGTATGGTTCGGTCTTACTCTTGATCGTTGGCTGGGCACCAAGCCCTGGTTCTTTTATATTTTTCTATTCATCGGCATTGCCGCCGGTTTCAAGAATATCTACGTAATCGCCGGCAGGGAGATCCGTAAAAGTGATGATCACGATCAATGAGGATAACCTCTTTGCGGTCATCATCAAGGGAAGCCTCGGCCTGTTGGTTATTCTGACGCTTGCCGGATGGGCTCTGTTTTCACTACAGGTTGGTTTGGGTGCAGCAGCAGGCGGATGTATTGCGATAGTTAATTTTTTCTGGATTCGCAACGTTCTTCAACGCATTCTCGGGCAGCTGCCTGCTAACGCAACAACGTATGCCCAGCTCCGATTCGTTGCCCGCTTAAGTGTGACCGCCGTTCTGCTTTATTTTATCATAACTTCAGGCTGGTTTTCGTTGGCCGGTCTTTTTGTCGGACTCTCGGTAATTGTAATTAATATAATCGTACTTTCACTATACAGCGCCCTGCGCGCAGGAGGTTAGCTCCATGGTTCACCCGTTACTTTTTCTTGAATTTTTCCGCAAACTGCTGGCGCCGCTTCACATACCTGCAGCGAGTGCTGACGCAATCAGCTACACCTGGCTGATTATTGTGCTGCTGCTGGTTCTTTCACTGATGGCAACAGCGGCGCTCAAGTCCATTCCCGGCGGATTGCAAAATTTCATAGAAACCGTTATCGGCGGCATTGAAGGGATGATTGTTGACACCATGGGGGAGCAAGGCCGTCCCTTCTTCCCGCTGATTGCCACACTCGCTATCTTTGTGCTGGTGTCAAACCTCATCGGACTGATTCCCGGTTTCTTTCCGCCAACTGCAAACATCAACACTACTGCAGCCTGTGCGATAATCGTTTTTGTCTCGACTCATGTGGTGGGGATCAAGCACCACGGACTGGGCTATATAAAGCACTTTCTCGGACCCATCGCCTGGCTGGCCCCGGTCATGTTTTTTATTGAAGTTATCGGCCACCTGAGCCGCCCGGTGTCACTGACTCTGCGTCTGTTCGGTAATATGAACGGCCATGAACTTGTGCTGATGATTTTCTTTGGCCTGGCTCCGTTCCTGGTCCCGTTGCCGATGATGCTGATGGGCGTTCTGGTTTCGTTCATTCAGGCATTCGTCTTCATGCTTCTGGCTATGATTTATATCCAGGGTTCACTGGATCACGCACATTAGTAAGTTAGAAATCATTTCTGCGGATTTATGCAGAAATGATTTCGTTAACGCACTTATCCCCTTGCGGGATTAACAAATAATTCAGATACTCCTATACTGTTTAGGAGACAAAACCAAATGGAGGTAGTAAAGATGAGCTTTTTCACGATGTGCGTTCTGGCAGCAGGTATTGGTATGGCACTTGGTACACTCGGCACCGGTATTGGCCAGGGTATGGCCGTTGCACGCGCCGTTGAAGGCGTTTCCCGTAATCCCGGCGCTTCCGGGAAAATCCTGACCACCATGATGATCGGTCTGGCCATGATCGAGTCCCTCGCAATCTATGCGCTGGTTGTCTGCCTGATCATCCTGTTCGCCAACCCTTACAAGGACATCGCTCTTAAACTGGCTGAAACAGTAGCCAAGTAAGTTCCGGTTTCAAAAAAAATCGTTACGCGAGAAATGGCATCCATATGAAATGGGTGCCATTTCTCGTTTTCGGCCTATCCTTCTCCACAAAAAAACTCCCATATCAGAGGCTAATATTTTTTGCAGCTCCGCTTGAAACTTCAGGAAGAGGTGATATCGTTTTGTGGTTGGATTCCTGCACTTTATAATACTGTTGCGCTTTCAGGATGGACTTACATAAGTCAAACTCTATGGGGGTAACACATGTTAAAAAGGATGCTGACGGTTATTATGGTGTCATGTTTGTTGCCGGTAATGGCCTACGCCGCAACGTGGTCTTTGAGCACCTGGGTTAAATCCCCCGGGGGATCTCTTCAGGTGGAAGGTGGCGCCCTGCAGGTTTCGGCCAACGGCAAGGTATTCAAAAACTATACAAGCAGCGGCGTCAAGACGGTAAAGCTCTTCCCCAATAGTGGATATACGACTACGTCGGTGGTCTATAACGGTACGACTCTGACCAACCCGGCTCAAACTTCATTTGCGATGAGCGGGCCGACTGCCCAGTCACTGTATGTAACGTTCACTCAGTTGAAATACAGTATATCGGCCTCTGTAGCGGGAAATGTCGGCGGCACGGTCAGTCCGGCAAATATTGCCAACATATCAGCGGGCACGGTATTTACCACTCCCAAAGTATTTACCTTTACTCCGGCAGCGTTTTATAAACTGGACACCATAACCGGTATTCCCGCCACTGCATCGCAGAGTCCTGCTGTCCCACTTGTTGGCCAGCAGGTCACGGTGACGTTTCCGGCCGGTTTCACCGTCACTTCTAATATCGTCCTCGTCGGCACATTCTCTAACGAAAACCCAATTGCCAAAGCCGGTAATTCACAATCTGTCATTGCCGGAGCAACGGTTACGCTTAACGGCAGCGGCACTCTGCCGGGGACTGCCGGTATTTCTTCATATGTCTGGTCGCAGACATCCGGACCGGAAGTAACTCTCTCACACTCCGCTACCGCTATTGCCGGCTTTACCCCGACTGTTGCTGGATCCTACAATTTCTCCCTTACGGTCATGCCGGGCGGATCAACCGCCTCGACAACGGTTACCGTTTTTGCCGACGCGAATTCACTGGTGGTTGCACAGTGCCAGAACTGTCACTCCGCCGCCGGGGTCGGGGTAGTCAGCAATGTTTATGGCAAATGGTTTTCGTCCGGTCACAAAACCAAGGGGGTCGTTTGCTCCCAGTGTCATGTCGGGGCTGACACCGGTGGGCATCCTGGTCTGATCAGGAGAGACTCGGTCAGCGAAACCTCCTTCAACTATACCGAATCTGCCGGCAGCGGTAATTACTGCATTACCTGCCATAACCCTGAAATAGTCACCGAATTTGCCGCAAGCAAACATTTCATACAGGCAGGTGCCGCTTCCTGTAGCTACTGCCACGTCGGCGGAGTACACAACCCGAACGCTGCATGTATTGATTGTCACAATCCCGGTAACTCTCAAGGTCTGCCTTGGCCGCCTACTGGCCTGGAGTTCCACAACGAATATTCCGGCACCAACCTCTGTGCGAACTGCCACAACCGGCACAACCCGAAAACAGTCACCGGTATGTCCAGAGCAGCACATTACAACAACATTACCAGCGCCGGGTATCCATCCTCATACGTAACATCAAAATCTGTCTGTACGAACTGCCACATAAGCAATGAAACAAACGCCTCCGTCCGGCATCAGTGGGCCAAGTCCAGTCACGCCGCTTTTACCGATCTTCCCTGGACTGAATATGACTTCAAGATAAGATCAGGCTGCGTCCAGTGCCACACCACAACCGGCTTTATATCCTACTCCACTGGCAGGGTTACGGCAGCGTGGGGAGTAGCCACCGACAAGACCAAAGAAGTGCTTGCCTGCAACGGCTGCCACAGTAATATCGAAAACGGCACCGTGCGTAACGTCAGTCCGGTCATGCCATTTGCCGCCGATACCTATGTCAACAGGAATATCGGTTTCTCAAATATCTGCATGAACTGTCACAGCGGCAGGAACAACGGCCTGAGTATCACCTCTGACGACTTTACCAATCAAGTATTCATAGCACCTCACTACCTGGCCGCCGGCAGCGTCCTGCACGGCACGGGAGGATACAACTTTCCCGGCCAGCCCTATGCCTTCTATTCAAGCAACAGTCACCGCGTAATCGGTATCAACAACAGTTCCGGAACAGGTACTGCCGGGCCATGCATCGGCTGCCATATGACCGCTTCCCGGAAACATTTGTTCAAAGCGGTCTCCAGCGTTAGCGGCGGCCTTGTCGGAAACATAACTACCAACATGTGCGCCAACTGCCACGGAAGCTCTTTCATCAATGACCCCGCCAAAATAAACAACAGCCAGTCATTATACAAAGATTCCCTGGAGGTTCTGAACCAGACTCTGATATATCGCAATTTCCTCTGTACGACCGATTATCCCTATTTCTCAAATACCAACTGGGGGACTGGCCAGTCTGGAGCAAACACCATGGGGGCCGCATTCAACTACGTTTTACTCAAAAAGGAGCCGGGCGGATATGCACACAACGCGGGATATGCAAAGAAACTGATCTTCGATTCCATCGACTATCTCTACAACGGCATCATTACCGGATCAATCGAAGGAGCTCTGGCACATCTGGTACAAAATAACAAAATCAGCCAGGAGATTGCCGATAGCGTAAGCGCCTACAAATCCGTGAGCGGCTGTACAAGCTGCCATGATGCCCCGCCGCGTACCGGTGCACACCTTGTGCATACTGATGGCATCGGGGCGGCATACGGAGATGACGGTAACAGCTCAACCGTTACATCTTATCGTTTTAACTGCGGCAGTTGTCATCCTATGGATATCTCCAGACATGCCAACGGTATTGTCGATATGGAGCTGTTCAATCCTGCCGCGACTGGAACCAAGAAGAGCAACCCGGCCAATGCCGGTCGCACCGGGGCCGGCACCACCACTGTCTGTCGCAATGTCTACTGTCACAGTTCCGGTCAGGAAGACTCTGTCAGAAATTATATAGACACACCACAGTGGGGTGGATCTTTCTCCTTGAATAAATGCGCCAGCTGCCACGGCGACCCACCGAACTATGCCAGCGGAGGCCCGGAGAATGCCAACGCCAACAGTCATTATTCGCAGAATGTCGGCTCCGGAGAAGGGGGGCATCTGGTCGGTCTGCACTTCGACAATATCAGAAAAGACCCTGTTGATTCATGGCAGCCACTCTTTCCAAAAGCCGGAGGCGCGGGAAGTGGCTCCGGCCATGGCGATCCCGCTACTTCTACCACCATCAGCTGCCCCACCTGCCATGCCTCCACGGTGAGTTTACCCAGCATGCAATCGGCTCCGGGAACCGCTTTTGCCTGCGCTTCCTGTCATGGCTTACAGCCTGCGGCAGTCATTGCCGACAAGTCGATGCACGTTAACGGCACCAGAGATGTCGATTTCATGACCGGTACTTTCCGCAGCAGAGCGCAGATACGGCTCAACAACTTCACCAGCGTCGTTAAGCCGCTGGGGTGGACCAGAAATAATGGCTACAAGACGTTGGACTCTTTCGACAGCGTTCCGTTCAGCGGCAGCTACAATCCGGCGGATAAAAGTTGTGTAACGGTGTGTCATCTTAACCAATTGGCCAAATGGGGCGATACTGCTATGAATTGTATTTCATGCCATGCGGATCTGTGAGGTGAATGATATGAATTTGTTAAAAGAAAATTTCGGTGTAAAGGGAGCAACAATGCGAAACAGCAGAGTAAAATGCGTGATAATTGCGCTTCTCTTCTTCATTGCGACTTTCCTGCCGTGGCAGACAGAAGCCGGCAGTGGCACTTACGGCAAGGTTTACAACATCTCAGTCGACACTGGGACGCTCAACGATGCCCCAATCTTTTCCATTACAACGTATCCGGCAACCTTCAAGATCAGGGCAAAGGTCATAGACCAGACCGGTGCACCGATTACCGGATTGACCAGTACGGAATTAATCGTCCACTCCGTCAAGAACGCCTCGACAGGCGCTCTATTAACGGCTGGGCCGAACTATGTTCTGGGCGCTTTCAGCGAGGTCAGCGCCGGTGTGTATGACCGCATCATCACCCTCAACAGTGGTGCACTCACCACAGGAAGCCTCGGCCAGATTGAGGTACGGGTTACCGGCGCTTCTGTCGATAACCAATGGCTGGCAGCAACTGTTTTCGTCAAGAACGGTGCATACAATTATGATGCACATTCGGTCAGCGTCCAGCCACAGAGTCCGAACGGTGTAATTCCCGGCATCCATGATTACACGAGTATTACGTTAACCGCTCGACTGGCGAGTCCCTGGGCTGCAGCCGCAAGCCCCCTCGGCTGGAATACGGGCACCTGGTCCATCAAGGAGATCAGGGACGACCTCGGCAACCTGGTGCCGCTTGGCCTGCCAAACGGCGTCTACTTCCAGCATGATTATTACAGCAATGATATGAAGCTCTCGAATATCGATCATGTCATGACGGTCGGCAGACGATACTATATCAATCTCATCAGCAACCTGGGCTACAAAGAATTCATGATATCTGTCGGACTGACTGCAGTTCCGGACTTCGACTATCTCAATACGCCAGCCATTGCTGTACCGAGCTTTGCATCACCGATATTCTTTCCTGCCACCTATATAGTAAATAACGGCGATAAACCGATCCAGAATACGGAAGTCGGACCAGGAACCGCATACGCCAAACTCAATTCATTCATGCTCAGCACGTTCGTCGGTACTGACACCCTCACGGGGGTTACTGTTGAGCTTCCACACGGTTCTGCGGCCGCCATTGGCCTGATCGAAATAGCCAAGTTAACAAATCAGGGAAGATATGGTGGAGTAATCGGATCTCTGGCAAATCCGGAAACCGATATTATCACTGTCCCAGTAAGCAGTGACACGATTCTGGACGTCAACAATATCAATGTTGTCAACAACAACTACGTATATTCAGTGCGCATTACCCCAAAATCCCATGCCGACATGCCGACGCCTCCCGGTTCGACCTATACCATGAACGGGAAGGTTACCGATATTACCCATTCTGTAGCTAGTAACACACTCATTATTTCAAGCAATGACACCTCGACCATCACCATTGACAATACGTCTCCGGCCAGTCCCTCTTGGAACATGATCTCTCCAAGTACCGGCCAGATGAGCCTCTCCTGGGTGAATCCCGCTGATGTAGATTTCAGTCAGATTGTTATCCTCCGAAGTGCGGCACCGGTTACTGACGTCCCTGCAGAAGGTGGATTATATTCGGTGGGCAGCGTCATCGGCACCAGTTCTGTTGCCTGCGTGACGAACAAACCGGTGGCAAGCTGTGTCGATGCAGGACTGGCTAACACAGAGTCCGGCTACTATTATCGCATATTCGCCAAAGACACGAGCGGCAACTATTCAGCAGGTGGCATTGGATCCGGCCCTCATATCCTTGGAAGGCAGACCACTCCGGGAACCTGCACGGCAGTTGCCACCACTCCAACCGCTCTGACGGTAACCATGCCATATACCGATGACTCCAACGAAAACAACAACTATACGGTGGAGTACAAACTCAACACCACCGGAAACTGGACCGCCTGGGGAACCTCAGCACCCCATACAACATCTCCTTATACCACTACCATCTCCGCTCTTTCCCCTGGAGCAAAATATGACGTTCGCTGTACCTATCTGGATTCCGATGGCGTTGATCTCCAGAACCAGCAATTGATTACCATCGTTATGCCGGACAACCGCACCACCACAGGTACGGTATCCATAACTGCCACCAGTACCACTTCCATTACCGTGACCATTCCGTATACCACTGACTATAATGGCAATAACAGCGTCACGGTCGATTACCAAAGTGCTAATGGAAGAGATATAGACTTGAAAAACTGGATAACCGCCGCTCCCCATGCTGTTTCTCCCTATATTACCACAATTACCGGTCTGGAGCAGGGCCAGGCCTATCGTGTCATGGTAACATACCTGGACGACAACGGCGTTCTTGGCAATAATCCGCAAACGACCGACTATGTTCAACTCGCGGATGACCGCTCCGCGCTCTTGGAAGCGACCGCGATTGCCAGTGGATCTACTACTATTAAAGTGGATCAGCTTCTTTACCATGATGCCAATGGCAACGGGACTGTAACGGTTGAGTACAGGAAGTCGGGTGACTTTTTGTGGACTAATTATATCAGCAACGCTCCGCATCCGACTACTGTCAGCGAAGGAGGGTACCCACCCTCAACTCACTACGTGACAACATTAAGTGGGCTTGTCTCACTTACCGCCTATGACATCAGGTTGACTTATCAGGATCCGGACGGAGTTTTGGAATGGGGGGGAACGGCGGAAAAAATATTCTACAATGTGATGACCCTCTCCAACCAGCTCATCCACAGCAGCCTGAACGCAAACAGGAAGGGGTATTGGTCGCAGTACAACGGCTGGGGAGTTAAGGGGGGGCAATATGGGGAATTTACCTGTCTGACCTGTCATGAAAAGAGATCCACTAATGCGTCAGGCATCAGAACTTCCATAAACCTCTATCCGATCGGTGGTTCCAACAATTATGGCGGTCCGGTACGTTATGACGGTCCGACCAGCACTTTCAGTTTTGGTGATGACAGCGCTGTGAGGCAGGAATTTCCACCCCCTCCGTATTACCTGATCTGCCACGTCTGCCACACCCAGACCACCAGCATGGGGGGACCACCACCCTATGGGCCGATTCATCGCAAAGCCCAACCGCAGTCCATGAGCCACTTCAACAATCAGGATTGCACCCGGTGTCATACCCATGATAACGGCTTTGCAGCAGGACGGCCTTAGTGTAGATGGACCGTAAAGCAACGAACTTGAACATACAGTTGAGATGTTTTTTAACCCTCTGTTTTGCGGTCTGTCATAGCCCGGTTGTTTCACCGATAGTTACAATTAATTTGACGGAAAAATATTTTTAATTAAAATGTAATTAGTTGAAATATTAATGTTATAAGGCGATGGAGCATTTATTGCACAAGTAAATGAAATCTTTAAAGCAAAAGTTTTAATTAGATTTTTTACGCTTTTGTTCGCATGAAATACCCAAAAAAAGGAGATGACAATCATGTTCAAACGAATTCTGACTATTCTCTTGCTTACCGTACTGACACCAATGGCCTACGCCGCAACATGGTCTTTAAGCACCTGGGTTAAATCCCCGGGGGGGGCGCTGCAGGTCGAAAATGGCGCTCTACAGGTTTCGGCCAACAGCAAGGTATTCAAAAGCTATACAAGCAGCGGCGTCAAGACGGTAAAGCTCTTCCCCAATAGTGGATATACGACTACGTCGGTGGTCTATAACGGTACGACTCTGACCAACCCGGCTCAAACTTCATTTGCGATGAGCGGGCCGACTGCCCAGTCACTGTATGTAACGTTCACTCAGTTGAAATACAGTATATCGGCCTCTGTAGCGGGAAATGTCGGCGGCACGGTCAGTCCGGCAAATATTGCCAACATATCAGCGGGCACGGTATTTACCACTCCCAAAGTATTTACCTTTACTCCGGCAGCGTTTTATAAACTGGACACCATAACCGGTATTCCCGCCACTGCATCGCAGAGTCCTGCTGTCCCACTTGTTGGCCAGCAGGTCACGGTGACGTTTCCGGCCGGTTTCACCGTCACTTCTAATATCGTCCTCGTCGGCACATTCTCTAACGAAAACCCAATTGCCAAAGCCGGTAATTCACAATCTGTCATTGCCGGAGCAACGGTTACGCTTAACGGCAGCGGCACTCTGCCGGGGACTGCCGGTATTTCTTCATATGTCTGGTCGCAGACATCCGGACCGGAAGTAACTCTCTCACACTCCGCTACCGCTATTGCCGGCTTTACCCCGACTGTTGCTGGATCCTACAATTTCTCCCTTACGGTCATGCCGGGCGGATCAACCGCCTCGACAACGGTTACCGTTTTTGCCGACGCGAATTCACTGGTGGTTGCACAGTGCCAGAACTGTCACTCCGCCGCCGGGGTCGGGGTAGTCAGCAATGTTTATGGCAAATGGTTTTCGTCCGGTCACAAAACCAAGGGGGTCGTTTGCTCCCAGTGTCATGTCGGGGCTGACACCGGTGGGCATCCTGGTCTGATCAGGAGAGACTCGGTCAGCGAAACCTCCTTCAACTATACCGAATCTGCCGGCAGCGGTAATTACTGCATTACCTGCCATAACCCTGAAATAGTCACCGAATTTGCCGCAAGCAAACATTTCATACAGGCAGGTGCCGCTTCCTGTAGCTACTGCCACGTCGGCGGAGTACACAACCCGAACGCTGCATGTATTGATTGTCACAATCCCGGTAACTCTCAAGGTCTGCCTTGGCCGCCTACTGGCCTGGAGTTCCACAACGAATATTCCGGCACCAATCGCTGCACCGAGTGCCACAACCAGCATTCCGTCGTTGCAGGCGGCTGTGACGGCTGCCACGGAGCTCCACCCGCAACTGCATCCCACTTGAAGCATTTCGGCGGTGCCGTTTCCCAAGCGGGATACGGTGACCTCAGGATTGCCCAGGATTTTACCGCCAATTCAACCGGCTATATAATTGGCTGCGGCAACTGCCATCCGATGGATATGGCGAAACATCGCAACGGAGTAGTAGACACAGAACTGTATAACCCGCAAGCAACAGTCGGATCGCTTAAGGCCCGGAACCCGGCTTCGGCTGGATATGTCACAGGGCCTCAAGTAATTACTGACGACAAAGGAATCCCCTATACCGAAGGGACATGCAGTAATGTCTACTGTCACAGCTACAACGACTGGACGACAACGGCGGCCATCCCCGCTGATGATCCGAACTGGCAGGACAAGGTCGTTGTCACCAGAAATTACAAGAGCACCACCTGGGGTGGTGCTGCACTTGGCTGTTCCGGTTGCCACGGCAATCCTACCCAAACATCATATCCAGCCAATGACGGCGGAGCTGGTGACAGCCACGCATGGATTGATTCATGGGGGTATGGCAACCTGCACACCTTCAATATGGCCGCTGATCCGGTAAGCTGCAGTTACTGTCACAATGACACGGTAAAGCAGAAAAGCACCTTCACCCGAGACGGCATGGACGTAACTGTCCTTGGTGATGTTCCCATCACTGATTTTTCCAAGCATGTAAACGGCAGTAACGATGTGGCGTTCGACACGCAAAAGCCATTTATTTACTATTCGTCCTCACAATCAGAAAAAGTTTCCATGAGCCTTGCCTCTGCGACATATGCCCCTGCCACAAAGACATGTTCAAATGTTTCATGTCACATGAAGGAGACTACAGTAAAATGGGGAACACCGTACCGTGTGTTCTACGATAACTGTGACAAATGTCACGGTTATGGCGGGCCCTGATCAGTAGAGCCGGTGAGACCGGAGATCTGATTCAGGTAAGGAGAAGAATTTGGTGAAAAGAAAGGGCATCCACATGAGGGTGCCCTTTCTCGTTTCCTATAGCAGCAGACAGATAACATATTCATTCATCGTCCTTCAGCATGCCCGCAACCTCTTGAGATTCGATACTTTCAGCGAAATCCCCCGATTTCTGTCTGCTCAGTTCACGAACCACGTAGCGATACCTGATCCCGCGCGAGAGATTCCCGTCAGCATACGTATTCTCTTGAAATGGTTCCCTGTTAAGCGGCTGAAAAGGGCTGGCTTCTGCTCCAGCTGAACGATATATATTGAAGCCGGCATGGCTGCCGTTTAATATTTTCGAGGTGATCTGAAGTCTCACTTCCGTTGGAAATGACTCGATTTTCACGGCAGGCGCCGGAGCAGGAGCATCAATCTGAGCAGTAGCAGTTGCTGACGACGCGCCTTCCACACCATCTGCAGTGAAGGGGACGATACGATATGAGTAGAGATTACCCTCCCGTACATCACTATCCAGCATAACAAGCCGACTTCCAATGCGCTGAGTGCCGGTCGGCAGATGATCGAGATACAGTGTCCGTAACAGCAGATAATCGGCCAGACAAGATCGGCACACATCTTTCTGACCGGTTTCTGATACCATCCTGCTTATTTTTACACCGGACACTCCCTTGACCGGTCGCCCGGCTTGATCTTTGTCGGGAAGCGTGAACTGTAGCTTTACCGAAGAGCCGCTCTGCTGCGCAGTAACCGCTGCCGGTGAAGCCGGAACAAGCATGTCGGGATAGATCAGCGCCCCTTTCCTGCCGCAGGCCGCTGATAGCAACGAAAAACTGATAATCAGCGTCGAGCGCCCGACAACATTCATCGTTTCACCTCAGAAGGGAGTACCGCGTCAAGGCGAATTTCGAACTCCCCGCCAGCAGAGGCAAAACGAACCCTGTCTGCCTGGATGTCAATAATTTTTGCTCCGGAAACGACGGCACCTTCCTTGAGCAGAAAGCCGTTAATAACCGCTCTACGACCGCTACGTTCATCCTGCCAGGCAATTCCGGACAGCTTGACATCAGCAGGCGCCGGTATGATCTGCACCGGTTGCTTCTTCTGTACAACAGGTTCAGCCGTAATTGGTATAGCGGATTGCCCTGTTTTGTCGCTCGCAGGAGAATTATCATCACCACTGGCAGCAGTATTTGTTTGCGAGGCAGCAGCAGGTGGTTCCGTTGGCGGAACCATAACAGGAGTCACAGCCTGAACCGACGGCGGGACGGGCGGCGCAACGACCGGAACCGCTTGTGGCGGTGCCGATGGGCGCACAGCAGTGGCACTCTTACGGCTATTCCCGTTAAGAACAAACCAGGTACCACCGCCGGCAAGCAGAGACGCTGCCAGGACAAGCGCGGCTATTTTCCCGATCCCGGTTCCGGCATTGGGTTGTTTCCGTTCCTGAAACAGGTCGTTAGCAATACTGATCCTGCCGTCCGAACGTTTTTTGTTTTTTTCATGTTCGATTTTTTTCAGGGCATCAAGAATATAACTCATAAAAATCGGGTCACTTTCCGGCAAACAGCCAGCGTGAAATATGATGCCAGAATCCTTCGCGTTCATGATCCTGCTGAAGCTCTAAAATAATCTCTGTTGCCATAGAAGGTGAAACGGAGCGGATTTCGCGAGTCCAGGCTAATACGAGCGCCTGTTCACAGGCCACATTGATTAATCGGGGAATACCGTGTGAAAATCGATATATTTTCCTGATTGCAGCAGGTGAGAAGATGTCCGGGATTCGGCTGCCGGCAACTTTGACCCGGTGATGAATGTACTGTGACACATCATCAACCTTCATCGGCGCAAGACGACATCGTACTGAAATGCGCTGGTTAAGCTGGCGCAGATCATGCCGCTTGAGAACAGCGTTTAGTTCCGGTTGTCCGGCCAGAATAATCTGAATCAATTTATCGCGTTCGGTTTCGAGGTTGGAAATCATCCGTACCTGTTCTAAAACCTCCGGTTCCAGATTCTGTGCTTCATCAATGACAAGCAAAACCGTTCGCCCGGCGCTATTCTGTTCAATCAGAAAGATGTTAAGTGCATCAAGATGGCCAAGACGGGTCTGTTCTCCTGCCGCAACGCCGAACTCCCTGCATATACTGGCGAGAAGCTGTTCGGCTGACACGCAGGAGTTAAAGATAAGAGCACTCTTGTACTTTTCCGGATCAAGTTGAGTCAGCAGTGTGCGCAGCAGGGTTGTTTTGCCGGTTCCAACTTCGCCCGTCAGAGCGATGAAACCAGCATGACTATCAACACCATAGAGTAAGCGGGCATACGCCTCACGGTGGATGCTGCTCAGAAAAATAAAATGAGGGTTCGGGGTAATCGTGAAGGGTTTTTCTGTAAAACCAAAGAAATCACAATACATCGTACGTCAGCTTCCCGCTCTCACGATCTGAATTTCACTCAATACGCGATCACGGGCTGTTCCGCCCGTGACATTACGCGCATTAACACTGGCTTCGACCGTAATACATTCAAAAATATCCGTATCGATCTTCGCTGAAAACAGTTGCCACTCAGCCAACGACAATTCGGTAATATCCATCTCATTTTCCAAACAATACGCAACAGATTTACCTACCACCTCGTGAGCATCCCGGAACGGCAGGCCCTTGCGCACCAGATAGTCGGCGACATCGGTGGCGGTCGAGAAACCGAGTCCTGCCGCTTTACGCATATTGCCGACATTAACCCGCATCTCGCGAATCATATCGGCAAAGATCTTGAGGCTCCCCTTAACCGTATCAATTGTATCAAAAAGAGGCTCTTTATCTTCCTGCATATCTTTATTGTAAGCCAGCGGCAGGGCCTTCATGGTTGTAAGAAGCGCCATCAGATTGCCGTAGACACGACCGGTCTTGCCCCGCACCAATTCAGGCACATCCGGATTCTTCTTCTGCGGCATAATTGATGAACCGGTACAGAAACCGTCCGACAATTCGATAAATTGAAACGCGCTGGTTGACCAAATAATCAACTCTTCCGAAAAACGGGAGAGATGCATCATCAGAATGGAGGCATCTGCAAGGAACTCCAAGGCAAAATCGCGATCGGAAACAGCGTCCAGCGAGTTGCGGGTAATGGACGGAAACTCCAGCTGTTCTGCAACATATTCGCGGTCAATCGGGAAGGTCGTGCCTGCCAGCGCACCGGATCCCAGCGGCAGAACATTAACCCGTTTGAGACAATCTTCCAAACGCCCCTTGTCACGCTTGAACATCTCAACATATGCCATCAGATGATGCGCAAACAGAATCGGCTGTGCGGTTTGCAGATGGGTGAAGCCGGGCATAAGCGTATCAATATTATCTTCCGCCTGAACCAGTAAAGAATCAATAAGCAGGTCAATGTACATGGTCATTTCAAAAATTTCATCCCGCAGGTAGAGTCGGATATCCAGCGCGACCTGGTCATTGCGGGAACGTCCGGTATGCAGGCGTTTGCCAGCTTCGCCGATGGCGGCCGACAGACGCGCCTCAATGTTCATATGGATGTCTTCAAGACTGAGGGAAAAATCGAATGTTCCGCCCTCAATCTGCTCAAGAATTTTATGCAGGCCCTGGACAATTTGCCCCACATCTTCAAGCGGAATGATACCCTGCTTGCCCAGCATACGGGCGTGGGCAATGGAACCACGGATATCATGATGATAAAGACGCTTATCAAATTGAATGGACGCAGTGAACTCCTCAACGAATTTATCAGTGGGCTTACTGAAACGTCCGCCCCAGAGTTTATCTTTTGACATGGTGTACAGTCCTTGTGCCGGATTTTGAAATTGAAGCGCACTATACGCGAAAACGAAGTAAAATCAAACCATGAGTTTATGTTCTGTCGTAGAGCCCGCCGTAATTAATGCCCATTGCGAAATATAGAATTCCATGGGTGATCGGTCAGAATTGAAAATACTGTTTGGTCTGCGGGAAGAAGATGGTATAAATACCTACCCTGTGCGGCATACCTGCATTGGTATTGAGGAACCATTGCATGAATTATACATTTCTCCCGTCAACATCTCTGTTTCGCACTACCCTCCTTGGTTTATGTCTGGTTATAGCTGTCTCTTCCCGGCTTTTTGCTGCAGAACCGGTGGAAGTACGCGTTGTCGGACTCGAAGGAGCCCCGCTAAAAAACGTGAATGCAGCGCTTGCTCTCCCCCCCGGACTTGTCAAAGAGGGATCCGTGGACAAGCTCTGGCTTGAGCATTTCAGCCGGCAGGCAGAATCAAAAGCCCGGATGGCACTGGAACCTTTTGGTTACTACGGCGCACACGTAACTACCCTGCTTGAAGAGAAAAACCAGGGGGGATATGCTCTGCTGGTTACCGTGACAACCGGCGAGGCGACCCGTCTGGCCGAGGTGATCGTGACAATCCAGGGAGCTGGAGCCGCTGAACCGCTCCTCCTTGAAAAGGCAGCATCCTTTCCGCTCCGCACGGGCGATCAGCTTCTGCATGATAGGTATGAAAAAGCCAAAAACGGGATTCTCGCCACGTCCCGGGAACTGGGATATCTAGACGCTCATTTTTCTACTCACGAAATCCGGGTTGATCCCAAAACGGCATCAGCCCGCATCGCACTGATCATGGCGAGCGGTCCACGCTATCTCTTCGGTACAGCAACCATCACAGGCGCAACCTATTATCCCGAGGATCTCCTGCGTCGCTATATTTCGTTCTCGGCGGGGGAACCATTTTCCTATAAAGCGGTGGGGAAAACGCAGTTCAATTTTGCCAGCAGCGCCTATTTTAAAAGTGTCAGTGTCGTTCCCGACAAAGCGGCGGCTACCGATCTGCAGGTACCGGTCGTCATCACTGTGGTACCGGCAGCGCGCCGCACCATACGCCCCGGTATCGGTTACGGCACCGACACCGGCGCTCGCGCATCGGTCGGATACAGGAACTTGAGCCTGTTTGCACCCGGCAATACGCTCAACAGCGAGATTACCATTGCCGAGCGCTTACAGGGAATTGGCTCTGCCTACACCATACCGAGCAGTCAGAACATCGAAACATTCTCTACCATCCAGTTCAACCTGCAGCGCGAATTAGTTACCGATACTGAGAGCAAGCTGGCTTTCCTGGAACCAAGCCGGACAACCGGGTTCGGTGAAAAACGCCTTGGCACGGCCTATGTTAGACTTATGTACGAACAGTACAACGTCGGCGTTGAGAGCAACAGCTCCTCACTGATGCTGCTGCCGGGCCTCCGTTTTTTCCAGAATGGCTATGACGACCTGATCCTCCCGACAAAAGGATGGCACTATGCCCTGGAGACGCGTGGTGCCACCCGATCGTTCATTTCTGATGCGACGTTCATCCAGTTCATTGCCGAAAGCGGGGTAATTATACCGCTCCCGTGGCGCCTCTCCATCAAGAGCAGGGTTAAAGGAGCAACAACGGTCATCCATGACCCCTTCACTGACGTGCCGAGCTCCCTGCGATTCTTTGCCGGTGGTGACAACAGTGTACGTGGTTATGCATACAAATCACTCGGCCCGAAGGATGCCAGCGGCGACGTGATTGGCGGCAAAAACCTCCTGCAGGGGAGCCTGGAACTGCAGCGGGCGATTTTTGACAAGTGGGCCGTATCGATCTTTTATGATGCCGGTAACGCTTTTGATGATACCTCTGCGTTAAAACTCTACCAGGGGGCCGGTATAGGTCTTCACTACACGACTCCCATCGGTGCGATAAATCTGAGCCTGGCGCGACAGATCAGCGTTCCGGACCCGCAACTCCGGGTTCATTTCACAATCGGGTTCCAGCTATGAAGCGTTTCATTATCTATGGCTCGCTCGTCTTGCTGCTCAGCATGGTCCTGGGAGGCGAGCTTGCCTTGAAATGGCTGCTGGAGAGTCCTGACGGGGTCAGATGGCTTCTCGGGGCAGTTTCACGGCAGACAGCGGTGACGATCTCCGCACGTACCATCACCGGCGGCCTTGATTCGGCACTTCGCCTGGAAGGCCTTTCGGCGCGTTGGCCCGGCGGAGATCTGACCATAGCTGATGTACGCCTGCGCTGTCGGCCGATGCGTCTCCCTTTCGGCTACATTGCGGTACGTGAGTTGTCGCTCCGGAAGGTACGGTTCCGGGATAATTCGCCACCCGTCAGCAGTGATCCTGAGGTTGTATGGCCGCATATCACCGGTATTCCGGCCAAATTATACGGCAGGATTAATCTCCTGACGGTCGTGGACGCTACCTATCAGCAGCAGAACCAGCCGCCAATTATAATTCCTGATGTTTCTGCGTCCCTATCATGGCGTGACTCCCAACTGAGTGTTACCAAACTTTCGCTTAAAACGCCGCAGGGGCCGGTGTCAGGCACAATCACCGCAGGATTTGGCACTGCTTCCCTGATCTCCTCACTTACCTTCGACCCACTCACTCCGCTTGCCGGCTGCAGCAGAATAGAACTGCGCACCAAACTCCACGCCGGCAAGCTGCCGGAACAGGTATCCGGCGATGTAACCGTCTCAGCGTTGTCCGGTACCAGCATAAAGTACACAATGAACGGCGATATCGGCCTGACGGGGAAAGAGTTGAAGCTGCACGGGTTAACCGCCTCCGAGAACGGGCGCAGCGGCACGGTCAACGTGTCGGGTGTTCTGCCACTGACAGGAGAAGCCCGCCTGCAGCTGACTGCTGCCGGAGTGGACCTCACGCGGGAGCTGGGTAAAAATGTTGCTCTGTCCGGAACGCTCGACGTGAAAGGGGACCACAGACAGTATACCGGACAACTCAACATCGACAGCAGCGGCAATGGCTGGCTGAAAGCCCGAATTGCGGGCCGATTTCGCGGCGATTCTGACAGTGTTGACGTTTCGAATATTGATGCTGCCGTACTTAGCGGGGTTGTCCGGGGAAACCTCCGCTTCGGCTGGCGAAACGGAGTGACGGTGAAAGGAGCAGTCCATGGGCAGGGGCTGAACCCGGCCATCATTGATCCTGCATGGAATGGTGTCGTAAATTTCGATGTAGACAGCTTCATGGCTGCGTGGGGCGGAGGCAGGTTGCAGCAAGGTGAAGTGCATGGCCGGCTGAAGGAGAGCCGTCTTCGCGGCAAGACACTATCCGGGGAAATTGCTGCCACGCTGAAAAACAACGACCTCACTTTTGAACGCCTGTTCCTGACCGGCAACGGTTTTGATATAGCTGCATCCGGCATTCTCAGTCAGCGCCTGGAGATAAAAGCAAACATCAGCGACCTCTCGGGCCTCATCCCGCAGACAAGTGGCACTCTGGCTCTTCAGGGATGGGGTCGCTATGCCGGGGGGGTTGCCAGTGGCAATGTTACCGGTCATGGTTCAAAGTTGAATGCGGTGGGGGCACAGATCTCTTCTACAACTTTTTCCGCGAGATCTGCTGACGGACCGGAGCGTGCCGTAATCGCAACTGCCGAGCTAAATGGCTTGACGTATCAGGGTCTACAGGCAGCGAAAACGACCGTGAACATCCGGCTTACCGATGGCCCAAAGCGCCTCATAACTGCCGCTGCAAAACTGTACAACGTGACCTTCCGTGGCATTCACGCGGATAACGCCTCGTTGAAGGCCGCCGGTTCGCTGCTCAGCCACCGGCTTGAGTTGTCACTCCGTTCATCACATGCAGAGTTCATGGGGAAACTTTCCGGTGGATATGCCGCAGGCAGCTGGCAGGGGAAACTGACTGAGCTGTCAGGGCACGACATGATTGGCCCCTGGCAGCTTAAGGCACCCGCAGCAGTGACATTTTCAGCAGAGTACGCAGACGTCGCTCCGCTTGTACTTACCGGGTTGTCTTCCGAGCGGGTCGAGCTGTCCGGCCGGCAGCAGCTGAAGCCACGTACCGGAACGGTACAGACAGCCTGGAACAAACTGAACCTGGCCCGGGCCAACCAATGGCTGGAGGATGCCAACCTATCAGGGGAGAGCTCGGGGCAACTTCGTCTCGGTCTGGGCGGAAACGACCGGATAACTCTTGCCGGGAAAGCGTCTGTGGCCGGTGTGGTGACTCTTGACCAACAGAGGGTCACTATCACGAAAGCGCTGCTCGACCTGAATGCCGGAGAACGTGGAACAACTGCCATACTGGAGCTTCGAACCGCAGAGGGCATCTCTGCTACGGGAAGGTTTACCTCGGCAGCGCCTGCCACCCTGACCGTTCCGTCCCTCGGTGAACTGCACGCTACATGGGAAGGGCTCGATCCGGCACTTGCCAGACGCTGGTTGCCACAGGGGAGCGAACTGCACGGCAAGCTTTCCGGCAACATCTCCGGTACATTCCTTTCGGATCAGCGCTTCGATCTTAACGGGAGCGTCACTCTGGCAAATGGATCGGGTAGTTGGCGAGGTGATGGACGGGAGTTGACGGTTGCAGTCCGGAATGCCGGCTTGCGGTGGAATTGGCGTGATGATTCCCTCCGTGGTATCTTTTCACTGTCGCTGGCACAATTGGGCGAGGTGAAGGGGGATTTCCAACTCCCGCTGCCGGCACGCTTCGGTACGGATCCCGATCCGGACGGTCACATTAAAGGTGCCGTCAGCGGGACATTCCAGGAGAGCGGGGTTGTCAATGCGCTGTTTCCCGGTCTGGTTCAAGAGGCCAAGAGCCTGGTGAAGGTGGATCTTCACGCCGGAGGGACCTGGCAGACACCAACCATGAGCGGCACCGTCGGCATGACTCAGGCTGGTGCCTACATTCCATCCGCCGGAATCAGACTAACCGATGTCCAACTTGCTGCCCGACTGAATGCCAGCAGCACCGGGACGGAATTTCAGATCGAAAAGTTCCGGCTCACGTCAGGGAAAGGTTCGCTGGAGGGGACCGCCGGCATCTCCTTTGCGGGGAGCAGATTAACAGGCTACAAAGGGACTCTGCGCGGCGAACGTTTTCAGGTGCTGAATCTCCCGGAACAGCAGCTGACCATCGCACCGGACCTCACGTTCGCAGGGACTCTTGACATCTTTTCTGCCCGTGGGACGATCCGGGTTTCGGAGATGCTGCTCAGACGCTTCAGCTCTTCGGCCGACATCAAGCCGAGCGGAGACGTCGTCGTAATCGGAAGGGACAGCACTGCGTCTCGGCCGGCCGGCTTCCCAATAGACCTGCAGCTCCAGATTCTTCTCGGAGATAAGGTGTTTATCAATTACGGGGGATTGGATGCCCGTCTGGCAGGAGGATTAAAGCTGACTATGACCGGTCTCACAACGGCAACCGGAACCGGTGAGATCAATGTTGCTAAGGGGACCTACCGCATCTACGGAGTCAACCTTGACATAAAACGGGGACGGGCACTCTTTTCGGGTGGATCGGTCGAACGACCGACCCTTGATATCCTGGCATTGCGTACGGTTGATGATGTCAAGGCCGGAGTGACGATAACAGGAACTCCGGAAGAGCCATTGATCAAGCTCTATTCTGACCCGACACTTCCTGATACGGAGATTATGTCATATATCGTTATCGGTCGCAGTCTCGGAGAGAGCGCGGGACAGAGCGCCATGCTGATGGAGGCGGCGTCGCTACTCACGTCTTCCGACAATTCGCCGGGACTTCAAGAACGTCTCAAAGAGTGGGCTGCCCTCGACACACTCACTGTTTCTTCCGGCAAGGATCAGCGTCCGGGCTACAAGACCATTGAGCCGTCGATGCGCAGCAATTCACAGAACAGCACGAATGGTGACGGTGTATCCCAGACCATGCTTGAGCTCGGAAAATTTCTGACGCCCAAGCTCTATATCAGCTATGGCAAGTCACTATTCGATCAGAGCCAACAGGTTCGAGCCCGGTATTCGATCAGTAAACGATGGGAGGTTGAATCCAAGGTCAGCACCACCGCAACCGGCGGGGACCTGCTGTACCGGATCGAACTGAAATGACCTCTTTAGTAAGTTAGAATTAATTTTCTGCACTTTTTAGGCAGAAAATTAATTCGTTAACGCACTTATCCTGTTTATCAGGGTTAGAACGTGCCGTCTTGCTCTGTTCTGGCAAAAACATCTTCAATACGTAAAAATGCCATAACGACTTCAGGGTCAAAGTGTTTGCCTTCACCTTCAAGAATAATGTTTCTGACTTGATCATGCGTTAAGCTTTTGCGGTAGCATCGGTCTGATCGTAACGCATCATAAACATCCGCCAGGGCCATTATTCTAGCAGGCAGTGGTATATTTCTGCCTACCAGACCATCCGGATAGCCTGAGCCATCCCATCGTTCATGATGATAGAGAGCTATTTCAATTCCCATCCCGATAAACAAATTGCCCGGATAGTTGTTGTAGACCAACTGCAGGTTATCAGCTCCAATTACCGTGTGTGACTTCATCTTTTCAAACTCTTCGGGGGTTAGTTTGTCGCACTTCTGTAGAATATTGTCCGGAATTGCCACCTTGCCAATATCATGAAGAGGAGCTGCATGTTGGATACAATCAATGAATTCTTCTGTTATGTGTACAGCATATGATGAGTTACTATGAAGGTCCTCGGCAAGCAGTCGGCAATACTCCCGGACTCGTTCCAAATGCCCACCGGTGTCATCATCCCGAAATTCGGCCAATTTAGCCATGGCAAATATGGTGGCGCTCTGTGCTTCGGATATTTCCCTGACCTTTTGTTCGATCAGTTTTTGATCCGATAATGTGTGCTGCATCTGGCGTAACTTCTCAATAGTACAATCTGCAGCAGCTTGTGCTTCAAACAGCAATCTCTTATTCTTGGCTACCCGCGTTGCCGCGGTCATACGGGCAAGAAATTCTGCTTCATTAAATGGTTTGACTATATAGTCATCTGCCCCACGTTCCAAGCCGCCGACAATGGCATCAAGGCTTGACAGCGTAGTAAACAGAATAACAGAGAAGAGTCTGTTGGTAGCGTCCAATTCGTCAAGTACTTCAAGACCAGTTTTATTAGGCATTTCAATGTCTAACAGCACAACATCAGGACTGCCGGACTTGATAGCATCCAATCCGGCAATACCATCATTCGCCTCAATAACAGCATATCCGGCCTTTTCCAACAACCCTCGAACAAATGTTCTTACTGCCCGACTATCATCAACAATCAGGACCAGCGACGTTTTGTTCGGTGTGGTTTCTATAGAATCAGACATGTGCTCGGTATTCCCATAGATTGTTTATGAAGGTACGCAAAACAATATTCACTAATTTCAAAATGTGGTCAACCAATTAATGGAAGGGATTCGACACACTCTAAATGGTCAAGAAAAGCTTTTACTGATTCCGGTTGTTCAGCGAAACGTTCCCCGCCAAGTGGTCTTCCGGTACGCCCATGCCTTAGTATCTCGCTGTGCCACATATAGTTTAGCAGTAAAAAAGCGGCTAGCCATTTAAGGCTAACCGCTTGATTTTATTATGGCGGAGAAGGTGAGATTCGAACTCACGGAGCTGTTACACTCGGCGGTTTTCAAGACCGCTGCCTTAAACCACTCGGCCACCTCTCCAGTATCACGCCGGACTTTATAACACACCTGTTTCTGATTTTCAAATACTAACCGCCTATAGGCGCGAAATCCGCTCCATCCCGCCCATATACGGTCGCAACACCTCGGGAATCAGCACCGAGCCATCCTCCTGCTGGTAGTTTTCCAGAATCGCAACCAGCGTCCGACCAACCGCAAGGCCGGAACCATTCAGCGTATGGACAAATTCCGGCTTGGCCTTTTCGTCCTCGCGGAAGCGGATCGAAGCACGGCGCGCCTGAAAATCTCCGAACGTGCTGCAGGAGGAAATCTCACGATAACAGCTCTGCCCCGGCAGCCAGACTTCGAGATCGTAGGTTTTTGCCGCTGAGAAACCGATGTCGCCACTGCAGAGGGCCATAACGCGGTAGGGCAACTTCAACAGCTGCAGAATTTTTTCGGCATGCCCGGTCAATGTTTCCAATGCAGCATCCGATTCAGACGGGTGGACGAATTTTACCAGTTCCACCTTGTTAAACTGATGCTGACGAATCAAACCACGGGTATCTTTTCCGTAAGAGCCCGCTTCGCGGCGGAAGCAGGGGGTATACGCACAATAGCTGATCGGCAGATCACTCTTTTTAAGAATTTCGCCGCGATGGATGTTGGTTACCGGCACTTCAGCCGTCGGAATCATGAAAAAATCGGGATCGACCAGTTTGAAAAGATCATCTTCGAATTTGGGGAGCTGCCCGGTCCCCTGCATCGAATCACGATTGACCATGAACGGCGGCAGCACCTCCTGGTACCCATGGGCATCACCATGCAGATCGAGCATGAAATTAATCAGAGCCCTCTCCAGGCGTGCGCCGGCGCCGCGATAGAGAGTAAAACGCGCGCCGGTTATCTTGGCGCCCCGTTCGAAATCGAGGATGCCGAGATCCTCGCCGAGATCCCAATGTGCCATCGCCTTGAATGGTAATGTTACCGGCTCTCCCCATGATCGGACGAGAACATTATCGTTTTCAGATATGCCGACCGGAGTTGTAGCGTGAGGAATGTTCGGCACCGTCAAAAGAAAAGAATTGAGCTGGTCGTCAACCTGGTTCAGCTCTTCGTCCAACCCCTTTATTTTTTGGGATACTTCACGCATCTCAACAATCTTGTCCTGAACCAGGCTTTTATCCTTTGTGCGGCCGATTTCATCCGAGACGGTGTTGCGCAAAGCTTTGAGCGTTTCACCCTCTTTCAGCAGCGTACGCCGCCGCTCATCCAGATCACGAAAGCCGCCCAAATAGGATTCGCCGCCACGGGTTCGAAGGCTCCGTTCGGTCTCATCAAGATTTTCACGAATATATTTCATATCAAGCATGGGGAAACACCTTTATTTTTAGATAGTAAGCGTGTATTTTGTAGCATTTACGCTGGTACACGTCAATGCAAAAGAGCCCGATGAGATCAACCCTGACGTACATTGTAATGTTCACCGCGCTTTTCTGCCTGCCGCTGCAGCTGCATGCCGGTGAGATTATCATACATGCCGTGGGTGACATCATGCTTGCTGGAAAATGGGCGCCACTCCTGCGGCAAAAAGGGTATGACTACCCGTTCAATGGCGTCAGAAAAGAGCTGGCATCGGGCGACATCAATCTTGCGAACCTTGAATCACCGATCGCAACAAGCGGCCGGGAATACTCTGAAAAAAAGTTTCGCTTCCGGGCCGAACCACCGGTTGCAAAGGCCATCAGGGGTGCCGGCTTCAATCTGGTAACACTTGCCAACAACCATAGCATGGATTTTGGCGGTGAGGCCCTGACAGAGACACTTCAACATCTGAGCGACAATGACATCGCCTGGATCGGTGCCGGCGAAAATCTGTCTGAAACCCGAAAAATGGCACTCTATACCATTAAAGGTAAAAATATTGCCTTTCTCGCCTACTCATTGACGCAACCGATAGAGTTTTTTGCCGGCCAGCGTAGACCCGGAACAGCGCCCGGCTATGAAAAAATGGTGACGGCGGATATAACAAACGCCCGCAGCCAGGCGGATTACGTCATAGTATCCTTTCACTGGGGGAAAGAGGCTGCCGGAACGGTACCGTATCAACGCACTGTTGCCCACAAGGCCATCGAAGCCGGGGCGGATGTCATTATCGGCCATCACCCGCATCTGCTACAGGGGATCGAGCGATACAAAAACGGTATCATTTTTTACAGCCTCGGCAACTTCACCTTTGCCAGCACAAGCAGAACCGCCGACGTCAGTGCAATTATCCGGCTTACACTGGCCGACGATCGCCGGGAAGCCGAAATTCTGCCACTTGATGTCCTGTACCGGCGGGTCGGTTTTCAGCCGCAGCTGTTGGCGGGAGTAACGGGCGCCGCCGTCATCGAAAAACTGAACACCCTTTCAGAAACTTTCGACACCAAGATTCGAAGCAAAGAAGGCAGATACACGATACCATTCTAACGTCAGGAGATGCGCAAACCCCAAAAAAGACTTCGCCACGGAGACACGGAGACACGGAGAACGTCAAATTCAAAAATTCTGGAAATGACTAACATCAATTGAAAATACCCAAACTTTTGTTTTTCCCTAAAAAGATCGTTTTTTCTCCGTGTCTCCGTGGTAAATTTTTTTCTGGTTTTAACGAAATACATGAAAATACTTCTCACAACCCTGCACGCCAAATACTCTCACGCTTCGCTGGCACTCCCCTGCCTTGCCGCTTACTGCCGTGACATCCCTGATGCCGATTTCGCTATTCGCGAATGGACGGTAAACGAACCCCGCGAGCATCTCCTCAGGCTCGTCATGGCCGAACAGGCGGACCTGATCGCCTTCTCCTGTTATATCTGGAATATCGAGCAGATATTGAAAATCGTCTCCGATATCAAAATGATTGCGCCGGAGACACAGATCGTTCTGGGTGGACCAGAAGCTTCCTTTGGCATATTTGAGCTCATGCATGACAACCCTGCCGTTGATTTCGTGATCAAAGGTGAAGGGGAAGAGGCATTCAAGCAGCTGCTTGTAACGCTGCTACAGGAACCCGCAATTCTGCAGCAGGAGATGCTTGCGGAGATCGACAACCTGTTTTCCCGGGACGGGAAGGACACGGCAGCAGGGCCATTACGACGCAAACAGCTGGCACTGGATTCTCTCCCCTCACCGTTTGAAGCAGGTTTCGTCGACTTTGCCAAGCCGCTGATCTACTACGAAACTTCTCGTGGATGTCCCTTCTCCTGCGCTTTCTGCCTCTCTTCTGTTGAAGGAGCGGTGCGTTCATTCTCTCCGGAGAGAATAAAAAAAGATCTGCTCTATTTGATGAATCGTGATGTTGCCCAGATAAAACTGGTAGACCGCACCTTTAATTATGATGCCGAACGGGCGGATATGATATGGGCGTTCATACTGGAGCACAACCGGAGCAGCCACTTTCATTTTGAAATCGCCGCCGACCTTCTGACGGAGAAGAATCTGCTGACTCTGGCAGACGTCCCGGAGGACACGTTCCATTTTGAAATCGGCGTCCAGTCGTCGTCAGCAGCGACGCTTGAACAGGTGGGACGAACTGCGGATCTTGATCGCATTTTTACGCAGGTGCAGCGACTTAAAACCGGGACAGCTATCGAGCTGCACCTCGACCTGGTTGCCGGTCTTCCGGGTGAGGATTACTACGGCTTTCTGGACTCTCTGCAGGCAATTGCCGATCTGAAGCCGGATATGATTCAGATCGAACCGCTCAAGGTTCTCAAAGGCGCCCCCATGCGGGCGATTGCCGTCCGTGAAGGATATGCCTTTTCCGCATCGCCACCCTACACGATCCTGCACAACCGGTGGCTTTCCTATGAAGATATCTGCCGGATCGAAACGATCGGGCGACTACTTGATCTGTTCAACAAGCATGGCGGTTTCAGCGCTGCGTTTACCCTGTTGGAGCGTCGCACCCCGTTTTCCCGAGTTCTTGACCAGATGGCACGCCAGGCGGGCAACGAAAACCTCTCCAGCCTCTCCTGCCGGAGGGTTTTCGAGCTTTTTGCGCGTCTCGCAGAACCGCTGACGGATGCAGAAGAACGGGCACGAGTCCACGATGCGCTATTTTTTGATTACTGCCACGTCGAAATGCCGCTGATGGGGAAGCTCCCCTCCTTTGCCGCCGCACAACAAAGCCGCTGTTCCTGGCCGGGGCACCGGGACATTCCAAACGACCTGGAACTGCCGCCTGACAGCCGGATTAAATCATTCTGCTATACATTTATGCGTGATTATCGAACCGAAGAGAATAGTAGCGGGCTTGGAGAGTTGACGTTTGTCTATGTTTCCGGAGCAGGTCGCGGTCTTCAGGTGTTTGTCTCCTCTGCTTCCCGCTGATCATCCGCCACATATTTCCCGCCCCGAAAGGCAAAGCCGGCAGCAACCAGTACCGCCAGCGGCGTAATCAACAGTGCCCGAGACAATCCCCACTGATCAGAAAGCGAACCGATAATTGCCGGTGATATGGCATCACCGAGAGCATGAATTGCAAAGATGTTGATGGCAAAAGCCATCGCACGACGCCCCGGCGCCACCACATTCAGCAGCACGGTGTTCAGCGGACCTGTATTGAGAAACAGGAACAGCTCGGCGCCAAATATGGCGGCCAGACAGATGGTACGGTTCGAGGTTGTCAGAGCCAGAACCATCAGCGGCGCCCCGAACAGAAAACCGACCGCCGAAACGTACAGATAACCGGTGACACTACGGCGCTGGAAATAATCGCCGAGCCAGCCGCCGCTCAGTGTACCGACGATCCCGGCAACAACCGTGATCATGCCGAAAAGGGTACTGCCACGGGCAACTGCAAGACCGAAGGAGCGCTGCAGAAAGGAAGGAGCCCACTGAGCCAGACCGCCCAACGCAAAGGTCATTGCCGCCATTGACAGCGTCGCATGGACGTAGGTGCGATTCTGCCGGAATCGGCACAGTTCAGAAAAAAATGGTTCTGACCGGCGTGCTTCCCCCTGAATGGCGATCTGACGCGGGTCGTGCAGAAAATAGAGCGGCAGCGCCAGAAAAATCCCCGGCAGGCCGACCAGCAGAAAAGCCGTATGCCAGCCGTACGCCTGTCCCAGCTGTCCGCCCAGAATGTAGCCGAGAGCGCTCCCGACCGGGATGGCCAGAAAGAAGAGCGACAACATTCGCCCACGCCGTTCACGGGGGAAATAGTCCGATACCAGGCCGGGCGACACCGTGCCGAAACTCGCCTCCCCTACCCCCACCATCGAACGTGCCGCCAGCAGCATCCGATAGGAACCGGCCACTCCGGAGAGCATCGTCGCCAGACTCCAGACCGCCAGACCGCCGGCAGCAAGACGGGCTCGGTTATATCTGTCGCCCAATCGACCGAAAAACGGAGCTGCCAGCATATAGCAGAGCATGAAGGCACTCCCGAGAAAACCAAGTCCGGTATCGGAAAGATTCAGGTCGGCCTTGATCAGGGGGAACACCGCGTAGAGTGCCTGACGATCAACGTAGTTGAGCAGATTAACCGAAAGCAGCAGAGCAAGCGCATATCGGGGCCTGCGGCTGTTCCGTTTAGAAAGTGCAGAGTTCATCATGCCACTCGACCGGTTCCATCGTTACCTGTCGTCCCAGTTCAGCAAGCAGCTCATCCATATCAGCAACGAAGCCGGGCATAATGGCGATGCGGATGATACCGGCCTTGTTATCCACGGTACTCATGACATTCATCCCCTCATATGCCTCCAGGATGAATTTGAGAAAAACCATATCGCGGTGAGCGACCTTGAAGTAGCGACAGATCATATATAATAAATTCCTCCTCACTTTCTTGCCTGGCTGATTGCAATTTGGCAGGAGTCTACCAGTTTTGCCGGTCGTGTGAACAGCAAATTTCACTGTTGACGCCAGCTTCTTGATGTTTTCTTGACCTCATACCCCTCCATTTTGACACCCAATTTATCTCCTCCCTGCTACCCTGAAATCGTAGCAAGCACTACAAGCAAGGAGTGAGCAATCATGAAAGTATATCTGTTCAACACCGAAAGCGGACTGTACGAGGGTGAAACTTTCGAAGATACTGGTATGTTTCCGTATGAAGAAGGCATCACACCGGTCCCGCCTCCTGACTTTGAACATGGACACGTGCCGGTGTTCGACCGCCGGAAGAATGGATGGGTCGTGGTTCCGGTCTCCATTGCCAGGCAGTTGCTGAAAAGCAGCATAACAGAATCAACAGAGAGAACATCATGAACATGTATGAATGGCTGCAGACAATCCTCCTCTTCGTCGTTTTACTGGCCCTGATTAAGCCGCTGGGCAGCTTCATGGCCAAGGTCTTCCAGGGGGAGCAAACATTCCTGTCACTCATCCTGGCCCCCTGTGAAAAGGTGATCTACCGCATCAGCGGCGTGAAACCGGAAGACGAGATGGGGTGGCAGCGCTATGCCGGCTCAATGCTCTTGCTTAACCTGGCGCTCTTCGTCGGACTGTTCACCATGCTGATGACCCAACACCTGCTGCCGCTCAATCCGCAGAAGGTTCCTCCCTTCAGCTGGCAACTTGCGCTGAACACGGCGGTAAGCTTCACAACAAACACAAACTGGCAGGCCTATGCGGGAGAGCAGGCGGCAAGCCACTTTACCCAGATGGCGGGATTGGCGGTTCATAATTTTGTCTCTGCCGCGACCGGCATAGCGATTGCGATTGCCGTGATTCGCGGCTTTGTACGGCGCAAAACCTCGATGCTGGGCAACTTCTGGGTCGACCTGACCCGCTGCACCCTCTACATCCTGCTGCCGATTTCCATTATTGCCGCTCTCCTGCTGGTTTCTCAGGGCGCGATCCAGAACTTCAGCGCCTACAAGAGCGTGCCGCTGGTCCAGTCAACCAACTACGACAAGCCAAAGTTTGATGATAAGGGCGCTCCGCTCAAAGAGGCCAAGGGGAATCCGGTGACCGAGAACGTAATCGTCAAGGAGGTGCAGATTCCGATGGGGCCGGTCGCCTCCCAGGAGGCCATCAAGGAACTGGGCACCAACGGCGGCGGCTTTTTCAACTCCAACTCGGCACACCCTTTTGAAAATCCGACACCGCTATCCAACGTTATCGAGATCCTGCTGATCCTGCTGATTCCCGGCGCACTGACCTACACCTTCGGGGTCATGGCGGGCAATACCCGCCAGGGGTGGATGTTGCTGGGCGTGATGTTATTCATCCTGATCGGTGCCTTCGGGGTCCTGCAATGGGCCGAGAGCAGCGGTAATCCGCTGGTGGCCAAGCTTGGCGTACAGAGTATCAACATGGAAGGAAAAGAAGTCCGCAACGGCCTGGCGGGGAGCAACCTCTTCGTCGTCGCAACCACCGGTACCTCCTGCGGCGCGGTTAACACGATGCACGACTCCCTGACGCCCATCGGCGGCATGATGCCGCTCTCCCTGATCCTGCTGGGCGAAATCATCTTCGGCGGAGTCGGTTCCGGCCTCTACACCATGCTGGCCTTCGCCATCATCGCCGTATTTGTTTCCGGGCTGATGATCGGCAGGACGCCGGAATTCCTCGGTAAAAAAATCGAGGTGCGAGAGATGTGGATGTCGATCATCGTCATCCTGACCGCCGGGGTTACGGTACTGATCATCTCCGGCATTGCCATGATCACACCGCAGGCCGTGGCTTCCATGGCAAATCCGAACGCTCACGGCCTCAGCGAGGTTCTCTACGCAGTCGCCTCTATAGCCAACAACAACGGCAGTGCCTTTGCCGGCCTGAACGCCAACGTAAATTATTACACCCTGTCCGGCTCGCTGGCCATGGCAATTGGGCGCTATGTCCCGGCGATCGCCGTGCTGGCGATGGCCGGTTCCCTGTCAGAGAAGAAATATATCCCCCCCAGCCTCGGTACCCTGCCGACCGATAAAGCACCATTTGCCATCTGGCTGACGCTGGTCATTCTGATCATTGGAGCGCTGACCTTTTTCCCGGCTCTGGCACTGGGGCCAATAGTTGAACATTTGATGATGGTGGGGGTGTAGGGGCGAATCTATGTATTCGCCCTGTTGATGTATTCGCCCTGTTGGAATAACCACCGACAAAACATGCCGGCAAAAAGCGGGCGATCACAAGGATCGCCCCTACGGAGAACATATAATGTCGAAACATGTACAACAACCGCAATCTGCTTTTAATGAAGAACTCATCAACGGCGCTCTGCATGATTCCCTGAAGAAACTTGATCCCCGCACCCTCTGGCGCAACCCGGTCATGTTCTGCGTTGAGATCGCCAGCGTCATCACCCTGGTCACCTTTGTCATGTCGCTGACCGGTGCCAACAAGGAACCGGCCTGGTTTACCGGCTCCGTCACTCTCTGGCTCTGGCTGACGGTTATCTTCTCCACCTTTGCCGAGGCGCTGGCCGAGGGACGGGGAAAGGCGCGCGCTGCTTCGCTGCGCCAGAGCCGTACCGACGTGACCGCCAAGCAGCTGGAGAAGCCCGAATTCGGATGCAATTTCACCACCGTTGGTGCCAGCCAACTCCGCAAAGGAGATTTGATTCTGGTCGAAGCGGGTGAAATGATTGCCGGAGACGGAGATGTCGTGGCCGGCGCAGCCCTGGTCAACGAGTCTGCTGTGACCGGCGAGTCAGCTCCGGTGATCCGCGAATCGGGCGGCGACCGGAGCGCCGTCACCGGCGGTACCTCAGTCATTTCCAGCAGTATTATCGTCAGGATTACCGCCAATCCGGGCGAAACCTTTCTTGACCGGATGATCGGCCTGATCGAGGGAGCCAAGCGGCGCAAAACGCCGAACGAGATTGCTCTTGAGGTGCTGCTGATCGCCCTGACTCTGGTCTTCCTGCTGGTCTGTGCCAACATCAGTCCGCTCTCGATCTACAGTGTCAAGGCGGCCGGTCATGGCACACCGGTGTCGCTGACCATCCTGGTGGCGCTGTTCGTCTGCCTGGCACCCACTACAATCGCCGCGCTGCTGCCAGCCATCGGTATTGCCGGTATGGACCGCCTGTTCCAGAAAAACGTAATCGCTCTCTCCGGTCGTGCCATCGAAGCGGCCGGTGATGTCAACGTACTGCTGCTCGACAAGACCGGCACCATCACCTACGGCAATCGTGAGGCGGTGGCCTTTGTCCCGGTGGGTGGCCATACCGAGCAGGAACTGGCCGAGGCGGCACTGATGGCATCGCTGGTCGACGAGACCCCGGAAGGGCGTAGTGTAGTTGTATTGGCGAAAAAGAAGTATGGTCTTGTCAGGGAGACACCAATGGATGCTGAGCTTGTGGAGTTCAGCGCCGACACACGCCTCTCGGGGATCAATCTAGCCGGCAATCAGTACCGCAAGGGTGCTTCAGATTCGACTATCGCGTTTGTCAAGAAACAGGGCTGCATAGCCGTCCCCAGCGATCTGGCCAACGTGGTGGACAAGATCGCCCGGGGCGGCGCTACGCCGCTGGTAGTCTGCAAGGATTGTGAAATCCTGGGGGCAATCAATCTGAAGGATATCGTCAAGGCCGGCATTCAGGAGCGCTTCCTGCGACTGCGGAGCATGGGGATCAAAACGGTGATGATCACCGGCGACAATCCGCTGACCGCCGCGGCCATCGCCGCCGAGGCCCAGGTTGATGACTTTCTTGCCCAGGCCAAACCGGAGGAAAAACTGCGACTGATCCGCGAGTACCAGGAAGCCGGTTACATGGTAGCTATGACCGGCGACGGCACCAATGACGCCCCGGCCCTGGCCCAGGCCGATGTTGCCGTGGCGATGAACACCGGCACTCAACCGGCGAGAGAGGCGGCCAACATCATCGATCTGGACAGCAGCCCGACCAAGCTGCTGGATATCGTCGAAGTCGGCAAACAGATCCTGATGACCCGCGGCAACCTGACCACCTTCAGTATTTCCAACGATATCGCCAAGTACTTCGCCATCATACCTGCGGCGCTTCTTTCGATCTACCCGCAACTGGGCGTGCTCAACGTAATGGGACTGGCCAGCCCGTTCAGCGCCATTCTGTCTGCAGTAATCTTTAACGCCATCATCATCCCGCTGCTGGTGCCGCTGGCCCTGAAAGGGACCAAGTTCCGGGCGATGCCGGCCGAGAAACTGTTGATCCACAACCTGCTGATTTACGGGGTGGGCGGCATCATTGCCCCTTTTGTCGGGATCAAAGCCATTGATATGGTCATCGGGTTGGTGGTGTAAAAAAAAGTCCCCCTCCCCTTGCGGGAGGGGGTTAGGGGGTGGGGTAGGTTACAAACGGCTATTCCATGGCACTTTCACCCCCACCCTAACCCTCCCCCGTCAAGGGGGAGGGAACAAAAAGGAGAACAAAAACCATGAAAGATATAAAACCGGCAATTCTGCTCTTCATCATTTTTACCATCATTTGCGGCGGCATCTACCCGGCCATAGTCACCTGCTTCGCCCATGCCCTCTTCCCCAAACAGGCTGCGGGAAGTTTCCTCACCGACGAGAGCGGCAAGGAGCTTGGTTCGACCCTGATCGGCCAGCCGTTCTCCGACGCGAAATACTTCTGGCCGCGCCCCTCGGCATCCGGTGATTTCGGCAACAACCCAATGGCCTCCGGAGGCTCCAACTCAGGCCCAACCAATCCAGACTATTTGAAAACGGTGGGTGACCGGGTCATGGTGCTTCGCGATAGCGGCGTCACCGGCATTATTCCGGCCGACCTGGTGCAGGCTTCGGCCAGCGGCCTCGACCCGCACATTACACACGAGTCAGCCAGGCTTCAAATACCACGAGTTGCCATGGCGCGAAGTGTATCTGAAGACGTACTGATAAAGGCAGTAGAACAGGCTACCCAAGGTCGCCAGTTGGGCTTTTTGGGAGCGCCACGGGTAAATGTACTTGTGTTGAATCTTAAATTGGATAGACTGTAAACATGTCCAACTCCGATGACATACGCCCTTCTCCGGAGGCGATGCTCAAGCTGGCCCAGGCCGAGGAGGTCACCGCCGAACTGGGTAAGCTGAAGATCTTCCTCGGCTACGCCGCCGGGGTCGGCAAGACTTACGCCATGCTGGAAGCGGCCCGGATGCGCAAGAAGGACGGACGTGACGTGATAGTCGGCTACGTCGAATCTCACGGCCGCTCCGAAACCGATACGCTGCTGAATGGCCTGGAAGTGGTAAAGCGCAAGCACGTTCACTACCTGGGGGTTGCGCTCCCGGAAATGGACATTGACGCAATCCTGGCCCGCAAGCCCCAGATCGTTCTGGTGGATGAGCTGGCCCACAGCAATGCCCCCGGATCACGACACGAGAAGCGCTGGCTGGATGTGGAGGAGATCCTGGAGGCCGGGATCGATGTGTATACCACAGTCAACATCCAGCACTTCGAGAGCCTGAATGACGTGGTGGCACAGATCACCGGCATTATTGTACGCGAGACGGTGCCGGACCGGCTGCTGGACCTCGCCTTCGAGATCAAATTGATCGATATCCCCCCTGAAGATCTGCTGCAGCGCCTGAACGAAGGAAAAATCTATATCGCCGATCAGGCCGCCAAAGCCATCGAAAAGTTCTTTCGTCCCGGCAACCTGATGGCACTGCGGGAGCTTTCATTGCGTCGCACCGCCGCCAGGGTGGACGACCAGATGCGGGCCTACATGGAGACCCAGTCCATCGCCGGACCGTGGCCGACTGCGGAACGTCTGCTGGTCTGCGTCAGCGGCAGCCCTTACAGTGAAAAGCTGATCCGGGCCACCTGCCGGCTGGCCGAAGAGCTGAAGGGGCAATGGTTCACGGTTTACATCGAAACACCGTCCGGCAATCGTCATGTGCGGGAAAACCGGGGGCATATCTGGCGCGACCTGCGTCTGGCCGAGAGCCTGGGAGGCCAGGTTGCGTCAGTAACCGCCACCGACATAACCGATGCGGTTATGGAATACGCCACACGGCACAACATCACCAAGATCGTGATGGGCAAACCAACCAGGCGCCACTGGCGCAAAATCCTGCAAACACCGATTGTGGACCGCATCATCCGCAGAAGCGGGGCCATCGATGTCGTCATCGTCAGCTTCGAGCCGGATAAGTCCGCCGGGGCCGCTAGCGTACAGAGACGCCACACCCCGTTTGAGCTGCGCGGGTATGCGGCCAGCCTTGCGCTTGTTTTTGCCGCCACGATTTTGTGCGAACTGCTGCGCCCCTTCCTGGCGGCGACCAACATGGTCATGTTCTACCTGCTGGCCGTAGTGGTTGCTGCACTGCGTCTCGACCGCAAACCGGCTATAGCCACCTCCTTCCTCGGCGTACTGGCCTTCAATTTTTTCTTTATCCCCCCGCGTATGACGTTTGCCGTGGCCGATACCCAGTATTTGCTGACCTTTCTGGGACTGTTCGTGGTGGGAGTTGTCATCAGCACCCTTGTGGCCCGCTCAAAGGAACGGGCCGAGGTAATGCGGTCCCGCGAAGTACAGACCGCCAGTCTTTATTACCTGAGCCGCGACCTGGCCGCTTCCGTCGATATCACCGCCGTCTTGACAGCAGTGGTCAGAAATGTGGAAGAAGCTTTGAACGCCAAGGTGGTTATACTTTTACCTGAAGGTGAGCGGCTCGAAATTCTGGCGACCAGCGAAGGCTTTGACCTGGGCGTCAAGGAACAGGCCGTGGCCGACTGGGCCTTCCGCAACAACCACCCGGCAGGGCGCGCCACCGATACGCTCGTTTCCGCAGATATGACCTACCTCCCCCTGCAGACTCCGGCTGCTGTTCTGGGGGTGATGGGGGTACGACTGGGGAGCGAACATGAATATTACTCTCAGGAGAACCGCCGCCTGCTGGATGCCTTTGCCACTCAGGCCGCCATGGCTATGGAACGGATCCAGTTCTCCCATCAGGCCGAACAGACCCAGATACTGCAGGCGCGGGAAAATCTGGAGCGGGCGTTGCTTAACTCCATTTCCCACGATCTGCGCTCCCCTCTCTCTACCGTCACCGGTGTCCTCACCAGCCTGAAGGAGGAGGGGGCACATCTTGGTGACGTTGCGCGGCGGGAGCTGCTGGAGACCGCCTGCAGCGAGGCAGACCGCCTGAACCGTTTCGTCGGCAATCTGCTGGACATGACCCGCATCGAGGCGGGTGCCGTCAAACTCAATCTTGAACCATGTGATGTTCAGGAACTGGTCGGGTGTGCCCTGGCGGTTCTGGAGTCACGGGATGATACCCGTAAAGTATCGTTCCAGATGCCGCCCGAGATGCCGCTGATACCAATGGATCTGGTGCTGATGATCCAGGTGCTGGTCAACCTGCTGGAAAACAGCCTGAAATATTCGCCGCCGGGTAGTCCAATCGAGATTATTGCTGCTTTTGATTCATCGTGGCTTATGCTTGAAGTGGCCGACCGGGGACCAGGCGTTCCTGAGCATGATCTGAAACGGGTCTTTGACAAGTTCTACCGTATTCCGATTCCCGAAGGGGCCGGCGGTACCGGTCTGGGGCTTTCCATCTGCAAGGGGATCGTTGAAGCTCATAGTGGCAGGATCGCAGCGGAAAACCGTAGTGGCGGAGGACTGAATATCGTGATACGGTTGCCGTTAAGGGGGCAAAACTTATGACTACCCAACGATCAAGTGATAATTTACCACGTATCCTTGTCATAGATGATGAGTTGGCGATCAGGCGCTTTCTGCACACGGTATTATCCAGTGAGGAGTTCCTGCTGCACGAGGCTGAAAACGGTCATGCCGGACTGGCCTCGGCAGCAGCTTTCAAACCGGACGTTGTTCTGCTTGACCTTGGGTTGCCGGATCTGGATGGCATTGAGGTAATCAGGCGGATTCGCGAATGGTCACAGGTGCCGGTTATTGTGCTCTCGGTACGCGACCGTGAACATGACAAGGTGGCTGCGCTGGACGCCGGAGCCGACGACTATCTCACCAAGCCATTCGGAGTCGGCGAACTGTTGGCTCGCATCAGGGCTGCGCTGCGCCGCTCCATCCAGCTGTCACCGGAGCCGGTCTTTAGCAGCAATGGCCTGGTCGTAGACTTAACCCGCCGCCGGGTGGCTATTGACAACTGTGACGTTCAACTCACCCCAACCGAATATGACATCCTGCGCTTGCTGGTCACTCACGCCGGAAAAGTCATGACCCACGGCCAGATCCTCAAACAGGTCTGGGGCATCGCCTATCTCGAACAACCCCATGTGCTGCGGGTGAACGTCAGCAATCTGCGTCGTAAAATCGAGGTCGATCCTTCCCGTCCCCGACATATCATCACCGAGCCCGGAGTGGGATATCGCCTGACCTACTGACGACGGATTCCTGACCAACCGTTCTTCTTGACAGTTTCTTGATACTTCTGCCGGCTATCTTGACACTCTCTTTATGCAGAACAATCTACAGTGGCTGGTATAGTTACGGGGGCTTTGAAGAACAGATATTTTCCGTTCGAGGTACTTCTAAAGGGGCAGTCATTCATGAAGCAATCAGAAGCTGGCTCCTACTGGGGCGGCATTATCAAAGCCCTGGGCCTGGTGTTCGGCGACATCGGCACCAGCCCGATCTACACCCTCACCGTTATCTTCGTACTTACCAAACCAACTATCGATAACGTCTTCGGTATACTCTCCCTGGTTTTCTGGACCATGACCATCCTGGTAACCGCCGAGTACGCCTGGTTGGCCATGAGCCTGGGACGCAAGGGAGAGGGGGGCACCATCGTGCTCAAGGAGATCCTGGCGCGTATGTTGAAGCCGGGCAGACAACTGGCTTTTGTTGTCTTTCTCTCCTATGTGGGGGTATGCCTGCTCCTTGGCGATGGCGTCATCACCCCGGCCATCTCGATCCTCTCGGCGGTGGAGGGTATGACCCTGATTCCTGGGCTTGAGGCAACCAAGCAGAACACCCTGATTCTGATTGCCGCTATTATTGCCGTGGGGCTGTTCATTGCCCAATTCAAGGGTACCGACAAAGTTGCCGGCACCTTCGGCCCCATCATGGTGGTCTGGTTTAGCGCCCTGACACTCTCTGGACTCACCTCCATGCTCAGCATGCCTTCCATAGTCATGGCGGTTAGCCCCCATTATGCCCTGAATTTCATGCTGCATCACGGGCTGGAGGGCTTCTTCGTCCTGTCCGAGGTGATCCTCTGCGCCACCGGTGGTGAGGCGCTCTACGCCGACATGGGCCATCTGGGTCGTAAACCGATCATGCGCGCCTGGTATTTTGCGTTTACCGCCCTGATTATCAACTATTTTGGCCAGGGCGTCTTCCTACTCGGACACCCCGAAGCGAAGAATTTTCTGTTCGGCATGATCCAGCACCAGGCCCCCATGTTCTACATCCCCTTCCTGATATTGACGGTCATGGCCACCATCATCGCCTCCCAGGCTATGATCAGCGGAGTATTCTCGGTCGTCTACCAGGGGATTACCACCCGTATCATGCCGCTTCTCAGAGTCGATTACACGTCAACACATTTAAAATCGCAGATATATATCAGATCGATAAACTGGATCCTGATGATTGCGGTGCTCCTCATCATGCTGATTTTCCAGAAGTCAGAGAACCTTGCAGCGGCCTATGGACTCGCGGTAACCGGCACCATGACCATCACCGGCATCATGATGATCATGATATTCTCACGCACCACCAAGAAGTGGAAGATACCGTTAGCCGTTGGAATCACACTGGTTGATCTGCTGTTCTTCGTTTCATGCATGAACAAAATACCCCATGGCGGCTACTGGTCCATCATCCTGGCGTCATTTCCCTTTGCCACCATCCTGATCTGGACAAAAGGACAACGGGCACTCTACAAGGCGCTCAAACCGCTGGATTTCGACACCTTCGAACTTGCCTACAGCCAGATTTACGCCAAAGAGAAGAACATACCAGGCACCGGCCTGTTCTTCGTCAAGGAATGGAGCGTCATCCCACCGTATCTGGTGCATTGCATCATCCGCTCGAATATTATTTACGAACGCAATGTATTGATCTCCATACTCCGTACCGATGAGCCGTACGGACTGGAAACCAACCTAAAAAAAGACCTGGCGACCGGGCTGGACGCAATAGAGATCCAGGCCGGTTACATGGAAATATTAGACATAGAGGGGATTCTCAAGGCAAATAGCATCACGGAAAAGGTTATTTTCTACGGAATCGAGGATATAGAGACCAAAAACATTTTCTGGAAATTATTCTTCACCATCAAGCGCAATACCCCCAACTTTGTTCAGTTCAATAAGCTACCCTCTGCCAAACTGCAGGGGGTGGTAACGAGGGTAGAAATGTAGTACTCTTCTGATGCAAAACGGTCACAAATAATGTATAAGCGGGGGCGGCAGAAATGCCGCCTTTACTTTTTTCAAGGCAGGTTTCATGAACCCGAAACATGAAGATTCATTCTGGGGTGGCATCGTTAAAGCACTCGGCCTGGTGTTCGGCGATATCGGCACCAGCCCGATTTATACCCTCACGGTGGTTTTTGCCGTGACCAAACCGACGGTGGCCAACGTCTATGGCATCCTGTCGCTGATTTTCTGGACCATGACTATTCTGGTGACCGCCGAATACGCCTGGCTGGCCATGAGCCTCGGCAAGAAGGGTCAGGGGGGGGAGATTGTCCTCAGAGAAATTATCATTAAACTTTTCAAGAAGGGGCGTATCCTGGCGTTTGCCGGCTTCCTCTCTTTTTTGGGGGTTTCACTGCTACTGGGCGATGGCGTCATAACCCCCGCCATCTCGATCCTCTCCGCTGTGGAAGGCTTCCTGCTGATTCCTTCGCTGGCCGCCACGAAGCAGTCGGTTCTGGTTGTTATTGCCGCATTAATCGCCTTTACCCTGTTCTTCTTCCAGTCGCGCGGCACCGATAAGGTTGTCAAAATATTCGGACCGATCATGGTGGTCTATTTCGGCTCTCTGCTGATATCCGGATTAGTCTCCATCGTCGACACCCCTGCCATTATCACGGCAATCAACCCGTGGCACGCCTTCGAGTTCTTCCGCCAGAACGGCTTTGCCGGTTACATCGTTCTTTCCGAGGTCATCCTCTGTTCCACCGGCGGCGAAGCGCTCTACGCTGACATGGGACATCTCGGTAAAAAGCCGATCATCCGCGCCTGGTACTTTGTCTTTGCCGCGCTCTATCTGAACTACCTTGGTCAGGGCGCCTTCATTCTGCGCAATCCCGGAGCCAAAAACATTCTTTTTGCCATGATCCAAAGTGAGTCATCACTGCTCTATATCCCTTTTCTCCTTCTGACCATTATGGCCACCATTATTGCATCTCAAGCCATCATAAGCGGCGTGTTTTCAATCGTCTACCAGGGCATTACAACCCGGCTGATGCCGCTGTTCAAGGTTGATTACACTTCGACCCAAATGCAATCCCAGATCTACATCGGCGCGATCAACTGGATCCTGATGGTTGCTGTCATTTTTGTCATGTTCTTCTTCCAGAAGTCCGGCAACCTTGCCGCTGCCTACGGCATGGCGGTCACCGGTTCCATGACTATCACCGCTCTTATGATGATTATGGTCTTTTCCAGGACCACAAAAAAATGGAAAGTGCCGATTGTTATCGTAATTGCCCTGATTGACGTTGTCTACTTCACCTCGACCTTCTCCAAATTCCCCCATGGTGCATACTGGTCGATTATCCTGGCATCGATTCCCTTTGCCACCATCCTGATCTGGACCAACGGCCAGCGGTCCCTCTACCGCGCCTTGCGACCATTAGAGATGGATATTTTTCTGCTCTCCTACGAGCAGATCTATGCCAAAGAGAGGAACATTCCGGGCACAGCGCTCTTCTTTCTCAAGGGACTCGATGTAATCCCCCCCTATATCGTCCATTGTGTCATTCGGTCCAATATTATCTATGAGCGCAACGTATTTATATCCATTAACCGAACTGATGAACCGTTTGATGTCACCTGCCATCTCAAGCGGGATGTTGGAACTGGCCTCGAATTCTTTGAAATTAACGCCGGCTATATGGAAGTACTTGAAATCGAAAAACTGCTTGCCGCCAACGGCATTAAAGAAAAAGTTATTTTCTACGGCATTGAGGATATTGAAACCCGTAATCCGATCTGGAAAGTATTTGCCTTAATAAAAAAACTTACCCCCAACTTTGTGCAGTTCAATAAACTCCCGGCCGCCAAGCTGCAAGGGGTCGTTACCCGGGTGGAAATGTAACTATGTTCAACTGGATTTTATTACTTGTCGCTCTGGGAATTATCCTGCTTGGCGCAACTGTTTTTACCAACGGACTGGAGTGGTTCGGAAAAAAGATGAAGCTTTCCGACGGGGCGGTTGGCAGTATTTTCGCGGCGGTTGGAACCGCTCTGCCTGAAACCCTGGTACCGATTGTGGCCATCATGTTTGGGACTCCTGAAGCCGGGCATAAAATTGGCGTCGGAGCAATCATCGGAGCTCCATTCATGCTGGGAACGCTGGCTTTTTTCATCAGCGGCCTGGCGGTGATATGGAACCGGAAAAAGCGAGATGATTATCCGGTCATGCGGGTTGATACGGTTGTCATGCGCCGCGACATGGAATATTTTCTTATCCTGTACGCTGTAGCGATCACCGCTTCATTTCTGGGCAGTCATCCGGTGATCAAAACGTTCATCGCTATGGCTCTTTTACTCACCTATGCCGGTTATGTACTACAGACACTCAAAGGAGGAGGCGAACCTGAAGCACACGAAATTGAGGAATCCGAAATAGATCCCTGTTATTTCGCCCCCAGATCCCACGATCCGCAGATGGCGATTATCGGTTTCCAGGTATTAAGCTCTCTGCTCCTGATTGTGTGGGGTTCGTACATTTTCGTGGAGAAGGTGCAGATCATTTCCGTGCAGATGGGAATATCACCCTTCATTCTGGCCATGATCATAGCCCCGATTGCAACCGAACTGCCGGAGAAGTTCAACAGCGTAATCTGGATCGGCAAAGGAAAGGATACCCTGGCAATCGGTAATGTCACCGGAGCCATGGTTTTCCAGGGATCGATCATCACTGCCATCGGCATCTTGATGACCGACTGGCAGCTTAATACGGCTGCCCTGCTGACTGTGGCCCTGACCTTCGCTTCAGTTGGCCTGGCGTACTTGCAGATCAGGATTAAAAAGCGTCTTACCCCCGGGACATTGCTGGTGGGGGGGTGTTTTTATTTTGCTTTTCTGGTATTGATTATTACGGGGATAATCTGATCCCCTGCCGCGTCCCACGCCGCCCCATCTCGGCATCAATCAGGTTGAGTATCTCGAATTTTTTCAATGACCATAACGGCGCTAGCAGATTATCGTGTCCACCATCACCGGTCAGGCGATGAATCAGGATACGCGGGTCAAGCAGTTCAAGAAAATCGCAGACCAACCCGGCATATGAATCCCTGTCCATAACCTTCACCTCACCACGGCTGTACATATCGGCCAACTGAGTGCCCTTCATGACATGCAGCAGATGCAGCTTAACACCATCGACACCAAGCCGGTTCAACTCTCCCGCCATAGCCAGCATATTCTCCCGTGATTCACCAGGCAAACCGAGAATGATATGGGCACATACTCGCACCCCTCGCGACTTAGCACGCTGGACAGCGTCGACAGAACAGCGGTAATCATGGCGACGATTAATCAGTTTTAGACTGATGTCATGGGTTGACTGTATACCGAGTTCCAGCCAGAGGTACGTTTGGCTCTTAAGTTCCCGCAAATAGTCAAGAATTTCATCCGGCAGACAGTCCGGGCGGGTGGCAATAATCAGACCGACGACATCGGACACGGTCAGCGCTTCTGAGAATAGTCTGCGCAGCTGATCTACCGGGGCGTAGGTATTTGAAAAAGCCTGGAAGTAGGCAAGGAATTTACCCGCACGGTACTTTCGGCGCATGACCTCCTTACCGTCTTCAAGTTGGGTGGCAACATTAAAGTCGCGCCGGATGCCATAAGATCCGGAACCGTGTCCGCCGCAGAAAATACAGCCGGCACTGTCGAGCGAGCCGTCGCGATTGGGGCAGGTGAATCCGGCATCTACGGAGATGCGCTGCACCTTGCAGCCGAAGTGGCGCTTCAGTTCGTCAGAAAAAGTATGGTAACGCTTCAACCGTGACATTGTCAGCGGTGCGCCGGCGTGGCAGTTTTCTTTTCCATCCGTTCTACCCAGCACTGCTCAGTTGAGAGAGACCTCAGAAACTCACCAGCAAAAGTGAATTTAGCGAGCGGCACCGGCACGCTGATAAAATCCTTCCCGCGCCCTACCGTCACTGCATAGCCGCTCTTACCACCCCGCTCCCATTTCTCAACGGAAACTGTCGTCACCGTTTCTCCTCCGGACTCACCCGTTGAAAATTTGTGAGGATTGAGTTTTTCCTTGCATGGGACGGTAGATGCCGTGACCTGCAGTATGAGTTGTGACAATGCAAACGCTTCATCCGGTTCACAGATGAAGCGAATCTGGGTGACATCATCCGGTTTCGTCTTCGGTGTCAGCTTGAAAAAGCGGAGGTGTATCCTCCCGCTCCGCTCGGTAACCGCCCCATGCTCCTCAGTGATTTTACTCGCCTCACGTATTTCAACTCCGGTAGATTGAGAAAATATTTCGTAACAGCGGTACCGTTTCAGCTCGTCACTTTGTGGCATACTGTTCTCCTTTCAAGATCATTCACACCTGGGTAGTTGTAGCAAACCGGCCGGATTATTTCCACACAAACAAAAAGAGCGGCATCGCTGCCGCTCTTTGGTGAATCTTACTATATGGAAACGATCTACTTACGAACTGCTTTACCGGCAACCTGCATGCGGATTATTGCGCGCTCCAGAGCCGCCTCATAAATTTTATGCTGTTTGTCTTCCTGAGTCAGCTTTTTAAGTGCCTCCTCGGCACGTCCAAGAGCAGCCTTAGCACGCTCAATATCGATCTCGGCAGCAATTTCCGCCGTTTCAACAAGAACAATGATCTTATCATCCTGAACTTCGAAGTAACCCCAATTGAGCGACATATGCTCAGAAACTCCGTTGTTTTTATAGACGAGCTCACCAATCCTGAGCGAGGTCAGAAACGGTGCATGTCCGGGCAGAACGCCGAATTCACCGAGCTTACCGGTTGCAGTTACTTCCTCAACCTCGGTTTCGACAATTTTTTTATACGGGGTAACTATTTCCAGCTTCATCTTTTCAGCCATATATCATTCCTTGCAAGGGAGATATTCCCGTAAGGTTAATTATACTGCAGCCAGTTTTGCAGCTTTTTCAATGGCTTCTTCGATTGAACCAACCATGTAGAAAGCCTGCTCCGGCATACTGTCATGCTTTCCGGCAACGATTTCCTGAAAACCTTTGATCGTGTCCTTTAATTCAACGTATTTACCAGGTGAACCAGTGAAGGCCTCGGCTACGAAGAACGGCTGGGACAGGAAGCGCTGAATCTTACGTGCACGGGCAACAACGAGTTTATCTTCTTCAGAGAGCTCGTCCATACCAAGAATTGCAATAATGTCCTGAAGATCCTTGTACTTTTGAAGCACGAACTGAACGGAACGAGCAACAGCATAGTGCTCTTCGCCAATAACCTGAGGATCAAGAATACGTGAAGAGGAGTCAAGTGGGTCAACAGCCGGGTAGATACCGAGCTCGGCGATCTGACGGGAAAGAACCGTTGTTGCATCCAGGTGAGCAAAAGCGGTAGCAGGCGCCGGGTCGGTCAAGTCATCGGCAGGTACGTAAATAGCCTGAACCGAAGTGATGGAACCTTTTTTAGTGGAGGTGATGCGCTCCTGAAGCTCGCCCATTTCAGTAGCAAGTGTTGGTTGATAACCTACTGCAGACGGGATACGGCCGAGAAGAGCAGAAACTTCGGAACCGGCCTGTGTAAAACGGAAAATGTTATCAATAAAGAGCAACACGTCCAGACCATCAACGTCGCGGAAATACTCAGCAACAGAGAGTGCGGTCAACGCAACGCGGGCACGGGCTCCGGGAGGCTCATTCATCTGACCGTAGACCAGTGCTGTTTTTTCCAGAACGCCCGTTTCCTTCATTTCCATCCAGAGGTCGTTTCCTTCACGGGTACGCTCGCCGACACCGGCAAAGACAGAATAACCGCCATGCTGACGTGCAATATTGTTGATCAGCTCCATGATAAGAACGGTCTTGCCAACACCGGCGCCGCCGAACAGACCAATTTTGCCGCCTCGGGCATATGGTGCAAGCAGGTCAACAACCTTGATGCCGGTTGTAAAAGCTTCAACTTTGGTTGACTGATCTTCAAAAGATGGTGCTTCGCGATGGATAGGAGACTCTTTCTCGTTACCAATCGGACCCATTTCATCAACCGGCTCACCGATAACATTCATGATGCGGCCGAGTGTTTTAGCGCCAACCGGAGCACAGATCTGCTTGCCGGTATCAACGACTACCTGGCCGCGTTTGAGACCATCGGTCGAGTCCATGGCTATAGTTCGTACTGAATTCTCGCCAAGGTGCTGAGCAACTTCCAGGACCAGATTGTTTTCACGGTCATCAATAGACGGATTTGTCACGCGCAGTGCGTGGTAGATCTCCGGAAGCTTGCCGGGCTCAAATTCGACGTCTATAACAGCGCCGATAACCTGCGAAATTTTACCTGTATTTTGACTCATGGAACGGTGTCCTCCTGCGGCCGTGCGGCCTCATATAGTGTTACGTAATAAAGTATGTTAGCCTTTGATTGATTCAGATCCGGAGATAATTTCCATCAGCTCCGTAGTAATGGCTGCCTGACGGGCTCTATTGTACTGGAGAGTCAGCTTGCCGATCATTTCGCTTGCGTTCTTTGAAGCACTGTCCATTGCGGTCATACGGGCGCCATGTTCTCCGGCTACCGTCTCCAGCATCGCTTTAAAAATCTGTACTTCGATGTTCTTTGGCAGTATTTCTGCCAGCAGTTCACTGACGGATGGTTCATAGATGAATTCTACCGGTGTCTCTTCAGCTTCTCCTGATGCTACCGGAGTTATCGGCAGCATCTGCTCAAAGGTAATATCCTGTGTCATGACGGTACGGAAGGAGTTGTAAAGCAGCTCAACCTGGTCATATTCTTCTGCAACAAAACCGTCAATAATTTCCTGAGCCATCATGGCAGCGGCCTGATAGTTCGGCTTTGCCAGGACGTTAGGAAAGTTCTTATTCACCGTATAGCGGTTTTTGAGAAATTCATATCCTTTACGTCCAATCGTCATGACGGTAATCTGCTCGTATGAACTCTTTTTTTCCTTGATATAGCGGTCTGCCGCCTTGCAGAGATTGGTATTGAAGCCGCCGCACAAACCTCTGTCCGAGGTAAGAACAACTAACAGCAGTTTCTTGGCGTCCCGCTTTTCAAGCAGCGGATGAAGATCGCCTTCAAGGTTTGCAGCCAGTGATTGCAGCACTTCACCCAGCTTTTTTGCATACGGGCGGGCGGCCACGACATTTTCCTGGGCACGGCGAAGTTTTGCCGCCGAAACCATTTTCATGGCTTTAGTGATCTGCCGGGTATTTTTTACGGATACTATCCGCTTTTTAATGCTTTTAAGGCTTGCCATATCTCAAACCGTCCTTGATTACGCGGTAAATTCTTTTTTCAACTGGCCCATAGCGGCAATAATTCTGCCCTTCATGTCGTCATCAATGGCTTTTTTGTCGCGCAGTTCCGCAAGCAGTTCAGCCTGACGGTTATCAAAGAATGCGTACAATTCAACTTCATACTTTTTGAGAGCGGAAACCGGGTATTCATCCAGGAAGCCGTTGTTGGCGGCAAAGATAATCAGAACCTGTTTCTCGTTAGGGATTGGACGATACTGCGGCTGCTTAAGGATTTCAACCAGACGCACACCACGCTCAAGCTGCATTTGGGTTGCCTTGTCCAGATCAGAACCGAACTGGGCAAAAGCTGCCATTTCACGATACTGGGCAAGGTCAAGACGCAGCGTACCGGCAACCTGCTTCATTGACTTGGTCTGAGCAGAACCACCAACGCGGGAAACCGAGAGGCCGACGTTGATCGCCGGACGGACGCCGGAGAAGAACAGATCGGATTCCAGATAAATCTGGCCGTCAGTGATAGAAATGACGTTGGTCGGAATATAGGCAGAAACGTCGCCAGCCTGAGTTTCGATGATCGGCAGTGCGGTCAGTGACCCGGCTCCACGAGCATCTGAGAGTTTGCAGGCACGCTCAAGCAGACGGCTGTGCAGATAGAAAACGTCACCTGGATATGCTTCACGTCCTGGCGGGCGACGGAGCAGCAGGGAGAGCTGGCGATAGGCTACCGCCTGCTTGGAAAGGTCATCATAAATAATGAGCGCATGCTTGCCGCTGTCACGGAAGAACTCGCCCATGGTTACGCCGGTATACGGCGCAATGAACTGGAGCGGAGCGGATTCAGATGCGGTTGCAGCAACAATAATGGTGTAATCCATTGCGCCGTGCTCGGTCAACTTTGAAACAACCTGTGCAACGGTTGAACGTTTCTGGCCGATAGCGACATAGATACAGACAACATCACCACCCTTCTGGTTGATGATCGTATCGACGGCAACTGCGGTTTTGCCGGTCTGACGGTCTCCAATGATCAGCTCGCGCTGGCCACGCCCGATTGGAACCATGGAGTCAATAGCTTTCAGTCCGGTGGCCATTGGCTGATGAACCGATTTGCGGTCGACGATGCCTGGGGCTTTGATCTCTACCTTGCTGAAGCTGCTGGTATTGATGGCGCCTTTACCATCGATGGGCTGGCCGATCGCGTTTACGACACGACCAATCAGTGCCTCACCAACCGGAACCTCGGTAATGCGACCGGTTCGTTTGACGGTGTCGCCTTCCTTGATCTCGGAAAATTCACCAAGGATTGCAACACCAACGTTATCTTCTTCAAGGTTGAGAACCATACCGGTCACGCCGCCGGGAAACTCCAGCAGCTCTCCGGCCATGGCGCCAGCCAGGCCATGAATACGGGCAATACCGTCACCGATAGAGATGATTGTGCCGGTTTCTGACACCTCAACTTCTTTGCCATACTCTTTGATCTGTTTTTTGATAATCTCGCTGATCTCTTCGGCTCTGATTTCCATGGATGCTCCTACCCCTTCTGTAATATATCCTTAATCTGTTTAAGCTGAGTTTTAACACTATTATCGTAAGAGATATCGCCGATCTGGGTAACGACACCACCCAGTAAAGACGAGTCTACAATCATCTGCGGAATTACCTTCTTACCGCTCTTTTTTTCCAGAGCAGCCTGAATCGCAACCAACTGACTATCGTCAAGTGCAAAAGCAGTTGTAATGACCGGGCGAATCACCCCGGAAAATTCATCGGCAAGCTTTTCGTACGTCTGAACTATCTGCCCTAAAAAAGCGACGCGGTTTTTATCAACGAGCAGCAACAGGAAGTTTCCCACCAATTCAGAGCAGGCTGTTTTACCGATCAGCTCTTTCATGATCGATTTTTTCTGATCCTGCGTAAACGACGGGTCTGCAAATGCGGCCCGCAATTCACTATTGCCGCTGAATATCCGGTCAATTATGGAAAGTTCATCACGAAAGCGGTCAATCAGGCCACCTTCCGAGCCAAGCTGTACGAGTGCTTTGGCGTATCGTTTCGCAAGCGCGTTATTGATCACTGGATCTGTACCACCTTGTCAAGATATTCGCCGACAAATCGGTCGTGGTCGTTTTTCTGGATTGCTCCAGTCAGTTTGCCGGTAGCAATTTCCACTGCCAGCCTGGCAGCTTCTGCACGCAACTCGTTGCGTGCCTTTACCGTCTCCTGCTCAGCCGATAGTGCGGCCTGGGCAATTATTTTTTCTGCGGCAACAGAAGCCTCGGCAATGATCCGATTCTTTTCCTGCTCACCTTCGCGAATGATGGCGGCATGCAGCTCATCAATTTCTTTCGAAGCCTGGTCAAGCTTTACACCGTATTCACGCAGCTTTGCTTCAGCGGCATCACGGGCAGATTCAGCATCTTTCAGGCTTTTTTCGATATCGGCCTGACGGGCTGCCAACGATCCTTTAACATCAGCTTTTTTGAGCGCCCACACGATTATACCGACCAGCACGGCAAAGTTGAGCACTCTCCAGCCAAAATCCTTCAACTGTGCACCACTGTCAGGGTGGTGTACAGCTCCGCCGCCACCTTCAGAAGCAAAACCGACAGATGCCAGCAGCACAAGAACTGAAACATATGCCAGCGTGAGTATAATTTTTTTGGAGCGTTCGGTTACCATATTCATAACTACAGGCTCCTCCCGAGAATTTTTTCGCAGATAGTACCGGACAGAACCTCGGCCTGCTTTTTCAGCAGCTCACGCGCTTCGCCGGCTTCCTTGGCAACCCTGTCCCTGATTGAGGCCAGAGATTCGGAAGCCTGCTTACGGGCTTTCTCAAGAACCGCCGCTTCTTCAGCCTGAGCAAGCTTCAGAGCCTCGGCACGGCGGGCACCGGCTTCTGCCTTTGCAGCGTGCAGACGAGCTTCATACTGGTCCATCTTGACCTGAACTTCTGCATCAACCGACACGGTCTTCTCACGTGCCGAGTCGATCACCTGACGGCGGTCGGCCAATACCTTGCGGATTGGCTTGTACAGAAAGACGTTAAGGACAAGAACGAGGATGCCGAAATTGATCAGCTGGATAACAAACGATAAATTTAATTCTATCACGACCTACCCCTTGCAGGTATGCTGAGTTGTATACTGTATCCCAGATACGGGTGTAAAACAGACGCTAACTATCATCATTTACGAGCTGTTGTCAAGATATTTAACAAAATGTTTACAGTTTTTTCTTTCCTAGATATCCAGAAGGTCAATAATCCTCGTCAATTCATCCGAATCACTGAAGTGAATTTCCAGCCGACCGCCTTTTGACCCTACCTTACGAATTGCTACCCGTGACTGGAAGCGTTTCTGCAGCTGTTCTTCCAGCGACGACATCAGCAGATCCGGCTGTTGCATACGCTTCACCGACCCTGGCTGGGGATTGATTTTCAGCCGGCGGACGAGCTCTTCGGTAGCACGAACGCTTAGCTGGCGGTGCAGTATCTCGTGACGCGCTTTCTCAATCAGCTCACCACTGTCAAGCGCTAACAGAGCCCGGGCATGTCCCATGCTGAGCCGCTCCTCAACGATATCCTTTTGAATGTCTTCCGGCAGTTTGAGTAGTCGCAGTGCGTTGGTAACCGTTGAGCGGTTCTTGCCGACCCTGCGGGCGACATCATCCTGAGATATACTGAAATGCTCTACCAGCGAGCGGTAGGCATTCGCCTCTTCGATAGCATTCAGATCCTGACGTTGAATATTCTCGATCAGAGCCAGCTCCATTACAGCATCCGGCGTAGCATCACGAATAACGACCGGAATCTCGTGCAGTCCGGCTTTCTGGGCAGCCCGCCAACGACGTTCACCGGCTATAATTTCGTAACCGTCATCTCTTCTGGTAACAACCAGCGGCTGAATAATCCCCTTTTCGCGGATTGAGGCGGCCAACTCCTCCAGTTTCTCAGATGCAAAATGCTTGCGCGGTTGATTGCGATTCGGGTGGATCTTTTCAATCGGACAGATAAAGTAGTTTTTTGATTCATCGACTTTTTCCGTTACCTGAAGCAGCGCAGCCATCCCTTTGCCGAGGCCGCCTATTTTAGCCATTGCTATTCTCCCTCTGGATGATCTCACGGGCCAGCTGTAGATAACTGGCGGCGCCGCGCGAAGTAATATCGTAATATATAATCGGCTTGCCATGACTTGGCGCTTCCGCCAATCGGACGTTGCGCGGGATTACAGACTCAAACACCTGCCCGGGGAAATGGGATCGAATTTCGGCTGCCACCTCTTTACCCAGATTGCCACGTGCATCATACATGGTCAGCAGGATGCCTTCGATTTTCAATAACGGGTTTATCATTTTCTGAATCAACTGAATGGTACGCAGTATCTGCGAAAGCCCTTCCATGGCGTAAAACTCACACTGAAGCGGTATCAGCACCGAACCGGCAGCAGTCAGGGCATTGATTGTCAGAAGATTCAGCGAGGGGGGGCAATCGATAATGATATAGCTGTACTGCTTGATCAACGATGCCAGAACAAACTTCAACCGCTGCTCCCTTGCGATTTCCGATGCCAGTTCCAGCTCGGCTCCAGCCAGTTCGGAATTGGCAGGCAGAATATGCAGAAAGGGATGGCCGGTATCAACAATCAGTCCGTTCGGGTCGATTTCGTTAATTAAGGCGTCATATACCGTTTTCTTGAGCGTAGCTTTATCAACTCCGACCCCGCTGGTAGCATTTCCCTGCGGATCGAAATCAATCAGCAACGTAGGGCGCTCCGCTGCAGCCAGGCATGCGGCAAGATTAACAGCAGTGGTCGTTTTGCCGACGCCACCTTTCTGATTGGCCATACAGATTATTTTAGTTTGGGAATTCAAAGGAATTATGCTCTTTTCAGGGGACATTCCGTAAGTCAGACGTTTAGTAATTGTTTTCGGATTTCGTGTGGCGCGAATGTAGCACAGTCACTTGCAATCGTCAAAGGAAAGACCATTAAAAAAGGCGGGATCGCTCCCGCCTCGTTGCCTTCAACCATCTGATACAAAGGGAGTATCTACTCAACCTTCTTGATCGTCAGTGATGAAGCTCCGCGTTCGGACAATCCGGGCCGCTGAACGGTCTGCAACAACAGCAGCTCATTGTGCGCCTCATCATAAAAGAAATCGGGCATATAATTCTGGGTGTCACGCGTGCGCCACTTTTCCTCCAGACTCGATCCGTTCCAGGCCAGACAGTACACCGCACCACGCTTATAGGAACGGGAGTTTCCCAATACCCAGAAACCATCGTTTTTCCCGACCACAATTTCACCTTTCGAAGACACCTGCATGCGCTGATTCATGAATATCCAGCGGGTCAACTCTCCGGTCAGCCGCATGTTGAGATCATCTTCTTTCTGGAAGTACAATTCAGAGCCGCCGAACTTATCGTTGCTCCTCCAGAGTTCTTTCAACTGCTGGTCATACACGATCAGATAGCCGTCAGGATTAATAACCGTCGTAAACGCTTTACCGTCACGATCCCGAAACTGGTTAAAACTGTAGATCGTACCGAATCGTGGCATGGCAATCTTAGTTTTCAGAATAATGCTTGAACCGCTCCGTGATGCCTCAGCGACAGTGCCATAGAAATCTTCGTTGCGCCCCATAGCCTGGGCATATAATTTTTTTTGAGCGCCGAACAGGTTTGCCGTACGGAAGAAGTAGGCGAGTTTATCCGCAACCAGAACCAGTTTATCACCCTTGACCTGCCATACCTGGGACGCCGGCTCGTTTCTGCGGATGATCGTAACGTAGATATCAACGCTGCCGTCGCTCCCCTGAAGTGTATCCAGGGAAATTATTTTTCCCGCCGGACTCAGCTCAACCTCGGCTACCAGCTTCATATCAGCGCTCTGGCGATAGTAAGCGAGCCGATGGCTTTCAGCCAGAAAAATCTGCCGTGACCCGCCCGGCAGTGTCGCTCCCAAAGCCATAAGATTTGCTGCACCGGTCAGACGTGGACTGACCCAGTCGGATGAACTTCGGGGTCCCTCCGTCTGCGGCTTGATAAAATCACTGACCGGCGCTGTAACGACAGAAGTGTTGTGTGGAATTTCAATGGCCGGTGTAGCGACGGCCTTGTCACGGGAGTATACTTTGACTAACTGAGAAGAGAGCTTTTCAGCAAGAGCACCTACTGACGGAATGAGATCGTCCGGTTTTTCTCCCTGCACAAACGCACGCGCAAGCGTTTTTCCGGCGGTTGTTTTTGCAACGGCATCGACACTGAACAGCCTGCCGGTGGAAATATAGGTGCCGCTCACCACCACGTCAGCTTCTGCCAGACTTTCCACAGAGGCTATTCCGGCGCTGTTTAGCCGCGATGCCAGCAGCGTCTGCACAACAACTTTCATTTCATCCTTATTCGATACGCCGACCGTCTCTATACCAGACACATACAGGCGTATCTGGTCCGCAAAAGAGGGGGCTGCAGTCAATGAAATCAACAGGGCAGCCATCAGGAAAATCGGTTTACACATGCTCTAACCTCCAACGTCAATTTACAACTGACGCATTATACACAAATTTCTCCGAAATCAACTAAAAAAAGGGCGGGATCACTCCCGCCCTTCCGTACGCATTTACTGAATCAGTAAATTAGAACGAGTAGTTCAACATTAAAGCTGTCAGGTAAGGATCATCAGCATCTGCCTTGCCGCCGGAAAGAAGGACGGCATTATTTTTATTCATACCGTCACCCAGGAATACATATGCCCACTGGAAGCTGGCAGTCAGGTTGCTGAACAGCTTGTAGTCAACCTGAGCATTTACCTCAGTACCGATTGAAGCAGAATTGGCGCCATGCTTTTCTGAAGCGGCGCCGTAACCAAGGTTAGCTGAAGCAGCAAGCTTATCATTAAATTTGAAATCATACCCGACCGTCAACAGCGTAAGTCCGCGGTTATTATTATTGGTGTACATAATAAGCGCTTTATCAGTGTCCATATTAACAACATTTCTCATAAGAAGCATCATTTTGGAGTCGTAGTAGGAAGCTGAAGACGTTGTCAGTGCATCGCCGCTGTTAATACACTGCCATGAATCGTTTTTTCTACTATTGGCAGCATGGTTATCGCCGGATGTGTACAGAACATTACCGCGTACAGTTCCTGCTGCACCAAGATCAGCTTTGATCGCAGCCTGTGCGGCAAAAGCGGAGAGATCTTGTTTAGTCGTGGCCATTATCGCATCACCCGTCTGATACGCAAGGAATCCGTCAGCGGTGATGTTATTGAATTTTGCAGCGACGTTGGCGCCAATCATATGCATATTCTGGGCGTTGAATTGGTCATCTCTGCTGACCAGATAGTAAGAACCGCCGACGGTCAGGTCCTTGGAAACGGCGAACTTGGCGTCAAGAAGGTAGAGGTCAAGGTTCTTCCTGCCAGTCGGCGCAGGGTTTGTTGAAGGGCGGCCATTAAAATCTTGCAGACGGAAGAAGCCGGCAGTTCCTGTCAGGGCACCGAATTTCTTGGTGGCCAGGATTCCTGCCATATCATCAGTAACAAGAATACCTTTATAGGCATCGGATACGCCCTGAATACCGACCTTGACGTTTGCTCCGGTCAGCGATTCATTGAAATCAAGATACACGTTTTTTGTCTCGAGGTTAACGGTATCGGCAGCCTGTGCTCCACCGGCACCACGACCAGTTGAATATGCGGTGTCACCCCAACTGGAGTCGATCTCGAAATGAGTCACCAGTTTCAGATCAGCACTGGTTTTAGCGATGTATTGGAGACGGGCGCGTTGTTCAAAAACTGTAAGGGTCGGCGTAGGATCGGCCGTTGTTCCAGCATGCAACGCACCACCGCCGGCGTTCTCATAATTCGACATCATCGCACGCAGGCGGTACATACCGTGGAACTCGTTCTCGAGGGCAAAAGCCGGTACGGAAACCGCTGCCAAGGCACCTGCTGCTGCTGCGATTGCTACTGTTTTCTTAAAATTCATTGTGTTCCTCCCATTTTATAAATTTAGTTGCTTGTACAACTGCGGTTAACAGTCTGTCGTACTTTGATTGATGCCGCTGCTCACCACCTTTCGGAGTAAATTTGGCCTAATTTCTCAAATCAGGTTCTTTAATGCAAATACCTTTACGCATCCGGCTCAAAAGCAGGTGCGTAAAGGTATATTTATTCCTATACTTATTTTTGTAATTTCTGAAACGTTCACAGTGTGTTTCGCCCCCGGTCGTCGCTGCCAGCTGTGCTGGAGCTTCGTTGCAATAATCGGTCAGCTACTAATAGGTTCGTTTGTTTCAGGCTTCGTTCTATTCGATTGGCGCGAATATACAACAAATCAAACAAATGTCAACTTTAAATTCTCTTTTATTCATAAAATAGAACAGCAACTTATTTTTATCCCGCTATTGCAACATTCAGCGTCCACACTGACACAACTCCGTCAGCACACCCAGACTGCTCTTCGGATGTATAAAAGCGATGCGTGTCCCATGTGCACCATTGCGCGGTTTTTCATCCACCATACGGGCACCGTCTGCCAGTAATTTGGCAATGGCCGCCTCGATATCGGTAACCTCGTAGGCTATATGGTGGATGCCGACACCGTTTTTCTCTATGAATTTGGCAACAGGACTCTCTGCGGAGGTTGGCTCCAATAATTCTATCTTTGATTCACCGACCGCCAGCATGGCCACCCGCACCTTCTGGTCAGATACCTCTTCGATCCCGGCAAATGCCATCCCGAGGTTGTCGCGGTAAAAGGGAATAGCGGCGGCGAGGGATTGTACTGCGATTCCGATATGATTTATTTTAGTCAGCATAGACAAGATCCTTTATTACCACGGAGACACGGAGACACGGAGAAAGTCAAAACAAAAATCATTTTTGGTTTAACCCAAAGGCTTAAGGCTTTTGATCTTGGTTTCTCCGTGTCTCCGTGGTGAATTATTCTTGATTTACAGAACGACCGTCTCAGTATGTTTCCCGAATACCCCTCTGAACACGTCTGCAATTTCCCCGAGTGTTGCATATGTCTTTACCGCTGCCAGAATATACGGCATCAGGTTATCTGTACTTTTTGCGGCTTTTTCCAGTGTTGCCAGTGCTGTCGCAACAGCTGCAGCGTCACGTCCGCCTTTCATCGCAGCCAGTGAAGCCTTCTGGGAAATTTCCACCTCTTCCTTGACACGCAGCAGTCCGGTTGGAGGTGGTTCTTTGACGGTAAATTTGTTAACACCGACAATGATCAGCTGCTCTTTCTCGATGGCTTTCTGGTACGCGTAGGCTGAATCCTGAATCTCTTTCTGCTGGAAACCACGCGAGATTGCTTCGACGGCACCGCCAAGTTTATCAATCTTTTCTATATAGTCAAGTGCCGCAGCTTCAATCTGATCAGTCAACGATTCTACCAGGAACGATCCAGCCAGCGGATCTATGCTGTCTGCCGCTCCGGATTCATAAGCAATGACCTGCTGGGTACGGAGAGCGATGCGGACGGAGTCTTCCGTCGGCAGGGCCAGTGCTTCGTCGCGGGAGTTGGTGTGCAGTGACTGGGTTCCACCCAGAACAGCAGAGAGCGCCTGAATGGTGACACGCATGATGTTATTGTCCGGCTGTTGGGCGGTCAGAGTGCAGCCGGCAGTCTGGGTGTGAAAGCGGAGCATTTGTGATTTCGGATCTTTGGCGCCGAAGCGCTCTTTCATGATTTTTCCCCAGATACGGCGAGCAGCACGGAACTTAGCCACCTCTTCAAAAAGATTGTTGTGGGCATTGAAGAAAAAGGCCAGACGCGGGGCAAATTCATCAACTTCCAGACCAGCCTTGATGGCGGCCTCAACGTAGGCGATGCCATCTGCAAGCGTGAAGGCGACTTCCTGCACGGCGCTGGAACCGGCCTCGCGAATGTGGTAGCCGGAGATGGAGATGGTATTCCACTTGGGGACATTGTCTTTACAGTAGGCGAAAATGTCGGTGATGATGCGCATCGACTCTTTGGGCGGGTATATGTAGGTACCGCGGGCCATATACTCTTTAAGGATATCATTCTGAATTGTTCCGGAGATTTTATCCGCGGAAACCCCCTGCTTTTCGGCAACGGCAATGTACATGCAGAGCAGAATGGCTGCGGTGGAGTTGATCGTCATGGAGGTAGAGACCTTGTCGAGCGGTATGCCATCGAAGAGGATTTCCATGTCGGCCAGCGAATCGATCGCTACGCCTACTTTACCGACTTCGCCAAGGCTCATGCCGGCATCTGAGTCATACCCCATCTGGGTCGGCAGGTCAAAGGCGATTGAGAGCCCTGTCTGACCGGCGGAGAGGAGATATTTATATCGTTCGTTGGATTCTTTGGCGGTGCCGAAACCGGCGTACTGACGCATGGTCCAGAAGCGCCCGCGATACATGGTCGGCTGCACGCCACGGGTGTAGGGGTACTCGCCCGGAAGGCCGAGCTGTTCTTCATAACCGGGATAATCAAAACCGGGGGTAAAGCAGCGCTCCATCTCCAGATTGGAGGAGGTCAGAAACGGGTCCATCCGCTCCGGTGACTTGGCGAGGCTTTTGATAACCTTCTCATTCCACTTCAGTTTGCTGTCGCTGATGCTCATTGGTGAACTCCTTTGCATTGATGACAAAAAAAGTCCCCCTTCAAAACAAAGGGGGATTTCGTATAACCGGCTTTGTTATTTACAGAATGGCTTTGACCGCTGCCAGTACATCCGCTGAAATTTCCTCCGGGCTCCGGGAGAATGAGGCATCAACCCGTACCCCACGCCAGCGCTTCAACTCTCTGAGGTAAAACGCCTGCATGTGTCGATAGTACTCAAGTCCTCCTTCATGATGAATCTGCAGAACATCCTCAATCCGCTCGCACGCCTCTTCCGGCGGCACATCCATGAAAATAGTCAGATCGGGGTACACCTCATCATCGAAGAGATGTCCCCGGGATATCTTTTCCAGAAGGCGCAGCACGTCAAAATGCTGGGTTGTGCCGCTGACATGGGCATTTGCCAGCGATGAAATGCTCGATTGCTTGCATAACACCACCTTATTCAGTTCCAACGCCGGACGTACAATATTGGTGAATATCTGCGAACGCACGGCGCATTCAAAAAGGAAATCAGCCCGTAAATCAGAACCGAACGACCAGTTAAGGAGACTCTCGAAGCCAAGTTCCTTAACGCGGCCGGAATCAGGATTGGCACATTCAACAACTTCAAGTTTTTTTTCAGTCAGTGACTTATGTAACGCAACGATTGCTGCTTTGACCTGGGCGCCGGAACCGTTGATTCCTTCAAATACGATAAATTTTCCTTTTCTCACAATAACCTCCTCGTGTTTTTACAACACCTGACGCAGATAGTCCGTGGTACGCTCCCGTTTTTCCCGTTCAAGCTCTTTGGGATCAACATCTACAAATTTTTCGTCCGGGGTGATTTTGAAAAGAGCCTGCCCCTTCTGCACGATTGATCCGTCAGCTCCCTGCATAACAATTTTGTCAATGGTGCCGGAGAACGTGGCACGCACGGTGTTAAACATTTTCATGACTTCGATGATGTACAATGCCTGACCTTTCTCAAAGTGCATCCCTTCATGGATGAATGCCGGCAGCCCGGGGCCTTCCTGACCGTAGTACATACCGCCGCATATGGCAACAATCTCATCGGCTTTGGTAGTCGGCGGCGGCACCAGCACTTTCTTCATTCGCGCCTGCAGCTCAGTGTCATGGAGATATTCCGGAATGGTGACCTCCAGGTCTTCCTCAATTTTGAAATCCCAGAATTTAACGTTCTGCGCCACAACAAACAGCATGCCGAGCAGTTCAAGACCGGCTTCAAAACCGCTGTGGGCAGCCCTGATCTGCTCCCATTCCGCAGCGGCAAAACCCGCCTGCGGCTTCTCCTTGCCCAGAATAGCAGTAAGTTTGTCAAATTCGTGCATGCCGAGTTTGAAACGCTCCGCCAGCGTGTGGTAGAAACGAAGCCCCTTCTGCAGCAGTTCGTTGTCGTGCTGCCAGATAACCTCTGCGGCCGGAGCCTTGGGGTTATAGGCCATATTCAGATAGTCGTAGGTTTCGGCAATAATTACAAACGGGTTGTCATGCCAGCGCACTTTTCCCTTTTCCATGCTGAAGTTGCTGCGATTAATGGCAAGCCAGCCGGACAGCAGGTGCGGATCTTCCAGCAGCCTGTCCATGGGGCGTGTCATCAGTGTCCCCTTGCGATCAAGAATTGCCGACATCTCCTTACCAACTTTCGGGTCATCAGCGAACTGCTCCGCCATTTTCCTGGCGTAGGCCTTTTTCATCTGGAAAAAAGCGTACACCGTGTCCAGTTTGCTGGACTCCTCTTTCAATAATCCCATGAGAGTCAGATACGGCACGACAAAACGGGTGGTGGGCTTTGCCATGACATTCTGGCCAAGAAACCAGTTGACCAGCCCATAATGGAACTCCAGGTTGGTACCCAGGTCGGTGCCGCGCAGTGTTGTTTTACTCAGCACTTTTGAAAGGTGCTGATAACTGGCAAGACGATCTTCGCCTTTGGTAAGCAGCAGCGCAATGTTGGAATCGTAGGCACCGGCAACCTTGTAGCGCATGAACATACCGGTGTCGGGGTTGACCATGCAGATGCCCTGGTCATCACGGATTTCACCTTCAATCGGCCTGGACCAGTAGCGGATCATACCGCCGGCGTGAGGCGACAGTGAGCTGTCGGTAGCGTTCAGGCGGGCTTCGGCAGCAGCGGCGAAACGGGGAATACGCTCCGGTTTGGGGAGATGTTTCTTGTGGCGAACCAGCAGCGCCATCATTTCCACCAGCGATTCGACGATAAAGAAGTCTTTTTTATCCTTGGGATTGGTGAATTTCAGGCTGTAGCAGAGCTCGGAGACCCGGTGCTCCACCTGAATACGGGTGTTGACTTCCATGAAGAAGTAGCGATCGCGGTCAACGATACATTCAAATGTCGATGCGGAGTCAAGGCCGACGGCAACGCCGAACTTGGTGGAATCCTCTTCCATACGCTTGAGCACGTTGAGATCGCTTTCCAGTGCTTTCTGTTCCGCCTTGCGCCCGGATTTTTTTGCTTTGTCAATCGCCAGGGTCAGCGCTTCCTGAGTTACCGAGATTTCCAGCAGCTTCTGCTCGTGCATCTGCAGAGAGCAGTCGCGGCCTCCGAGAGACACGCACCATTCACCGTTGCCGATCAACTGAATCTCGTTATGGCGGGTCTGCTCGATGTTCAGCTCGACCAGAATATTCTTGTTGTCACCCACGCCGTTTGCTTTGACTTCGTTGAGTACTTCACGGACAAGAGTTGGTGTTTCAACAGCAGCTTCCTTGATCTGGGCGGCAGTCGGTTTTTTAAGACCGAGCAGCGAGGCACCAAGAATACGCTGGCCTTTACCGCCGCCACCGCCAATGGCTTTGAGACGGATGCGGCTGGCGGGGTATTCCTTAAACATGGCTTCCACTTCGAGCTGTACCTGAGCGGACAGTTCTTCGATACTGTAGAGATCGAGACCTTTTACGTAGGAAGCGTAAAGGATCTGGTCGGCGAGATCTTCAAGTGACAGCTTTTTATCAGTGGCGATCGCAGCCGCAACATTAAGACCGTGGGTTTTAATCAACGCCAGCAGCTTTTCCCGGCTGCCATGTTTTTTAACCAGGGTGCGGGCCGTTACATTGTTGATGCCAGGAGTTACACTGACGCCGACGGAAAGCGCCGTGCGCTTGGCTTCGTCCTTTTTGCCGGCATCAGCCTGGGTACGGGAATTCGGCCCCATAAATTTGAGACCGGCTTTTTCTATCGCCGCCACAAACTCTTCATCTTCAGCCATAAAACCGTAGCCGGCAAAGATTGCATCATAACCGTTGTCTTTGGCGATCTGAATGATCTGGCCGATGCGCTCGACGCGCTCTTCCTTGCTGGCACCGCTGTAATCCGGCACCCGATGCACACGGCTGGAATCGGTCAGTTTGCGCAGTTCCGGTGCCAGAGCGTTCGGGTAGACAATGGAATCTTTCTCCGAGAGCAGAATTCCGTAATGACTGATCCCCATCTCATCAAAAACATCCATTGCTTCCTTACGGATCGGCCCTCGACAGACAATCAGCGGATTCAGGTCTTCGCAGGCAAAGGAGCGCACCCACTCGGAAGCGTGTGTTCCCAGGCGTCGATCACGGTGAATCAGTGGGTTGTTCATGTAAATGTCATTCATGTTTCTATCTCCAATTCATCGAAATATGAAAAATAATTCCAGCTTTTAATGGAACTCCCGCTGCGGCGCCATCATCGGGCCCGGCTTGTAATGGCGCATGAGGAAGGCGACGTTTTCTCCCAGCACCTTGCGCAGATCGGTCGGCATTACTATGGAGGAGATGGAGCCGAGCGCCAGACCTTCCTTGGGGTTCATCAGTTCTTTTTCGTAGCGCTGGTTGAGCACCGTCTCCTGAAGCTTCAGCCACTCAGCCGCTTCTTTTTCGGCATCTTTCTTGGCTACCGCGCCATCGGCTCCGGCCTTGACCCGTTCCTCACTTCCTTTTTTGGCCATTTCAGCGGCACTGGCACGTATTTTACGCATTTCATCCTTATAGACGAATTCTTTACCGGCAGGCCCCATAACCGCCAGGCGGGTGGTAGGAAGTGCCAACACCAGATCAGCACCAGTCGGATAATTGTTGTAGGAAGCGTAGGCGCCGCCGTAGGCGTTGCGCAGGATCAGCAGGATACGCGGAGTACGCACATCGACGATGGAATCAAGCATGGAGCGGCCGGCCTGAACAATACCGCGCGCTTCCTGCTCACGGCCAGGGAGGAATCCGGTGGTGTCTTCCATGAAGATGAGGGGAATATTATAGATATTGCAGAAACGTACAAAACGGGCGATTTTGACTGCGGAGTCGCAATCGATCTGCCCGGAAGCAACCGCCGAGTTGTTGGCGACAAATCCGACAACCTGACCACCGAGACGGCCAAAAGCGGTGACGACTTCGCGGGCCCTCTCCGGCTGCAGTTCAAAGTAATCGCCATGATCACAGATCTGCTGGATGATAATAGAAACATCAAAGGGGGTATTGAACCCCGTGGGGGAGTTAAAGGCTTTTTTAAGCAGGGTATTGATTTCCCAGGTCTTGCGATCAAGCGGATCGCTGGTTTCCTGCAGCGGCGCCAGCACACTGTTGTTGTCAGGAATGTATGACAGCAGGCGCACGGCCGTACGGAGGGCGGCAACTTCATCGGTTACCGTAATATCGGCCACGCCGGTTTTGCCGTGGACTTTCGGTCCCCCCAGCTCTTCCGGAGTAACATCCTCGCCAAGAACAGATTTGACAACGCCCGGCCCGGTCAGACCGAAAAAGGTATCGTTGGGCTGGATTACAAAACTGCCCTGGCGGGGGAGATAGGAACCGCCGCCGGCATTGAAACCGAACATGCACATGATGGAGGGAACAACGCCGCTGATGCGGCGAAGTGACGTAAAGGCCTCGGCATAGCCGTCCAACCCGCCTACCCCCGCCGGAACAAAGGCGCCGGCAGAGTCGTTCATGCCGATTACCGGAATCCCCTTTTCACCCGCCATATTGAAAAGCTTGGCCAGTTTGCTGCCGTTGGTGGCGTCGATGGATCCGGCACGCACCGTAAAATCATGGCCATATACCGCCACATCACGTCCGCCGATTTCAAGAACAGCCGTCACCAGCGATGCACCGTCAAGATTTTTGCCCCAGTTCTGGAACAAGACATTGGGGGCTTTGCTCGAGAGTACATTCAAGCGCTCCCATACTGTCATTCTCTTTTTGAAGTGCTGTTTTTCAATCTGATCTATTTTGACCGAATTGATCGGGCGATGGATCAGTTCATAACCCTCCTTCATCGCTTCTTCATATCCGCCCGTGACTTTGGAAATTTCGCCGGGGATGTTGAATTCTAACGTTTCAGGCGGATCAAACGGGTTTTTTAATATTGGCTTGGGTGCTGTGTTTGACATCGTTACCATCCTTTTAGTGTGAAATTTATCTACAGATTCAGATATGGGAAAGTGCGGGAGACACTTATCTGTCAGCGAGTGACAACAGCCAGCACTTTGACTTCAGTGCCATGCTTTGAAAGCAGCCGATGCTTTAGAGATGAATCAAAATAAACACAGTCGCCCTGTTCCAGAATAATCCGCTTTTCTTCAAGCACGAGTTCAGCGGTACCCTCCATAACAAAGAGAAACTCTTCGCCATCGTGACTGTAGGTGTTCTCTTCAAGCGCTTTTTCAGTAATGGATAGCAGAAAAGGTTCCATTTTCTTGTTTTGCTTATGGAATGACAGTGACTCGTAGGAATAGCCCTGACTGGTACCGGCCTTTGAGATAACGCGAGGAATGGATTTTCGCTCGTGTGAACGGACTACTTCAAAGCGGCACTCTTCTTCATCCTCGGTAAAAAAAACACCGATTTTTACATCAAAGAACTTGGCGATTCGAGACAGGGTCGCAATCGGAGGAGAAACATTATTGTTTTCTATTTGGGAAATAAGGGCAGGTGAAAAACCGGTCTCCCTGGCAACAGCCTGGAGGGTCAGCTTTTTTGAAAGGCGGAGCTTCTTTATTTTAGCCCCGATGTTGAATTCGCGCATTCAAACCCCTGATAAAAAAAGTAAAACCTAGTTTGTTCGCGAGGTTTGTATACAATTTATTTTACATTGTCAATAAAATTTCTACACCTGAGACCAAAAAAACAGCCGATTATGGTAAAAAAAATTTATCGTAAGTAAAAAAGTCATCTCATGAGTTTACGTGCCAGCAACTGCAGGGTATGCACTACCGCAACGTTGGAACCGTGCTGCTTAAGACCGTCTGACAGCTGCATCATGCAGCCGGGGCAGCCGGTCGCAACAGCCTCTGCCCCAGTGGCCTCTATTGACTCGCTTTTCCCGTTGTTAATGTTCATGGACGAATCGTAGTGATAGACATTAAATGTCCCCCCCAGACCGCAACATTTGTCAGCGCCCTCCATCTCTACAAGCGTGACGCCGGGTGTTTCCTTTAACAGCTCTCGCGGCTGTGCGGTAACTCCGCGCGTGCGCAGATGACACGGGTCATGATAGGTAACCCTGATTTCTGTGCCGCTACCGGTTTCGGTCGTATCAAGTCCCAGCTGTCTCAGCAGTTGAGAAGCATCCACGGTTTTTTTCGCCAAGGCATCCAGTCGTTCGCGCAGTTCCGGATTACGTTTTCCCACTACGAGCGGATAGAGACGATGCAAGGCACCGCCGCAGGTGGCGCAGGCGCTCATGACATAATCCACTTCATATTTTTCGAATTCGGCCAGATTTTTTTCAGCAAGTTCACGCACTGTGGCACTATCACCGCCCGACATGCCCGGCAAACCGCAGCACTGCTGACCTTTCGGGATTATAATCGTACAGCCGAGGTGGCGAAACAGAGCCAGAGCAGCCTCACCGACTTCAGTATAGACAAAATTGGTCATACAGCCGACAAAAAAGGCGATGCGCGGCTTGCCCGGCTCCCCCGGAATAACCTCCGGATGCTGGTCCATAAAACTGTTTTTGGCTATTCCAGGAATAAAGCGGGTATTACCGACAAACGGCATCGGGAATCGAAGACGAAGGCCGGAATTTTCGGGAACTTTTTTAAAGAACAGCGGCCCTAGCAGCGAGGCCATTTTAGCGCCCATCTTCATCCGGGTTCTATTTTTTATCACCTGACCAACCGCAGCATGAAATGTGGTCAGCCCACGTTTCTGCGCCAGCGATTCACGGGCGGCAATAACAATTTCGTCAGTCGGTACGTCGTTGGGACATTTATCGACACAACTGCCGCAGAGCAGGCATTTCGACATTGCCTGATAGGTCTGGTCATCCAGATCTATATCATCCGCCAGGATATGCTGGGCAAGGGCCACCTTGCCGCGAGCGACTGCAGGCTCCCGCTGAAAGGCGGTAAATGCCGGGCAGTTCTGACGGCAGGCACCGCACTTTACGCATTTTTTCAGCTGATCTTCAACCCGCTTGAGGGGATCGATATTTTGATGTTCCATTTTAAAACCTTTCACCACGGAGGCACGGAGAAAATCAATTCGAGGTTCATTGTAAAGAATTATTCTGAACAATACAACAATTCAGGACCTTTTCTGTCTTGAAATAACATTCCTTCCCGTTTTTCCTCCGTGTCTCCGTGGTAGATTTATAGTTTTTCTCTCCACTCTTCCAACGCCACCAGCGCCCGCTCTGCCAGCTTCTGACGCCGTTCCTTCTTCTTGATCCTCCCCGGCAGTTCCGGAAAGAGCCCGTAGTTCACATTCATCGGCTGGAAATGTTTCACATCCGCATTGGTAATATGGTGCATCAATGCGCCCAGAGCAGTTTCCGGCGCCGGCACCGGAATCGGGCGTTCCTGAACAAGATGAGCGGCGGCTATGCCAGCCAGAAAACCGCTGGCAGCTGACTCTACATACCCCTCCACACCGGTTATCTGACCGGCAAAGAAGATACGGAGGTCACTTATCAATTGCTGAGTGGCCTCAAGCAGGGCGGGAGAGTTGATAAAGGTATTGCGGTGCATCGAGCCGAGACGAACAAAATCAGCGTTCTCCAATCCCGGTATCATGCGAAAAACCCGCCGCTGTTCCGGCCAGGTCAATTTGGTTTGAAAACCGACCAGATTATACATGGTTTTCTCACGGTTTTCGGCACGCAGCTGAATAACGGCATGCGCCTCGTGTCCGGTGTGCGGATTGAGCAGGCCGACCGGCTTCATCGGGCCGAAGCGCAGTGTTTCAACGCCGCGTGAAGCAAGCTCCTCTACCGGCATGCACCCTTCGAAGTGGACTACTTTTTCAAAGTCCCGTGCCGGGACCTTCTCACCCTTGTTCAACTCATCGATAAAGCGGAGGTATTCAGCCTCATCAAGCGGACAGTTGAGATAATCATCACCATCCCCTTTACCGTAGCGCGACGCGGCAAAGACCGTTGTCATATCAAGCGAATCGGCGGCAACAATCGGGGCGATGGCGTCATAGAAGTAGAGCCGGTCACCGGTAAGCTGAGACAGAGAGGCGGCCAGGGCATCACTGGTGAGCGGACCGGAAGCGATGATAACGGCGCCTTCAGCCGGAATACCGGTAGATTCGCCTCGTTCGATCCGGATCAGTGGATGTGACGCAATTTTTTCGGTTACAAAGTCTGAAAACAGCTGGCGATCAACCGCAAGAGCGCCTCCAGCAGGGACCGAAGTAGCTTCGGCAGCCTCCATGATCAAAGAACCGCAACGGCGCAGCTCTTCTTTAAGCAACCCCACCGCATTATCAAGTGAAATGCCGCGGAGTGAATTGGAACAAACCAGCTCCGCCAGACCGGGAAGCTCGTGGGCAGGGGAGAAACGCTGCGGTTTCATTTCATGGAGGACAACAGATATTCCGCGCTGTGCAGCCTGCCATGCGGCTTCGCACCCGGCGAGGCCTCCGCCGATGATAGTAATATTTTTTTCAGACATGTTCATGCGATTCCTTTGGACATTAAACGCAGAGGCACTGAGGTTTAAAATCCACTCTCAGTGCCTCGCTTAGTAGCGCCTACTTTTGGCAGTGCCTCACTGTTTTAATATTATTGACTACTCGCTGGTGTTGTAATCACAACCCTCTTTGGGGCACTTCAAAAACTCACCCTTGCGCTTGTAAACCTTCTTGACCAGCAGCGGAAAGCCACATTTCGGACAGGGGCTCTCGACCGGCAGATCCCAGAGGGCAAATTTACACTTCGGATATTGATTGCATGAGTAGAAGAGTTTGCCGAAGCGCGACTTTTTCTCTATAAGCTGGCCCTCTTTGCATTCAGGACATACCACGCCGGTGTTAAGCGGTTTTACCAAAGGCTGAATATTCTTGCAGGCAGGATAGCCGGAACAGGCCAGATACTTGCCGAAACGTCCGTCCTTGATCAGCATTGGCAGCCCGCACTTTTCACACTTTTCCTCGGAGACTACCGGCTCGGCGACTTCGCTGCCATCAGAAGCAACATTGCGGGTATACTTGCACCCTTCCTGAAAACCTGAACAGGCAATAAACTTGCCCCGTTTGCCCAGTTTCACGACCAGCGGCTTGCCGCATTCCGGGCAGGCTTCGTCCGTCACTTCAGTGGTCAGATCCGACTTGCTGACTTCGCCATCTTTCTGCTTCAGCAGCGCGATAAACGGCTCCCAGAACTCCTTCAGTAACGGCTTCCACTCTTTTTCACCGCGTGAAACCTGATCCAGCTCTTCTTCCAGTCCGGCGGTAAAATTGTAGTCGACATATTTCTCGAAATGGGCTGTCAGTAGATCGCTGACCACCATACCGACATCTTCAGGGAAGAAGCGCTTTTTGTCGAGGCGGGCATATTTCCGCTCGACCAGCGTGTTCATGATTGAAGCAAATGTTGAGGGGCGTCCAATCCCGAACTCCTCCAGCGTTTTAACCAGCGTCGCCTCGGTATATCGGGGTGGCGGCTGCGTGAAGTGTTGCTCCGGGAGAATCTCGTGAAGTTTCAGCACAGCCCCTTCAGTCATTGCCGGCAGAATTCCTTCCTTTTCTTCATCCTGATCATCGAGTCCTTCGATGTACAGCTTCATAAAACCGGGGAAACGGATAACCGTCCCGGCGGCACGGAGGCCCGCTCTACCAGATCCGGCAAATGGTCCGGCCGCTATCGGCAGATCAAGTTCTGCGGAAATATCAACTGACGTCTGGTCCAGGAGTGCCTCTGCCATCTGGCAGGCAACGGTCCGTTTCCAGATGAGCTCATACAGCTTGTGGAGGTCCGGCGTCAGATACTTCTTCAGCTCGGCCGGAGTCTTGGCTATATAGGTCGGCCGGATGGCCTCATGGGCTTCCTGAGCGTTTTTGGATTTTGTTTTGAATATTCTCGGTTTGGCAAGCGCATATTCCTTGCCGTATGCGGCAGAGATGACATCGTGGGCATCCTTCAGGGCGAGCGTTGAAAGATTGACACTGTCGGTACGCATATAGGTAATCAGACCGACCGTCCCCTCTTCTCCGACATCAATTCCTTCATACAGTTTCTGCGCAGTTGACATGGTTTTTTTTGCGGAAAAGCCGAGCTTGCGCGACGCTTCCTGCTGAAGAGTCGAAGTGGTAAACGGTGGTGAGGGGTTGCGTTTTTTCTCCGTCCTGGTGACCTTTGCCACCTGGTAGCGGCCAGACTGCAGAGCCGCTTTCAGGACGGTGGCAATTTCTTCACCCGGAATATCGAACTTACCCAGCTTTTTATCGCCAACCGTCACCAGTCCGGCCTTGAACTCCTGTCCGGCGCTAACAGCCAGACGGGCGGCAACAGTCCAGTACTCCTGCTCATTAAACGCTAAAATTTCCTTCTCACGTTCACAGACCAGACGGAGCGCGACGGACTGTACACGACCGGCAGAAAGCCCATAGCGGATTTTTTTCCAGAGAAACGGCGAAAGGGTGAAGCCGACCAGATAATCGAGTATTGACCGGGCCTGTTGGGCATTAACAAGGTCCAGCGCAATGTCACGCGGGTTTTTAACCGCATGAAGGATGGCATCTTTGGTGATTTCATGAAACTCAACCCGCTTGATGGTTATCCCGGGGCTCTTTTTATCAAGACCGAGTGCCGCCAGCAGATGCCAGGAGATTGCCTCCCCTTCACGGTCGGGGTCAGTTGCCAGAAGGAGCGTATCCGCCTCTTTAAGTGCCGCTTTGATTGCGTCAAGATGTTTTTTGCTTTCCGGAAGCACATGATACTTGGGCTCGAAGCCCTTCTCAATATCAACAGACCCCTGTTTGCTCGGAAGAGCACGGACATGCCCGAACGAGGCAAGGACTTTAAAGTCGGGCCCCAGAAACTTCTCTATGGTTTTTCCCTTGGCGGGAGATTCAACGATGACAAGGTTTTTCGACATTTATTTAATATCCTTACGTAAATTTATATTCAAAACATTTTACCACAGAGACACGGCCAAAATGAGGCGCTTCTAAGCGAGACACGGAGAAAGTCAAAACATAATTTTTTCTGGTGCAAAGCAAGATCTTAAGGCTTTTAATCTTGGTTTTCTCCGTGTCTCCGTGGTGGATTTGTTAGTTTATCCCGCGACTGCGTAATGCGTGCCGGGGAGCGGCGTTACCGCTCCCTTGAGTTCAAGGTGCAGTAACATAGAGGAAACCTCACCGGCTGTCAATTCCGTTTGGGAGATGATGTCATCAATATGCAGCGGCGAGCGGGCCAGCAGCTCATAAATGGCAGCCTCTTTCGGCGTCAGGGCAAAGGTGCGCGGCGATGGCTGAAATAATGGTGCATCAGCAGATAGCCGTGCATATCCCGGAAGCTCCTCAAGAATATCCTCAACACAATCGACCAGTTTTGCTCCCTGTTTTATGAGGCGGTTGCAGCCACGACTGGTGGCAAAAGAGATATTCCCCGGCACAGCAAAAACGTCGCGCCCATGCTCAAGAGCATACTGGGCGGTAATCAACGAGCCGCTTTTTTCCGCAGCCTCAACGACCAGCACGCCGCTGGATAACCCACTTATGATACGGTTCCGGCGCGGGAAATTTTCGGCCAATGGCTGGGTTCCGAGCGGGAATTCCGATACCAGACACCCCTTATCGGACATCTGTTTAAAAAGCGCTTGGTTTTCCGGAGGATATATGCCGTCTACGCCGCACCCCAGCACGCCGATGCTGCGACCACCCGCATGGAGCGCCCCTTTGTGCGCTGCGGTGTCCACTCCGCGGGCCATACCCGAAACGATACACACGCCATGGGTGGCAAGCGCCTCAGACAGTTTTCCCGTAGTCAGTAAACCGTATGATGTCGCCCGGCGTGAACCAACAATGGCAATTGAAAGTTCATGGGAGCGCAGTTCACCTTTTATATACAAAAATGGGGGTGGATCCGGAATTTCAAAGAGAGATTTCGGATAGTCATGTGAAATATACGTAACCAACCGCGCATCACTGGCTTCAAGCCTGCGGCATTCATCCTCCGCAAAACGACGCCATTCGCCGCTCCGAATACCCTCGATGACCCCGGGGTGTATGCCTCTGACACCGGAAAGAGCAGAAGCTGAAGCCGTTAGAGCCATTTCCGGGGAGTCGAAACGTTCCAAAAGTCGGCGGAATGCAACATTTCCGATCCCGGGAACTGCTTTGAGACCTATCCAGTAAAAATTCTCCATGTAACTACCTGTCGTTCATAAAAAAGACCGGCACGAAACCGGTCTTCAGCATAGAATATTTATCCGGTTATTTTGTTTGGCTAACGATGCGATCACCTTTGTAGACGGTGTCGATACTTTTTACGACCAAAGCAGTGGATGTTTTTTTACCGATGTCAACAATAACCAGAGCTCCCAGCACTTCCTGCGGCAGGACATCTAATCGACCTTCAACATAGCGCTGGTCAATCATCACATCCCTGACAACATAAAGTAGGTTGCCGACCGCCGCCCCCTGACTTGAGCCGAGGTCAATATAGACGATATCTCCGGCAGCGATGATACTGGCTCCGCTAAGACTCTCGATAATATACCCTTTAAGATCTGTGCTCGTATTTTTTAACGTTATTTCCCGGCGATGGCTCTCTTTATACGGCTGCAGATAGGCACCCGGACTTATTTCCCTGAAGGACTTTGTGATAATGGCTCGAGACGATTTTTTCTCTACATCGGTCAACTGCAACTCCCCGAGCGGGATAAGCTTGAATCCCATCTCTTCATTATTCAGCGGGTTCTTGACAACGATATCCTTGTGATAAATGGAAAATTTGTCACCGCCTTTGGCATGCAGCTCAGTACCGATATCGGTGTACACAATGTCATCAACACCGGTGACTATCCGATCATGCTGCGCTCCAACCACCAATCCGAAGGGCCTGAATTCTTTCTCCACCAGGAAACCTTCAGATCCATAGAGAGTATATGTTTTTTCAGCGGCTACATCCTGAAGCGGTTCAACAGTCCCGGCGGCTGCTGCATCTGCAGCAGCGCTGCTCTGTTGGGCAGGGGGCGCCGCTGCCTCTAGCGGAACAGGCTCTATCCTGTCAGGGAAAACACGTACTTTCCGACCGGGATAAATAAAATGCGGATTCGTAATTTGGCCGTTTTTGGACCACATGTTCGGCCAGTAATACGGATCATTAATAAACCGCTCAGAGAGCCCCCAGAGCGTGTCGCCCTGTTTAATTACATATATGACCGGCTCATCCTGTCCTGTGGCACGCACAACAGATGGCATGATCAAAAGAACCAACAGCAGCAGCAATCTGATTTTCATGGGAGTCTCCTTAAGTATCTATAAAACAGGACAGTCTCGGTTCAACGGGCATTCAGGCGTTCGCGGGCCTTTATCGCAGCAGTGCTGCTTGGATATGCGGTGATGATTTTTTCAAAGAGTGCCGTTGCCTTTTCCTTTTCATTAAGTGTTGAAAGCGTGTAACCCAGCTTTAAAAGCGCATCCGGAGTCTTGGAACTATTCGGATAGCTGTCAGTAACCTTTAAAAAAGCTGCTTTTGCTTTTGGAAAGTCTGAAAGGCTATAGTGACACTCTCCTATCCAGTACAGGGCATTGGCTGCATAGTCACTCCGGGGATTGTTCTTGAAAAACAACTCAAAGGCCTCTATCGCCGCCGGAAAATTGTTTGCGCTATACAGACCGAATGCCTTGAGGTATTCAGCCGGCGGACCGGATTCATTTGGCGTATTTGTTGACGACGGTTGATTGACAATTTCGACCTTGGGGGTTTGCGACTGTTGTGTAAGTTTCGCGACTCGTGCTTTAAGTTCATCACCCGAGGTCCGAAGATCTCGAATCTCACTTCTTAGCTGTTTTATTTCGCCGGCAAGCGACTGCAGCCGGTCATCCTGACCCTGCTGCGTACCGGCAAGTTCATTGTGACGCTGCTCCAGCTTTTTTGATGACTGGATCAAAAACTCGATTTTCGCTTCTGACTCGGCCTGACGTTTAACTACAAGGTCATTGGCGGCGCATCCGGAAAGAAAAAGAGAGAAACAAAAAAATGGCACCAATCGGCAGGCAGACGTCATAATACCCCCATTTAACATACGTTTTTCATAATTAAAGCGATATAGTTATCTTTGTCAAGTGAAAGGTGCCTTTTCGGTTTTATTGACTGACTGATTATGCTAGCATTCGATCCCCGCGAATCATTAAACCGCTAATTCTGTATAAAAATACTGGAACCCCTGATGCATAGACCTGAATTGCTTGCCCCGGCCGGCAACATGGAAAAACTGAAAATTGCGGTCCATTACGGTGCTGATGCCGTGTATCTTGGCGGCCAGGCCTTTGGCCTGCGCAATATGGCCGACAACTTTTCCCTGGACGAGATGAGATCAGCTCTCGACTTTTGCCACGCAAAGAGCATAAAAGCATATCTGACGGTCAACAGCTACCCGCGCAACGAGTCTCTTCCGGAGCTGGAAGAGTATTTGGCGCAGATTGCCCCACTCCCCTTTGACGCGTATATCGTCGCCGATCCGGGGGTGATTGATGCGGTTCGGCAGATATCACCGGAGCGCGAACTGCACCTGTCGACCCAGGCGAATACCATCAACTGGCGCTCTGCCAGTTTCTGGCAGCAACAGGGTATCCGCCGGATCAATCTGGCCCGCGAAATGACCCTCGACAACATCCGGGATACGGTACGCAACGTTCCGGGAATGGAGTTCGAGGCCTTTGTACATGGCGCGCTCTGCATTTCCTATTCCGGCCGCTGCCTGATTTCCAGCATGCTGACCGGACGCGACGCCAATCAGGGGGAATGCACCCACCCCTGCCGCTGGAGCTATCATCTGGTGGAGGAATCCCGGCCGGGCGAGTATTTCCCGGTGGAAGAGGATGAAAACGGCACCTTCATTTTCAACTCCCGTGACCTCTGCCTGCTGGAGCAGATTCCGTCTCTGGTCACAAGCGGCGTGCACGCACTCAAAATCGAAGGGCGCATGAAAGGGATCAATTATGTAGCATCGGTGCTGCGGATCTATCGCCAGGCTCTTGATGAATTCCTCGACAACCCGGACGCGTGGGTCTGCCGCCCCGAATGGCTGGGAGAACTTGCCAAATTGAGCCATCGCGGCTACACGACCGGGTTCCTCTTTGGGCAGCCTCGAAACGTCGGTCAGGAGTACGAGTCTGCCTACATCCGCAGTCACGATTTCGTCGGCGTTGTTGATGAGGTGCACAGTGACGGTACTCTGGTGATCGATGTACGTAACCGGATCAAGACCGGGGACACGATTGAATGTTTCGGGCCGAAGATGCGCAGCGACACACTTATCCTGCCCCCCTTTACGATTTTGCCCGAGCGGGGAGCCGCAGTTCCGGCAGAGGTCGCCAATCCAAATTCGCGGATACTCTTGACAGTACCATTTACGGTCGGCGCAGGAGATCTCCTGCGCCGCGAAAAAACCGTATCGACGTAAATCAACTCCATCCGCATTCCATCGCGGCGCAGGTTTGCTCTCGTTTTGTGAGACTCAAGCAGAAAAACAAGGAACTAAATTGCATGACTGACCCAAAGCTCCCTCCCCAGAATCTTGATGCCGAAATGTCCATCCTTGGTGGTATTCTCATCGATAATGACGCTATAAACCGGGTGCTGGAAAGCATCGTCCCGGAAGATTTCTACCGCGAAGTACATCGCAAGATTTTTCTCGCCATGATGCAGCTATCGGACCGACGCGAACCGTGCGACCTGGTAACGCTGACAGAAACTCTGAAGAAAAAGGGGGAACTCGATGAAATCGGCGGCGCCGCCTACCTGCTTATGCTGGTCGATTACGTTCCAACTGCGGCCAACATCACCTATTACTGCAGGATCGTGAAAGAGAAGTCGGTTAACCGCAAACTGATCACTATCGCCACCGGAATTGTCACCCGGAGCTATGAGGATCAGACGGATGTCAATGAACTGCTGGACAAGGCCCAGAAAGATCTGTACGAAATCGGCGAAAACAAGCTGCGCCCGCAATATGTGCCTATTCAGCCGCTTATCAAAGAAGCCTTTAAAATTCTCAAATCGCTCCATGATCGAAAAGAGCATATAACCGGAGTGCCGACCGGCTATGCCGAACTTGACAAGATGACCGCCGGTTTCCAGCCAGGCAACCTGATCATTATCGCGGCACGGCCTTCGATGGGTAAAACGACTCTGGCGCTTAATATCGCGCAGCATGCCAGCGCCGAGAGCAAAAAGAAGACACCTGCCGTTATTTTCTCACTGGAGATGGGCAAGGAAGATCTGGTTATGCGCTTTCTGGCCTCTATCGCCCGCGTCGATTTGAGCCGCATGCGCACCGGCCACTTCCTTGACACCGACTGGCCCAGGTTGACGAGGGCGGCTGGAGTACTGCATGATGCGAAGATTTTTATCGATGACACTCCGGCCATCAGCGTCCTGGAACTTCGCTCCAAAGCACGGCGTCTGAAGAGTGAGCATGATATCGGGCTTATTATCATTGATTACCTGCAATTGATGAAAGCAGGGACAAAAATCGAGTCGCGACAACAGGAAATTTCTGAAATTTCGCAGGCGCTAAAGGCATTATCAAAAGAGCTCGGCGTGCCGGTTGTCGCTCTGTCCCAGCTCAACCGTGAACTTGAAAAACGCGCCGACAAACGCCCGATGATGAGTGACCTGCGCGAATCGGGGGCCATCGAACAGGATGCCGACGTGATCATGTTCGTCTACCGCGAAGCGGTGTACTGTGAGCAGTGCCGCAAGCGCGACGGATCCTGCACCCAGGGGCATGATCGCACCGCTGAACTGATTATCGGCAAGCAGCGTAACGGCGCCATCGGCACCGTCCCTCTCGCCTTCTTCGGCGAGCATACCCGTTTTGAAAACCTGAGTGACCGCAGTGAATAGTTTTTTTATTATCGCCGTTTACTATGGAGGTCAGCCGTGCCGGAACAGATAAAAAAAGAATCCATGGGGGCAATACTCTCTGCGTGCAAGATAATCAACGATGATGACATCGCTGCCGCCCTGGAGGAGCAGAGGCGCAGCGGCACACGCTTTGGTGAAGCGTTGATCAACCTGGGAATCGTCACGCAGGAGGATATTGACTGGGCGCTGTCCAATCAGCTTGACCTCCCCTACATTCGGCTCAAAGCTGATATGATCGACCCGGATGCGGTAAAACTTGTCCCGGCGGCGCTGGCGAGAAAGTTCAATCTTATTCCGCTCATCAAGGCCGGAAACGAGTTGAGTATCGCCATCTCAGACCCGCTTAACAAGAGCGCCGTCGCGGCTGTCGAACTGCAAAGCGGCTGTCAGGTCAATATTTCTGTCGCTTTGATCAGAGAAATCCGGGACATGATCGACACCTGCTACGGCTGCAGTGACAATCAGCAACTGGGATTTGCCTCAAGCGCCTTTTCCGCAAAGGCACTTGAGGCGATCAATGGCGACCTGAGCGGCAGTAAACTGCTTGACTACCTGTTGATCTTTATGTTGAAGAATCGCCTTTCATCGTTATCCCTACAGCCAATGGACGAATCCGTGGCCGTCACCGGCAGAAGGAGCGGTATTTCGCAGTCGATCGGATCATTAGCCGGCACCTACTTCCTGGACCTCACCCGCAAAATCAGAAAAAGCATCGGCATCACGGATTCAGGAAGCTCAAACTCCAATGGAGTGTTGACTTTTACCTACCGTTCTCATCCAATCTCCTTCCAGGTCGCCACCATGGCCGGCTATGGCGGTGAGTACATCACCATCCGTCCATATGTACCGTCCAGCGTTCCCAGCCGGCTCAGCGACCTGCATCTTCCGGATCAACAGGAAGTCGACTTTATTCGTCTATCCCGTAATCGGCAAGGTATCACCTTCTTTGCTTCGCGGAACACCCAGGAACGCGATCGTTTTATCGATCTCATGCTGGAGGAGATTGATACTGATGGCAAAAACGTGATCATTCTCGGTGAAGGGCCCGGCAGAACGGTGAAGCGCTTCCCGCGAATTCTTCTCCCGCGGGATGAGACGGAACGTGCGGCAACGGTTATGCGGGCTTTGGACCACGCCCCAGATATCCTAGTCATTGAGGACGCCACTGAGGGGATGCCCTTTACCGCAGCCTGTCGGGCGGCCATGCGCGGCAAACTGGTTCTGGCCGGACTGGAAATTCGCGGAACCCGCAATGTCCTGCGCCAGATGTTGCTCTATCAACAGCAGAACTATTTCCTCCCGGTGTTCGTAAACGGCCTGGTCTCGTTCAAAGGAATTCAGCTGCTCTGCCAGGAATGCCGGACAGAATACGCGCCACCGACAGAGGAGCTTGCAGCGATGAACCTGCCGGAGAACCCTGCATCGTTTTACCGCACAACCGGATGTGATGCCTGTGGCCACAGCGGTTTCAGCGCCAGAAAGTTTTTGACTGACACTCTCGTTTTTACAGATGAATTCCTGCGGATTTTTGAACAGACAAACGATGTTGCCGCCCTCGAAAACTACCTTGGCATGACCGGTTACCATGGCCTGGCGGCAGAGGGGTTGCATCTCCTGATGGCGGGTGACGTTTCACCTGAAGAATATATTGCATCCGTTGTTCTTTAGTTAAAGGAGGAATAAGCTCATGGCACGCATAGACGCACTTTTTACCATGATGAGGGATCAGGGGGCGTCCGACCTGCACCTTTCCACCGGCAATCCACCCATATTTCGCCAGCATGGCGAGATGGTGCGCCTCAACTTCAAGGCGCTGGGGCATGATGAACTGAAAACGATTCTGTTTGAAATACTCAGCGAAAAGCAGCAGGCACACTTTGAGGAGACCAAGGATCTCGATTTTGCCTATGAGGTTCCGGGGTTGGCCCGTTTCCGTGGCAATATCATGATGCAGTATCGCGGGATTGCCGCCGTGTTCCGCATCATCCCCGCTAAAATCTTGTCTGCTGATGAGCTGGGACTTCCCGAAGGGGTCCGCCGCATGACCAATTTTAAAAAAGGACTTGTACTGGTAACCGGTCCAACCGGATCGGGCAAATCGACAACTCTCGCCGGCATGATCGACCTGATCAACTCCACCCGGAAGGAGCATATCCTGACCTTTGAAGACCCGCTGGAGTTCATCCATGAAAACAAGCTGTCACTTATGAACCAGCGACAGATAGGCCAGCATACCGAGAGTTTTGCTTCGGCACTGCGGGCGGCGCTGCGTGAAGACCCGGATGTCATCCTGGTGGGAGAAATGCGCGACTTGATAACGATCCAGCTCGCCATGAGCGCCGCCGAAACCGGACATCTGGTGTTTGGCACCCTGCATACCAGCACCGCAGCCAAGACGGTGGATCGTATTATCGATGTATTCCCGACCGACCAGCAGGAGCAGGTTCGCGCCATGCTGTCTGAATCTCTAAAGGGCGTTATCTGTCAGCAGTTACTGAAAACAGCCGAAGGCACCGGACGCGTGGCAGCGCTGGAAATAATGCTCGGCACCCCGGCCATCGGCAATCTTATCCGGGAAGGAAAGACCTTCCAGATTCCCTCAATTATGCAGACAGCCAAGAAAGACGGCATGCAGCTGATGGATCAGCATCTGCTCGACCTGTTGAAAACGAAAAAAGTCAATCCGGAAGAAGCATACCGATGCGCGGTAGACAAGAAGCAGTTTGAGCAATATTTGACCCCGGCATAGAACAGGAGATTGGATGAATTTCAACCACTTTGATGAAAGCGGCCATGCGATCATGGTCGACGTAAGCGCAAAACAGCCGACCCTGCGCACAGCCATTGCGGCCGCTGAAGTACGCCTCTCTGCGGAACTGCTTGCAGCAATCAAGTCTGGCGGCATTGCCAAAGGAGATGTTCTTGGCGTTGCCCGTCTGGCCGGCATCATGGCTGCCAAACGGACGCCGGATCTGATTCCCCTTTCCCATCCGCTTGCCATCCATAACGTTACGGTTGATTTCGACACGAATGAAGCAGCGGGAGTTATTACCGCACGCTGTACCGTACGAGCATTTGAACGCACCGGAGTCGAGATGGAAGCCATGACCGGAGCCAGCCTGGCCGCTTTGACTATTTATGATATGTGCAAAGGGAGCGATAAATCGATTACCATCGGTGAAATCAAACTGCTGTTCAAAGAGGGCGGCAAGAGCGGCGCGTACCGGTGCAGCACTGATTGATGGGAATACGGACTCCTGATACCAAATGAACTTGAAAAGTGCCTCACGCAATATAATAGCGCTCTGCCTGTGCGTTTCTGTCTTCCTGGTTGCACTCGGGTGGCATGCACACGACTGGTACCTGAGCATAAGAAAACCGATCAAAGAGCGCCGCGTAAAGGCAGAGGGTTTCGGGTTCACCAGCCCGCTGTTAGATGTTGAACTCCCCGAAGGCTTCTCTGTCCATTCAGAACCGCTACCGTTTAAATACAAAGTTGCTGATTTGGTAAATCAGCTGACAGACGGCACACGCGTGCAAAGCATTTCTGTCTATTACCGCGACCTGGGAGATGGCCCCTGGTTCGATCTCAACCATGACCTTGAGTTTAATCCTGCCAGTATGATGAAAGTCCCCGTGATGATTGCCTGGCTGAAGAGAGCTGAAAAGAATCCGGCCGTTCTGAAACAAACCTTCCTGTTCAACAGCACCACTGATCTGAGCTCCCCTCAAAATTTCAAACCCCAAAAGACTCTTGTGGCGGGAAATCGCTATACGGTTGCAACCCTCTTGGAATTCATGATCAGCTATTCGGATAACAATGCATCTTCGCTTCTCTACAACAATATGGCAACAAAGGAGTTGAATGCCGTGTTGGATGGAATGGACATCACCAACCGCCCTGACAACGGCAACAACTCCACAACCGTACATGGTTATTCAGGATTTTTTCGTATTCTCTACAATGCTTCATTCCTGAACCGTGAAATGTCAGAAAAAGCCCTGCAGCTTTTGAGCCATGAGGATTTTCCCAAAGGAATAAGCGCAGGTGTGCCAAAAGGTGTCGTCGTTGCCGCAAAATTCGGCGAATTTGAGAGTGGAAGTCATGGTGAGAAAAAACAGCTTCACGAATTCGGCATCGTATACCACCCCAAGGGGCACTACATCCTTGGGATTATGACGCAGGGGAAAGATTTTGAGCAACAAACCGAGATCATCCGCGATGTTTCTGCCATGGTGTATCGCGAGGTGGATACCGGAGCGATTATCAAATAGCCGATTCTTGATGTAACGCTTGAATGCCACGCTTGACACATCTCCGACAAAGCTGGTATGGTAGCACCATTACAATTGTTGTACCGGATAGCAGACCACGTCATCGCAAGCCCCGGAAAATTCCGGGGCTTTTTTCGTACAACCAGAAAGAAGGAGTATCATGGAGTTCCAATCGTTTAATTTTCACCCCGTAATTGCAGCACGTATCACAGAAGTCGGCTATATCTCGCCGACCCCTATCCAACAGCAGGCAATACCGACCGTCATGCTGGGGCGCGATGTCATGGGCCTGGCCCAGACCGGCACCGGCAAGACAGCGGCTTTTGCTCTGCCGATCCTCAATCGACTGATGAATGGGCCACGCGGCCAAGTCCGTGCCTTGATCGTCGCACCCACCCGTGAGCTGGCTGAGCAGATCAATGAGTCATTCGTGACGCTGGGGAAACTAACCCGCCTGAAAAGTGTCACTGTCTATGGTGGCGTCAATGTCAACCCGCAGATTCAGGCACTAAAGAACGGTGTTGAAATTGTCGTTGCCTGTCCGGGACGCCTGCTCGACCATATCGGCCAAGGCACCATCGACCTGTCACACCTCGAAGTGCTGGTACTGGATGAAGCGGATCAGATGTTTGATATGGGATTTCTCCCCGACATCCGCCGCATTCTGAAACAGATTCCGGCCAAACGTCAGACCCTGTTGTTTTCGGCCACCATGCCGCCGGATATCAATAAACTTGCAAGCGACATTCTGTCTGATCCTGTCACTGTCAAGGTAGGCAATACCGCACCGCCGGTCACCGTATCCCATGCACTCTATCCGGTGGAGCAGCACCTGAAAACCGGACTGCTGCTGGAACTGCTGAAACATACCGATACCGATTCGGTGCTGATATTCACCCGCACTAAGCACCGCGCCAAACGCCTCGGTGAACAGTTGGAGAAAGCCGGATACAAGGCCGCATCATTGCAGGGCAATCTCTCCCAGAACCGCCGTCAGGCAGCGCTGGATGGATTTCGGGACGGCACATACCAGATCCTCGTTGCAACAGATATTGCCGCGCGCGGCATTGACGTAAGCCAGATATCGCATGTGGTCAACTATGACATTCCGGATACCCCGGAGGCATACGTGCACCGTATCGGTCGTACCGGTCGTGCGGCTAAAACCGGCGATGCTTTTACCATGGTCTGCAGCGACGATACTGTCATGGTACGAACTATTGAGAAGAAGTTGGGGGCCCCGTTAGAGCGGCGTACGGTAGACGGCTTTGACTATAGCGTTCCCGCTCCAAAAAAAGACGCTGAATTTGCCCGACCGCCGCGTGAACCGCGCCCGACCCGTAAACCGGCCGAAGCAAAAAAAAATCACGGGGCTTCAGTCAACCCGTTCAAAACTGACCATCCGGGCAACAAGCCTTCAAGCCGACCGCAGCAGGCCCGACCCGGGGCAGCCGCCGGTCCGCCCAAAACCGTATTTAACAGCTCACGACGGGGAAAATAGCGCAGAGCGGATACACTCTGGCAAGGAATCGATGCAAATGCAGGACTCCCGGTTTCTGTCGCCCCTAAGATCTCCATAAAAAAATGCTTGATTTATGTCTGGCTGTTCGAGTAGAATGTCTCCCACATTATACGGACTGCAGCAAGATACACGATACTACTCAACCATCCGCGAGGATGGGGCGGAAAGCCTACAGGGTCTCAACGAGACAGCCGGGTTGCCGAAATATCTTACAGATATACGGTAACCCGGCTTTTTTTATACCTGGTTACTACCTGAAGCTGCAGCATCAGATACACGATAATACTAAACCGTCCGCGAGGATGGGGCGGAAAGCCCATAGGGTCTCATCGAGACAGCCGGGTTGCCGAAATATCCAACAGATATCCGGTGACCCGGCTGTTTTCATTCCAGCCCCGGATCGGAGGAGGTGATGCTACATCAGCAGATGAAAAAAATGTGCTAACGATTGACAACGTGATTATAGAATTAGTAATCATATTCTAATTAATTGGCTTCATAAAATGAGATTGTTTATCACTTGGAGGAAGAACATATGAATGATTTCAGCTCGATGCAATTTGTAATTGGAGCATATGGCTGCCTTGTTCTAGCGATACTGGGCGCTTTTGTCGTGTACTGGTACGTGTTTGCAAAAAAGCATATTCCGGCGCCACAACTGAAAATCATAAAATTAAATACGCCAAATAACCGGATTTCCAGCTCGGCGTCACCAGCTTACAATACAACTGGAGAATAAAACAGGGCCACTAATTAGTTGCTCTCACCAAGCTTTCGATACCCCGGCTCCTCTACAGGAACCGGGTTTTTTTGTTGTTATGCCATAATTTATAGACATCTGTATACTGGGACCATATACTTCATGAAGGAGCCAAGCCAACGCTACATACATCGGAGTAAGACCCCATGTCCGTAATTTCGCCACAACAGCAAAGGGTGTAGCCATGGGAATTTCTGCATACCCTTCCGTAGTCACCATGCCGTCGGCAGATAAGCCGTACCCTTCAATCCTCACATTTCTGAGCCGGAGATTTCCCGGCATTTCCCCGGAGACGTGGCGGGTTCGCATTTCAGAGGGAAAGGTCCTCAATGAACAGGCGCAGCAGATATCAATAGATTCTGAATATGTTCCCCGGCAGCGTATTTTTTATTTCCGTGAAGTCTCCGCTGAGCCATGTGTCCCTTTTGCAGAAAAAATCCTGTTTCTCGATGATGAAATACTTGTCGCCTGCAAACCACACTTCCTTCCCGTAACCCCCGGGGGAAAATATGTTGACGAATGTCTGCTGAACCGACTGCGTCGCAGTACCGGCATCGAAGATCTGGCGCCGCTGCATCGCATTGATCGTGAGACCGCCGGAGTGGTGCTTTTATCCGTAAACAAAAAGAGCCGGGGACTCTACGGCAGGCTGTTCATGAATGGCCTTGTCGAAAAGACGTATCAGGCTCTTACCGCATCCCTTCGGAATCAGCAGCCATCTTCATGGCTGGTTGAGAACAGAATAGAGCGCGGTGAACCACGATTCCGAATGAAGATAACGCCCGGCGCAGTAAACGCACGGTCCAGCATCAAGCTCTTGGCGAGCAATGAAGATAAAGCCCGTTTTATTCTGAAGCCGCACACCGGGAAAACCCATCAGTTGCGGATTCACATGAGTGGTCTCGGCTTCGGCATATTGAATGACCGATTCTATCCGGAACTTGAGGATGAACGCGAAGACGACTATGCCGCGCCGCTCCAGTTACTCGCGCAACGACTATGTTTCACTGATCCGCTCACCGGCAGGGAAAGAGAATTTACATCTGATCGCGAGTTGGCGTGGTAAACCGTCCGAAAAGGTTTTGAGAATACATCCACAGCTTTCAAAAACCTTTACAGATATGCGTTTCGCATTTCAACTTGACTCCAATTCGGCATGTCCGTATTCTGCCGGGAAAACAAACGTCTCAGGAACACTATCCGGGTATCATGCCAAATCATTCTGCCCACCTCATAGCGTGTCATGAATGTGACCTGCTTCAGCGGGAAATTCCTATTCCACTTGGTGGGGAGGCTCATTGCTGCCGGTGCAGCGCGATGCTGTACCGGAGCTCACCCGGAACATTTGATAACACACTGGCCTTTGCGATGGCTGCAGCGATACTGTTCGTAATCGCCAATGCCTATCCTCTTATCGGAATTGATATTCAGGGCAATACCAACGCCACCCATCTGTTTGGCGCCGTGCGTTATCTCTGGGATCATGAAATGCTCCTTATTTCGATTCTGGTCGGTGTCACAACAATCGTGATCCCCGCTATTGAGATCACCATGATGCTCTACATCCTGCTGCCGTTCCGGTTCAGTCTCGTTCCGATCGGTGTCCCCAATATCCTGAGAGTTTTACAAAGCATCAAACCGTGGAGCATGATTGAAGTTTTCATGCTTGGCATTCTCGTTTCGCTCGTGAAGCTGAAAGATACTTCCACCATCATCCCCGGCGTGGCTCTCTGGTCGTTTGGTGGTTTGACACTAATGCTCGCTGCAGTTGCCTCCTCGTTCAATCCGCGTGATGTCTGGCAGAGATTGGACAATATATCCACCCGTGAGAACCAGCATGAATAGCCAGTGGACAACGGCGGCGGAACAGGGTCTATGTTCATGTCATGTCTGTGGTCTGTTATCGAAGATGCCTCCACATGATCATCCGGGGCACTGTTCCCGATGCGGAGCCCGGCTTCATGGACGCAAACATGACAGTTTGGCGCGTAGCTGGGCGCTGCTTATAGCCGCCTATCTGCTCTATATTCCCGCTAATCTGCTGCCGATCATGGAAACCGGATCCCTGTTGAAACACCGCGAAGACACAATCATAAGCGGCATTGTACAGTTGTGGAAAACCGGCTTTGAAGGAATTGCAACTATCGTATTTATTGCCAGCATCATGGTACCTTTGTTCAAATTAATCGCTCTTACCCTACTACTCATTTCAGTGCAGCGACGCTCCGTCTGGCTTATCGGACAACGGCTACGGCTCTACCGATTAGTGGAATTGGTCGGTCGCTGGTCAATGCTTGACATCTATGTTGTGACAATCTTGGCAGCAGTAGTGCAGATTCGTTCTCTGGCCACAGTCACCGCCGGACCCGGGGCGATAGCGTTCGGTGCCGTAGTAGTTCTGTCCATGTTCAGTGCCATATACTTTGACCCTCGCCTTATCTGGGACCCACTCCAAAAAGAGAGAATAGTATGACCGATGAATTTCAGCAGACTGATTTTTCAACAATTCCCGATGCGGTATTTCAACCCCGACGGCGCCGCCGCCTCCAGCTGGTTTGGATCATTCCGATCATTGCCATGATTATCGGAGCTTCACTAGCGGTCAAGGCATACCTCGACCGTGGACCGGTTATTACGATAACGTTCCACAATGGTGAAGGTCTGGAACCGGGTAAGACAAAAATTAAGTACAAGGGAGTCCAGATCGGTGAAGTCAAGGAAATTGCCATCGCTAATGACAGATCACATGTGGTGGTGACTGCCGAATTATCCAGAGAGGCAGAGGGGCTCCTGATCGAAGACACACACTTTTGGGCCGTACGGGCACGAATTACAGGCGGGAGTATTTCCGGACTCGGGACACTAGTCGGAGGTACCTACATAGGGGTTGACGCAGGGATCTCTACCGTTCGGAAGAATACCTTCAGCGGACTTGAGCGGCCACCGGTGATTACTATGGACATGCCGGGACGGCAGTTTGTTCTGCGTGCAAAAAGCATCGGCTCGCTTGACATTGCCTCACCGCTCCTTTACCGCCGCATACAGGTTGGCGAAGTGGTGGCATACGAACTGGATAAAGATGGCACCGGAGTGAATCTTAACGTATTTGTCCGTGCCCCCTATGATCAGTTTGTTAAAGCAAACACAAGTTTCTGGCAGGCGAGCGGAGTTGACGTGACTCTCGATGCCGGCGGTATCAAAGTGAACACGGAATCAATGCTTTCAATCCTGCTCGGTGGCATTGCCTTTCAAACGCCGGAAGAGCAGAGAGATGCTCCACCCGCACCGGCAAATACCATCTTCACCATGTTTTCCACCAAGGAGGATGCCATGAAACGCCCGGACACGGTTGTCGAAAATTACGTCCTGGTTTTCAAGGAATCGGTTCGCGGCCTGCAGATCGGCGCCCCGGTCGATCTACGAGGGGTTACTGTTGGCGAAGTTAGTAAAATCAACGTTGAACTGGACCCGCGCCGTGAAAAGTTCTCGATGCCGGTTGAGATCGAGTTTTATCCCGAGCGGCTAAGGGCCCGTTATCGAACTAAATCTCAGCGTGGCAACGCGGTGGATTCCCGTGAGCTGCTTAATTCCCTGGTTGAACACGGTTTCCGCGCCCAGCTCAGGAGCGGGAATCTCTTGACCGGGCAGATGTATGTCGCCCTTGATTTTTTCCCAAAAGTGCCCGTTGAAAAAATCAACTGGAATAAACAAATCCCTGAATTTCCAACCATTGCCGGAAACATGGAGCAGTTTCAGACGTCGCTCATGCAAATCGTCCAGAAGATTGACAAACTGCCGCTCGAAGAGCTTGCCGGTGATGCCCTCCAGGCGATAAAGACCCTTGAAACGACACTCAAGGGGGCGGATCAACTGCTCAGGAATGTAGATGCCGTGATTGTTCCCGAAGCACGTTCCCTGCTGACAGAAGTACGCAGTTCGCTCGATGAGGTACGTAAAACAGTTGGAGAAGCCCGTAAAACTCTGGGGGGCGCTCAGCAGACTCTCTCTGCAGACGCACCACTCCAGAAAGATCTTCGTGAAGCCCTGCGTGAAATGAATCGGGCGGCCCAGTCGTTGCGGGGGCTTGGTGATTATCTGGAACGTCACCCGGAATCGCTCATCTGGGGTAAAAAGGAGGAGCGACAATGAGTAATATTTCACATTTTGCACTTCTATGCTGCCTGGCTACATCCTTTATTATCGGCTGCAGCCATGCGCCGCGAATAGCATATTACTCTTTTGATACCACCGAAAAGCCAGCATTAGCGGCTGTATCATCTGGGACAAAAAGAGAGAAGCCGTCTGTATCCATCGAAACGCCGACCCTGCCCGAGCTGGTAAACCGCCTGCAGCTTGTTCAGCGCATCAACGCCTCTCAGGTAGAGATTCTCGAATTTCACCGCTGGGCTGAACCGTTGAAAAGCAGTATTTCCCGGTGCCTGACAGTTAATCTGTCGCAACTACTCGACTCTGACCTGGTATCGGCGTACCCGCAGAATATTGGCAGTGATGCTGCGTATCGGGTCTTTGTTGATTTTCAACGTTTCGAGTTTGATGGTTCTGCCGTAACTCTTGATGCGCAGTGGAGTATTCGGAACGGATCAGGTGACAGACTGAAGTCTGGCCGTGTGCGGAGTCACGTACTGACCGACAGAGAAGGGTATGAAGCTGCTGTGGCAGCGTATAGCCGTGCCTTGACGGTGTTAAGCAGCGCCATTGCCGAGTCGCTTCAGACAGAGTGGAGTACAGCCGCCGAACAGAAAAAATGAACTTTAGCATATAGGAGTAGTGATGAGAGCAGCTATCCTGACGTTAAGCGACAAAGGTGCGCGGGGCGAACGTGTTGATGAAAGCGGTCCGACTCTGGCCGCCTGGTTGAAAGAAAGGGGTGTAACAACCGTGCAATCACGTATTATTGCCGATGAGTTCACCGAAATTGTTGCGGTACTGACCGAATGGGCTGATGCCGATGCAGCCGACCTGATTCTGACCACCGGGGGCACTGGTGTTTCTCCGCGCGACATTACGCCCGAAGCAACGCTGCAGGTTGTGGAGCGTGTGATTCCAGGTCTTGGAGAGCTGATGCGCATCAGAAGTCTGGAAAAAACCACCATGGCTCCGCTCTCCCGTGCCGTGGCCGGAATTCGCAACCGGTCGCTCATAATTAATCTTCCCGGCAGCCCGAAGGGCGCGCTGGAAAACCTTGAAGCGGTCTGGGCGACGATCGGTCACGCCGTTGAGAAGATCCGGGGCGGGCAGGAAGATTGCGGCGGAAGATTTACTAAATAGAGCGATGGAGATTCATGTGAAAACGAAGGAAGCGACGCGTATTGTCGGCCCTGAAACAGTCAGGATGCTTGAATTGGGGCATCCATGGGTCGTTGCTGATGCCTATACCCGGAAATGGCCTGCCGGCATTTCCGGACAGACCGTAGAGCTGTGCGACAGCCAGGGACGTTATCTGGCCACGGCTCTGCTTGAGCCTCACGATCGGATTATCGCACGGGTACTTGATCGTAAGCCGATTCAGCTTGATCGTTCCTGGCTGACCGAGAGGGTGCGGAGCGCCATTGAACTTCGCCGCAATCATGCCGACATGAGCGACACCACCGCTTACCGTATAGTAAACGCTGAGGGGGATGGCCTCCCCGGTCTGACTGTTGACCGATATGCCGATTTCCTGATGCTGCAGATTTACAGTGCCGCCTGGCGACCGCACCTGAAGCTGGTCACCCGTGTTCTGCAGGAACTTCTCTCCCCGCGCGGTATCTATGAAAAAAGCCGTCCTCAGAAGACCCGCGAACTGGAAGCGGTCAGTAACAGTAAAAATTACGGATGCCTTCTGGCAGGTGCTGCTGCTGCTCCACGCCTTGAAGTGCTGGAGAATGGCCTCACGTATCTGGTGAGCCTGGAACAGGGGTTAAACACGGGACTGTTTCTCGATCAACGTCGCAATCGCCGTGATCTGATGGGACGAGTGAAAGGAAAACGGGTACTCAATCTGTTCTCCTATACCGGAGCGTTTTCGGTAGCAGCCGCCGCAGCCGGTGCAGCAGAGGTGACGAGTGTGGATGCTTCACCCGGCTATACGGATTGGGCCCGAGACAATTTTACGGCAAACCGCATCAACCTCAAACAGCATGAATGTATTGTCGGCGACTGCTTCGCTGTATTGGACAGACTTGCACAGAGTGGCAAGTTTTACGATGTCATCCTGATGGATCCTCCTTCATTTTCCACTACCGCCAAGAGCCGGTTTACCACCCGTGGTGGTACTTCCGACCTTGTGGCTGCCGCTCTGCCATTATTGACCGATAACGGGCTTCTGATCGCATCCTCCAATCATCAGAAGGTTGATGTTGCCGAGTACCTAAAAGAGTTACGCCGGGGTGCAATTTCGGCCCGTTGTGACCTGCGGGTGATCTCTCTCCTCGGCCAGCCGGAAGACTTCCCCTATCCGGTCACCTTTCCGGAAGGGCGCTATCTCAAATATGCCGTTTGTGCCAAAGCGTGAACATACTGCCATGACCCTGGAAATACGTGAATCAGACATAAAAATTGAATTTTACCGCGGCTCCGGTCCGGGTGGCCAGCACCGCAATACCACTGACTCGGCCGTGCGGATCCGGCACCTGCCGACCGGAATTGTTGCTCAGGCTTCTGAGAATCGCAGCCAGTTCCAGAACCGTGAAGTCGCCATGGAACGTTTGCGCCGTGCCCTTGAACGCCGTGAACGCACCGTCAAGAAACGCATCTCCACGCGTGTACCCAAAAAAGCGAAAGAAGTGCGCCTCACAGAAAAGCGGATTATGTCCGAGAAAAAACGATCGCGCACGTTCCTGGAATAGTCATACTCCTGACACTACCCGCCCAGAATTCGTTTGACTCAATTACCATCCCGCTGTAATTTGGCACTGTTTTATGGGAGTCGGTGATGGTTCGCGCATACCTCTATCTGGCAGTTTTAATTCCTCTGACAGTGCTGTTTTCAGTCAGTGCCATTGTTTCAACGTTGTTTGATGCAAGCGGACGTGTCCATGCCTGGCACGCACGTCTCTGGGCACAGCTAATGCTGGCACTTAACAGGGTCAAGGTAACTGTCAGCGGCAGTGAACTTCTCCCGGATGGCCCGGTGATCTTCATGAGCAACCATCAGAGCAATTTTGATATTCTGTCGCTGCTGGCCGCCATGCCGCGCCAGTTTTTCTGGATCGCCAAAAAGGAGCTCTTTGAGATTCCGCTGTTCGGCCATTCCATGCGTCGCGGCGGGTATATCCCGCTTGATCGCAGCGATGGGCGAAAGGCGTTACAGAGTTTGGATGAGGCTGCAGCTACGATTCGTCAGGGCAAGAGCGTCGTCCTGTTCCCCGAAGGAACCCGTACGACAGACGGCAACCTGCTGCCGTTTAAACGAGGCGGATTTGTGCTTGCGCGCAAGGCGGAAGTACCGGTAGTTCCGGTCACGATCAACGGCAGCGGTCGGATTAATCCTGCCAACGAAATCAGGCTGTACAGTGGTGATATCAGCATCACGTTGCACCCTCCGGTCGTTTCCCCTTCGGGTCTCCGAAAGAGTGACGCAGAAAGCTGGATGATGGAGCATGTACGGAAACAGATTGAATCAGCTTTGGAGCATTGAATGACTATCAGCTATCAGTATAGTACGCTGATTATCGCCGGCTTGGTCGGCATGATCTGGGGACTTCCGGCGGCACATCACCTGAAAAAGCCCTTTGACATCGCCGCAGCGGTCGTCGTCCTGTGCGGAGTTGTCGTTTTTGCATTGGGCGTCCTGCTCACTGTTATTCCCGGTTTTTTCTGGAGCAGGTAACTACATGAACGAACAGCTAAAAAGGATCATCGCCAACGGCATCGTCATTTGCCTGATCAGTCTGTTATTGTTCTTTGCGGGAACCTGGTGGCGCATGAGCAGTCAATTCCGTCTGGGTGAAGAAGCCTTCCGTAACGGTGATTTTACCGGCGCAGTGGCCGGATATGAATCGGCTCTGCATATGTATATCCCGTACCACCCGACCATTGAAAAGGCGGCAGAAAAGCTATGGCAGATCGGCGAAACGAATGAGCGTCTGGGAGATGTAAACCGCGCCCTGATTGCGTATCGTTCCCTGCGGAGTTCGTTCTACGCCGATCACTGGCTGTCCACACCCGGCATGACCTGGATCGAAAAATGTGACAAAAAGATTACCGCTCTGATACCCTTGCAACAGGAAAGATAACCTATGGATAGAGCAGAATCACATTCGGCACTGCAGATTGTCGCCCTCGGCGGTTTGGGCGAAATCGGTATGAACATGATGGCCTACCAGTATGGCGACGATATCATGATCGTTGATTGCGGGCTGATGTTTCCCTCCCCTGAAATGCTCGGAATTGACTATGTTATCCCGGACATCTCCTGGCTTCGGGAGCGTTCGGAACAGATCAGGGCTATCTGCCTCACTCATGGCCACGAAGACCATATCGGCGCCCTCCCCTTTGTGCTGCAGGAGCTTAATGTTCCAGTCTACGGCACCGCCTTGACTCTTGGACTGGTTACTGCCAAGCTTGAGGAGTACAAACTGGACGGCTCTGTTGAGTTGATAACCGTTGTTCCTCGCGAAACCGTGGCAATCGGCTTGTTTCAGGTGGAGTTCCTGCGGGTGGCCCATTCCATCGTCGATGGCTGTGCTCTGGCTATTACCTGTCCGGAAGGAGTTGTCATTCACACCGGTGACTTTAAAATAGATCACACCCCGGTAGACGGTCAACTGACCGACCTGGCCTCCCTGTCGCGCTACGGTGCAGCAGGTGTTCTGGCGCTATTGTCCGACTCCACCAATGTAGAGCGCGAAGGGTATACCCTCTCGGAAAAATATGTCGGCGAAGCGTTTGGTGACATCTTCCCGAAATGCTGTGGCCGTATCATTGTGGCCGCTTTTTCCAGTAGCATTCACCGCGTTCAGCAGGTAGCTGATGTCGCCGCGCGCTGCGGCCGCAAGATCCTGTTGAATGGCCGTTCGATGCTGAAAAATGTCCAGATCGCCCGGGACCTCGGTTACCTGACCATTGCCGACGAGCAGTTGATGGATCTGCGGGAACTGCCGCATCTGCCGCCGGAACAGGTCTGCATCATCTCCACCGGCAGTCAGGGCGAGCCGATGAGCGCTCTGACCCGCATCGCCATGGACGATCATAAACAGATCAAACTGGAAAGGGGTGATACCGTTATCCTCTCTTCCCGCGTAATTCCCGGTAATGAGCGTACTATCTCGGAACTTATCAACCATCTCTATCGTCGTGGTGCTGAAGTCTTTCATGAGCGGGTGTCAGAAGTGCATGTTTCCGGCCACGCCAGCCAGGAAGAGCTGAAATTGATGATCAACACCGTACAGCCGCGTTTCTTCATTCCGATTCACGGTGAGTATCGTCATCTGGTCAAGCATATCCAGCTGGCGAATAAAGTCGGCATCCCGGAGGAACGCTGCATCCTGGCAACCAACGGCGAGGTGGTTTCCTTTTATGCCGATACCGCCGTGATAGTAGAGCATATTGAATCAGGCAGGGTTTTTGTCGATGGCAAAGGGGTGGGCGATGTTGGCAGGATGGTACTGAGAGATCGCAAGCATCTCTCGGAAGACGGCATGATCGTTGTTATCATCGGGCTTAACATGAGTACCGGAGCAGTTATTTACGGCCCGGACATTGTCTCGCGCGGTTTTGTTTTCGAGGATGAAAGTCAGGAGTATCTGGAAGATGCCCGCAAGGTGGTTGTTTTTGCTCTGGAGGAGATTAATGTCGAAATGCGCTGTGACGCTGATGAAGTTAAGACTGCAGTCAGGCAGGCGCTGCGCCGTTTCTGTAAAAAAACCATCGAGCGGAGACCGGTAATACTGCCGGTGATTATGGAAATGTAGTATAATGGCTTGCAGTTTGTACGACTTACCTGGAGTATACGGCCATGATGACTAAAGATATTTTTGTTCCTATTTCCCTGGAGAGTATCGAACCGCTGATCTTTCCCGATGTTGCGCTGTACATTAAAACCGGCGGCAACTACGTTTTATACAAAAGCAACGGCCGCGATTTCAGCGATCATGATCACGAACGGCTCTCAAAGAACGGGGTGGGGTTCGTCTTTGTTTCCAAGGACGACATGGATGTCATCACCAGCCACATGGAAGCTAGCGCCGAGCGACTGTTGAAGGGCCATCTCCTCAATGCCCAGGCGAAGGGAAAAATGATTTACCAGACGTCGATCAACTTCGTGAACGATATCTTCACTAATCCTGAAAAGTCAACCGATCTGCATCGCACCAAACGTCTCATCGAAAACCTGATGCTGTATCTCTCGAACAACCCGGATGCGATTACCTCTCTCGAAACGGTGATGTCGCACAACTATTATACTTTTGTGCATTCATTGCAGGTGGCATCCTTGGCCCTTCTGATGCACTCCGAATCTTACTCACTGTCACGCGACGAGATGCTGGACGTCGGTACCGGCGCCATCCTTCACGATTTCGGCAAAATATTTGTACCGCAGGAAATACTGAATAAGAGTGGCAAGTTGAGCGAGGATGAGATTAATATTCTGAGACGACATCCTGAGGAAGGGTATATCTACCTAGAGAGCAAAGGAGTGCTTTCTCCGGTGGCGCTGTCGATCGTCAGGCTCCACCATGAACGGTGCGACGGAAGCGGTTATCCTCTCGGGCTTGAAAGCAGGGAAATTCCACGGAGTGCACAGATAACCGGTATTGCAGATGTCTACTGTACTCTTACAACTGACAACAGGGGCAGTAAGACCATGCCGCCCCATATTGCCGTTCAGTTAATGCGCAATCAGATGAAAAGCCTGTTTTCTCCGACTCTTCTGGACATTCTCGAGAAGCTGGTATGTACGGAAGATATTCAGCAGTTCCTACTGTAAGTAGAAATCCAAATCAAGGCGCATCTTAGTGAGCTTGTTATAAAATCGCTGATACTAAGTGTTCAGCTTTCTCAATGTTTTAACGCAAGAAGCCCGCAACCATTGACTGGTTACGGGCTTCTTTCATTTTATTCCCGGCGGCGACCTACTCTCCCACACAGCTACCCGTGCAGTACCATCGGCCCTGAGGGGCTTAACTTCCGTGTT
>JAQTZV010000006.1 GCA_028687585.1 Desulfuromonadaceae bacterium | reverse complement strand
GTCGGTGGTGCGGGCAAGTTTGACACCGCCACCTTTACCTCTGCCGCCGGCGTGGATCTGGGCTTTGACAACCCAGGGACCGTCACCCAGGCGCTTCGCCCATTCGCGCGCCCCGGCGCTGTTGTAACAGACGTGGCCGTCAGGAACCGGTACGCCGAATTTCCTCAAAATAGCTTTAGCCTGGTACTCATGAATGTTCATGAAGCTCTCCTTGGTAAGTTTTTTCTTACATTAAGACACGTTAGCTGATACGTGAAGACAATGTGCTAAAATAGTTGATTTTAGACAAAAGTCAAACGGAATATTTATTGTTATTAAACATTTTTACCTTAGGTAAATAGTCTATCCTCGACTGGAACGAGAACAGGAGCCTGAATGAATCGGGCTCCTGTTCTTATCAGAGCATATGTGCTTAGTGGCTCTATTTCACCTGAATACTGATTTGCTTCGGTTTCGTATCTTCTTTTTTGGGAAGCGTAATTGTCAGGACTCCTTTTTCACAATCTGCCGCGACCTTTTCCTGGTCTACCGATGCCGGCAAGCTGAAGCTCCTTTGGAACGTACCGAAATACCGCTCAATACGGTGATAGTTTTCTTTTTTTACTTCATCTTCATGCTTACGCTCCCCTTTCAGAATCAGGGTGCTGTCCTCAATGCGAACCTCAATGTCTTTCTGGTCAACATCCGGCAATTCAGCTTTTATTACAATTGAATCGGCGGTCTCATAAATATCTACTGCCGGTTGCCAAAGCCCCTCTTTGATGTCTTCACTCGGGAGATCATGATTCCAGGAAAGGTTGAGGAGCCGGTTCATCTGGTCCTGCATTGTGCGCAACTCCCGCAGCGGGTTGTACTTTACAAGTGCCATGTCTGTTTCCTCCTTTGTTCGCTTAAATACGGGCAACGCCCTGTTACCCATATCGTAATCACGATTCGTCAAATGTCAAGTTTCGCCCTGACGGGACGTTTGCCGTAAGAACTCCAGACTTTTCAACTTCCTGGCGCAATGGGTGGCCACCGACTCATCAAGGAGTGCAGCAACCGCTACGAGCAGTTCCTCGTCGATTACTACCTGCCCAAAACGGCCGGTAGCAAGACAGGATTTCAAACAGTGCAGAATCGCTGGCGGTATTTGGCGACCGGTTACTGCACAAAAACGGCACACGAGTTCCCCCCCCTGCTGCATGAGTGCGCCATGGGCGTCAAAAGGGGAACCACAGCGGCTGCATCCCTCAAGTGAAGGTCGGTATCCAAGAATGTTCAGCACATTTATCTCAAACATTCGACGGTCGGGCTCCTCACTTTGTCCGGAATCCAAACGCTCAAGATAGGCCGCCAACAGACGATACAATCGCGGCTGTGGCTGCCCTTCCGGAGTGAGGCACTCAACCAGTTCGCAGGCGTACAACCCATGCGCGATAGCACCAAGAGCTCCACGAATACCGGTATAAAGCGTAATGACGTCAGCACCCCGTAATGTCGAGAGTCCATGTTTCAAGTTCAGTTGCAGATTTATTCTGGCAAACGGCTCTAGCGCTGGTCCAAAGCGCTTCTGACTATTACGGGCGCCGCGGGCAAAGCCTTTTAATCGACCATGTTCCAGCGTAAACAGCGACACAATCCGGTCACTCTCGCCATAATCCGAGTTTGAAAGCACAAAGGCTTGCAGCTTTTCTAGTTGCATAAAAGTATTTCCTGCTCCTGCAGGTGAAACATTGTGGCCGGAGACGAAGGCAAGGCACTCGTTTAACTGGATTGTCCGTTTGAGCGGTTATCCGCCTGAATTTCTGCGAGCATATCGAGAGCAAAGTTTTTCGCCCGACCGCTCGGCGCAATCATGCCGTATGCGATTGCCTCCCGCAGTTCCGACTCGGTAGCTCCTTCCGACTTCGCGACCGCGAAGTGTTTTTTTAGTCAGGTCGGGCATCCGACAGCAATAGCGCACCCAACTCTGATCAACTCGCGTACCCTGCCGTCAAGGACCTCTTCATACTCATAATCAAGAAATTTTTTCCGGATGTTCATGGTGGCTCTCCCGTAATAATTTTCGTTCCTCCGATAAAACTTCAGCCAATATAAATCTTCTACAATTATATTCCAGCAATTTCGTTCAATACACCACAATTAGGCAGTTTATGTCTAAACGTGCGAGCACCCTGTTGAACCTCTCGTATTTGTACTTGCCCACCTCCCCCTCCTTATGCTATCTAGGACATTCAATTACGCATGTTTTGCATTTGTTGGCGTATTGTTTTTAGCGAGCTAATTGTTTGCAGATGGATATGATAGCCGGGCCTCGCGCAACGGCACGCCGTGAACTCCGCCAGGTCCGGAAGGAAGCAACGGCAGCGGCTCCTGCTGTGTGCCGCGGGTAAACCCGGCTATCATATGCGTCTGCAAGCGTTAATATCCCACCCCCTTTTCCTGAACTGAATGTTGCCCCCGACGCAACCGGCGGGTGACAGATTTCCTTCGAGGTTCGATCCTTTGTCCAATGGTATGCAATATCAGGTTCTGGCACTAAAATATCGCCCCCAAAGATTTTCGGAACTGGTAGGCCAGGAGCATGTCAGCCGTACCCTGCAAAATGCCATCAATTCCGGGAGAATCGCCCATGCCTTCCTTTTTACCGGCGCCAGGGGTGTCGGAAAAACCAGTACCGCCCGGATCATGGCAAAAACCCTCAATTGTGCAGTCGGCGTTACGCCCGAACCGTGCAACGAATGTCCACAATGCATTGAAATAACAAAGGGGACCTCCACTGATGTCTTCGAAATAGACGGCGCCTCAAATAACGGAGTGGATGACGTCCGCGACCTGCGCGACAACATCAAATATCTCCCTTCGCATAGCCGTTATCGCATAATCATCATCGACGAAGTTCACATGCTCTCCACGAACGCCTTCAATGCGCTTCTGAAGACTCTTGAAGAACCCCCGGAACATGTTAAGTTCATCTTTGCCACGACTGAACCGCACAAGCTGCCGGTAACAATTCTTTCCCGATGCCAGCGCTTTGATTTCAAGCGCGTGACCCTGACGAAAATTATCGGCCGTCTGCGTGAGATTGCCGTTCAGGAGAAGGTCACCATCAGTGACCCTGCCCTGGCACTGATCGCCCGCAAAGGCGACGGCAGCATGCGTGATTCACTTACCGCCTTCGACCAGGTGCTGGCCTTCTGCAGCGACACCGTCAGCGATGAAGACGTTGCCACTCTGCTGGGAACTATCGACAGGCGGCTGCTGGCTGAAATATCGGCGGCAGTTTTTGAAGGAAACTCACAAGGTGTTCTTGCAGGAATTAAACAGGTTGATCTGGTCGGCTATAATATGCGTCAGTTCTGTCAGGAACTGATTGAACATTTTCGCAATCTGCTGGTGATCCGCTCTGTTAAAAAGCCGGAAGAAATCCTTGATATAACAGCAGCCGAACTCGATGAACTGCACAAACAGTCTCTCCACGTCACTGCACTGGATGTTCAGCGCCGCTTGACCCTGTTTATAAAAGCCGAGTCTGAACTGGCGTACGCCAGTTTCCCGCGCCTGATTGTGGAGATGGCGCTTCTCAAAGCCACCCTGCTCGCTCCCTTGGTGCCGATACAGGAACTGATTGAAAAGATAAAACTGCTTGAGACTGCAGCGGTTCATACGCCGTCACTGCCATGGGAAACCACCAGAGTTGCTTCTGGGGCGGCCAAGCAGGAGGTTGAGTTTCATAACCCCGTGAACGCGCATCTTGCGCGGCATGATGTTGAAGCCGGGGTAGCTCCAAAAACAACCGGGAGCCAGACCGACTGGGGCCGTTTTGTGGCTTTTGTCAATGGCAAGGACCTTCAGCACGGCTCGGTGCTTGAGCATGGCAGCCCGCTCAAGCAGGAGCCCGGTGTGATTGAAATCGGCTTTCCCGCAGGCAGCTACTATCTGACCGCCGCCCAGGATGCAGAATTTATTGCTGACGTCCAAAGATTAGCCTGCGCATTTGCCGGAGGTAATACCGTTATCCGGATTAAACCCATTGAAGCAGGCTTCGCTGATGTGCCTTTGTCGTTGGCTGAAAAAAAAAAGAGTGACTCCGAACAACTCCTGGAAGAATTGAAGCTGGAGGTTGAAAACCATCCGGTGACCAAAGAGGCTGAGCGGGTGTTTGGATGCACTGTTACTGATGTACAGAGTTTTTAGACCATTCCGGCTATTTACAGTAATTAGTACAAAAAATCGAGGGGGACAAATGTCAAAGGGATTAGCAAATATCATGAAGCAGGCTCAGATGATTCAGCAGAAAATGGCTCGGTTGCAGGAAGAGGCCAGCTTAAAAACAGCCATGGCAACATCCGGTGGCGGAGCCGTTACAATCACTGTCAACGGAAAAAATGAAATAATTTCACTTGAAATAAAAAAAGAAGCGGTTGACCCGAATGATGTTGAAATGCTGCAGGACCTCGTAATTACTGCAGCTAATGAGGCTTTAAAGAAAGTTCATGCCGAGATGGGGGACGAAATGTCTAAAATTACCGGTGGTATGAACATACCTGGTCTTTTCTAGTTAAAACAACCAGTTAACGCTTGTTTTTTCGTGGCATACGTGGATTGTTGTTTTAATTTGACTAAATATTTTAGTTCGGCTAATAGTTGATTCGCTTGCATCGTAGTATCAAGAGACACACCGCTAGAGGACAACAGATGTTTTTACGCTCCTCTCCGGTTTCCGGTGATCGCTTCTCCGCCCGGTGCAGGGGAAGTTCTTTTTTAACCACACTATAACACTAAAAAAATGTTTTATTTGTCCCGGGATTTATGTTAACAAAATCATCCTCATTGATGCGCTTGGTTGGGGAGTTGAAGAAATTGCCGGGAGTCGGAGAACGAACTGCGCTCCGTTTGGCGTTTCATCTTCTTAAAACTCCCCGGAATCTGACGGCATTATCTGAATCGCTCTGTGAGGTTAGAGACCGGGTTCGACCATGCTCGATCTGCTTTGCCATCACGGAGAACGACCCATGCTCGATCTGCTCCGGCAACAGGGAATCGGGTATTATCTGTGTCGTTGAAAACTCGCAGGATCTGATGGCCCTTGAACGGAGCAACGCGTATCAGGGTACCTACCACGTTCTGGAAGGTGCCATTTCGCCACTTTCCGGTATTGGGCCCGCCAATCTGAGAATCACGGAGCTTGAGGAGCGAATCAAAACTGGCCTGGTTCACGAAGTGGTGATTGCCACAAACTTCACGGTCGAAGGTGAAGCTACGGCACTCTATCTAACCAAAATACTGAAGCCGACCGGAGTTAAAATCAGCCGCCTCGCACACGGTATACCGCTCGGCAGTGACATTGAGTTTGTAGATGCGGCCACCGTACAGTGGGCGCTACAGGGTAGAAACGAATTGTAGTCGATAGTCAAACATCCCACAGAGGAGGCAGTACATGAGCAGAAAAATGGTAACCATCGACGGCAACACCGCCGCCGCACACGTGGCCCACGCCACCAACGAAGTCATCGCTATTTATCCGATTACCCCGTCATCGGTTATGGGCGAAATATCCGACGCCAAAAGTGCCGCAGGCGAGAAGAATATTTGGGGTGTTGTCCCGACTATTGCTGAGCTGCAGTCCGAAGGTGGCGCATCCGGAGCTGTCCACGGCGCTCTGCAGGCCGGCGCTCTAACCACAACATTCACTGCCAGCCAGGGATTATTGCTGATGATCCCGAATATGTACAAGATTGCCGGCGAACTTACTTCAACGGTATTTCATGTTACCGCTCGGGCAATTGCTGCTCAGGCACTCTCCATCTTTGGCGATCACTCCGACGTCATGTCCTGCCGCGCGACAGGTTGGGCATTCCTCTGTTCCAACAATGTCCAGGAAGTTATGGATTTTGCCCTGATCGCCCAGTCTTCGACGCTGCGCAGCCGCATCCCCTTCCTGCACTATTTTGACGGGTTCCGTACCTCCCATGAGATCCAGAAAGTCGAAGAGATCTCATACGACGACATGCGCGCCATGCTCGATGACAAGCTGATTGCCCAACACAAACTGCGTGGACTTACCCCGGATCGTCCTGAAATGCGTGGTACTGCCCAAAATCCGGATGTCTACTTCCAGGGGCGTGAAACGGTCAACGCGTTCTACCCGGCCTGCGAAAAGATCGTGCAGGAAGAAATGGACAAGTTCGGCAAACTGACCGGCCGTAAGTACAAGCTGGTTGAATACGCAGGCGCCAAAGACGCTGATCGCGTAGTTGTGGTCATGGGTTCCGGAGCGGACGTTGTTCAGGACACGGTTGAAAATCTGGTAAAACAGGGTGAAAAAGTCGGCGTAATCAAGATTCACCTCTACCGTCCGTTCCCTCTCGATTCATTCATCAAGGCGCTCCCCAAAACCGTCAAAAAAATTGCCGTTCTGGACCGGACCAAAGAGCCTGGCTCACTTGGTGAACCACTCTACCTGGATATTCGTACCGCTATAGGCGAAGCCATGGCTGACGGTAAATTCAAATTCGACGGCTATCCGGTCATCGTCGGTGGCCGCTATGGTCTTGGCTCCAAAGAGTTCAATCCGGCCATGGCAAAAGCGGTGCTGGATAACCTGAAAGCGAAGAAACCAAGAAATAAATTTGTCGTCGGCATTGAAGAAGATGTTACCAATTGCAGTCTTGCGGTTGATTACACCTTCAAAAACCCGATGCCGGGAACGTACGAGGCGATGTTCTTCGGCCTCGGTTCTGACGGCACCGTTGGCGCGAATAAAAACTCCATCAAGATTATTGGTGAAGAAACAAACAACAACGCTCAGGCATATTTTGTGTACGACTCCAAGAAGGCCGGTTCCATGACCACTTCGCACCTGCGCTTCGGGAAAAAACCGATCCGCGCTCCATATCTGGTTCAGGAGGCCGACTTTGTCGCCTGCCACAACTTCTCCTTTCTGGAAAAATACGACCTTCTGGCTCGTGCTAAAGACGGTGCGACCTTCCTGCTCAATGCACCATTTGAACACGACACCGTCTGGGATACCATTCCGAAAGAAGTGCAGCAGCAGATCATCTCCAAAAAACTCAAGTTTTACGTCATCGACGGCGTTAAATTGGGCAATGAGATCGGCCTTGGACCTCGTATTAACGTGATAATGCAGACGGCGTTCTTCAAAATTTCCAATATCATTCCGCTTAAGGATGCTGTGGCCTCAATCAAGGACGCCATCAAGAAGTCTTACGGCAAGGCAGGCGAGACCGTTCTGGAAATGAACTACAAAGCGGTTGACGCCGGTCTGAACAATTTTTATGAAGTCAAGGTTCCGGCTAAGGCCACCAGCAAGCTGAAGATGGCTGCTGCTGTTTCCAGCAAAGCGCCGAAATTTGTTAAAGAAGTTACCGGGGTTATCGTTGCCGGCCTGGGTGATAATCTGCCGGTTTCCAAGATGCCGGTTGATGGTACCTTTCCGACTGCAACATCGCAGTACGAAAAACGCAACATCGCTGTCGATATCCCGGTATGGGATGAGAAAATCTGTATCCAGTGCGGAATCTGTTCGTTTGTCTGCCCACACGCGGCAGTGCGCCTCAAAGCCTACGATGCGGCTCTGCTCAAGAAAGCCCCAAAAACTTTCAAATCCACTGATTGCAAAATTACCGAAATGGCCGGCAAAAAACTGACTATTCAGATTGCTCCGGAAGACTGCACCGGTTGTGGCGCCTGTGCCTACAACTGCCCGGCAAAAGACAAGCAGAATCCTGAGCACAAGGCACTGGATATGCATTTCCAGCCGCCGCTTCGCGCTGCTGAAGTGGAAAACTTCGACTTCTTCCTGTCGCTTCCCGATGTCGATGCCAGCAAACTCAAGCTTGAAACACTGCGCAGCAACCAACTGGTGCGTCCGCTATTTGAATTCTCCGGTGCATGCCAGGGCTGCGGTGAAACACCATATCTCAAGCTGCTCACCCAGCTGTTTGGCGATCGCATGCTGGTTGCCAACGCAACCGGTTGTTCCTCAATCTATGGCGGCAATCTCCCTACTACCCCGTATGCCAAACGTGCTGATGGACGTGGACCAGCCTGGTCGAACTCTCTGTTTGAGGATAACGCGGAATTCGGTTTCGGTATGCGCCTGACCGTGGATCAGTTCACCAAATCTGCGCGCAGCTTCCTCGATGATCTGGCAGGGACCAAAGGCTTTGCTGCTGCAAAACTTGCCAAGGAAATACTTGCCGCACCTCAGATCACTCAGGCTGATATTGAAGCGCAGCGGCTTAGAGTAGATGCACTCAAAACAGCCCTCAAAGGAAGCAAGCTCACTGCTGCAAAACAGTTGGCTCCTTTCATGGATTACCTGGTTAACAAATCCGTCTGGTGTATCGGCGGCGACGGCTGGGCCTACGATATCGGCTTTGGCGGTCTTGACCATGTCATCGCCAGTGGCAAGAACATCAACCTCTTTGTTCTTGATACCGAGGTCTATTCAAACACCGGTGGCCAGGCATCAAAATCAACACCAATGGGCGCTGTTGCCCTCTTTGCCGCTGGTGGTAAACCGGTTTCCAAAAAGGATCTGGGCATGATAGCCATGTCCTACGGTACGGTCTACGTAGCTCAGGTTTCCATGGCCAATCCGGCACAGTGCATCAAGGCTATGATGGAAGCCGAAGCTTTTGACGGTCCATCCATCATTGTCGCCTACGCACATTGCATCGCCCACGGCATCAACATGACGACTGCGGTAGATGAGCAGAAAAAGGCTGTTAACTCCGGCTACTGGCCGCTGTATCGCTACAACCCTGCGTTGATAGCAGAGTGTAAGAACCCGCTGCAACTCGACAGTAAAGCACCGACTATCGATTTCAGCGAATATACCAAAGGGCAGAACCGTTACCGGATGCTGAAAAATGCCAACCCTGAGCAGGCCGAGACTTTGATGGCAAAGGCGGCTGAGGGAGTTAAGACTCACCTCTCCTACTACCAGAAACTTGCTGCGCTTAACTATGAGGACACCTGCGTTAAAAAGTAGTCAGCAGTTTTATGAAATGATACTATTCAGCCCCGCAGAGTGATCTGCGGGGCTTTTCCATTATATTTACGGAGACTATATGCTTAATGACACCAACGACCTGGGAGCGTCACTCTTTAAAACCTGGACGGAACAACAACGCAGCGATGAGATTGAAAAACTGGTGCAGGGGTTTCGCAACGGCGTACCGATCGGAATTCTGTGCAAGATGGCTGAAACCGTTGCAGGGGATAAGAAGAAGGCGAAGAAGTACCTCAAAACATTTATGAGCAGCGACGAGCGAAAAGCAGCTGTTGCCTCGGCAACCGGTGCGATGGCGCCGATTGCCAAATCTTTTCTGGCTTAGCGGAGTGGATAATCTCATGCAAAAGGTTTTAATTGCCGGATGCGGCTACATCGGAGAGCGAATAGCACAGCTTTGCCAGGAATCAGGAACTGATGTCACCTGTATGGTCAGGTCCCCGGAACACGCATTGCGACTTAGCGCAGCAGGTCTATTGACCGTTGTCTCCACCTTTGATGAACAGTCAGCTAACCCGGAACTCAATTTTTCGGGCAATGCCATTTTTTATCTCGTTCCGCCACCGGGAGGCGGTGTTTCAGACAGCCGTGCCAGAAACTTTATCGCCCGGATCCCGGAAGCGAAGAAACCGGAGAAGATCGTGTATATGAGCGCGACTTCGGTGTACAGTGGCAGCGGTGGCACGGTGATAACTGAAGAATCCCCCACCTGCCCCGATTCGGCAATGGGCAAACGTCGCCTTGATGCCGAAACAGCTTTTCGGGAATATGGCGCCATACATAATGTGCCGATCATTATTTTGCGGGTCAGCGGTATCTACGGCCCGGGTCGTCTGCCGCTGATGCAGATCAACCAGGGACAACCGCTTTTACTTGAAGAAGAGTCCGGTCCGAGCAATCGCATCCACGCCGACGATCTGGCTGCAGTCTGTATCGCTGCTGCTGAGCGTGGCAAGGACGGCGACATTTTTAATATCAGCGACGGACAGCCTTCGAGCATGACGACTTATTTCAATGCCTGTGCCGATGCGCTCGGCTACCCGCGTCAACCTCTGGTGACGCTTGAGGAAGCTCGCAGGGTCATGTCGCCACTGATGTTTTCCTATGTCAACAGCTCACATATTATCGATAATCGCCGAATGCGGGAATGCCTCAGGGTAACGCTGCGCTATGCAAATCTGACTGAGGGATTGTCAGCGTCTGCGCTATCAACCATCCAGCTCCAACAAGAGAAGGATTAACTGGTTTTTATCCGTAATGCCGATGGCTTACCATATATTTAAATTCTTGCCACCGCATGCTAATAGGGGTATATTTGAACCAACATAACTCTTGCGAGGATTCAAAAGAGTCCTCATCGCCCTGGTAACTTTCCCTCCTAGTTGCCAGGGTTTTTTTATCAGGAACGAAGGGGTTACAGTTGACGCACCGCAACCGTTATGCTTTAATCACACCGTGGAAATGGACGCCTACATAGCCCTTGGTTCCAATCTTGGCGACCGTGAACTCAACCTGCTCAGGGGCGTGGCTGAGGTCGGCAGGTTGCCGGAAAGTAGAGTGACAGCGCTTTCATCGTTCTATGAAACATCCCCGGTCGGCACAGTCGTCCAGGATGCGTTCTACAATGCGGTACTCTGTCTGTCAACACGGCTTGACGCTCGTACCCTTCTGACTCATTTACTGCGTATTGAGCATGAAACGTTCAAGCGGGTCAGGACCGTTCTCCAAGGGCCGCGCAGAATGGATCTTGATTTGTTATTGTACGGAAGCGACACCATTAATGACGTTGACCTTGTGGTTCCTCATCCCCGGCTGCCGGAACGCCGCTTCGTCCTGCAGCCGCTCTGTGAAATAGCCCCAGACCTGCTGCATCCTCTAACCGGTTCGAGCATTTGTGAACTTCTTGCCTCACTTAAATCCGATGAGATTGTCATCAAGCTGTAACCGGGGGAACGCGTATGATCAGATTATTAGTTATAGGTCTGCTGCTGTACATCGGTTACCGTATTGTTATCTCACTGACCTCTGCAAAAAAACCACTGGCAACGCGTGGTGAAAACCACGGCTCTGCCGGCGTAGAAACCCACCGCGATCCTGTCTGCGGAGTATACGTATCCGAGGAGACCGCTGTTGTCGGCACGCATGACGGCCAGCGCCATTATTTTTGTTCTATGAATTGCCTCGAAAAATATCGCGAACAACTCGACCATTCATCACCATAACAACCTGGAGGAATCATGAAATTTTTTATCGACACCGCAGATGTAACGGAAATTCGTGAAGCGCACGCACTTGGCCTGGTTGACGGCGTAACCACCAACCCGTCATTGATCGCAAAATCGGGGCGTAAATTCAAGGATGTAATCAAGGAGATAGTCTCCATTGTAGACGGCCCTATTTCGGCAGAAGTGATCTCACTGGATGCTCCGGGAATGATCAAAGAAGGCAAAGAACTTGCAAAAATACACAAAAACATCGTGGTAAAACTGCCGATGACTCCCGAAGGACTTAAAGCCTGCAAGGCACTCACCGACAAAGGCATTAAAACCAACGTCACCCTTATTTTTACTGCAATGCAAGCGCTGTTGGCCGCCAAGGCGGGGGCTACGTATGTATCGCCATTCGTTGGCCGCCTCGACGACATTTCGCAGGACGGTATGGGCATCATAGAAGATATCCGCACCATCTTTGACAACTATGGCTATATGGCGGAGATCATCGTCGCCAGCGTGCGCAATCCGATTCATGTCCTCAATTCGGCCCTGATCGGCGCTGATGTTGCGACAATCCCGTATTCAGTCATGATCCAGCTTGCCAAACATCCGCTGACCGACGCCGGCATCGAAAAGTTTCTCAAAGACTGGGAGAACGTGCCAAAATAACATGCCGACATCCAAGACCATTAAAGCTTTCAAGCCACTCTCCATACTCTTCTCCGCCTCTGAAGCCGCACCTTTTGCCAAGGAGGGGGGGCTCGGCGATGTTGTCGGCGCTCTCCCGAAATACCTTGCCCGTATGGGACATGATGTTCGGGTTGTCCTGCCGCGCTACTACAGCGTCAAACCGGAAAAATACGCCCTTAAGCTGTTGCCGGGGACACTGGTCGTGCCGATGGGAATCATCGGTCACCAGTATTGCGGGGTCTGGGAAGGACGACTGCCGGGGAGTGACGTGCCGGTCTATTTTCTTGAGCACGAAGCCTATTATGGTCGCTCCGGCCTCTACCAGCAAGACGGTGAAGGATACCTCGACAACGACAACCGTTTCGTCTTTCTCTCCAAGGCGACGCTCGAACTCTGCAAGATGCTCAATTTCTCACCGGATGTAATCCATGCCCACGATTGGCACACCGGTGTAATTCCCGTATTGCTCAACACCTCATACCTGCATGACCGTTTCGTCGGAAACGCCGCTTCACTGCTGACTCTGCACAACATGCAGTATCAAGGAAACTTTTACCCCGGCCTGATGGACGTACTTGGTGTCGGCTGGAAGCATTTCACCTATCTTGAGTTGGAAATGAACGATGAGGTCAACCTGCTGAAAGGGGGGATTTACCACGCGACTCTGCTCAATACGGTCAGTGAGGAGTATTCCCGGGAGATCCAGACCGCCGCGTATGGCTGGGGACTTGAAGGAGCGATTCGGGACCGGGCTGCCGATTTAAGCGGCATCCTAAACGGCGTCGATTACGAAGAGTGGGATCCGGCAACTGACCCATTCATCGCGGTCAAATATACGCCCCGCACCGTAAAAAAGGGGAAAGCGGCCTGCAAACGAGATATTCAGGCGGCGATGGGACTCCCGCAACGTGACGATGTCCCGCTGTTCGGGATTGTTTCCCGCATGGTCAAACAGAAAGGCACCGATATTCTGGCCGAGGCAATTCACCGTATTATGGAGATTGATTGTCAGTTTGTGGTGGTTGGCAACGGTGAGCCGTGGGCGCATTTCTATTTCGGTGACATTGCTGCCCTGTATCCTGAGAAATTTGCCTGCTATATCGGTTACAACGAAGCGCTGGCCCACAAGGTTGAAGCGGGAGCTGACTTTTTTGTCATGCCGTCCGCCTTTGAGCCGTGCGGCCTGAATCAGATGTATTCCCTTGCATACGGTACCCCGCCTATTGTGCGCGCCACCGGTGGCCTTGATGACAGTGTCGAAAACTTTAACGAAGCGGTCATGAGCGGTGATGGCTTCAAATTCTGGAATCACAGTGCCATGGCGCTGTTCGATACCGTCGGTTGGGCAGCCTGGACCTTTTTCAACAACCCGAAGGGGTTAGCGGCACTGCGAAAAAATGGTATGAAAAAACGCTTTACCTGGGAGTCTGCAGCTCAGAAGTATGACGAACTCTACCGACTGGCCATCCTGCGCCGCCGGGGTGGAGAATATTACCGCAACCGCTTCGAATAATATGTGGTTTGTCGCAAATAGCAGAAAGCATGTTTGAGGAGTGGTTAGTGGCGGTAACAGGATTATATAAAAAAATCATCACCTTTCTGGAGATGATCAAATTTTCCCACACGATCTTTGCTCTTCCGTTTGCATTAACCGGTGCTTTGCTGGCAGCGGGTGGATTCCCCACGGTTCATCAAACATTCTGGATCATCCTGGCCATGGTCGGCGCCCGTACTGCCGCAATGGCGATGAACAGGCTTATTGATGCCGGGATTGATGCCCGTAATCCACGGACTGCAACCAGAGCAATTCCGGCAGGTCTTATCACCCGGGGACTGACGATATCTTTCATTATTGCCGCGACCGCTTTGATGCTGCTCTCCGCACAAATGCTCAACCCGCTCTGCCTGAAACTGGCTCCGATCGCCCTGTTTTTTCTACTGCTCTACTCATATTGCAAACGTTTTACCGCCCTGGCCCACGTTGTCCTCGGCATCTGTCTGGCCGCAGCGCCAATCGGCGCCTGGGTCGCCATTCGCGGGACGATTGATCCGCCGGCTCTGGTTCTGGGAACGGTGGTACTGTTCTGGGTTGCCGGATTCGATATCCTGTATGCACTCCAGGATCTGGAATTTGACCGGGAGGCAGGTTTGCACTCTATCCCGGTTCTGCTCGGTGTTAACGGCTCAATACGGACCGCCCGGATTTTCCACACGATTATGGTCGCGCTGCTTTTCACTCTCTACAATTTCATGCACCTCGGGACCTTTTTTTTACTCGGCATACTTGCTGCGGCAGCAATGCTGATGTACGAGCACTGGCTGCTGCGTAACGGTGATCTGGGCAAGCTGGATGCGGCGTTTTTCAACATGAATGGTTACATCAGCGTTACCATTGTGCTGTTTACGGCTGCTGATGTCCTGATGAGGTAACAAATGGCACAGAAACATATTTTTGTCGCACTGACCGGCGCTTCCGGCTCTATGTATGGCCTTCGCCTGGCTGAACAGCTCTGTCTGGCCGGATTTCAGGTGACGTTCAGCGCCAGTTGCAGCGGCACTGCCGTCTGCCGGGAAGAGACCGGCCTGGATCTCTCCGGTGATCTGGATAAGACGCTGCAGCGTCTGTATACCCATCTTGAAATACATTCCGGCATCCGCCTGGTACATCCCGATGATCTCTTCTCTGCTGCCGCCAGCGGCTCTTCTGCTCCGGATGCGCTGGTGGTCTGTCCCTGCAGCATGGGGACGCTGGCACGTATCGCCAGCGGGAATTCCGGCAATCTGATCGAGCGGAGTGCTGATATCATGCTCAAAGAGCGCCGTCCGCTACTGCTAGTGCCGCGCGAAACACCACTCTCCGACATCCACCTTGAGAATATGCTGAAGCTTTCCCGCGCCGGTGCCCGGATCATACCGGCGATGCCGGGCTTCTATGGCAGACCGGAATCGGCACTTGATCTGGTTGACTTCATGGTAGGAAAAATAATGGATCAGCTGGGAATCGAGAACGACCTCTATCCGCGCTGGGGAACGGAATGATACATTCCGCACATGCCTGATACGTACCTCCCCCCGAACATAGCTTCCTATCTGAACAAACGGGCAGCTGGTGACCCTTGGAGAATCGACCCGGCTCCTTCCCGCACTTTTTCCGGCGCAGTCGTCATTCCCTCCCTGGCTGAATCAGTCAATATTCCGCAGACATTGGAATCACTCTCCCGTAATCCTGCCGAGCTGCTGGAGCGCTTCCTGATCCTGATCGTGGTTAATCAGCGGGCCGATGTATCTGACGCGGAAACGGCAGACAATCGGGAAACGCTGCGGATGCTGCCGCTCTGGAAGCAGCAATACCGGTTACACAACCTTTTCTGGGTTGACGCTTCCACATCAGGCAATGAGCTCCCCCCCAAACAGGGTGTCGGTCTGGCACGAAAGATCGGTCTTGATCTGACGCTGCCACTTCTCGATTTCAACCGTGGCGATCCACTTCTGATCTGCCTCGATGCCGACACTGTGGTGCAGCCTGACTATCTCGCAGCGATCACCGGTCATTTTGCCGCTTCATCCGCAGGCGGCGCCACTATCCCCTATCGCCACCGTCCGGCCGGTGATCCGGCGGGGCAGTCAGCCATTGATCGATATGAGCTGTTCCTGCGTCTCTACGTTTTTGGCCTTGCGCATGCCGGTTCTCCGTACGCATTTCATACCGTGGGGAGCGCCATGGCCTGCACGGCATCGGCATACGTTGCCTCCGGCGGCATGAACAGCCGCCTTGCCGGAGAAGACTTCTATTTTTTGCAGCAGCTGCACAAAACATCGGGCGTCGTGCAGTTAACCGGGACGGTTGTGCATCCTTCGCCCCGTTCATCACACCGGGTTCCGTTCGGAACGGGCCGGGCAGTGGGTGACATGCTGGCAGACGGAGAGCAGCGACTCCTTTTTTATCAGCCGGTTGTTTTTTCAATTGTGGGAGAGTGGCTGGCGTGCGTCAGAGGAAATATTGAAGCAGAGTCGGCATCGTTGCTGGAGAGTTCCAGCGAGATATCGCCCGTATTGCACCAGTTTTTGGAACAATCAGGTTTTGCGGCATCATGGGACAATCTGAAGAAGAATAATCGTGACAGCGCGTCTTTGCTCACCGCTTTCCACGGCTGGTTTGACGCCTTCCGCACCATGCGGCTTATTCATGAACTGAGTTACCGGATCTATCCACGAATACCGCCGAAGGAAGCGATAATACCGATGTTTGAGTACACAGGCACCATCTGTTCCGACACGACCATGGGCGGCCAACTGGAGTTACTGCGGAAGATACAGGGAAACAATGGTTAACTGGGCCGAGTTGCACTGATCCCGGTGATATACAGAGTCACTTCCCCCCCCGGCTTACGGACAATGACCTCATCATCAAGCTTTCTGTGCAACAGTGCCTGCCCAACCGGTGAATCCATGCTGATTTTGCCAATGCTGACATCGATCTCGTCAGGGCCGACCAACTGGTAGCTCCGCTCTTCTCCACCTTCCTCCTCATACGTAACCCAGCAGCCGAAAGTGACCTGCCTGGGATTCATCGGGACTGACGCAACCTTCAGCACCTTAAGGCGCAAGGTAAGGTGTTTCAGCTTGCTGTCAATCTCACGCAGCCGTTTTTTGCCGTAAATATATTCCGCGTTTTCCGAACGATCACCTTCTGCCGCCGCATCCGCAACGCCACGAACAACTTTTGGGCGTTCCACCTTCCAGAGATAATCATATTCGTCACACAGTTTTTTTAAACCTTCAGCAGAAATCAAATTCGTCATGTAAAACTCCGGTAGCAAGACTAAAACAGCCCGCTTCTGCGGGCTGTCAGGTTGTAATACAAATTCCGTATCAAGGATGATATCAAGGCGGCGAGGATTGAGGCTGCGAGGCGTACATGACAGTACGCTGAGCAGCCGAAGACGAGCCAACGAAGATAGGGCCTTGATCCGGAATTGGTAACGATTACTTTGCGACGTCTAGCAACTCAACATCAAACAAAAGCGTGGCATTCGGGGGAATTGCCCCACCGGCGCCGCGTGCACCATACCCTAGATTGGCGGGGATAATCAGCTTGCGCTTGCCGCCGACTTTCATCGTCATGACCCCTTCATCCCATCCCTTGATTACCTGACCGACACCGATAATAAACGAGAACGGCTCATTGCGGTCAACCGAGCTGTCAAACTTCTTGCCGTTTTCAAGTGTACCGGTGTAATGAACCTTGACCATTTTACCGGCAGTCGGCGCTGCTCCCTTGCCCACGACCACATCAACATACTTGAGACCGGATGCGGTTGTTACTGTCTTGCCGCCACTCTTCTTCGCTTCCTGCGCGGCAAAAGCCGGAACAGCAAGGAGTGCTGCAATAAAAACCGATGCGACAATTTTGTTGAAACGTTTCATTCGTGTAACCCTCCTGATATTTTTTTGCTGCTGCCGACAAGATAGTTTGTTTCTCGTCCGCTGGCAACTATGATTTTATCTATGGGCAAAACAGCCTTGCAGAGATGCCGCCATATCATGTATTCTTACCTGCTGAAACTTTATCGAAAGGAGTGCCCATGCTTACGTCACATCTCATCAATGAACTGACTTCAATTGTCGGTTCTGACAATATTGCAACCGGCAAACAGGATATGATCTGCTATGGTTACGATGCCACTCAGATGGAGTTTCTTCCGGATGCGGTTGTGCATCCGGCCAATGCTGAAGAGGTTTCAGCCGTTCTCAAACTGGCAAACCGTGAAGGATTTCCGGTGTTCCCACGTGGCGCCGGCAGCGGTTTTACCGGCGGATCACTCCCCAAGGGGGGCGGAGTCGTGCTGGTGACGACCCGTATGAATCGCATCCTGCGGATCGACACTGAAAACCTGATTGCCGAAGTCGAACCGGGTGTCGTGACAGAGCAGTTCCAGATCGCTGTTGAAAAGCTCGGTTTTTTCTATCCTCCTGATCCAGCCTCACTCAAGTTTTCCACTCTGGGGGGTAACGTTGCCGAAAACGCCGGGGGACCCCGCTGCGTCAAGTACGGCGTCACCCGCGACTTCGTCATGGGTCTTGAACTGGTGCTGCCGACCGGCGAAATTATCCGTACCGGCGGTGAGACCTACAAGGCGGTAGTCGGCTACGACATGACCCGTCTGCTCTGCGGCAGCGAGGGGACGCTGGGAATCATTACCAAGATCATCTTCAAAATTCTGCCGTTTCCCGATGCCAAGAAAACCATGCTGACGATCTTCGATTCGATCGACGGCGCCGCCAAAGCGGTCTCGACAATTATCGGCAACAAAATCATTCCAACCACGCTTGAATTCATGGATTACGCCACACTGCAATGCGTCGAGCGTCGATTCAATCTGGGTGTACCGGCTGAAGGGCGGGCGGTGCTGCTGATCGAAGTTGATGGCGATCGCGACCTGATTGAAAAGCAGGCGGCGCAGATCCACGAACTGATCAAGCCGCTCGGACTTGTACAGTTCCGGGCGGCCAAAGATGCCGCTGAATCGGAAGAGCTGTGGCGCGTACGACGACTTGTTTCGCCGTCGCTGCGGGATATCAACCCGACAAAGTATAACGAGGATGTGGTGGTGCCGCGCAGCAAAGTACCGGACATCATCCGCACTATAGAAAAGATACAGGCAAAGTACGATATTCCGATTGTCAACTTCGGTCACGCCGGTGACGGCAATATTCATGTCAATATCATGGTTGACAAGGACGTTCCGGGCATGGACGAGAAGGCGCACGAGGCGATCCGTGATGTCTTTCAGGCCGCGCTGGACCTGAACGGCACCATGTCTGGCGAGCACGGAGTCGGGCTCTCGAAGGCTCCCTATATCGAACTTGAACTCTCCCCGCACCAGATCGCCGCCATGAAAGCGATCAAGGCCGCACTTGATCCGAAAAACATATTGAACCCGGGGAAAATGTTTCCCTGGTAGGAGAAATACATGCCGCATGAATCACAACAGAACATTCGGAAGAGTTCACTGATTGGACGTATCGTACCGACGGAAGTTTTTCTGCTGCTGGCCGGGATTGCCACACTGACCTATGGAATTGTCAATGACATGACCATGAGTATTTTCTGGGGATGCATCATTATTCCCGGAGTAATTATTCTCCACTATGTGCGCAAGACGGACTGGACAAAACATTGGCAGGAGATGGAGGCTGAACAGAAGGCCGGTATAGAGTGTGCCGCACAGCGCAGAAGTGCCGCAGAAAAAGAGAGGATGGTTGCTGATGATGGAAAATAATCACGGTACGATAGTGCTGGCATCGGCATCGCCTCGCCGCAGTGAACTGATGGCATTGGCAGGAATTGTATCCAGCATAGTTCCGGCTGATATCTGCGAAGATGTTCTACCGGGGGAACTGCCCGCTGATCATGTCATGCGTCTCTCACGTGAAAAAGCGGAAGCGGTTGCGGAGAAATCGACTGGCCGCTTCTTCATCGGTGCCGACACAATTGTAGTGCTGGACGGTGCCATCCTCGGCAAGCCGGTTGATGCAAATGATGCTGTCCGCATGTTGTCCGGACTCTCCGGCAGGGATCACGAAGTCATCACCGGCTTTACGGTTTTTGACAAAACCGGTGGAAATTGTGTCAGCCGCAGCGTCTGCACCGAAGTGACCTTCAAAAAGCTGGAAGAAACCGAAATCTCTGCGTATATCGCTACCGGCTGTCCGATGGATAAAGCCGGAGCCTATGCGATTCAAGGCGGGGCGGTGCATTTTGTCCGTTCAATTAACGGTTCATACAGCAATGTGATCGGTCTGCCGATGACGGAGTTGTATGAAGTGCTGCAGACCATGCAGGCAGTGGAGTAATTCCGATGAGTATCTCCTCGAATCTTGCCCGGATCATCCAGCGCATCAACAGCACTGCTGAAAAAAGCGGTCGTGATCCGGCAACCATTCGTCTGGTTGCGGTGTCAAAGACCCGCCCAGCGACCGATATCAGTGCCGCTTTTCAGGCCGGACAGACAGTTTTCGGGGAAAATTATATTCAGGAACTGGTGCCGAAGCTGGCCGAGGTGCCAGTACCTGTCGAGTGGCACGTTATCGGTCATCTGCAAAGTAACAAGGTCAAATTTATCGCCGGGCAGGTGGCAATGATTCATTCCGTAGACCGTATTTCACTGGCCACGGAGATAGATCGGCAGTGGGGCAAGCTCAACAAAGTCTGCGACATACTGATACAGGTAAACATTTCCGGGGAATCCACCAAATCGGGGACAACCGAGGTGGGGGCGATTCAGCTGGTGCGGGAATGTGCCCTGCTGCCGCATATCAGGGTGCGGGGACTGATGACGATGCCGCCGTTTTTTGATGACCCTGAAGCCGCCCGTCCATTTTTTGCCGAATTGCGTCGATTGTCGGAAACCGTTGCTGCACTTAATATTGCAGGTGTTGATATGGTGGAACTATCTATGGGAATGTCGGGCGATTTTGAAGCGGCAATTGAGGAAGGTGCCACTCTGGTCCGGATCGGCACGGCAATCTTCGGAAACAGGTGAGTGCGCTTGGCTGGCAGCAGCGCCTTTGTACCGTGCAATTGAGCTGTACATAAGACAGAGGATAGTAAAAAAGGGGACGGCTTTTCAGCCACCCCCTTTTTTTTCAACAACTTCAGTTCGATTAAACTACCAACATCAATGATCAATCGCTTTAGCCATGCCGATTCCGGTGTTCTGACGGACATAGACTTCGTCAAACATCTCTTCTGATCGCTTGTTCGGGAACAACAGGCAACCAATGATTGCGGCGAGGAAGCCGAGCGGTATGGAGACAATGCCAGGGTTCTTCAGAGTGAAGAGCGGTTTTTCAAGGCCCATCATGGATGTTCCCGTCAGCTGTTCATTGACTTTGGCGGTGGCAAGTGCTGCGGCGTCTTTCTCAGAAAGTGACTGCCCTGAAGGCAGTTCTGCCTGCTTCTTTTCCATGGCGGCAACTATCTTTTTAGCACCAGCGGCAACAGTTTTCGGGTAGGTCATGTTTGGAGAAACCATAACCAGGCCGATCGAAGCGATCGTGCCGACTACCAGGCCGGAGATGACACCGGCGGTGTTAAACTTACGCCAGAACAGTGACAGCACGACAACCGGCAGGTTACCTGAGGAGGCAACGGCAAAAGCCAGAGCAACCAGATGTGCAACGTTGGCTTTTTCAGCCAAAAGGCCGATCATGATACCGACGGCGCCGACAACCAGTGAGGTGATACGGGCAGCCATGACCTGCTCATGCTGGTCGGCGTGGCCGTCCTTAATGACGTTAACATAGATATCGTGGGCAATGGCAGCTGATGCTGCCAGAACCAGTCCGGAAACGACGGCCAGGATGGTAGCAAAAGCAACCGAGCAGAGGAACGCCAGAAAGATGTCTCCGAGGATCGGAGCGATTTCGGCGCCCAGTGTCTGCGCGAGGATCAGAGTCGCCATGTTGCCACCCGGATCGACGGAAATGATCCCCTGCGGTGTCAGATTGATGGCAGCGCCGAAGCCGAGTAGCGTGGTGAGGACGTAGAATGCGCCGATAATGAACATGGCGATGATAACCGATTTACGGGCTGCCTGAGCAGTCGGGACGGTGAAGAAACGCATCAGAATGTGCGGCATTCCGGCGGTACCGAGAACAAGAGCCATACCAAGCGAGATCTGGTCGAGAGGAGATTTCAAGTACAGACCAGGCTCAAGGAAACGCTGGCCGGCATCGATACCGTTAAGAGTGATGCCATCCTTCAGCACCAGTTTGGAAACGTGGTCCTGAATGTCAGGGTTGTTGACAATCTGTTCAAAGAAGCGGACCGGATTGAAACCGGCCTTGGCCATAACCAGGAAGGAGAGGAGGAGCGCACCTGACATGAGCAGACCGGCTTTGATGATTTGTACCCAGGTGGTGGCGGTCATACCGCCGAAAACAACGTAGCCGACCATCAGGATGCCGACGCCGACGATGGCAGTTTTGTAAGGCACACCGACCAGCAGGGCCATCAATTTACCGGCGCCTACCATCTGGGCGGTAAGGTAAAAGGTCGAAACTGCGACGGTCGAGACAGCTGCCAGGGCCCGAACCGGTTTGGGGTTGGTACGGAAGGAAAGAATATCCCCCAGGGTATACTTGCCGGCATTACGGCACGGTTCGGCGACAATCAGCAGAACGGTAATGTATGCGACCAGCCAGCCGACGGAGTACATGAAACCGTCATAGCCGTACAGCGAGATCAGTCCGGAAATACCGAGGAACGATGCCGCCGACATATAGTCACCGGCAATTGCCCAGCCGTTCTGGGTTCCGGTGATTCCGCCGCCTGCAGCGTAGAAATCGGCAGCTGATTTGGTTTGGCGGGCAGCCCAGACAACGACAGCCATGGTGATGCCGATGATGACAGCAAACATGGAGAGGGTGATGGCCTTATTGGCCTTTAGTGTGACTATTTTCTTTTCTGCAGGAGCGGGAGCAGCAGTGGGTGCTGGAGTGTTGTCACCGGGTGCAACTACAGCAGTGACAGCGGAAGTGGCCGGAGCGGTGACTGCGGAAGCAGTGCCGACTGCAGCAGGAGCGCTCTTCGGCTCTTCACCAAAGGCGGCTGCGGCAACGGCAAGGATTAAACCGGCGGCAATAATGAATTTCTTTAATGTCATGTCGTATCCTCCTTTTCTAAAGATGAAGTTCAGTGATAAGTTCTTTCGTCATTCGGTCAAAATCCTTATTGGCCACATGGGCGTAATAGAGCGCCAGTGCCCAGGAAACAAAAAACTGGGAAAGAGCAAACATATAACCAAAGTTTATGACGCCAAGCACTTTAATTTTGAAGAGGCCTGGTGCATAGGCTGCCCCAATGGGGAGCATGAAGTAATACGCGGTGGAAAAAATCCACCAGCCGAAAAGGAACGCCCGTTTTTTATGGTGAAGCTCAATGAACTTCGGATTCTTGGCGATTGCTGCCCAGTCATACTGTTTTTCTGCCATTAGTTACTCCTTTCAAAATTTATTGTCAGTTGATTCCCCATTTTAAACTGCCGATATGGCCCCTTTCGGTAATTAGATTTAACTCCAGCTCTTACTGTATACAATATAATAAAATAGCTTATTAAAATAGCGCGTTATTTTATTGAGTTGTTACGCTTTTGTCAATACGATAATGTATACATTTCAGTTAAAAAATGCATTTTCCTTATATATCGGCATGTTATGTATTGCACCCCAACTCTGCTCATAGCATACTATTAATAATTTTACATTTATTGTCTAAATACAGTGCCATCGTAACTCTAACCAAGAATTAATGGCCTGCTGGGATTTGAAGCGGGGTTTTTGGGTTGAACATCGTGGAGAAGCTGAAGTAAATATTGATCTGCTAGAAACTCACTATTATTTTTGTCTGTTTAACGCGACACGCTTCCTGACGGCGAAGTTGAAACACTGAAAGTACATCAGACAAGTAAGAAGAAATGAAAAAATTGTTGAAGCAAGAACCAATCTGGCGCCAGACGCCTTTTTTACATCGGGCACCATAACAGCAAACGCCATAAAAAAAGCAACTCCGCACACCTTCCAAAGCTCACCTAACAACCTTTTTTTTCGCAGAATGGCTGTTTGCTCCGGCGTGATACCGACTGCACTGCTGTCTATTTGAATACCGGCATCGCGCCAAGCAAGTTTATAGATCGGGTATATCAGCAGAAGCTGGACAACCACCGCAACAATAATACTGCTGATAAACTGTCCAGGCTTACCCTGCTGCGCAAAGAGACTCTGAAAAATTACCGCTATAAAAATAAGCAGGGCTATTAGTAAGGCTTGAACTACCCGGTTCACCAACATCGTACGCTGAAGTTTTATTGGATTTAAATTTGGCATGGTACGTGAGACTCCATATTTATATTTTTTAGTAGCTTGAAAACGCGTGACTCTAACACTATTATTTCGGACCTGCACTGCTTCTTTATAGTAATAACTCGTGAAAAGATAATTATTTTTATTGACATACCATTAAGCATCTAATAGAAACTATGGTTTGTAATTTTGCAATAGCAGTATTTACTTAATAAAAACAGCGCGATTAAAGCGAGTTTACTTCAGAGAAAGAGGAGAAACAACCAATGCAACTGCAGATGTTAGCACCAATTCTGGGATTAGTGGGGTTAGTGATCGCGTTCGTGATCTACAATTACGTCAAGTCCCAACCAGCCGGCACAGACAAGATGGTCGAAATTGCCGAGGAGATCCAGAAGGGGGCCATGGCCTTCCTGAAGCGCGAGTACAAGGTTCTCGCCATTTTTATTGTTATTGTTTTCGGATTAATGGCGTTCACCCCCTCACTTGGCATGCCCACGGCAATTGCCTTCCTGGGCGGCGCTCTCTGCTCGATCCTGGCCGGTTATATCGGCATGCAGGCAGCCACCAAAGCCAACGTGAGAACTTCCGAAGCTGCACGCAGCAAGGGGATTGCCGCAGCACTGATGGTCTCTTACAGCGGCGGTTCGGTCATGGGACTGGCGGTTGCCAGCCTCGGCCTTATCGGAGTCGGCATAGCTTTTATGGTCTGGGGTGATCCGCAGACTTCACAGTACATCAACGGCTTTGCCATGGGTGCTTCTTCCATTGCACTCTTTGCCCGTGTCGGCGGCGGCATATTCACCAAGGCGGCAGACGTCGGTTCCGACCTGGTCGGCAAGATCGAGGCCGGTATCCCTGAAGATGACCCGCGTAATCCGGGCGTTATCGCCGACAATGTCGGTGACAACGTCGGTGATATTGCCGGGATGGGCGCTGATATTTTCGAATCCTATTGCGGCTCAATCATCGCCACCATCGCCATCGCCGCGACGGCAAGCGCCAGCACTCTGGCAACCCTCGGTGGCACTCAGGCCAACCTGATGTTCCTGCCGATCCTGCTGGCCGTTGTCGGCCTGCTGGCCTCACTGGTCGGCATATTGTCCATGAACATCCTGAAAAACGGCGATCCGGCCGCAGCCCTGCGTAACTCGACCTTTATCGGCGCCGGACTGTTCCTAGTTGGCGCCTGGTTTGCCGTATCCGCTTTCGGCATCAATACCGGGGTCTTCTGGTCGGTCCTGCTCGGCACTATAGCCGGCATCATCATCGGCCTGATTACTGAATATTACACCTCTTCCACCCCGGTCAACCGGGTCGCTGAAGCGTGCCGCACCGGCGCTGCAACCAACATCATCAACGGTCTTGCCGTTGGCATGGAGAGCGTTGTCGCACCTGTCGTCATGATCTGCCTTGCCATTTATGTCTCCAACATGAATGCCGGTCTGTATGGCGTTGCCTTGGCCGCAGTCGGCATGCTGGCGACCGTCGGTGTCACCATGACTGTAGATGCCTACGGCCCGATTGCCGATAACGCCGGCGGCATTTCTGAAATGGCGGGACTTGGACCTGAAGTGCGTAAAATTACTGACAGCCTTGACGCTCTCGGCAACACAACTGCTGCTATGGGCAAAGGCTTCGCCATCGGCTCCGCAGCGCTGACCGCTCTGGCCCTCTACGCCGCTTATGGAGCTAGCGCCAATGTGACCTCCATCGACCTGACAAAACCGCAGGTCGTCATCGGTACCTTTATCGGTGGCTTTGTGCCGTTCCTGATCGCCGCGATGACCATGACCTCGGTCGGCAAGGCGGCCGGCAAGATGGTTGACGAAATCCGTCGCCAGTTCCGGGAAATCCCTGGCCTGCTTGAAGGAAAGCCGGGTGTTAAACCTGATTCACAGACCTGTGTTGATATCTCCACAAAAGCATCACTCCAGGAGATGATCGCTCCCGCTGTTATCGCAATCCTCGTACCGCCGGTTATCGGTTTTGCCCTCGGCAAAGAAGCGCTTGGCGGCACACTTGCCGGCGCTACTGTAACCGGTGTTCTGATGGCGCTATTTATGGCCAATGCCGGCGGCGTGTGGGATAACGCGAAAAAATTCATCGAAAAAGGTGAACTGGCTGGCGAAAAGAAGGGCGGCGATGCCCATAAAGCTGCTGTCGTAGGCGATACTATTGGCGATCCTTTCAAGGACACATCAGGCCCCGCCATGAATATTCTCATCAAGCTGATGAGCATTGTCTCTCTCATCATCGCGCCACTCCTGCGATAATAACGATATTTACCGGACACATAACAGAGCCCCTTGCAAAAGTTTGCAAGGGGCTCGTCATTTTTCAGGCCGTTTCTGCTGATATGGCAATTGCATCAAAGCTGAAACGTATCAGGCTTCTATTTCCGGAGTCGCCTTTGGAATCGGCGCTACATCCGGCCGGTCCATCTCCTCAATGTATTTCAAAACAAAGCGCTGGGCAGCCTCGACAGCGCGCGGTATATTCCACATTTTCAGATCACGCTCTTCCACCAGATTGCTGATTCCGCGTATTTCAAGACAATCAATGCCGCAACGCAAACATACCTGTGCAACTGCTGCCCCCTCCATATTTTCAATCAGGGCATTCCAGCGCTGCGAAAGTTCCACACCGTAGTGGTAGGTGCCACTGCAGGTTGAAACGGTTGCCGAACGGCCGCGCATCAGAAAGACACCATAATTATCTGCCAGTTGCATAGCCTTTTCGGACGAATGGCGGGAAAGCGGCAAAACATTATAACAGCTAAGCCCCCCCTGAGCAATGGAGGGAAGATTCATGTAGCGCAAATCTTTCCAACCATCAGAGACAACAACCCCCTCATCCGCAAGAACCTCCTCGCTCGCAACAAACAGATTGCCGATAGAAAGACCACTACTGCTGTACGCCCCGGCGCAGCCTGTATTGATGACAAGTTGTGGCAGGTAGCGATCAATCATAACGGCGGTGGCGGCAGCGGCATTAACCTTGCCGGCCCCACCGGTACAAACAACAATCCGCACTTTGCCGATCGTCCCTTCCACATATTCATAGCCGCCTGCCGTAACTCTGCCGGAATTTTCAAGCGCCTTTTCCAGCAGTTCAATTTCCAGTGACACAGCCGCTATAATAACAATTGGTTTCATGAGCTTCCTTGATTCCGTTCCTGATATGCGCGCAGATCTTCAACAGTGTCAATGTCCTGCCACTCAGAGAGCAGAGCTGTTAACATCCCTGCATCCTTCGCAGCGGCCAGGCTCTGTTCAAGCACTTCAGAGCTGCTCCAGGAAATATTCATAAACAGCTTCGGCCACACCTGGCGCAGGCCAAGGAGGTAATAGCCTCCATCCCGGCTCGGGCCAAATACAGCGTCACAATGCTGCATTTCCAGTTGATGATATGCTTCGAGAATATAGGATGTCGGTAGATCGGGGCAGTCACTGCCGATAATGCAACAGATGTCGTATCCATCGGCAAACATCACTTCAAACGCCGTCTGCATCCGCTGCCCGAGATTTCCCGGATTCTGGCTGCGGGAGTTGCACCGATACCGTTTCGCCAGCATCGGGAGCGATTCTTCTTCACAATCCCAGAAGACTATCGTCTCAATTTCACACAACTGCAACGTCGTTTTCAGAACCTCATGCAACATGTTCTCATACATCCTGGTGGCGAGTTGATCGCCGAGTGATGCTGCAAGCCTTGTTTTCACCTTTCCGGGAAGCGGTTCCCGGGCGAAGACAATCAGCCCTTTCTTCATCGACGATCCAGCTCCACGGCAGCATAGGCAGAATGATTGTGGATCGATTCAAAGTTTTCCGCTTCAACCGAAAACCAGGTGATGTTTTCGAGAGCTGCCAGTCGGGAATGCGCCTCACGCACCATATCCTCGACAAACCGGGGATTTTCGTAGGCCTGTTCGGTGACAAACTTTTCATCAGCACGCTTGAGCAATGAATAGAGCGGACTGGAGCCGCACTGTTCGATCAGTTCTACCAGATCTTCAATCCAGATGAAGTCGCGATAGCGAATCCGTACAGTCATGATGCTGCGCTGGTTATGAGCTCCGAAACGCGAAAGTTCCCGACTGCAGGGACAGAGTGAGGTAAGTGGCACCTTGATGCCGAGTACAAAATCAAGTGAGTCCGTCATTGAAGCACTTAATTCGCACGTATATTCCATAAGGCTCTTGGCGCCAGAAACCGGCGCGGCCTTATCTATAAAATAGGGAAACTGAATTTCGAGATGAGCGCTTTCTGATCCGAGCTTTGTCTTCATCTCTTCAAGAATCGTCTCAAGTTTGTCGAGAGCAATCTGCTCGCGGTACTTGTTGAGAATTTCCACAAACCGGCTCATGTGGGTGCCCTTGAACTGATGCGGCAGATCGACGTACATGTTTATCCTGGCAACGGTGTGCTGAAGGGTACGGTTTTTGTCCATCACGACAATCGGATAGGTGATATCTTTTACCCCGACCTTGGCAATCGGAATACGGCGGGAGTCCGGACGCTTTTGCATGTCCGGCATCGGAGCTGGAGCAGGTGGCAGTGATGTCTTTTTCATGCTTGGTGTTCCACGTTGGGGTTAATTTCCAGAACGCGGAGTATTTCTCCCCAGATACCGTCGCGCCCCTCTTTTGAAAGAGCTGAAAACGGAAGCATCATGCCTTTGTCACGTTTAATTGCAGCAGCGATAATTCCCTTCTGTTTGGCCTGTTCATTTTTTGAGAGCTTGTCGCACTTGGTCACAACTAAAATAGGCGGAATATTGTACATTTCCAACCAGCGCAGCATCTGCAGGTCGCCATCAGACGGTACCCGTCTGATATCGAGGATCAGCACTACCGCTTTTAGCGACTCACGAATTGACAGGTACGATTCAATCATCGGCCCCCACTGTTTGCGCAACGCTGGAGGAGCTTTCGCGTACCCATAGCCGGGTAGGTCAACCAGGGTCAGGATGCTGTTAATGTCAAAAAAATTAATCAACTGGGTGCGACCGGGGGTTGAACTGGTTCTCACCAGCCCTTTACGACCGGACAGCACATTGATCAGCGATGATTTGCCAACGTTCGAACGCCCGACAAAAGCGACCTCCGGCAACCCTGGAGGTGGATAATCTTTTGGTTTAGCAGCGCTTTTTATGAATTCAGCCTGAATTACATTCATTGAAACATTCTCCTTGGGGCGGTCATTATAGTGTTCCGAACGGTGTAGATTCAAGCGCTTAATTATTATCAGGCATTTTTGTTATATTGCAAATAGTCCGTGGTGTTCATTGTGATTGTATGATATATGGGAAACGTGGTTTTTTCTTGTGGTTTTTGTTACAGCAATGAGTTACGGGCACCACTGCCCGATCATAAACTTACGGGAGGAGTCAAACATGGAAAGCGTAAATGCAAAAGACCGTCATGGCCACACCCCACTGATCAGTGCATCCAAAGAGGGGCTCAAGGACTTTGTCAAGGATTTGCTGCATCGCGGCGCTGATATATCAACAATGAGCGACAAGGGCAAAACTGCGCTTCATTATGCTGCAGCTAACGGACATACTGAAATTGTCAAAATGCTGATAGAACATGGGGCTGATGCCGATGCCCGTGACCGCGAAGGGCATACTCCGCTGATGCTGGCGGCAATTTATGGGTGCAACCAGACCGTGCAGGCACTACTTGATGGCGGGGCAAACCCAACGATAAAAACTCCTGCGGGCAATACCGCTAACCTGTATGCCGAGAATAACAGTCATCCGCTGGCTTCGGCGCTGCTTAAGAAAGCTGAACGGGCCAAACTGGGCAACGCCTGAAATCAAGGGTAATGTAACGCTGATACCGGGGGGAAAAGTTACTCATATGCCGGCGAAAAACCATGTTTTTCGCCGGCATATTGATTTTATGCGGCATGGTCTATTCTGCTCTTCAACATAATTCTCTGCATGATTACAACACCTCTCCAAGAACGGTATTGTCTATTAATCTGGTCTGTCCTATTTTAACTGCCAATGCCAGCAACGTACTGTCGTCGGCAACGTCCAACTCCTGCAAAGTTGCGCCATCACGAAATTCAATATAATCAATAACGGCAGCTGCTTCCTGCATAACAACAGCTCGCGCTTCCTTCATTAGTACAGCAATTGAGCGTTCCCCACCGGCAAAAAGCTCACGTGCCCGCCTGAGTGCCTGAATCAAACAGAGTGCACTCTGCCGCTCATGCGGTGACAGATAGGCATTGCGCGAACTCATCGCCACACCATCCGCTTCACGCACAATAGGCATCCCGACAATCTCAACCGGCATGTTCAAATCTGCGGTCATTCGGCGGATAACGGCCAACTGCTGATAATCCTTGGTGCCAAAAAGTGCCAGGTCAGGACGGACAATATTAAATAACTTTGCAACGACCGTTGCTACTCCGTCAAAGTGCCCCGGACGACTTGCCCCACAGAGCGGCAAAGAGATCTCCCTCACGGTGACTCCTGTTTGGAATCCCGACGGATACATCTCCGCGGCCGTCGGGATAAAGACGATGTCGACCCCGCACGCTTCAGCGATTTGGCAATCACGCTCCATGTCCTTTGGATAACGATCGAGATCTTCATTTTTGCCAAACTGGATCGGGTTGACAAAAATCGAGAGTACCAGAACATCTGCCCGTTTGCGACCTTCCCGAAGCAGTGAGGCATGTCCCTCATGCAAAAAGCCCATCGTGGGGACAAAAGCGATTTTTCTGCCATCCCGTTCGGGAGCGATAGCGAGTGCCTGCATATGAACAATGCTGTTGATAATCTTCATCTGATCCTCAGGAAAAAGAATGTTCTTCTGTTGGAAACTCGCCGTTTCTGACCTCAGCAACATACTGCGTGACAGCAGCAGAGATAACCGGCCCCAGGTCTGCATAGCGTTTGACAAACTTGGGAGAATATTTTTCACAAAGGCCAAGAATATCGTGGATTACCAGCACCTGACCATCACATGAGGGACCGGCGCCAATACCGATTGTAGGAATTGTCAACTCGACACTGATTTCTGCCGCCAGTGATGCCGGTATCCCTTCCAGCACCACGGCAAAAGCCCCGGAGTTCTGCACTGCAAGGGCATCATCCATGATCCGTTCTGCCTGATCGTTTCTCCCCTGAACTTTGTAACCACCCATGCGATGAACTGATTGTGGCGTCAGACCGATGTGTGCCATAACCGGGATATCGATCGATGAAACCGCCCGGATAACGTGGGCCATATTACTGCCCCCTTCAACCTTTACCGCTTCAGCGCCACCCTCCTTTATCATGCGACCGCAATTACGACAGGCCTCTTCAATGCCGGTCTGATAAGACATAAAGGGCATATCCGCAACGACAAGAGCCTTTGGGGCGGCACGCTTGACAGCCCGCACGTGATACAGCATCTCTTCCATAGTAACCGGTAGCGTCGTGTCATGACCGGCGACGACAACGCCAGCGGAATCCCCCACCAGAATGATGTCCACCCCGCCGTCATCAACTAGTCGCGCAAAGGGATAATCATAGGCCGTCAGTACCGTAATACGTTGTCCGCTCTGCTTCATCTTCAGTATGTCAGGTATCGTTTTTTTCTTTTTCATAGTTTTGCTGTCTCCAAAAAAACCCTTTATTTCGAAAAGGTCAGACTTTTCATCTGTTCCAGTTCTTTAACAACTTCTGCACTCTGTGCTCTGCGCATCTCCATATTATCAAACAACTCAGTAACCATGCCACTGACCGATTCCACATTACGACGAATCAGTTTGCCATCATTAACCTGACGCGACGTTGAATTAACCATTTCATGAGTCATATCCTTGATCGTTTCAATTGAACGGGCAATACTTTTTGTGGCTTTTGACTGATCGGTTGATGCAATGAAAATTTGAGAGGTCATTGAGCTGATCTCTTCCATTGAGTTCGCTACCAATTGAACGCTGGTCACCTGCTCCTGAGTTGCCTGCTTGATCTGCTTGGTCATATCGAGAGAACAATTTGAGCTTTCAAAGATTGCTTTTAGTGACTCCCCTGTCGTCTGCCCCAACTTAACACCGCGATGCACCAGATCCTTGGTCTTTCCGATATTATGAGCGGCCGTTTTCGACTCACTCATGATCCTTTCGATGATGGAGGTTATCTCGCCGGTTGAATGACCGGTTTGAAGCGACAGATTGCGGATTTCATCAGCCACAACACCAAAACTCTTTCCGTATTCACCCGCCTGAGCAGCAATAATGGATGCGTTCAGTGCCAGTAGATTGGTACGTTTGGTGATATCATTAATGACACTGACGATATTTTCGATACGGGTGCTGTTCTCAGCCAGCCGCTGTATGGCATCAAATGAAAGGTCAACCGATATTTTTATTTCATCAAGAGCATGTATTGTTTCCGTGACGACGGCCCGACTTTCTTCAGCACGTTCTTTTACCTGATGCGAAACTTCATGAGAAATCGCCGCATTCTGCTCAACGTTGCCGATAGTGCTGTGGACCTGCTCCATGGCAGATGCTGATTGGTGGACAACCCCGGCCAGGTGGTCAAGATTTCGGGTAACCTGTTCTATCGCAACTGAAATTTGGGTGACAGCAGAGCTGGTTTCTTCAATCGATGCCATCACACTTTCAGAAGCAGAGGCAATAATTGATGTCCCGTCGGCTACAGAATCAACGCCATCACGCAGATTACTAACGTTTTTGGAATATTGGTCACGGCTTCCCAACAGAAATTTGAATGAGCTTTCCATCTCTGATGTCAGCGTGTCAATTGAAGTCAACAAACTGATACGGGTTATGGCGGATGAGACCTGATCCGCAAAGAGCAAAATGGTATCGACATCAGAATCATTAAGGGCACGGTGGCTGTTCTTGTTGTCAATACCAAAAATCCCGATCGTATTGTTCTTTACAACTATCGGACAGAGAATAAAGCTTTTTGAACGCAACGGCGACAGGTTGTTGTGTGGCGGTGATACATGATAATCGTCAGGATAGCGCGAGATGTCATCGATCAGAAAAACTTTGCGTTCTTGAAAACATTTGGCAATGACACCGATGCTCGAATCAATCGGCAAAACGACGTCAGACGGGTTAAAACCCTCTGTGCCGATAGCGGCTAAAAAACGGAGGCGCTGGCCACCTTCCGCCATTAGAATATTGACCCGTTCATACCCGAGAACATTATGCAACCCCTCGGCACAGAGGAACAATACTTCATCAACGTTGAGTGATTTCTGAATTTTACTACTGATCTGATGAAAATTTTTGATGTTCCTATCAAGAACTTTGTAGCGATTTTCAAATATTTCCTTCTGCTCGTTAACTTCCCGATGAAGGACGCTGAGCTCCACAGCCCGTTCTTTCAGTTCATCACCATTTTTACCGATCAGATAGCCGAGAACCGCCAAGACAATGGCTGTGCCGCCACCCATGTAATTGTAAAGAGCAAAATGTTCACTGTCTTTGACAATATCGTGAATAATTTGCTCAGCAACCCCCCGGTTGGATTCAAAAAAGCATACTGCTCTGATCAAAGCCCAACCGACAGGAGCAAAAATGCCAAGCAGAAATCCACCGACAGAAAACAGAATTGAATGCCTTTTCATAGTGTCTTCCTCAAGCGGGTATGATCATTATTGCTCTGATGCGAGTTTTTCATCAATGGCATGGCCGATCTCTTCCATAACCTTGTCAACATCATCAATATTATAGGCGATTATATTTTTAAGATGCATATAGGAATCGAGATCCATTTTATCGAAGGTAAAGCCAACGCCATCCGCTGTTACCCGCGTAACAATCCCGTTAAAACCCACGGATATCTCGGGAAGAATACCGGAAAGAACAATAGTTATATCAACCAGATCTCCCTCAGCAAGTTGCTCACTGGTTACCAGAAACATACCGGTCATGCTGAGATTTTCCACCGCGCCCTGAAACTGCCGATCAGCGGTCCTGATGGTCGCTCCGACATTAAAATGTACGCGAGAAAACTTTCGAGTTCTCATATATCCTCCCCTGCCGTGACGTGCGAAATCAGGCTTTTCCTGCAGACCCAAGAACAGCTTCGTTTTTGTGCTTTACCAGTTTTACCAGCTCTTTACGAGCTTCACCCAGATATTTACGCGGATCGAATTCTTTCGGGTCCTTGGCAAAATATTCACGAATTCTGGCGGTCACCGCCAATCTGCCATCGGAATCGATATTTATCTTGCAGACGGCACTCGCTGCGGCCCGACGCAACTGATCTTCGGAAATACCAACCGCTCCTGCCAGGTTGCCACCATATTTGTTGATTAGCTCGACATACTCCTGAACCACCGATGAGGCGCCATGAAGCACTATCGGAAAACCGGGAATGCGCTTTTCACACTCATCCAGAATATCGAACCGCAGCGGAGGAACCGGCTGACCGGCTTTAAATTTAAATGCTCCGTGACTGGTTCCGATTGAGATCGCCAACGAATCAACACCGCTCTTTTTGACAAACTCTTCAACCTCTTCCGGTTTTGTATAGGAGGAATGTTCGGCAGAAACCTCATCCTCGATCCCGGCCAGAACGCCCAACTCCGCTTCAACCGTCACATCAAACTGATGGGCATATTCGACTACTTTTTTGGCAAGAGCCACGTTTTCTTCGAATGGTAAATGTGATCCGTCAATCATAACAGATGAAAAACCGCTATCGATGCACGATTTGCACAGTTCAAATGTGTCACCGTGATCAAGGTGCAGACAGATCGGTATATTGGAGCCTGCTTCACGCGCCATCTGAACCGCACCCATTGCCATGAAGCGGAGCATCGTTTCGTTTGCATAACTGCGCGCACCCTTGGAAACCTGAATGATTACCGGAGAATTTGTTTCGATACAGGCGGTCACAATAGCCTGAAGCTGCTCGAGATTATTGAAATTGTAGGCAGGAACCGCATATTTACCGGCCATCGCCTTGCTGAACATCTCTTTCGTGTTGGACAAACCCAATTCACTGTAATGAACTTTCTGCTTTTCCATTTCGTCCCCCTTGAGCTTATTTGCAGCGCAAATCTGCGCTTTAGTTCCGCATGTCCCGTTGTTACAAATAGCATGCAACTATCGTATAATCAAGGTTTTATGGTAAGCCCGGTCTAGCTGGTTTTGATCTGTCAGATAGTTATTGTGCCTCCTTGGACAGGTAGCTGGAGTGCCGTAAAATGAATAACTCCCCACTGGAGGATTGCATGGCATGCGGCCCCGGTAAGTTCTTGGGGGGGATTCAGACCGAGAAAACGAAGTACGGCGAGAAGCAATACCTGTTCTCTGCCAGTGCCAGTGCTCACATGAGGTGAAAGCAAACTGTCCCGTTTACTCAGTTTTGCCCCATCTGGCCCGGTTACTAGAGGCAGGTGACAATAGTTCGGCTGAGGAAAGCCGAGCAGTCGCTGCAGATATATCTGGCGAGGTGTTGAGGAAAGCAGATCCTCACCCCGTACAACCTGGTTTACCCCGGACAGATAATCATCCACCACTACCGCCAGTTGATAGGCAAACTCGCCATCGCCGCGTCTTACAACAAAATCACCGCATGAAACTGGCAGTACCTGGCTGATACACCCCATGCGCAGGTCAGAAAAGCAGATCTCCTCCTCCGGCACTTGTACCCTCCAGGAACGTATGGCCAAAGCAGTTTTTATCCCGACCCGGCAGGTGCCGGGATAGGGAATACCCTCGTCTCCAATATGCGGCGCTGAAGTACTACGGGCAATTTCCTTACGTGAACAGCCGCACGGATACACCACCCCGGCATGTTGCAGCAGTTTAAAATAGCGTTGATACTCTTCCACATGCCTGCTCTGACGAGTAACTTCACCATCCCATTGCAGCCCGAACAACTCCAGTGTCCGCATAATGTCTTCAGCCATCCCCGGCACCTGACGGGGAGCGTCCAGATCATCAAGCCGCAACAGCCAGCGACCGCCACGATGTTTAGCCATAAGATAGCTACCGACCGCCGCAACCAGAGAACCGGTATGAAGAGCTCCGGTCGGAGATGGTGCAAAACGACCGACAGTGCAACAGTCCAATTTTTTATTCACGAAAAGCGAGTTGTCATTTGCCAAAAGCACAACAATAATCCGTTACAACCGCCGTCTTCATTATAAACGTGCTATGCGCCGGCACATTAAACGTTTCGCCGCACATTACGTTCTTCCACTCGTTTTCTCCCCTTAGCTGCCATTTCAGCTCTCCCGAAAGAATTTCCATATCCTCAACACAATCGGTAGAAAATTCATATTCCCCCGGCTGCATGACACCAAGCGTTTTTTTGCTCCCATCGGCAAAAAATATCGAACGGCTGGTGACTTGACCGTCAAAAAAGATATTGGCCTTCTTGATAACGGTGACATTTTTAAACTCTGACATTGCAATCTCCTCATACGTTTAAATGCATACAGAACGTATATACCCAATTTATTGCGGTGTGGGCAAATAAAAAACCCGCAGGATTTCTCCGGCGGGTTAAAATTATTATCGATATTTGGTGTAAAACTAATTAAATGTACCGCGAATCAGATCTGCTTTCCAGGCAACCGCCGTTCGCCCCGATGAAGGCGAAACAAGCAGCTCAGGAATGATTGTCGGAATCGCGATTTTGACACGGCCGTTTTCGACCTCGGCAAAGGCACGGGCTGATTTAGCCAACCCGTAAGCAGTCCCGGCCAAAACACCTGTTGCAGCGCCGTATAATAGATTGTTTTTTATATGATCAGACGGGTGTTTTGTAAAAACAGTCAATGCACCACCAATCAGCGCACCGATTCCAGCGCCATAAAACGCATCTGTGAAAACTTCTCTGATCGTATTATCATCGGCAAACGCATAAGAAGCGGTCGACAACAGGGAAAACAGCGTCATAACGGTAATCAGTTTTTTAAATTGTATCATTGCGCAATCTCCGTATCCGTAAAATCACTGTCGCATTTTTACCACACCACCAAACACTCCGTCAAGTTTATTGATGGTTTCTGTTATGTTTTGAAAAGAGCAAGGAATTTCATGCTTCCGAAAATGGTTGACTGGTTTGCAGCTTACAGTGTATGCCAGCACAGTTACCGACTTACCGTCATATGAGGAAAGTACTCGTTTGTTTGCCCACTTCACACAGAAAATCCCCATTTTTTTCGTGCCCACTGCAATCCTGATTGCAACCTGGTTTCTTATTCCCCATATTCCTGACCTGTCACCTGGCCGGCAAGATCTGGTCATGCTTGCCCCCTATTTTGTGACCGCCATGGGACTATTTTTGTCCGTTCATTTTCATCGCGGTCGCCCATTTATGGCTCTGCTCATGCTGGTACTCTTCTATTGGAGTTCTCAGACTCTCATAGCTACTGAACAGTTCGAGCCTGCCCTCAATCCGTTTTTTCAGGCTTTTGTTCTGCTGATACCGCTGAATACTGTTCTCTTCACAATCATGCGCGAGCGTGGTGTCTTTTCCGCTGTCGGCCGAATGCGCTTAGTCTTTCTTGTCGTTCAGGCTTTTGGTGTATTCTGGCTCTTCAGCCAGCACTTTTTCGATCTTGTGCCGTATATTGCCCGGAGTTACCTCCAGTGGCCACTTCTTAACAACCTGCTGGTCCCGCAACCGGCTCTGATGGCAGGCGCTCTCAGCTTTGCGATCGTTGCAGCGCTGGCACTGCGACGTCAGACTCCGATCGACAGTGGTATGCTCGGTGCGTTGACGGCATTTTTTATGGCCTGCAACTGGATTACAACCCGCAACATGTATGTTGCCTACACCACCGCAGGCACGTTGATCCTTACCATGAGTGTGCTGCGGGATTCCTACAACATGGCATTTCGCGATGACCTGACCGGTATGCCGTCACGTCGCTCTTTGAACGAGAGTCTTCACGGCCTGGGGCGGTACTATACGGTAGCAATGCTTGATGTTGATCACTTCAAACAGTTCAACGATACCTACGGACATGATGTGGGGGATCAGGTGCTGAAGATGGTCGCACGAAAGATGATGGACGTTGGGGGAGGAGGCAAAGCCTACCGTTATGGCGGAGAAGAATTTACCATCATCTTCTCCCGCTGTCGGGTAGACGAAGCTCTGCCGCATCTGGAGGCGCTGCGCGAAACGATTGCCGAATATCGCATGGCCTTACGGAGTGAAGACCGGCCAAAGAGCCAGAAGCAGGGCAAAGGAGCCCGCGGCAGCCGTGCCGGTCGCGGAGAGGGTGCCTATGCCTCGGTAACTGTCAGTATTGGTGTGGCTGAAAGCGGTGAAGATCTCAATAGTGCGGCTGAGGTTATGAAGGCGGCCGACAAGGCGCTCTACAAAGCCAAGAGCAGGGGACGCAACCAGACAAGCCGATAGCAGAGAGCATGAAGAAAGCGCAGGCGATGATGAATGAAATTTCAGTCGCGCGGAATTGCCAACATCCGGTCCAATGCCCCTTTGGCTTTAAGGCGAATGTCCTCCGGTACGCTGATGACCGGTTCCAAATTCTGGAGTGAAAGCAAGATATCCTCAAGTGAAGTAAGTTTCATATTGGGGCAGAACAGAGCCGGTGAGGCAAGGATGAATTCCTTGGTGGGGTTTTCGAGGCGCAGCTTGTAGATAATGCCGGCCTCCGTGCCAATAATGAATTTTGCGGCCTGACTTTTGCGGCAGTAGTCATACATGCCGCTGGTTGAACAGACATGATCCGCCAGATCCGAAACAGCAGGGGCGCTTTCAGGATGACAGATGAAGAGCGCATCGGGGTGCTCGCTCTTTTTTTGCAGTACCGCTGCCACCGTCATCCGTTCGTGCGTCGGACAGAACCCTTCCCAGAAAATAAATTTCTTTTGCGGGACGAATTTTGCGATCCAGCGCCCCAGATTGCGGTCCGGCACAAAGATCAGTTCGTCCTCGCTGAGCGACTGTACTACTTTGAGCGCATTGGCTGACGTGCAGCAGATATCGGAATGAGCTTTAACTTCGGCAGATGAGTTGACATAGGTAACTACTGGAACACCGGGGTGTCGCGACTTGAGCAGTTCAAGCTCTGCTGCTGTTACCATGTCGGCCATCGGGCACCCGGCATCCGGGCGGGGAAGCAGCACCTTTTTTTGGGGTGAGAGAATCGCCGCAGACTCAGCCATAAAGTGTACGCCGCAGAACACAATGACGTCGGCCTCAGTTTTGGCCGCCTCAATGGATAGCGCAAGAGAATCGCCGGTGATATCAGCGATCTCCTGCACCTCATCACGCATATAGTTATGGGCCAGAAGTACGGCATTGCGTTCTTTTAGAAGGTCTTTAATTTGATGTTTTATAACGTTTTGCATGCTAATAGCTCCTGATTCAGAGTCATTGAAGCCGTTTCTAGTTGTTGCCGCTTTCCTGAGCCCGCAGCTTTTCAGTGGGGCTTATTTCCAGTTGCACACGTCTGTTCAGCGCTCGATTTGCATCGGTATCGTTCGCTACGGCAGGGCTGCTGGAGCCATAACCGACCGCCGTCATCCGGGAAGAAGGAACACCGCTGACGGCAAGAAAGTCGCGCACGTGGCTGGCCCGCCGTTCGCTCAACGGCTGGTTGACAGCAACAGAACCGGTTGAATCGGTATGCCCCTGAACGATGATGTTCGTATCAGATGTATTCAAGGTTACCGCCGCTTTGCTCAGGGAATTCTTTGCGGACGGTTTCAGTATATCTTTACCCGTGTCAAACAAAATACCGGATGGCAATGCAACATATATTTTGTCACCATCTCTCACCACTTCCGCTTCAGGCAGGCTTTTCTTCAAGGCCGCCGCCTGACGATCCATATAATTACCGACGCCGCCACCGACCACCGCCCCGGTAAGCCCGCCAATAGCGGCATTTCGTCCCCGATGAGTTTTACCTCCGACCAGCGCACCAACACCAGCACCCAGAGCGGCTCCGCCAAGCGATCCAATGGCAGTGTTTTTATACTCATAACTTCCGTCCGGGTTTGTCGCACATCCACTTGCCAGCAGAGCAACAGCAGATGAACCAACTATAAGTTTTGTAAAGCATTTCATAATCTTAACTGCTCCCGTACTTGTTTGATATCAGGTCTGTCATTGGCTCCACCCTCTTCTCACTAAGTTTCCAAGTCTGCACAATACCTTAGGCACTCAGAAAACACAAGAATTGACACTGTGGGAAAGACAAGAGTGTCGCATATGGTGGTTGTATATTTGGCCGTCTCCAACGGAATCAAAACAACAAAAAGGGAGTTACTACCTGACCGTAACCCCCTGTAATGTTTAGTGAACCGCGTTGGGGCCGAACCAACGACCACCTGATAAAAAGTTAAGAAATACCGAGCTGTTCAGCTGCTTCAATCACTCTCAATCATATCCAATTAAATAGTAAAAATATCGGAAAAGATTTTAAAAAGATTCACGGCAGTGCTTCCAATCAGTTAGAATTGTGTTCCCACACGCAAACCCAAACTGAAAAGAGAACATCATACTTCTTCTTGCTAAACGATGGTGAACCAGGACTATTTCGAGTGGTTGCATTTCACACATCTGCTAATTCGGTCAGCAAACTCTATATTGCTGAAAGGGCCTATGGGAAAATGCGTATTTTAGCAATTGATAGTGGCTTGGAGGGTATAATCGACGAGATTGTCGAAGTAAGATTTCGGAGCAGCTTTATTCATGTGCGAAGCACCTGCATTCTACCAAGGGCCTCGACCGTTTGTGGCCGACCGCCATGCCGTAGCGTCCGATAATCCCAGACGCGTCAGATTCTTTGCTCGGGTATAGGTCCGAAAAGTAAAGACCATCATTTCGTGTGCCATCCCCACTACGCCGACAGCCGTGCCGCATCAGCTGTGTCGGAGAACATTCCCACACCTAACTGCGGATATCGGGCAAATTCCCGCCCGGAGTGCGGGAACAACGGCACGAATCTCATCTCCTCACTATCATGCAACAGTGTCAGCTGACGCTGCGTGATATCTCTTAAGGCAGGGACTATTTCCGTTTTAATGCGATAAAGAGACATCCTGTACGTTGGCGCCAGCACCACCAGCGTTCCTATTACAGCGCCAAGCCCGTTAACGTACGGTAGGGATACGGTAGTAATCTCTGATGACAAACTTTCCGTATCAACGGTTATAATGCCGATGTTGGAGGCCGTAGTACCGCTCGGAAAGCGAACGGCAACCGGGAGTCGCAGAGACATGCCAACGAACGAAGCAGCTTTTATTGGTTGTTGACAGTCGACAAAATCGACAAACACCGCATTTGATCCAGATTTTTTTGCAAAATAGACCGCTTCATTGGTTGCCTTTGATAAGCGTTTCATACAGGATCGGACCTTATCCCGTGACTCTGCCTTGGCCAATATCCGATGCGCGTTTTCTATGGATGTGATGCCGATATTGTAGTTACTTCCCTCATCCTTTTCCAGAATGCCACACTGAACCAGTGTGGCAAGCATCCTGAATGCCTTGTTTTTAGTAATTTTCATGCAGTGACAAATCTCAGTAAGTGAGATGCCGCCCCTTGCCGAAAGTATCTTCTCCAACATCAGGAACGTTTCAACGACTAACTGCAGTTCATATTTCTGCTTATTACCCGCTTTTTCCGCTGCCATTACTAACTCCGATCAATCGAATTTGTGTACCGAGTCAATCCAGAGAGATTGCTGACCTCTTGGCCAACTGCGCCTTGAACAGTTAGTGCGATCGACCGAAGCTTGACGACAACTTGCGGTTTCAAGAACTTTTTTTGCTTTTAATGACATACCTTTTTTCGTATCCCGGCTTAACGGGTACGCTTACACATTTTACCTGGTGTAATAGCCGACTCCAACGAGATAATTGCCCACCTTGCGCACATAAGTATGCTTTTTCTCAATTTTACTTGTAACAGGATTACGCCAGGAATACTCCAGTTCGCCTTCTCCATTTGCCTTGATGATCGAGATCATCTCCCGAATGATTGGCTTTCCGTTGGGATCGGTCAGGGACTGCGCGTCGCTCCCTGCAAGGCGCGGTGTTGCCCCATGAGCACGAAAATGTAAGTCATCGATGCCTATTACGAATACGTAAAGATCGTCTTCAATATATTTTCCACTTAGATCTTGGAATGCCTTGAATGCGCTCTTTGGATCGCGTTTCACCGCATCTGAAGCCCTATCCAACATGTTTTTGGCCTGCGTAGCAGCGGCGTGTGGGATATAATATCCCACTGCAATAATTACATCTCCTACCTGCTGAAAATAGGTAACTTTCCTCTCGACTTTGTTATGGGTTCGATTCAGCCAACGGTATTCCACTGTTCCAGATCCTCTGGACTTGGCTTTATCCAACATTTCTTTGAATAATAGTTTACCATCTACATCACTCATACCTACGACGATTCGGTCGATCAGAACTGATGACGATCCACCACTCGCCAGCAAAACGCCCGATGTGTTGATTGCATATACATAAAGATCACCTTGAATGAATTCGCCCTGACGGTCGAATGCGGCCAAAGCCAACTCTTTCTTCGCCCGATAATGAACAACTGCACGACCGAGCAATTCCTTGGCCCGCTTTGCGTCACTGGCATTGTCTTCAATCCCGGTTTTTACTGCCGACTTATCAGCCGCATGAGCAACCCCAAAGAGTACCAGTGCAATCAGCGCAAGCACGATAAAAGGAGCCTTCACAATCCGCATCTCTATAAACTGACTGGCATCCGATTTGATGTGCATTCTATTCACCTCAGGGTTAAATATTTGAAGGGGTTCAATGTATAAAATATGCTATCCCGGTCCTAATTCCTGCTAAGTAGTTTCTGTCCGGAATCACCGGACGGAAACTGCGCGTTTCCGATTCTGAAAGCAGGAATTTTTTCTCATGGCAAGAAAATCAATGAGTTGCGCGGAGGCGTACATGGGTGCGCCGCACAAGCAAGGTCGAAGATTGACGCCGCCAGGGGGAAAAAGCACCCTTTCCGGACGGAAACTAAGTAGCGGTCATCCCGCCATCCACTACAATCTCTGTACCGGTTATCCAACTTGACAGATCGGAAGCCAGAAAAAGAGCTGCATTTGCGATGTCGATGGGTACCCCGGTGCGACCGATCGGGTAACCGGCCAGCATTTGCAGTTGTGCATCAGCACGATCCTTGAATACGCCAAGCCCTACAAAATCGTCTAACAGTTTATTTCCCATATCGGTTTCTACCAGTCCCGGATAGATTGAATTTACCCGAATGCCATACCCAAGGCGACCGCATTCGACCGCTGCCGACTTGCTGAATAACCGAACGGCACCTTTTGACGCGGTATAGACTCCTAAGGCCGGGGTTCCAATCAGACCAGAGACGGACGACAGATTGATAATGCTGCCCCCCTTGCCAGCGACCCCGCCAGGGCGCATGGCCCGGATGACATGTTTGTGCCCGATGATCATTCCCGTAACGTTGATGGCAATCAGCTTCTGGACGTCGGCAAGCTCAACATCCGTTATCATGCAGGTCTGCTCGATGGCAGCGTTGTTGACGAAAATATCAAGACCTCCGTACGTCTTGATGGCAAGGTCGAGCGCGGCGATCCACTCCGCTTCTTCGGCGGCGTCATGACGAACGAAGATGGCTTTGCCACCCTGCTCACGAATTTTTGCTGCCGTTGCTTCGCCTCTCTCAACCTGTATATCACCGATAACAACACCGGCACCCTGCTCTGCAAACAACTGCGCAATAGAAGCACCGATTCCTGCCGCACCTCCGGATATATATGCGACCTTTCCTGTAAGATCAATTTTCATAACGTCCTCCCTGATTTGCCGGTGTTGTGGCACAATGTATTTAAAACTGTTGAGGCTAAATCTGAACGCTGCTGATTTGAACCGTAGGCTGAATGTCCGTATAGTTGGGAATATCAGCCATGAAGGTTGCCGCGTTCGGACCAAATGCAGCCTGGAAGCTTTCTATCGAATCAAACAACAAGTGTCCCATGGCAACAAAAGGTGCCGGCGCTCCCGGTTCCGGACTACCCAAACCCTTATCCACGGAAACACCCTTACAGGCCGCGCCAAGTTTTTCCTGAACCATCGGCAAATGCTTGGTGCAGTAATAGTCCATATCAAATTTGCTCCCTGCGCCACTTGGATATAACACACTGACTTTGATCATTTTTTATCTCCTTTTATATTTAATTTCTACATGTTGAATACGCATCAAAAAAAACCGGGGCAGCAGCAACACTGCCCCTTGAACCACACCACAGGAGGTACTGCTTGTTACTTTGTGCTTATTACTGGATGCTTCTGCACTCGATGATGTCGCCTCCGATTTCGATTGATTCTGCTTCAGCTTCTTCTACGGTTTCTTCTGCTACTTCATACACATCCTTGAGCAGGAAATGGGACAGTGCCGGGATCAGGATGAGCGCTCCGATCATGTTCCAGAGAAACATGAAGGTCAGCAGAATACCCATGTCGGCCTGGAATTTGATCGGTGACAGTGCCCAGGTGACAACTCCGCCGGCCAGGGTGATTCCGACCAGTCCCACGACCTTACCGGTGAATTGGACCGCTTTTTTGTAGGCTTCGCCGAGCGGCAGACCATCCCGTTGATACTTGAGCTGCATGCTCAGAAGGTAGAGAGCATAATCGATCCCTATGCCGACTCCCAGGGCAATTACCGGCAGCGTGGCAACCTTGACGCCGATACCAAGAGCCACCATCAGCGCCTCGCACAATATTGAGGTCAGGACCAGCGGCAGTACCGCAACCACTACCGCACGCCAGTTACGGAAGGTAATGAAACAGAGGATGATCACCGCTCCGTAAACGTACAGCAGCATGATACGATTCGCTTGTTTGACCACTATGTTGGTGGCCGCTTCGATTCCTGAACTACCGGCTGCAAGAAGGAACTGACGATCCTTGGTGCTGTGCTTGGAGACAAACTCTTCAGCTACCGTTAATACCCGTGTCAACGTTTCCGCTTTGTGGTCAGACAGATAGGCGATGATCGGTGTGACTGATATGGTGCTGTTAATCAGTTCCGGATTGTCGAAACAGGACTGCTGCCCTCCGTAGTTGAGCACTTCCTGACTGCGGTTGAGTGTGTACCACTTGGGATTGCCGTCATACGTGCCGGCGGTGATCATCCTGATGGAGTCACCCATAGTGACTGTCGTCTGCACCCCGGGCACTTGGCGCAGCGCAAAAGCCAGACGGTCTGCTTCGATCAGCGGCTTATACTTTATGGCGCCCTCAATGGGCGTCTTCATGATCACGGCAAACTGGTCACTGGAGAGCGAGTAGTTGGAGGTGATGTAGGTGTTGTCTTTGTTATAACGGGAGTTGGGGCGCAGTTCGGGGGCTCCCGGATCAAGATCCCCGATTTTAAGATTGAGGCTGACTACAAAGCCGGCTACGGCCAGTACAGCGGCGATTACAACGGCACGGGTGGCCCAGCGCCGTTCGGTAAAGTGGTCCAGAAGGCTCCAGAGTGCGCCGACCCCTTTGCCGGAGCTTTCTTCGTTTTCTTCCTGCAGGCTCCGTTTGGCAGCCTTGAGGCTGACTCCGGTAAAGGAGAGGAATACCGGCAGAAGCAACAGATTGGTAACAACCAGCCCGGCCACACCGATACTGGCAGTCAGCGCCAAGTCCTTGATTACCGGGATATCGATCATCATCAGGACGGCAAACCCGACCGCATCAGCCATCAGGGCGGTCAAACCGGCTAGGAACAAGCGGCGGAAGGTATAGCGCGCTGCGACAAGTTTGTGGGTGCCACGCCCGACATCCTGCATGATGCCGTTCATTTTCTGTACGCCGTGAGAGACTCCAATGGCGAAGACCAGAAACGGGACCAGGATCGAGTAGGGATCGAGCTCGAAACCGAGGGTGGCGACTATGCCCAGCTGCCAGATGACCGCCACGACCGAACAGAGGATCACCAGAGCCGTACTCCGCACGCAACGGGTGTAAAGGAAAATGACGATGGTGGCTATCAGGGCGGCAATACCGAAATAGGTTATGACCTGCATCAGTCCGGCGATCAGGTCTCCCACCAGCTTGGCAAAACCGACGATATGGATCTTGATTTTGCCGGCCGGCTGAGCACCTCCGTTACTGCCAGCGACTGCAGCCGCTTCATATTTTTTACGGATGGTCTGTTCGATCTGTTTGGAGAAGGCGCTGTAATCAAGACGCTTGCCAGTGTTGGGGTCTTTATCCAGAAGCGGGACAAAGACCATGGCCGATTTGTAGTTGGACGCTATCAGGCTGCCAACGATGCCGGAACGGGTTATGTTCTGTTTGAGCTGCGCCACTTTCTCCGGCGAGCCGTCAAAGTTGTCCGGCATGACCGGGCCGCCCTGGAACCCCTCTTCCGTAACCTCATTCCAGCGTACCGCCGGAGTCCAGATAGATTTAACCCAGGCGCGGTCGACTCCGGTAGTAAGTACCAGGTCGTCATTTATCTGACGGAGTGCATCCAGGTACTGCGGGTCAAAGATGTCTCCCTGGGTATTTTCAACTACTACCCGTATTGAGTTGCCCAGGCCTGGCAAGTCATTTTTATTGGCCAGATAGTTTTTGATATAGGGGTGACTCTGCGGCAGCATCTTTTCGAAACTGGCGTTGAAAACGGTCTTCGTTGTTTGGTAACCCAGCAATATGGTCACAAGCACACAGGCTATCATCACCACCATGCGGTTGTTGAAGATAAGGCGTTCAAGCCAGTTGCCGGATTTCTGATCGAAATCTTTCGGATCTTTGACAACCGGCATTTCTTCTGTTTTTCCCATTCCAACTGCCATGACTGTTCTCCCTTTCTTATAACTTTTAAGCCTTGTTACCTTGATTCAGTTGTTACTGGATCGATTGAAGTTTCACGCCGAGAGGGCCGACTAATGCAACGGTGGTTTTGTCTACGGAAGTAATCGCCGCTGCAGGTGTCGGCCGTTCTACCGGTATACGGTTGAAGCTTAGGCCGTTGTCGCTGCTGACGAGTACCTGCCCGCCCTGACTCACCAGTACGATCTTGCCATCTTCGGTCACTGTCCCGTTTACCAACCCAGCCGGTATGCCGGTTTCGATCTTCTGCCAGTGACTCCCTCCATCGGGGCTGCGGAAGGTGTTACCGCGCATGCCAAAGGCTATCACCGCACCCGGTTCGCCGGTGATTCCAAAGAAGGTGCCGGAGTAGTGAGTCTGAACCGCTTTGAACCGCCCCGATTTCGGATCGAGTTTGAATATGGTACCCTGTTCGGCGGTGAGGTACAGTTCATTGGCCACCGGTCGAATCGAGTACAGGTGATAGCGTTTCGGATTATCGATACGGTCATATAAGGGTATCCAGCTCTTGCCGCCGTTATTGGTGCGGAAGATCAGGCTGAAGGCGCCTATGATGTAGCCGGTGTTTTCGTTTTCAAACCAGACGTCCAGAAACGGTTTGTCCGCCCCCTGGTCGCTGAATCTCTTAAGTTCTTCCATCAGACCGGACTGATCACTCTCACCCGGTTTGGCGGCAGCCGGCAGCTCTGGGCTGCTATGGCAGGCGGTACAGCTGCTTTTGTTCAGGTAGTAGCTTTCCATGACCTGAGAAGCGGCCCGGCCGTCAAATTGTTTGCTCCAGGTGGTACCACCATCGGCGCTGTGCAGTACGACACCATCGTGGCCGACAGCCCACCCTTGTTGCGGGGTCGGGAAGTGGACCGCCAGCAGGTCGGAGCTGACCGGTACGCCGGCCTGGGTCCAGTTTTTGCCGCCATCGTCGGAATAGACGACATGCCCCAACTGCCCAACACAGACGATGCGTTTGCCGGCCATGGTGATCCCGTTCAGTACCGCTTTCCCGGGAAAACGACTCCTGGGTGCCGGGGTATCGAGAATATCTTGGTAAGGTACGTCGGCAACAACCTTTTCGTCTTTTTGACCCATCAAGTTAGTGAGAAAGTCGAATCCGCCCCACACCTTGGCGGCAAAGGCAATGCCGGAGGACAAAATTATGGCTGTCATCAGCGCAATCAGCAGTATTCTCGATTTCATATACTTCTCCTCGGGGGGCGCGTTCCGGGCCCACTCGTACTCCAGTTCCGATTTGGTACCGCTTGCTGCTTTGTCAGATCTGGCGCACCCGGTTGCCGGGTGCGCCATGTGTGTCAGGTGTTAACGAACTCCACCGGTAGCCAGGGAGTCGGACGTCCAGTCCTTGGCCGGGAAAGCGTGGCCGGGGTAGAGGATTCCTTTCCGACCCGGAGCCGGCAGAGCGTTGATGGAATAGGAATTGGTTATCAGGTCGTGGATCGAGAAGCTGTCCGGGAACAAGCAGGGTACATCGTATTGCTGAGTCAGATAGTTCATTCCGACCCGATAGAGTTGTCCGCGACCGTCGTATTTATCAGCCAGTGCAGCGCTCCAGGAGTCTTCATCCAGATAAAAGACCTGCTTGTGGTAGAGGTGACGTTTGCCCGGCTTGAGGGTCGCTTCCACCACCCAGACGCGGTGCAGTTCCCAGCGCAAGACGTCAGGGTTCAGGTGGTTGGCTTTGAGGGCGACCTTTTCATGGTCGGTTTGGTAGAGCATCTTGTATTCGTTATAGGGAATGTACATCTCTTTTTTGCCGATCAGTTTCATGTTATAGCGCTCCATGGAACCGCTGAACAGGAACAGGTCATCCCAGGTGATCTGCCCGCCGAATGATGAAAAGGGGGTATCGAAGGAGAGGTCCGGGGCCAGTTTCACGCGCCGCTGACCGGGCAGGTACTGCCATCCTTTTCTCGACTCACGGCCATAGTCGATCGGATCGATGACCAGGAACGATTCTCCCATCTTGCGGGCCGGGCCGAGCAGATACACCTTGAGGGCGTAGAATTCTTTGGTGTCCGGTTTGGCCGGGTCGTAATAGAAGTATTCCTGGGTGACGTTGCCTTCGGCCTGCATGGTAACGCGACCTGAGGAGTCTACGGTGTAGGCGCGGTAGCGTTCTTCGTAGGTCAGCCCGTTATAGTGCAGAACGTGGTTCCACATGGCCTCATAGCCGTCCTGCGGGATCGGGAACGGGAACCCTCCGTGAGCGCCAACCAGTGACAGGCCGCCGTTGGCGGTCTTGGCCACGGTGGCGAGCCGCACGGTATTGTCCGTCACATACTTGGGGTATGCTGCGGTGCGGTGGGTCTTGTAGACGTCCAGACGGAAGGTCGGGTATTTCTTCAGCATGGCTTTGATGCCGTCGGAGAGTTTGTCACTGTATTTGTCCATGTTTTTGGCGGATATTGCAAATTCGGGCTTTTCACCTTCAAACGGGTCAGGACGCCACCCCTTCTTGGTGTAGTTGGCCGGGGATTTGCTGATCCCGCCAGTGTACTCGGGAATCGTACCTTCTTTGTTGCCGGCCTTCTCGGCACCGATCAAGGTCAGGTTCTTGCCGAGCTGAGCGGCTTTCTCTGCGGAGACCTGCCCCAGGGCAATACCTGCAGAGACCAACACCATACCGGAAGCAATTAAATATTTACGTAACTTCATACTGTTCCTCCTTTATTAGAATGTAGTTTTTAGTGTTAAGGAAAGCAGGTCGCGGTCCCTGAGCAGGGCGATGGCATCTGCTGCGCCCCGACCATTGGGTGATGTATTTGATTCGAAGCCCGGCGGTACGATACCACCATCTGCGCCTGGGTAGACACCGCCAAAGAAACTGGCGTAAGTCAGGTCGATTTTGTATTTGGCAAACACATCAAACGACAGTCCGGCGCTGTAACTGCCAGTTCCCTCTGTGCCTCCGGTGAGGGTCGCGGCATTGCCGTGCATACCTACGGAGAGGTTGAGCGGCATGGACATATCCACTCCCGGAATAACCTGTTGCCAGGTTGGTACAAAATTGACGGTTACGTTGGACCAGTCACGGGTGGCAGCACCGGTACCTTGGTTGACCGGTTCCCCGATAGGGTTAAGCCCGTTTCCGCCGGTGAAATACTGGGCGCCAGAGGTGACTTTGTCCCAGCGGCCATAGGCAAATTCCACGATGGCGGTACCGCTGTCGTATACAGGGCTCTTGGACAGAAGGGAGAGAAAGTTTACAACAGCGTGCATGGTGTTGCCGCGGGCACCCTCGGGGGCGAACCACTGGCTGGTGAGCGGCATGTTCCGGCGATAGGATATTTCGGAACCGACACTGATGCCCTGTATGTTTTTGGCAAAGCTGATGCCGTAAAGGCTGATGTTTGATTTGTAATCATCATAAAAGTTAGTCGGCAGGGCAGGAACGGGGGCACCGGGCAACTCCGTCTGTAACGTTCGGGAAGAGAGCACCTGTGGCATCTTGTCCGAGAAGTTGCGATAGTGGAAACCGAGGGTGCCGTCCAGCCAATCGGGGCTGTAGCCGACCTTGACACCCCAATCTTTCGCGTTTTTAGGAGTGTGGTCGCCGGCGTTCATCGCTAACATGCCCTGCCCGGGAGTAGTACTCCAAGGGAAATAGTAGAATTCACCGCCCTTCAAAAGACCGTCAACCATGCCGAGATAGCTACCGGTCTCAGGGAATTTGTTCTGTTCCCATTCCAGATAGTATTGACCGGCGATGACAATATCCTTTGTCGGCTGAATGGTCATTGACACCTGATTCAATGGACGAAAAATCTCTTTCAACTCGACGCCCGGCATTGCCAGGGCTTTGGCCATGTCAATCGGTGATTGAGCGTAGGAGATACTGTTGTTGCCGGCTCCGGGGAAAAATGCTTCTCCCCAATAAATCGTGTGTCGTCCGGCTCGGATACCAACAGCTGAATCGCCGATATCAAATTTGGCAAAGACAAAAGCGTCCAGCAGTTCTCCATCTACGCCGCCGAATTGATTTTTTGTCTCATTGTTTAGTCCGGTGGTCGGAATACCGGCACTATTCAAATGGTTTGGAAACGGGTTGCTATTGCCATCAAGCTTTGAGTGGTACACTGGGTCATACCAGCCTGCTCCACTCAGGCGCACACCAAAATTCTTTTTGTAGACCATATCCATCTCTGAAAGGAGGTCTATTCGGCTGGATACGATACCGACGTCGAAATTGAGATCGCCATCATTGTGGTTGGCACTGTTTACAAGATCCTTGCTCTGGCCCTTGAGGCGTTGCGCCAGTGTGTAGCGCAAGGTATTGTCCCAGTTGACAATAACATCATCACTGCCGGTTCTTATCTCAAAAGCATCAACACTGCCGCACATGCCTAACATAGCTACCGTTACTGCCAGATAAACCGTTTTGAAAAGTTGCAGTTTTTGAACCTGCTTACAGCTCTCATGTTTCACCATAAAATCCTCCTTAATCGTTATTACTGCTGACCAGTGAATGCTCCCCCGTAACAACTGACAAATCTCCTTTCTTAAAATTTACTAAACATCTTAGATACTGTTGGACCACAATCGCAAAAGTTCATCAACTCCCTGCAGGTTCAGATGCGGCCTGCGATTTTCAGGTAAATGGTCAAATGCATCTGCAGCACCAAGTCCGGAACTAACTGCAATAGCAAGCGCTCCACCACGATGCGCCATTGGAACTTCCATTGCCGGATCGTCGCCTACCACCGCGAGGTTCTTGGGACTTACTCCTAAACGGCGCCCTGCACATCGGAGTGCAGCAAGAGATGGTTTACCAACTGTTGTAACGTCACAGCCGGTCATATCCCGGATCATCGCCGTCATGGCACGCGAGGGAGCCAGCGCCTTTCCGGACGCAGTCGCAAAAAACCGCGTCTGCGAGGCGCTGTACAACCCGGCACCACCCCATACCGCATGGCAGGCCGACTCCAGCTCATCCATGGTAAATCCGGGGTGCCAGCCTGCCAGAACTGCATCAGCCTGAGATTTGCCCTTTGGCGGTACGAACTCAATGCCCGCTTCGCACAAAGGCCGAATGAGACCGTCGACGCCAAGGGCCATAACCCGCTTGTAACCACGTTTCAAGAAGAGTTCAACGGCACTGCTGGCTGGCGTCATCATGCGGTCATCATCAAGTTCAAAACCGGCCGCACGCAACTCCTTGGCATAGTGCTGCGGTGTGCGGGCCGTACCGTTGGTAAAAAACAGATAGGGAATACCGCGTCTCGCAAGCAGTCGTGTGAACTCGACCGCTCCGGGCAGCGGTTTGAGACCATGATTGCGCTGATCGCCAAGCACCATCGTTCCGTCCATATCGAATACGAAGCCGCGTACACGCTGCAGCCGTTCAAGCGCTGCTGCGTGAACTTTGATTGGAGATAGCTTGGTGAGCAGATCAGGCATACTCTTTCCCTTCTTTGTGTGGTTACGTAAAATCTCTTGAATCTGGTATTGCTAACACCGTGCCAAAACAAAATACGTTAAATTTAAGCATGTTATGATTACATCTAACAAGATATCCAAGATAGCTGCGTAACCATTGTAAACATTGTTTTAAAGAGCTGATACACGCACAAAAAAGGTAAACCTACATAACTTACTGATATTAAAATTGAATATGGAATCAGTTCATAAAAAGGCTGCCGGCAGCAGAGGACAAAAAACGGGGAAATTTACCGTTTTACCCATTTTATCAGCTGGTTGGAGCTTTCGTTTTTCTCTGGCACGAGCGTGCTACAAATGGTGACGGTTACAAAGCGGTGTGTTACCAATATTCACAATGTCATTGCTGCAGCCCGCCCGTCCCAAGCACTTCGACAAACGGACAGACTGCAGCAAATGAACCATTAGCCGGCTTAAATCACATGCACGAGCGCAAGATGGCCCTGATCTGATCGTGAGTCATATCCCTTGGATTTGCTTCCATGGAGAGGTCGTTACTGGCCCATTTGACCGTATGTTCTATATCAGCCTCACTGAAATCGTACTCACGCAAAGACACGGCCGGGATGCCAACGTCGTTTCGCAGACGCTCGATTTCTTCGAGCGTCTTGTCTGTTGCATGGACCGCACTCATGTAGCGGACATCCAGTCCCATGGCCTCACCGATCTCCTTGAAGCGCTCCGGACAGGCCAGAGAGTTAAACCGTTCCACCGGTAGCATCATCAGGGCATTGGCATGACCGTGATGCAGTCCTTTGATGACGGATACCATATGCGCCAGACCATGGACCATACCCATACCGCCCCCCATATTGTAAGACATGGAGGCGATGAACTGCGCCCAGATAAGGTTCTCCATAGCGATATCATTTTTTGGATTAGCGTAACCTTGACGGAGATTCTCGCTCAGCAGCTTGATGGCACGCAGACTGGCGGCATGTGAAACCGGCAGATTGAGACGGCCGACAAAGGGCTCCATGGCGTGGCAGAAGGCATCCATACCGGTCCAGGCTACTATCTGCGGAGGCTGGAGCCGCATGAAGGCCGGCTCACTGATGCCGACACTGGGAGCAACACCGGGAACCACCAGGATCAGCTTGTAAACCAGTTCCTCATCATTAATGATGGCAAAAGCGGTACAGTCAGCGCCGGTGCCGGAGGTGGTGTTGATGGCTACGTGCGGGATATTGACCGGTTTGTAGGTCGGGATACGGGTGGTATAGTGAGGATTGAGCACGGCGGTGAAATCGCGCAGTTTGGTTTCAGGGCCGTCGTTTGTCACCATGATTCGAATCGCCTTGCCGGCGTCGTGGGAACTGCCGCCACCAACCGAGACGATGCCGTCACATCCGGCTTCCAGATAGATTCTGGTACCGACAACTACCTCATGATCCTTGGGATTAGAGGTCACGCCGTCAAAAATGGTGACGGCAATTCCGGCTTTTTTCAGCACCCCCTCCACCTCGTCAACAATGCCGGTGCCTTTCAGGCCGCTTGTCACCAGCAGGGCATGCTTAATACCGTACACCTGACACTCCTGGCCGGCCATCCTGTGCGCACCCCAACCGACGATCCCCCGCGAATGCTGATGCACATACAGAAGGGGAAATTCTTTTCGTTCCATACTGATCATACCCGTACTCCTTTCGTGTTTGATTTTACGCTGCTTGGTTCGTAGTTATGAACCAGCTAACGATCAACGATCTCTGTCCGTGTGTTTTCAATAATGGCCAGCATCTCACTCCGTTCCGGCTCAGGGACTGAGAACTGATCAAACAGTGCAATAAGATGTCCAAGAAACACCTCCCAATCCCTCGCCGTGATCCCCATCCCCCTGTGTGTCGTCGCCAGGTCGCGACCGATATAATAGGATGGGCCGCCTGTTACGACGGTATTGAATTCGAGAGCCAACTGTTTCTCGCGCCGGATGCTGTCCGCAGATCTATTTTTCCAGAAGCGTCCGATCTCCGGGTCGGCAATCAGACGAGGGAACAGCTCTTCATTCAGTGCCGCAAAGGCATCATAACCACCCAGGCGGGCATACAGGGTTGTAACTGCTGATTGGTCGGTCATTGCTCTCTCCTTTTAATTTGTTACGCCATGTAACGCTCAAACGTTTTTTTGCTATAAAAATTTTGCTTGACCAAATTTATTTTTGCTTATTTCATACAGCTCTATTTATATTGAGGTGCCACAGCATTTAGCTTGGTAAAACATTGTTAGACAATGTGTAACAAATTACTTATTATAATAATAATGCATATGTTAGATAATGATTATGCGTTATGCGCATCAACGTTAGAAATCTCTACCAAATCCTTACGGAAAACGAAGGTTGTGTACTCATGGATAAAATAACCGTTTCAATCGTAAGCGAATTGCGGGCAATGGATCTGAATCTGCTGGTAGCCTTACGGGCACTCCTGGATGAACGCCACGTATCACGGGCAGCGGAAACCTCCGGAATGAGCCAGCCAGCCATGAGTCGCGCCCTGCAGCGCCTGCGGGCAATGTTCAACGACCCGCTGTTGGTCAAGTCTGAACAGGGCTACGAACTGTCACCGCGGGCTCTCTCCATCGATCTTGCATTGGGGCAGATCCTTGCGGAAATACAGTACCTGATTGTCCCGCCGACATTCGATCCGGCCCAGGCGAAAGGAGATATCCGGATCGTTGCACTGGATTATGAACTTGTCGTATTGCTTCCAAAGATTGCCGCGCGCATCCAGAAAGAGGCGCCCGGAATCCATCTCTGGACATTCGCTCCGAAGATGAATGCCGTCGAAGGGCTGGATTTCACCCCCTTGATTAACGGGGATATTCACCTGATATTGACGGCGTTCAAAAAAGCCCACTCCGGTCTTTACCAGCAGCGACTGCTTGATGAAAACAATACCTGCATAACAGCAGCAGACCACCCGGATGCTGGACAAAAAATAGATGGAAAACGTTTCATGGAAAGACGGCACGTGTGGGTCAATATATTCGGACCGGATCCGGGACTGATCAACCAGACGCTCGCCAAGCACGGGCTGTCACGCGACATACTGGTATCGGTTCCAAGTTTTATGCTGGCGGCCTATACGGTTGCGACCACCGAGATGATGTCCATTCTGCCCACACGGGTCATCCTGCCCTTTGAAAACAAGGGTTTGATAGCCACCATGGATCTACCCTTTGTCTTCCCGTCCTATACCATCTACCAGTATTGGCATGAGCGCTATAACAAGGACCCGCAGCACATCTGGTTTCGCAAATTAGTTTCGGAAGTTGCGCGGAGCGCTCAATAGTGCACTATAACCCTGCCGGCTCCGCCAGCACATCAGAGTGAAAGCAAGTGCATGACAAGTTCCTCAGGTGCTGAGAAGAATGGAGAATGACTGGTATCCATCTGAATAAGTTGTTCACACGGCACATTGCTGTACATCTGTTTCTGGATTGCAGGAGTTATGGCCCGGTCGCGCAGACAGGAGATATAGAATCTCGGTATGCGGCCGAAGTTCTGTGACGAGGTACTGACGGGAGTGACCAGAGGGGCCACTGACTGGGGGACCAGCAGAGAGGTTGCCAGCATGGAGTCTTCATCGGAACAATCGCCATAAAAAGCCTCCCGGAGGGCATCTGCTCTTACCGAAGCACAACTGTAATCTTCGGCAACAATCAGATTTGCGGTAACCGCTGATGTTTCATCCTGTCCGGCATACTGCAGCAGAAACTCGCTGTTTTGCAGCAGGAAGGCGGTCAGATAGACCAGCTTTTTGATTTTATCGGGCCGGTATTCTGCCGCCTGTGTGATGACAATACCACCCATACTGTGCCCGACCAGGATCACCGGTTCGGTCTGTGCGTCCAGCACCTGACAGACACGCTCGCTGTACGATCGCAGAGAGATGTCCCCGATGGGTGTGGAATCATTTCCATGTCCCGGCAGGTCCGGGGCCACTACGGTGTGGCCCTCTTTTGCCAACAGCGGCAAGACTTTATCCCAACACCACCTGCCGTGCCACGCGCCATGTATCAGGACATAGGTACTCATATTGATTCCTCATAGAGTTGAAGTATATTCGGTCGACTACGTGTCAATCGTGACCATAGAGTGTCACCACACAGGCCCCGCCCAATCCCAGATTGTGCTGCAGCGCAATACGAACGCCTTCTACCTGTCGCCGCTCCGCCTCGCCCCGCAGCTGAGTCACCAGTTCGGCGCACTGGGCAAGCCCGGTAGCGCCGAGAGGATGCCCCTTGGACATAAGTCCGCCTGACGGATTCACGACATATCTTCCGCCGTAGGTGTTATTTCCGAGGTTTATCATCTCTTCTGCCCCGCCTTCAGGACAGAGACCGAGGGCTTCATAGGTGGTAACTTCGTTGGAAGTAAAGCAATCATGCAGCTCCAGCACCTTGATGTCTTCCGGACCGATGCCGGCCTGATCGTAGACCTGCTGTGCGGCATTGCGAGTCATGTCCGCACCCACCAGACCAATCGGATCCCTTTCGCTGGCCACCGTGTCGGTTGCCATGGCCTGGGCAAGAATCGATACGGCGCGGCTGGCGCCAAGTTTTCTGGCAAAGGCTTCGCTGCAGACAATCGCCGCCGCGGCGCCGCACGATGGCGGACAACACTCCAGCCGGGTCAGATAGGGCGGAAACACGACCGGTGACTGCATCACTTCGTCCACGGTCAGCGGTTTGTTGAACAGGGCATAGGGGTTATTGAGCGCATGCCGGCGCGTCTTGACCGCCACCTTGGCAAAGATATCCGGATTAGCACCGGTATTATTGATGTAAGCCGATGCCGCCGCTCCGAACAGACGCAACGCATTTGTTCCGGAATGCAAATCCGGCAGCAACGACTCCAGCTTCGCTTCCAGATCCATAAGCGGCGAAGTACGATCATCCCAGACCGGTCCCAGAGCGCCAGGACGCATCTCCTCAAAACCGACCGCCAGGGCGCACTCGACTGCTCCGGACAGGACAGCCTGCCGCGCCAGCATGAGAGCGGACGACCCTGACGAGCAGTTGTTGTTGACATTCACTATTGGTATGCCGGTCATGCCGACACGGTACAGGGCTGCCTGTCCGCAAGCGCTATCACCGAATACATAGCCGGCAAAAGCCTGCTGAACATCGCCGTAGCCGATGCCTGCGTCAGTCAGTGCGGCCCGGACAGCCTTGCCGGCCATGATCTCATAGGGTTCATGTGCGCCCGGTTTGGCAAATTTGACCATACCGACACCGATCACTTTGACGGTTGAACTCATTAACGCATTCCTCTCCTGACAGCATCAACGAGCCAGATAGCCGCCATCTGCTGCATAGTAATTACCGGTTATAAAACTGGCCTTGTCGCTGCTGAGCCACACCACCATTTCGGCAACCTCCTCCGGCTCTCCGATGCGATTCAAGGCATGCATTGAACTAAGGTGATCCCTGACATCATCGGGAAGGTTGTTGACGAGCTTGGTTTTGATAAAGGCCGGGCCGACTGAATTACAGCGAATACCCTTGGTACCGTATTCGAGAGCAACATTTTTGGTCAAGCCGACAACTCCGTGTTTGGCAGCAACATAGGGGGATATTTCTTCAAGGCCGACCTGTCCCAGGATCGACGCGATGTTGACGATGGAGCCGCCGCCGGTTTTCAGCATGGCATTGATCTGGGCGCGAACGCCGTAAAAGACTCCGGTCAGGTTGATATCGATCACCTGTTTCCAGGTCTCGGGAGTATGGTCGCCCGTGAGCCGGAACTCGCCACTGATGCCCGCATTGTTGCAGGCAACGTCGAGTTGCCCGAACTGCTTGCACGCCTCATCCACCACTTGCTCGTGATTCTCCGGGCTTGTCACATCGAGATGAAGATAGATCGCCTGTCCACCAGACTGATTGATCATGGCTGCCGTCTCTTTGCCCCCCTGGTCATTACAGTCTGTCACCACCACCCGAGCCCCCTCACGGCCATATACCACCGCTATGGCACGCCCAATCCCCTCTGCGCCTCCCGTAACTAAAGCAACCTTGTTCTTAAGCATGTGATTCTCCTTTCAGTTTATGGAATACTGCACAATTGTGATGATCCGGTCCCAAACACCGGAAAATAAATACTTTGTTGCCACCGTTCAGGCGACTACAGGCCTGGCCTCCGCGAACAGACGCACCAGTTCGTCAACCGCGGCGCGGGCGAATTCCCGGGTGTAAAGATGCAGATCCACCTCCTTGATGGCAGCCTTGTTATCGAGTTTTTCTTTCAGTCGAGCCACAAAAGCGGCGTCAGCTGCAGGGTCGTAGAGCGGCTTACCCTCCTTGTTGATCGACGACCACCCCTGCAGCGGGATCAAAAAAGTGAAAGGTCCACTCGACTGATTAAGCCGTTCAGCAATGACATCAGCCGCCTGCTGCAGTTCCTCGACTGTTGTACGTACCTGTGTACGAAATGAGTCCTGGACAAACTGAAGCCGATCTTTGGTTTCGGCCAACTTGTCCGCGCGCCCTCCATAGCTCAGGAAATCAAGACCGCAGGGGGCCAGTACAACCGGAATACCCTTTCGCACCGCCGCCATGAGGCGGTCCGGCCCGGGATCTCGGTTGCCGCCGAACAGATGCTCGGTGATGCCACCGGTACAGAGATCAAGCACCCCCTGGAACATGCCGTCGCGGATCATATCCTCCATACCCTTGTCGCCCTTGCCCTGGGCATGACATACCACGGGTGCGAAGCCGGCCTCCTCAAGCATTCCCAGAGAGGTCTGGGCCGCCATTTCGGAAAAGCCGAACGACGATACGGCAATCACCGGCCGGTCAAAGGTGAATTCCGTCCCCAGCGTCATCTCGACCATGCCGCAAATGGCACCGACGGCATTGGTGATCTGCGCCTTCAGCAGCTGGTTCATCTTGACGATGTCGAGCACCGTGTTGTGCATGGTAATATCGCTGGTACCGACACATTTTTCGGTATAACGCGGGTTGGAGGCCATGGGCGTAGCCATCAGCTTTGGCATGCCGAACGGCAACTGCTGCATGACGCCGGTCGAGACCAGACTGGAGGTAGCGCCGCCAATACCGATGACACCATGTACCTTGCCCTGTTTGAGGAGATCGATGACAATTGCAGTCGCACCTTTGATCTGGTTGTTAGTTGCAGTTTCCCGATCGGTGCGATAATACTCTCGCACCGTTTCAATAGGCAGACCGCCCCGCTGGGCAACTTCTTCGCACGTAATGTCACCAGGAACGGGTGGCGGTTCCTCCATGCTGAAATCCAGCAGAATGGCGGTATGTCCGCGCCCCCGGATCAACTCCCGCACAAAGACAATATCTTCGCCCCGCGTGTCGAGATTGCAGATGATCACGATGCCCTTCTTGACTTTACCGGCAGTACACATGCGCCTTGCTCCTTATACGTAATTTTTTTAAGAAGAAACTAGAATTCAAATGTCTTGCGCGGGCTTGCGGTCATGCTGTCAATTGATGCTTTGCCATGCTCCAGGTAAAAAATCGAGAAGAGCGGATTATTCGGCGTCTGGTAAATATCTTTCAGCATCGGGTACAACTCAAAGCATTTTTCCTTATACCTGATATCCTCTTCAAACCTGATTTCACCACTGATGCGCAGCCAGCGCATGTCTTCACCGGTTCTGGTAAACTCGATAAACGGGCATTCCGTCAGTTGCCGGTACACTTCCTTCGTACTTGAGGTGCAAAAATAGAATCTGCCGTCCTGAACAAACATGAAGGCAAACGGCCTGACCCTCGGTCTACCGTTATCTACGGTTGCCAGACTGCCAAAACAGGGAACAGCGGACAACATTTCGATCACATCCTGCATGAAATACCTCCTTGATAGTTATTAGGCAACGAAGCTGTTGCTGCGCAGTTCCAGACGGAAATCCGGTTTTTCGATAACGATATCCGTAGTCGCCGTAGAGTGCTGCAGACCGCGCAAAAGCTTGAGCATCGGCTGTATGTCCGGGTTGTAGTGCCGTTTTGCCGGCCCGGCGGCTACCATGGCGTTAACCTCTTCGGCCGGCATGGTGGCCCGCAGGAGAAATTCCTCGTCCGAGATGCCGGACGGAAAGCGTTTGCGCAGTTCCGGCAGCGTTGGTGCTGTCGGTTCGGCCATGATCTCCTTTGCCCGCGGTCGCGACAGGATACGGTCCTTGACATCCGGATCAACCGGTTTGGTCGGCCTGCCGAAGCCGCCCAGAACATAGCGGATAACTTGGTCGGAGACATTTTCGTAACGCTCGCGACCGATCACATTGTAGAGCGCCTGGGAGCAGACCATCTGCGGGAAGGGAGTTACCATGATCGGATAGCCGAACTCTGCCCGCACACGGCTGGATTCGACCATGACCTCGGCAAAGCGATGCTCCAGCTTGAGCTCTGCCAGTTGCCGCCGGGTGGTGGTCATGACCCCCCCCGCTATCTGGTGCTTCAGGAAGGACGCATCGTACTCCTGAGGCACACCAACCGGGAGATCTTCTGCTTTGGCCAGGCGGGAGAAATAGTTGGCCACCAGGGCCAGGGCGCGGTCGTCAACATCCACCGTATGCCCCAGTTCGCGCAGGTTAGCCACTACTCGCTGTGCGTTGGGCAGCGAGGTGCCGTTACCCAGCGGACCACAGGCGACTTGCAGGGCTGACACGCCAAATTCAGCGGCAACCATGTAACTCATGGACGAAAGACCGATGGTACAGTGGGAATGTACCTCCAGCGGCTTGCCGCCCAGTTTTGCTGCAACGGCCGGAATCAGTGTGCGCGCCCGCTCAGGGGTCAGAAGACCGGAAGGGTCTTTGATGTAGGCACGATCAATGTCGGAGCATGTGGCAATCCGCGCGGCCAGTCCGGCATAAAAGGCGTCATCATGCACCTCGCTGATAGTGTAGGTCAGGGCGGCAATAATCTCTTCGCCGCCAGCTTTGCGCATCATGCGTGCCGATTCGAGGATGGTCTCGATATCCAGCATCGGTTCCAGCACGACAAAACGCGAGATGCCGTTGATGACCAGCCGGTCATAGACCAGTTGCATGAAATCGGGAGACTGCATCTCCCAAGAGTAAAAGCGCAGACCTGTACCGATCAGCTGCAACCGGGTATTGGGCATGGCCGCATGGGTCAGGCGGATGCGTTCCCAGGGATCCTCCTTGAAGGTCTTTACCGCCATGCCCATGGCGGTACTGGAGGCAAAGTCCAGGGCGCGGAAACCGACGCGATCCACGATGGGTGCGATCTGCAGGATCTGTGCGGTATTCAGGCCGACGGCGCCCCACAGGCTTTGATTGCCGTCTCGCATGGAGACGTCGATGAGTTGTATATCAGCCATTGAAGCCTCCTGCGGCAATCTTTTGTTCAAGGAAACGAGGGAAGTAGGCCGTGGTGAAACCGCCGGCCGCAAATTCAGCCTGTTCCATCAGTTCGGCGTGCATCGACAGGTTGGTAGTGATTCCACCAATCTCACAACGCGATAGCGCCTGACGCATCATGTCAACTGCGTTAGAGCGGTCTTCTCCATGGACGATCAGTTTTGCCACCAGCGAGTCGTAATAGGGGGGCACCTTGGCCCCCGCCTGCATGTGCGTGTCGATGCGAATCCCCTCCCCGACCGGAAATGCGGTCGTAGTCACCGTGCCGGGGCTCGGCCGGAAGTCACGGGTCCAGTCCTCGGCATTGAGCCGGCATTCGATGGCATGGCCGGAAAGCCTGACATCGGACTGGGACAGGCGCAACGGACGTCCCTCGGCGACGGAGATTTGTTCGGCCACCAGGTCAAGGCCGCAGATCGCCTCAGTGACCGGGTGTTCCACCTGGATGCGGGCATTCATTTCCAGGAAGTAGAAGGTGTCGCGCTCACAATCCACCAGCAGTTCCACCGTCCCCAAACCGCGATATTTGAGATGTCTGCCGAAGGCAACCGCCGCCCGGTGCATCTCTTCCCGCAGTCCGTCGCGCAGATTCGGCGCCGGTGCTTCCTCGACCAGCTTCTGGTAGCGACGTTGGATCGAGCAGTCTCTCGTCCCGAGATGTATCACGTTCTCGCCATCGCCCAGCACCTGAACCTCAACATGTCGTCCGGCAGATACGTAGCGTTCCAGGTAAACGCGCGGATCGCCAAAGGCGGCCTGGGCTTCGGCCATGGCCATATCCATTGTTTCGATTAGTTTGTCCGGCTCGTGGACCTGCTTCATACCCCGGCCGCCGCCGCCGCCGACCGCCTTGACCAGGATCGGCCAGCCGATCTTTTCGGCCACCGCCTGTGCTTCCTCCATACTGCCCACCTCGCCTCCCGGCACAACCGGCAGTCCGGCGGCGATGGCATGGCTGCGGGCCTTGAGCTTATCTCCGACCGCATCTAGCTGGGCTGCCGTCGGTCCGATGAAGATGATGCCGGCAGCGCTGCAGGCTTTGGACAACTCCTGGTTCTCGGATAGAAAACCGTAGCCGGGATGAATCGCGTCGGCCTTAGCCGCCACAGCTGCGGCAACTACTGCAACTACGTTAAGATAACTCTCAGATGATTTGGCTGGACCGATGCAGATGGTGTGGTCGGCCATTCGCGCCGCCAGGGAATCCAGATCGGCCTCCGAAGCCGCCAGTACGGTTTCGATGCCGAGGCGCTGGCAGCTGCGCACGACCCGGACCGCGATTTCACCGCGGTTGGCAATGAGGATGCGTCGTATGGTCATACCCCCTCCGGCTTAATGCGCATCAACACGGCATCGTGATCGGCAAACTGGGCATCATCCAGGCAGATTTCGACAACTGTTCCGCAGACGCCGGCATACACCGAGTTCATCAGCTTCATGGTCTCTACAATGGCCACCACAGTGTTCTTCTCAACCCGGCTGCCGACCTCTACAAATGGGGGCGAACCGGGCTTGGGTGAGCGATAGAAGGTACCGAGCAGCGGCGTACGCACATCAATGAGTCCATCAACTGACGGAAGTGTCGATTTTGCCGCCACCGGTGCGCTGGCAGCCACCGCTGCCACCACCGGCTCCAAAAGGTTGGGCGCGGTCAGTTCCTGCGATGACTGAGTCCATTCGCCTTCACCGCCGCGACGCAGGGAAAGCTTGAAGTTGTTGGTCTGAAGATTCAGTTCATTGAAGGAGGATACGTTGATCAGCTGCAGTATGTCCTGTACGTCGTCGTTGGTCAGTTTCATGAGTTACAACCCCTGTCTGCTATTGTAATAAGTAGGTGCATTCTTCAGCCTTGTTGAGACTTTACGCCGATGCCTGCTGTCGAAATGCCAGAACCTGTTCGACTATGGCGTCGGCAAACTGGTCGTCGTTGATGTGGCATTGAAACTCCTTGACCGGCACTCCGGCCGGCATAAGCTTTTTCAGATGTTCGGCAAAAACCGGCGGCAGGGTCAGATCATGCAGGTGCCCCTGTTCACTATCGTGAGCGGAAAAGCCAAGCATCGGGACAAAGAACGTCACTGGTCCCTTTGCATCTGCAATAAGTCCGGTCATATGCTCGGCCATATGCTTGAATTCTTCCGCCTCCGATCGCACGGCTGTCAGCGCGGCATTGTGAATGTGATACCGTTTGCCGGGAAAACGCGCATGGGCGTCAGCAATCGGCCCAGCCACCAGAAAATCGATATTACCCGGAGCAAAGATCGTCGGTACACCTTTTTCGAGCGCTGCTTTGCAGCGGTCCGGTCCGGCACTACAGAGTCCCTGGTGGAGGAAATCATTTATCTCGACTAGCGACAGGTCTACCACCACCGCAACAGGCTGCTCCCGAATGATTTCATCCATGATCAACCCGCCGGTACCAAGCGTATGGAAGACCATGACCTCAAAGCCCTTCTCTTCCAGGACCTTTCGGACTCGGACCGTACATTTGTCAGTGGTGCCAAGCGTTGAAATTGCTACCAGCGGCTTTTCTGCATCTACCAGCAACTCATTAAATTTATTGTCGATATGTAATGTCGCCAGCAGCGGATTGTGTGAGGTAGCAGCGCTCTTGTAGCCGTGGGCCATACCGGCCACGGCCAAGGAACCGTTCCGGAACACGCTCCTGGTGATAGTGTTCAGTCCGGAAATGTCACAGACCGAGTTGACCATGACGATATCCTTGGTGCCGACAAACCCCTTGGTCATTCCTGAAGCCATGGTAGACACCATCACTTTGGGCAGTCCAAAAGGAAAGCTACGCATGATGGCAGTTCCCAAAGTTGTGCCCATGGAGCCACCGACTCCGAGGATTCCGCTCAAACCGACACGCTCGTGAAGTTCGTGAGCACACTTGATAGCGCCTTCGATCATGACGGCTTGGCATTTGCCTTCATGATTAAGTGCGCGTATCTCCGAAATGGTCTTTCCTGCTGCAGCAGCAATTTGGTCCGGAGTGATGGCGGCTCCGCCATCTACTGTTCTGCGGATGCTGGCATCCAGCAGGTAGACCTCGATGCCGCTCTCTTCGAGACAGGTCGTGACGAAGCGGGTTTCCTGCTCTTTAGTGTCCAGCGTCATCATTAACAGCACCTTCGGCTTGACTGACATAACGTTCTCCTCCTGTCTTAGGTTTCACCGGTATACCGGTTAATTGTTTCTTCCGTTCCGGGACAATACTAGAGCAGTTCGTACAGAGTGACTGGCACATTGTTCTCCCATGTCCATGATGCATTGCTAACACCGTGCCAATACAATTTTTTTAATAATATCTGATAGTTGCTAATTAAATAACAAAGAAGCAATGGATCGCTGAAGTCACGTTTGGAAACAATGGATTATTATGTCAAAGCTGCATCCTTAACCGTCGTTCACCGTAACAAGCTGAAATAATTGTCATATCAAGCGCAAAAAATGAGTTCGCAAGAGATCCGCATACGGGGCGCCACCTATCTGTAGCATAAAAACCCAATGATTATGGACGGTTGTAGTTATAACGGGTATGCGCAACGCATGTGCTACCAATCGTGATAGCGGCAGAGTGCTTACGTTACAAAAATACTCAGTCCTGTAGCCTGGCGACAATTCGCATTTGAGTATTGAGTTGAGCAAAGAGCAGTCAATGAAGTCTGTGCACCCAAAAAAAGTCACTGCGGGAAATTCTCATTTTCCGGAAACACAAATTCCTTTATTGCAAAACGGCGCGACGGGGATAGGCAATGAGATGATTGTGCAGGTGAGCCATGAGGAGTCCGTAAGAGCCGCCCGGCCTTTCGCGTGCGGTCAACTGCAGCGCCGTCATGGCAACGCTGCCGGAGAGTGAACTTTTCGGACATGCAAAAGGGTCGTTTACCGGTGCCGCAGGAACAATCCCGGCCTGTTCAAAGCAGCCAACGGCAGCACCCTGTTTATTGACGAGATCGGGAATATTTCGCGAGCATGCAGGCCAAACTACCGAGGACAATACAAGGACAAGGGGCACGCCACCAGGTGAGAGCAGGTCTCGACAGGTGAAGATGACGGCGTCACAGCGGAAATCATGAGTGAGCCGGGTAATATCCTCAATCATGACATTCATTGTTCCCCTGGCATGCCTGATAAACGACACTTCTTAAAGCACCAGGCATTGAGCGGCACGCATCGGCCCGCTCAATGCTACTCTTTTTTGGAAAACTGATGAAAAACATATGAAGGAGTTTATATCCTAAAAAAGCGTTAACCGCCGATGAATGCTGATACATGCCGAGAAATCGAAGGCTCAGATCAAATCTTGGTTTAACCAAAAAGGTTGGCTTGTTATTTACGTTAAGCTGATTTTGTCAGTGTTCATCGGCGTGTTCGGCGGTTCAAATGCCGTTTATAGGTTTATTTTGCTTTTCCAGTTTTCATACAGCCGACGAATATTGTCGCCGTTTTTGACCGTCACCACGCCATCCATAAAATCCTGATAACCATCAAAGAGATGGTGTACGAAGCTGTAGTTAACCTGGGTGAAGTAAGAGTTTACACGTATACCGTCTCGCCGGATTCATTGGTGACGACTGTGTGGAATATGCCCGGAATCGGCGTGAGCCTGTCCGAGCAGTTATTCGGGAAGGCAAAACGTGCCTGCCAGTGAAGACAGAAGAGCAAAGGGTACATGCCCGGATAGCGGCTCTCCATGTAGTCAACCAGGTCGTCGCCCGTCTTTGCCTGGTCCAGGGCGGTATCGAAATCGTCAATATAGCCAAGCATGAAGTTGATGACCGTATCTGGGTCAGTGCTGAACTTTTCCGGCGCGCAATGACCCGGAATGACGATGAGCGGATCCATAGCCCGCAGTTTCTTCAGGTCTTCCTTCCATAACTGACGGCGCGGCGCATCGCTTTCGATCATCCAGGGATGGCCTTGATAAAAGACCGTATCCGAAGGAATTGCCGCTCGAATCGAGGGGATCCAGACCAGGGTTTCGTTGGCCTGGTCGGCCTGCCAGCCGTCTGAAAGCTCTATTGCATGCCCTTCGATTTCCAGGTGCCCTTTGGTGAGCGGCATCGGGAAATGCAGCCGGTCGGGGACATTCTTGCCGAAGAGCCTGCCCCACAATTGCACTTTATCATCCGCGCTGTAGACCACATCCCTGGTTACGCTCTGCATGGCAACGATCTTGGTGTCAGGGAAGGCATCCTGCACGATCTGCGAGCAGAAATGATGGTCCGGGTGAAATTCGGGGATAATTACATGGGTAAGATTCTTCCCGGTCTCCAGAATTCCGGCCACCAGCCGGTGGGCATCGCTTTTCAGGAAGGCCGTGCTGACCAGGATAGCATCCAGTTTGCCGCAGATCAGGGTTGAGTTCCCGTTGAAACCATAGAAGCTGTGGAAAAAGACTTTCAGTTCCAGAGCGTCGGGGTCAGCGCTTTTGATCGTGACCGGGGAGTGGGGAATGTCGGTCGGGTTTTTGCCAAAACAAATTTCCGGAGTGTTATTGCGTTCCTGTGTCATGTGCGTCTCTCCTTTTTTGATTGATGGATTTTTGCTTACTGCTAGAGGCAAGACGGCCTCGGCTTCCGGGATTGTCGGTATTGGAAACTTGAATGGCGCACATTACTCAGAATTCTCTATCATTGAAATATCGCCGATAACACCGAGCTGGTGGAGGAAACCGAGATTGTCCACAACCACACTGTCTTTGTGAATCCTTCCGCGATTCAGGTAGTAAATTGATATACCTTCAAGTTTAATCAGTTTGTTGGTCGGTTTTTCACCCAGAAACGGGTTTACATGGGTGCCGGATCCTGTCCAGCGCACTGCAACCCGGTCCTCTTCGGCAACAATCTCATGGAGAATGAAATGCCACCCGGCAAAGGAATGGTTGTTCTTGCGGACGATTGCCTTGACTCCTTCGATGCCTGGCGGCAAAGATGGGTCTTCAAAAACGAGACTCGGGTCAAATATTTCGTCGAGGACATCTTCGTGCCCGCCGGTAAAGCCCTCGCTGAACAGGCGTTTGATCACAGCAATGTTCAAAGTTTTACGTTCCTCTAGTTCATTATTGTCTGACTGGTTTAGGTTCGACATATGATGTCTCCTGAATAATATTTATTTTAATAATTTCAGCCCCGATAAACCTCAGTACCCATCAGGATATGGAAATCCTTGACCTTTGGAATCCATTCCTTCAGAAAATTCTGAAAAGGCTCACTGGCCGCATCCCGTTTCCAATCCTCAATACTGGTTACATCTACAATACCGACATAGGCATACGGCGACTCACCCTTCTGGGCTCCGGTGATCCGCACCAGGGTAAAATCGATGCATGACGGCAAGCTCTTGATCAGCGGCCCCTTCTTCTCCTCGCAATATTGCTGATACTCCGCTTCCGACACAGACTCTTTCAGATTGTAGAGAATGATTTCCTTGGCCATCTGCGACCCTCCTTTCAAAACAGCAGTTATTGTTAGTCTACAAAACGATGTTGCAATTCAACGAAGTAATAATTTATCTTGAGCCTCTTTACCATGCACAGCATATGCCAATTAATCATTGGCTGTATTAGGCTGCGACCAGCCTTCAAGTTAAATACAACGCAGTATTATTTTACAATTTTTGCCTGGATTCGACCGGGATCGTGCTCTCGCAGGGAACGTTGGTCTGGCACAGACCGCAGCCTGTGTGCTGAACGCCATACAGTTCAGCCACGGCTGAAACCACGGTTCCGTAGACATACTGATTGCAAAGGTCCTTGTCGTGCCCTTTACGGGACAAAGCTCCTACCGGGCAGCGTTTTATGCACTTGCCGCAGCTTCCCTCTCGAAAGAAGAGGCAATTATGTCTGAAGTGGGGATAGGGACGTGGAGTCGGCGTTAGGTGAAGATCGGTGATGACGCTGCCACAGGTGTGGGCGATTCCTTTGGGTGTTATCAGGGCGTCATTGAGACTGAAGGTGCCCAGACCGGCGGCATAGGCCGCATGCCGCTCTGACCAGGTTGAGGCAATGCCGACCGGAGTGGATGAAAGCTGCTGCCAGTCGGGGCCCATCTGTGGCGCCACTGCATGCCAGTCGAGCCCCCCCAGCCAGCTAACAAGATGTCTGCGCAGGGCAGTATTGAACTGTCCTCCGAAATTTCTGGTGTGTGACCAGGCCCGGGAAGGGTACTTGATTTCGTTGCGGTTGCTCTCTCGGGTCTGTTTCGTAATTGGAAGTATCCAACAGATTATTGATGCTGCCCGGACCGCCGCACCAAGCACGCTTGCCAACACCTCGACCGGCGTTTGATGGAACGGGCCGATGGTCTGTTTGTACTCAGTAAAGATCGGATCTTCAGCTGCGGCAAAACCGATCAAAGGCGGGTCAAAATACGGTTCACCACTGTCGGAAAAGTGATTGAGCGGACTTTCCCGGACAAAACCATCCAGTTCGGTTCGGATACGTTCTTCCATCATTGTATGCCTTCCTTTATCAGGAACGGTGGTCCGTGTCAGAGCATGCAGCAAGGAGTACCAGTGGCTTATCTTCAGAAGTTAAAACAGGGAGTTGCCGCTGGTGGTTTTTTCAGGCACCGGAATGTCAAACCCCCAATGCTCGACAAGTTTGCCCTTTTCGAGCCGAAACATGTCGAAGGCAGCCAGACCCCGATCACCAGGTTTCATGTTGAAATGACTGAACAGGGTTACCAGGTTCCCTTCCGCCACAATTTTTTTGATATCCACTCTCAACCCGGGATTTGCCTGGGTGAACCAGGTGGCAAATTCAACAAATGCCTGCGGGCCATCGGCTGCCAGCGGGTAATGCTGGGTATAGCTGGCACCGAAGAACTTGGCAGCAGCCTCTTTTGGCTTTTTCTGATTAAACGCCAGATCGTAAAACTCTTTCACAATCCGCTTGTTCGATTCAAGTTCCTTCCTGCCGTGGTCCTGTGCCGGACATGTCAGGGGAATCAGCAGCAGAGCCAACAGTATGGTGGTCAAAAATGCGGATTTTCCGGTCATGGTCATTACCATCTCCTAACGACATAGTTACTTGAAAAACGAGGGTACAGCCTTCTAACCGAGCGACTCAATCACAGACTTTGATGACGATCTTACCGAAATGGGAGCCGCTGGACTGATATTCATAGGCCAATCCGGCTTCATCAAAGGTAAAGGTGCGTCCGATGACCGGCTTGAGCGCAGCTTGAGCCACGGCCCGGTTCATGGCGGTAAACATTTCAGCGGAGCCCACAAAAATGCCCTGCAGGCGAGCAGCCTTGGCAATGACAGTGCGGGGCTCGACCTGACCCGGGCCTGCTACCACTCCGATTATGGCTATGGTGCCGCCGACACGCACAGACTTGATCGACCGCTCCAGGGTACCACCACCGCCAACCTCCACCACGAGATCGACCCCGCGACCTTGGGTGGCCTTCACAACCTCCTTTTCCCAGTCCGGAGTTGTAATATAATTGATCAGCGTGTCAGCGCCGAGCGCCTTGGCGCGTGCCAGCTTTTCGTCGCTGCTGGAGGCGATGATCACATGGGCTCCCTGCAGCTTGGCAAATTGCAGGGCAAACAGGGACACCCCCCCGGTGCCGAGCAGCAGCACCGTCTCGCCGGCACGTATGCGACCTGACTCGACCACCGCGTTCCATGCTGTCAGCCCGGCACAGGGCAGGGTAGCCGCCTCCTCGTAGCTCAGGTAGTCGGGGGTGTGAATAGCGCCGTCTTCCGGCAGGACAACGTATTCCGCCAGCATGCCGTCAACGGTACCTCCCAGAGCACGCGCGGTGAACTCAGCAGAAACAGCTCCGCCGCTCCATCCTTGAAAAAATGTGCCGGCAACCCGGTCTCCAACTTTGAAGCGGGTAACTCCCGTACCGACTGCGACAACCTCACCGGCGCCATCCGAAAGCGGAATAAGGCTTGAGTCTGTCTTAGCCGGGTAGCGACCACTGGCGACCAGTAGATCCCGGTAATTCAGTGAGGTCGCATGGACCTTGATCTTCACCTCTCCATGACCCGCTTCCGGCTCCGGCCGCTCCACATTCAGTATCAGACCGGCGGAGCCGGTCATTTCCTTGAGTTCGTAGGCTTTCATGTTTTATTCTCCTTTTACCGGCATATATCTGTCGCCAATTACTGCAGGTGTGCCGGTATTATCAGCGTTGGCTCGGTACAAGATTGAATATCCTGAGCAGAGTACCCGGGAGCCAATTCGACCAGTAACAAACCTTCATCAGTTATATCCATGACGGCGCGGTCTGTGATGATGCGACTGACTACGCCTTGACCTGTCAAAGGCAGTGAACATCTGTTTAATACCTTGGTATCGCCATGCTTATTAGTGTGGTCCATGACAACAACTATGCGCTTGGCACCATAGACCAGATCCATGGCCCCACCCATCCCTTTCACCATCACACCGGGAATCATGAAGTTGGCCAGGTCACCATTTGCAGCGACTTCCATTGCTCCAAGAATAGCCAGATCAATATGCCCGCCGCGGATCATGGCAAACGATTCGGCACTGCTGAACAGGGCAGCACCCGGAGCCATGGTGGTATACTGCTTGCCGGCGTTAACCAGATCGATATCTTCCTCACCCTCTTTTGCGGGCGGCCCCATCCCCAGCAGGCCGTTCTCTGACTGAAACACCACCTGTTTGCCGGAAGGCAGATACTTGGTAACCATCGTCGGGATGCCAATCCCCAGATTTACATAAAAACCATCTTCAATCTCGTGCGATGCCCTCTCCGCAATTTGATCTCTTGTCCACGCCATAATATTTTCCTCCCTTTTATGCAATTTTCTTTTCGTTGTTTCGGTGTCTATTCATGCTATGCCGGCCCGGTACGGCACCGATTTAAAGCTTACCGGTATCGGTTTTTCTAAACTCGATAATGCGCTGCACATAGATACTGGGCGTATGGACCTGCTCAGGCACAAGATCACCGATTTCTACCAACTCCTCAACTTCCGCGATGGTTGTTATACCGGCAGCGGCCATCATTGGATTGAAATTCATACCAGTGCGCCGATAGATCAGGTTGCCGAGACGGTCACCCTTGTAGGCCTTGACAAGCGCAAATTCAGCTCGCAATCCGGTTTCGAGAAGGTACTCCTTGCCATTGAACATGCGCGTTTCCCGCCCTTCAGCAATAATAGTTCCTGCACCGGCCCTGGTATAAAAGGCCGGAATCCCTGCCCCACCGGCTCTGACTCGCTCGGCGATCGTCCCTTGCGGAACCAATTCCACTTCGACTTCCTTGGCTAAATACTGCCGTTCAAATTCCGGATGACCGCCCAGATACGAACAGATAACCTTTTTGATTTGCCGGTTTCGCAACAGTATTCCCAAGCCAAAACCCTCTTCGCCGCAGTTGTTGGAGATAACGGTTAGATCCTTGACCCCTTTGTCCTTTAAAGCCTGGATCAGACCGCAAGGGGTACCGACCGGACCAAAACCTCCCACCAATAACGTGGCACCATCGTTAATCCCATCAATTGCTTTTTCAACAGACGTGTAGACACTCATTTACTTGCCTCCGGACATATTATTTGTTGTACTAGCTATCTCTTTATGCAACTCTGAATCGGTCTGCACCCCTCATTGTGCTGAATGAGTGTTTCAGACTATGGGATTCAGAAAGCGTTTCTTGCTAACAACGTGCCATTTAAATTGTTGGTGCATTATTAGTATGTTGCTGATATATAACTCTCCAGAATCACAAGCAGATAGCAATATTTCGAAACAATGTTTAAAATCACCAGGAGCTTATGACATTTGAGCTGGACGACTCAACCCGCTTTCTTTAAAATCAAAAAACTGGACGTTGAATTAAACGGCCACCCAACAACCTCTGCAGAAGGTTTGAAGTTTTGGTGACAATCAACGGCTATGCCCCCTGCAATCCGGAAACTCTAGCAGACCCTCGCTTGTTACCAAACGTGATGTCGGCGAAGGAGACTGTTACCAAACTACCCAGAATCAGGATCCAGTCAATGAACACAGCATGTGTACATAGCTGCAGATGGCGATACCGGCTTGGATTTTTATTCGTGCTGTTTGCGACACTCCTTTTGCATTGCCTGCCGGTTTGGGCCGCGACCAGAAGCGAAATTCTTATCGGGACCCAGCTCCCTTTGACCGGCGTGCATTCCGGCGAGGGACAGGAGCAGAAATGGGCCTATGAGGAGGCGGTCAAGGACGTTAATGCCAAAGGGGGTATTTTTGTAAAGGAATACGGCAGGAAACTGCCGGTGCGCCTCATCATCGAGGATGATGAATCCAATGCCGGCAAGTCAGTTCTGGCGGTGGAACATTTGATCAAATTCCACAAGGTTGATATGCTCCTGAGCGGTTTTGCAGAGACTGACGGCGTTATCCCGGCCTGCGTGACAGCCGAGAAATACAAAAAGTACTATCACGCCTCAATCTCCTGGACGCCACCCTGGTTGAAGCATAATTTCAAGTGGTCCACGCTGTTTTTCTTTGATGTCGAGCAGGGGGCGGCGGTCCCGTTTCAGCTCTGGGACAGCATGCCCAAAGATAAACGGCCGAAAAAGCCGGCACTCGTCATTGAAGATGTAGCTGATGGCCGCACCCTCGCTTCCCTGTTCCAGTCCGTTTCCCGAAAGTACGGCTATAACTTTGCACTGTTCGAAACGCTGCCCAAAGGATCCAGGGATTACTCAGCACTGATCCTGAAAGCCAAGTCCTTGGGTGTTGATGCCATCCTGATCTACTCCTCCGAAACAGATTGCATCGCATTTATCCGTCAGATGAAAAAGAACGATTTTAGTGTCGGCTACTTTCACGGCTGGAAGGGGACCTGGTCCGGGAAATTCTGGAAAGAGTTGGGGAAAGATGCCCAGTACATCCTGTGCGATGGCTTCTGGTCAATGGATTTTCCCCTCTCGGGTGCGAGGGAATTAGGCGAACGATATCAGAAACAATTTGGGGAAAGTTCCGTTTCGATAGGTTGCACCTATGCCCTGGCGCAGATACTGTGGCAGGCCATTGAGAAGGCCGGGACTCTGGATGGAAAAAAAGTGCGTAACGCCGTACTTACCAACCGCTTTGATACCGTTATGGGGCCTGTGAAGTATCAACCGAACGGGGTCGCCATTTTTGTAAGCACAGCCAATCAATGGATCGACGGAAAGCAGGAACTGGTCTACCCGTTCAAATGGTCTAGAACGTCCGTTAAAATGGCGCCCCCTTGGAAAGATCGATAAATATTATGCCCACGACCTGCCTGTTAGGATCATTTTTGCTATTTATGTTTCATTCCTCTCATGTTTCCTCCGTTTGTGAATTTTGGTAACACTATAGCTCGCTGGTAGCACTAACAGTAACACACTGAACACTCCTCCCCTGCAATTACTCTATCACCCTCAACACTACCAAGCAGGACGACCAGCTATGCAGCCTTGAATTAACAGCGCACCTTTCACTTGATTATCAATGATAACTTCCTGTTTCAAATCAACGTATGGACAATGCTGACAACTCTCCTCTGGTTTCCGCCACACAATTTCATCATCACAATCAGGCTGTATTTAACATAAAACCCAGGGATATCCAGCTTAAACCGCCGTTCCAAATAGTAGCATCTCGGCAATTACTTATTAAGCACCAAAGCCATATATAACTGTTATTTAACATTATTTTATTTGGCACGACGTTCGCATAGCTAACAAGTGCGACACTATACAGTATGCACGACCCTATGTAATGAAATCTAACTACGCGAGGTGAGCATGAACTCTGAAAACCAGAACACCAGTTATAGATGGCTCGTATTGGCGGCCGGTTGTCTCGCTATCTGTTCCATTTATATGGATATGATCGCATATGCCCCCATATTGGGTGAAATTGCCAAAAAGTTGAGTATCGAATTCGGTACCGCAACGAACCTGATGATGGGGTTCGTGCTATCCGTAGCCTGCGTCCTGATTTGGGGCGGCGTGGTATGTGACAAATTTGGCATGACCACTGCCCTCGTTCTCGGCCTGCTCTGTTCAACGGTACCGACTGCTCTGATGCCATGGATAGGCAACAATTTCGCAACCGTGATGCTGGCGCGTCTGGTCCAGGGTGCGTCGGTCGGGTTTGTCTTCGCCACAATCGGTCCGATTTTGGCACTCTGGTTTCCTCCCAAAGAGCACGGCTTGGCCAGCGGACTGCTGATCGGTTCCGTATCCCTTGGCTGTGCAATTGGTGTTTTTGCCTCACCTGCTGTTCTGGGGATAACCGGCAGCTGGGAGAATACGGTTTTTATACTGGGAACGCCCGGATGGGTCGCAATCCTGTTTGCAATTTTGATCACACGGAGAACTCCTCCGGCTTCAAACATGCCGGAAGTACCAGCTTCACACGGAATGCCCGCAGAAACAATGACGTTCATGAGCGCCCTTTCGTGCCCGATAACATGGCTTGGTTCCCTCATTGTCTTCTGCAACGCCTGGGCAATGTATTGTCTGTACAACCTGGTCCCTCCCTATCTGGCCACCGAAGCTCCGATGGGACTCGGACTCGGTGCGGCAATGTCGGGCAAATTGTCAATTGCCGTAACAATCATCGGCCTGTTTGCAACGATTTTCGGAGGCATCTTCTTTGACAAGTTCGCAAAAGGGGACTCAAGGGTAGCGGCGATTATCGGGTTCCTGATTTCCGCATGCATCATTCTTATTTTATTTACGGCGATATCAAAGAACATTTTATTGCTGGCGCTGTGTCTGTTGTTTTCTGGCTGGGGAATCCCTTTCATGGGGCCTTCCATCAGCGCATTCATTGCTATGAATTACCCTCCCGGCATTGTCGGCAGAATGATTGGGTGGTGGTTCGGCTTCGGCACATTTGGCGGCGCAGCGGGCCTGTATCTGGGAGGGATGACCATCAGTAGTTCGGGGAACTTTTATCTGGCAATCGGCATGATATCGGTCGTTTCTATAATCGGCGCAGCCTTATCAATCTTTTTGAAGAGCACGCTAAAAAAGACACCTGGATACTAAACGGGCGGGAGATCAACATGGGCAATCTCAACAAAAAATATAAGGTAAAGGTTCTTGGTATCGACGACTACCAGGCGCTGGTGGCCTGCCAGAGCGCCTGCCCCCTGGAGACTGACACCAAACGTTACGTACGCGCTATCTCGGTCGGTGAGTACGAGAAGGCCTACCTCATCGCCCGGCAGACAAACCCGTTGGTATCCGTCTGCAGCCGGGTCTGCACCGCCCCCTGCGAGAAGACCTGCCGCAAGACCGGTGAAGGCAGCCCGGTGGATATCCGGGCGTTGAAACGCTTTGTCTGCGATAGACAGGGCACCACTTCTCCCCAGTCCGTCACCGAACGACTCGAACAGTTCTCACAGCAGAACCCCTGGGTAAGCGACCGGACCGGCAACCATATCCTGACCATGTCCCGCTTTCGGAAAATCAAAGAAGCCAAAGCTGGTGCAAAGCCTGCCGCCCGCATCGCCGTGGTCGGTTCCGGCCCCACCGGCCTGACCGCCGCCCACGACCTGGCCGTACTCGGCTACCGGGTCACTATCTTTGAAGCCGCTCCGCAGCCGGGCGGCATGCTGCGCACCGGCATACCCGGTTTCCGTCTCCCCAAAGATGTCCTCATGAACGAAATCAACGCCATCCTGGAACTGGGGGTCGAACTCAAACTCAACACTCCCATAGGTAGCGATCTGTCGCTCTCAGACCTGCACAATCAGGGATTCGAAGCGGTCTTCATCACCATCGGTCTCCAGGATCCCATGCGACTGAACCTGCCGGGCTCGGATCTGCAGGGTGTCCACAATGGCATCGACTACGTCCGCGATCACGAGAAGATCAAACTGGGAAAAACCTGCCTCGTCATCGGCGGCGGCGGCGTCGCCATCGACTGCGCCCAGCACGCCATCCGCCAGGGTGCCGAGAAGGTCATGATCGCCTGCCTGGAATCCTGGGACAACATGCCGGCCAGTATCTCGGAAAAAGAGGACGCCCAGGAAGAGGGTATCACGTTCCATCCATCCCTCGGGCCACAGCGGATCATCGGGCGTGACGGACGGGTCAGCGGCGTCGAATTTTTGAACGTCAGTTCGGTCTTCGACAGTGAAGGGCGCTTCAGCCCCGACTTTGTCCCGGACAGCGGCAGCACCGTATACGTCGACTCGGTCATACTGGCCGTTGGGCAGGCATCCACCATCCCCTCCCTTGCCGGACTGGACGGCCTTGACATCACCCCCAACGGCCTGATCCGGTCAGCCGAAGACATGTCCACCAACCTGCCGGGCGTTTTTGCCGGCGGCGACGTTCGCTGGCGCTTTGCCAGAAATGCCACCGACGCCATCGCCGATGGCCAGAAGGCCGCCCGCGCCATTCACGGCTACCTGAGGGGCCGTACACTGCATGTGGTGAAGAGAGGCTACATGCGTCCCGTAGCTCCGGACTTCGACAACACCCGCTGCGAAACCATCGCACCGGTCAAGATTCCCAAACTCCCCGCTGCCGAACGGATCAGCAGCAGGCAGGAAATCACTATCGGCTTCGACGAAGCCCAGGCGCGCGAACAGGCAGCCCGCTGTCGGCAGTGCAGCATCCAGACAGTCTTTGACCGTTCGCGCTGCCTGCTGTGCGGCACCTGTGTCGATACCTGCGTCTACGGCGCCCTCAAGCTGGTCCGGGTAGCCGACCTGCAGGGCGGCGCGGACCTGGAGCAACTGACCGGGGCACTGCAGAAACGGTCTCACCGTCGCGGCGGCATGACCGCCATCATCAAAGACGAGAGCCGCTGCGTCAATTGCGGCATGTGCGCACGCCGCTGTCCGGCCGGGGCCATCACCATGGCCGAATTTTACAGTCAAGAGGAATGGGAATGACAGCGCATTTCGATTTCAAACCAGCGAGACTATCACGGGTACGTGGAGATTATTATGAGTGAATCAGCCTACAGCTTACAAGAGTCCATCAAGCAGCTTCCCGGCAACATCAAGGAATCGGTCTTCCGCCGTGAGGGGGGAACCCCGGAACAGGAGCAGGCCGCCGCCATCTTCGGCAACGTCTTCCTGCATCTGCATCCGGCCCGGGTCCATATCAACTCCCTGCGCCTGAGTTATACCTATGGCCTGGGGCTGATCTCCTTCTTCCTATTCCTCCTGCTGACCGCCTCCGGGGTCCTGCTGATGTTCTACTACACCCCCGCCACCCAGCTGGCCTACCGCAACATGAAAGACCTAGAGTACGTGGTCTCGTTCGGGATCGTGCTCCGCAATGTTCACCGCTGGTCGGCACATGCCATGGTTGCCTTTGTCTTCCTGCATATGTGCCGGGTCTTCTACACTGGCTCCTACAAGGCCCCGCGCGAATTCAACTGGATCATCGGAGTCTGCCTGCTGCTATTAACCCTCTTTCTCAGCTTTACCGGCTACCTGCTTCCCTGGGATCAGCTGGCCTTCTGGGCCATTACTGTCGGCTCCAACATCGCCGCCTACACCCCCTGGATCGGGGACAGTGTGCGCTTCCTGATGCTGGGAGGTAATGAGGTCGGCCAGATGGCTCTGCTACGCTTCTATGTACTACATGTCGCCCTGCTGCCGCTGGTGGCGGTAGTCCTGCTGGCGGTTCATTTCTGGAGGATCCGCAAGGACGGCGGGCTGTCACGGCCGCAGAACAGCTGATTGGGCTTGAATACGAAAGCAACACGCGAGGAGGAATAAACCATGTCACACGAAAAAGAAGAAATCTTTCCGCGAGACCCCAACAAGACCTACTCCCTGATGACCATCGTCGACGGGGACTCCTTCCAGGTCGAGCATGGTCCCGACGACACCCTGCTGAGCTGGCCGCACCTGATGGTGCGTGAACTGCTGCTGTTCCTGCTGGTCTTTGTCGTTATCCTGGGAGTTTCCCTGCTCTTCAACGCCCCGCTGGAAGAAGCGGCTAACCCGCTGCACTCGACCAACCCGGCCAAGGCCCCCTGGTATTTCGTCGGCATCCAGGAACTTGTCAGCTATTCGGCCTTTCTGGGCGGCATCGTCGCCCCGGTGCTGATCGTGCTGTCCCTGCTGCTGCTCCCCTACCTGGACAGGAATCCGAAAGGGGTCGGCGTGTGGTTCTCGGCGGACCGAAAACTGGCCACCTTTCTGTTCAGCATCTTTGTCATTGCCATGATTATCCTGATCCTGATCGGGCAGTTTGTCCGCGGACCCAACTGGGCCCTGTACTGGCCCTGGATGTAAGGGCAGCTGGAACCGGCAACCCGTGCCCTGATAAAACCAACAACCTTTACAAGGAGAATAGATATGCAAAACAGCTCCAATGCGACGACTTTGCCAATGGATGCCGCTGACGGGATGGTAAACGAGGATCGCCGCGGCTTTGTCAAGAAACTGGGGGTCACCGCCCTGGCCCTGGGAGTCGTGGGAGCGGTTGTTGAGTGCGGCCGCTTTCTCAAACCCAATGTGCTCTACGAACCGTCACGAGTGTTCAAGGTCGGCGAGGTCAACCAGTTCCCCTTCGGCAGCCGCACGGTAATCGAAGGCAAAGCGGTTGAGATCGTCAGGGAGAAGGATGGCGTCTACGCCATCTCGCTGGTCTGCACCCATCTGGGATGCCTGCTGAAGCCCGTGCTTAACGACCAGGAGATCGGTTATTCCTGTCCCTGCCACGGCTCCAATTTCTCCCCCAAGGGCGATGTGCTGGGCGGACCGGCCCCCCGGGCGCTCCCCTGGTACGATGTCTACATGGACAACACGGGCAATCTGGTGGTGGATGCATCCAAGGAAAACCAGAAACGGACCAAACTCGTCGTCTAATGCTAATTCCAACTTCAAATCAAAGATGAAATCAAGGCGACGAGGATTGAGGCGACGAGGCGTACGACAGTACGTTGAGGAGCCGAAGACGAGCCAACGCGGATAGCGCTTTGATTTGGAATTGGAAAACTTATGGAGGATAAGCAGATGGAAAAAGCAGTATTACGCAAGCTCACATCACTCTGCGTCATCTGCGGAGTGGCCGGTATTGCCCTTTTGGGCATAATGGAGTTCCGCGACGGGAAGCGGGAATGGAAGCATTTCCAGATCGAATACAAGGAACTGCTCCTGAAGAAGATCAGCCGTGACCGCAACCCGGCCTTCTATGAGAGGGTGCTGGGGATGAAGCCCGAAATCAAACAGATCGTCATCGATGACTGGGGGGCGGTTGACCGCTGCGTTTCCTGCCACCTGGGGGTCGACGATCCGCTCTTTGCCGATACCAAGCAGCCGTTTCGGACCCATCCCCGACCGGAACTGCTCAAGTTCCATCCGGTGGAGAAGTACGGCTGCACCATCTGTCATGGCGGCCAGGACCTGTCCACTACCTATCAGGGCGCCGCCCACAAAACCATCGCCCACTGGCCGGTTCCCATGGTGGAGAAGGGGCTGATCCAGTCGCGCTGCGGTCTCTGCCACAAGGACTTTGCTGCCATCGGCGCCGACAAGCTGGTCAAGGGACGCGAGATCTACAAAGAGATGCACTGCGCCGGCTGCCACGTCATCAACCGCCAGGGGGGTGCTGTTGGTCCCGAATTGAGCGCCTTTGCCGACAAGGACCCCGGTGCATTCTCCTATGCCGCCCTGGGGGACAACCACTCCAAGCAAAACTGGGTCGTCGAGCACTTCAAGAACCCGCAAAAGATCAGCTCCGGTTCGCCCATGCGCCCGCTGGCCTTGAACGACTATCAGGTCGAATGCCTGTCCAGCTACGTGCTGAGCCTGAGCCAGCGTGACTTCCCGAGCCGGTATACCGCCAAGGAGCGGGCAGACTTTGTGCCGCCCAAGGTGGATACTATGGTACCGGAAGCTAACTTGACAAATTCAGATGACGATGGGAAGTAGGAACTCGGCCGGTTTATCGACATCGAGATGCCTTACCATAAGGAGTGAGAGAATGAACCTGAAAACATTGAATATATGCGTAGTGGCGCTGCTGACCGGTTTGGCAGTCAATACCACAGCCCAGGCCAAGGAACCGCCTAACATGCCGTACGTCTTCGAAAAAAACTGTTTTCTCTGTCACAAGAGCCCGGAACGGACTGGTCCAATCAACATCTACGACATGCTCTCCAGGACCGGCAACCCGCTGCACGAACAGTACATTCGCAGCAACGTGCGTTTCGGCCTGAGAGCGATGCCGGCTTTCAGGGTTTCGGAGGTCAGTCCCAAGGGACTGAATGCCATCATCGACTACCTGAAAGATGTGGCGGCCTACCGCAAGATCAATCGCGAGTATAAACCGGTTCCGGCCGAGTAAAGGGGGGATGGAAAATGATGAACACGAGCAGAAGGGCTTTTTTCAAGACATTTCTCTCTGCCGGTGCAGCCCTGGTGGTCTCGGGATCCGGAAATACTACCAAGCCTGCCGAGGCTGCTGTACATGAGCAGATCAAGGGTGTGTGCCTGTTTGTTCCGACCCTCGGCAAAGCCAGCGACTTTGTCGAGCTGATGAACACCAGCGCTCCCGGAAACTGGACGGTCCATCCACTGGAAGGAACGCTGACTGACCGCTACTTTATCGCCAAGAGCCTCTACGAAGAGGCCAAAGGCAGGGCAAACACCTTCGTCGGAGCGGTCGATCCGGGGAGCTTTGCCGTGGTTCAGGCGGCCATCTTTGACAGCGGCGGCACGTTCCATTACATCACCTATGAAGAGCGCAACCGGATAACATTTTCCGCACAGCTGTAAGCGAGGAGGCTTGAATATGAGTAGTTTCAATGCACTGCCCAAGGGCGTGACAGAAGCAGACTTTACAAAGGCGATCAAGGAATACCGGGCGCTTATGGGCGAGGACCGGGTGCGTACCGACTCGGCATCCCTGCAGTCTTACTCCAAGATCATGTGTCCTGTGAGCGAGGAATTGCACAAACCTTCGGCAGCCATGTATCCCAAAACCGTCAAAGAGATCCAGGCCATTGTCGGCATTGCCAACAAGTACAAGACACCGCTCTGGACAATCAGCACCGGCAAGAACTTTGGCTACGGTTCCGCCGCACCGGCCACCCGCGGACAGATCGTGCTCGATCTGAAGACCATGGACAAGATCATCCATGTGGACGAAGAGCTGGGCTACTGCCTGGTGGAGCCGGGGGTGACCTATTATGATATCCAGAAATACATTAAGAAACATAAGATGAATCTGATGATCTCGGTTCCCTCACCTTCTGCCATTGTCGGTCCCGTGGGAAACTCTCTCGACAGAGGAGCCGGCTATACTCCTTACGGTGATCATTTCCTCTTCTCCTGCGGCATGGAGGTAGTCCTGGCCAACGGTGATGTGGTCCGTACCGGCATGGGTGGCGTCCCCAACTCCACCAGTTGGCAGGCTACCAAATGGGGTTCTGGGCCGTACGTGGACGGCATCTTTACCCAGTCCAACTACGGCATCGTCACCAAGATGGGATTCTGGCTGATGAAGACTCCGCCTCCTGGAGGCTATCTCCCCTTCCTGATGAAGTTCCCCAAGGTAGAGATGCTGCCCGATATCATCAAGACCATCATGCCGCTGCGTTTGAGCCAGCTAATTCCAAACGCCTGCGTAGTGGTTAACTCCCTTCTGGAGGCGGCCTGCCTCTGCAACTATGATGAGAACGGCAAAGGGATGAGCAGGGATACGTTCTACAAAGGGAAGGGGGTACTCCCCCCCCATGTTATTCAGCAGATCATCGAAAAATGCAACATCGGGGCCTGGAGCTTTTATGCCGCCATCTACGGTACCCCTGAACAGGTTGCCCTGGCCTGGAAGTATGTCTCCGGCTCGTTCAAGGCCAAATTCGGCAACCAGGTGGAGATCATCACCGAAAAAGAGGCCAAGGATGACACGAATTTCGAGTTTCGCCGCCAGATGATGATGGGGGGCAGCTCGCTCCAGGAGTTCACCTATTACAACTGGCGCGGCGGCGGCGGTTCTGTCTGGTTCGCCCCAGTGGCCGCAGCCCGGCCGTCGGAAAGCTACAAACAGGTAAAGATAGCCACCGATGTCCTCAACAAGCATGGCTTCGACTACCTAGCCGAATATATTATTGGCTGGCGCGAGATGCACCATATCATAGACCTGCTTTACGACCGTACTCAGCCGGAGGAGACGGCGCGTGCCTACAAGTGCTATGACGAGCTGCTGAAGGTCTTTGCCAAAAACGGTTACGGCATCTACCGGACCAATCCGGCCTTCATGGAAAAGGCGGCTGACACCTTCGGCCCCGAGATGCGCAAGATTCATCACAATCTGAAAAAGGCACTGGACCCCAACAACATCCTGGCTCCCGGCAAGTCGGGCATAAGTCTTGGCTGACAAAATGCGCTGAAGGCCGTCGCATGAATGAAGAACTAACGCCAGGTTGCATGAATAATCAAGGAGGCATGAGATGAGTCGCTATGTAACACTTCCCAAGGGAGTCACCGAAGATACGTTTACCAAAGCCATTCAGGAGTACCGTACGCTACTGGGTGAAGAGCGGGTCCGGATCGATCAGGCCTCCCTGCAGTCCTATATGAGGATTACGTTCAGCGAAGGTGACGGGCTGCACCGACCATCGGCGGTTATGTATCCGAAGTCGGTCAAAGAGGTCCAGGCTGTGGTCGGCATAGCCAACAAATACAAGACGCCGCTCTGGACGGTTTGCAACGGGGAAAACGAAGGCTACGGATCCTCCTCTCCGGCCACCCCCGGACAGATCGTGCTTGATCTGAAAAACATGAACAAGGTCATCGAGGTCGATCAGGAACTGGGCTACTGTCTACTGGAACCGGGTGTGACCTACGCCGAGCTGGATCAGCACCTGAAAAAGAACAAGATCAACCTCTGGCTCGATGTCCCCTCCTCATCAGCCAATGTCAGCGTTATCGGCAACACAATTGAACGGGGTTGCGGCTATACCCCCTACAGCGAACACTTCCTCTTCTCCTGCGGCATGGAGGTGGTGTTGGCAGACGGCAGTTCACTGCGCACCGGCATGGGTGGGATTCCAAATTCCACCAGCTGGCAGGTCTTCAAGTGGGGTTACGGCCCCTATGTTGACGGCCTCTTCTCCCAGGGCAACAACGGGATCGTCACCAAGCTGGGTACCTGGCTGATGCACCCGCCACCGCCGGGCGGCTACATGCCCTTCTGCATCAAATTCCCCAAGGTGGATATGCTCGGCAGCATCATGAAGCCGTTAATGCTGTTACGTCAGACCAACATCATTCCCAATGCCTGTACCCTGACCAGCGCTGCCTGGGAAGGTGACGGCACAAACGGCAATAAGGCAGGCCAGGCAGCCTGGAACCTGTACGGCGCCGTTTATGGCACTCCCGAACAGGTCGCCCTGAACTGGTCATATGTCTCCGGCGCCTTCAAAGACGGATTCGGCGACAAGATCCGGATCCTCACCGAAAAGGAGGCCAAGGACGACCCGGTCTTTGAATATCGCAAACAGCTGATGATGGGAGTGGTCTCCCGGCAGGAAACGGCTCTTGACAAGCTGCGGGCGAGGGGCGGCTTCATGCGTTTCTCACCCACGGCTGCGGGCCGCCCGGGCGAGTGCGACCAGCAGGTGAAGGTTGCCACCCAGATCCTCCGTAAGCACGGCTTCGACTATATTTCCGAACTGATTGTCGGTTGGCGCGATGTGCGCCACAACATCGACCTGTTCTTTGAGCGCTCCAGGCCGGAGATGGTCAGGAAGGCCTACGCGTGCTACAACGAACTGGTGGATGCATTTATCAGGAACGGCTGGGGCATCAATCGGGCCAACGTTGCCTTCATGGACAAGGTGGCTGACGCTCAGGGCGCTTCCACACTGAGGATGAACCGTACGATAAAAAAGGTTCTGGATCCCAACAACATCCTTTCACCGGGCAAATCGGGCATCAGCCAGGGGTGAGGGATGTGGCCGACAGGGAAATCGGAGTACCTTCGGTTTCCGGCTTATTGCTGCCCAGTGGGTGCGGCGCCTTGACACCCTTGATTTCGCCGTGATAGGGTCGCAGTTAAAGCCATAAGGCATATTCTCAGCACTATGTGCGGATCATTGCCAGGCTTGTCCGGAGCCAATGACCATACAAACAGGTAGTCACCATGCCAGCCTGTCCCGACCCACTGAAAAAGGATTGTGCGCCACAACGCCAATGCCGCCCCCGCGGCAGGTCTCAGCTACTGTTCGTACTACAGCTGATATCACTGGCAATCCTGACGCTTGTGCCCTTGGCATGGGGTGCAGCGGGGAGGAATCTGCAGGTCATAGATTCATCTAAAGAGCCAGTCTCGCTGCACCCCCACCGTTCTTTCGACCAGTATTCCGATGTCATCATCAGTCAGATCTACGAAGGGTTGGTCGATTTTGATTTCAACGGGCGCCTGGTGCCTCGACTTGCAGTCCGTTGGCAGATCATCTCACCTACCCGCTTCCGCTTCTGGCTGCGCAAGGGAGTGCACTTCCATAACGGAGAGCCATTTGATGCGCACTCGGTCCAGTTCAGCGTGGATCATCAGATGCACAAACAGCCGTTGGCTGCCAAAGCGATGCTGTTTGACTCCGGGATGCACGTAGAGATCATTGACAAATACACTGTGGACCTGGTCACAAACCTGCCCGACGCACGCCTGCCGTCATCGCTTCCCATGTTTCTCTGCATGGTTCCTCCCGCCTACATTGCGGAGGTCGGTGACGACGGCCTGGAACTGCTCCCCAACGGGACCGGTCCCTATCGCTATCTTGACCGGACACCCGGCCACTCGATCAGACTGACCGCCAACAAGGATTACTGGCAGCCGGACCTTCCCCGCATCAAGGATGTGACATTTCTTTTCGTGCCCCGCAAACAACAGTTTGACGCCCTCATGCAAGGCCGGGCAGATCTGGTGACCAAACTCAGGGGCACCGACTCCCTGGCGATCATGTCAAGCCCCAATACCAGGGTCACCAAGCGTGAAGAAGCCGTTGCTCTGTGGATTTCTCTCAAAAACTATGACAGCCCTTTCGCAGACCGGCGCGTACGCAAAGCGGTGAATTATGCCGTCAACCGGGAACATCTCGTCGAGTATGTGGACAAGGGCAGCTCAGCCGGCATATCCACATCGTCCCGGTCCGTAGAGATTGGTTACAATGCCGCCCTGCGGCCCTACCCTTTCGACCTGGCCAGGGCTCGCCAGCTGTTGGCGGAAGCGGGCTACGCCAAAGGGTTCAAGGTCAGAGTACTGGCCTCCGATGATACAGCCGACATCATTCATGCCATAAAATCCCAGTTAAAAATGGTCGGTGTTGATTTGCAGGTAACCATCGTACCCTGGGAAAAATTCCTGAAGCTGGTCATGGTTTCCAAGACCGCACCAGGCAAACCTCGGCGCGACTGGGATATGACCGCCTGGATAACATCAAATCCGACCCTTAATGCTTTTTTTATACCGATGGTGCTCTTTTACTCCCAGTCACCCTATTCCATCATGTCTGATCCCGCCTTTGACAAGCTGTATCTCGACTATGTCAGCGAGGCAACCCAGGATGCAGGCAGGGATAAACTTAATATGCTGCAGGCACGGGCATTGAATGAGGCTTATGGGATCTATATCGCGCAACGGGTTCAGATTTATGGTCTTAACTGGGACTTGAGTATCGAGAATCATCCGACCGGAATGTTGATTGGCCGCACACTGGCTGAGGCCTACTGGAAGGAGCGCCCCGGTTCATTGTGGGATGAAAGTACGCAATCTGAAAAAAGAAAGATGCGAGGTGATCATGAGATTGGGCATCACCGGTAAGCTCATATCAATGATCCTGCCCCTGGTTGTACTGCCGGTACTCATCACGGGTCTGATGACCTACAACACGACAAAAAAGATCGTGACGGAATTGCTTGGTCAGGGGCAGACCAATCTTGCCCGGGAGATTGCCGAGGAGACCAACCAGGACTTCAAGACCGCCAAAGCAGATATAAGAATGCTTTCCGCCCTCCCGGCGCTCAAGGATTATCATTACAATATTTTTTACAGTCTGTACTCAGAGGCGGATCTGTCAAAGAAGGCCATGGAGCAGTTTTTTCGGGATCTTTTAAGCAAGTCCAAAATATACTCACGCATTGTCTATATGGATAAAGACGGTCACGAGGTAGCCGCCATCTTCCGTGACAATGTACCGGTCGCCATGCCATCGCTTGCCGTTGGAACGCCGATGCCAAACGAAAAACGGGCCGCTGACGAGAAGCATCTTACCATTTACAGCATAATCAATCCTGACCAGACGGGACCGCGAATCATCCGTCTGAGCTATCAACTGTTCGATATATGGACTCGTCCGGCCGGAACGGTGCTACTAGAGTTGGATATTGACAAACTGGCCAAAAAAATTCTGTCCCGCCGTGTGGGACACAATGGTTATCCTTTTATTCTGGATCAGTCCGGCCGGGTATTGATTCACCCCGAGGCCCAACTGGTCGGAAAAAGAATCGACCAGCTTTCCAATCCGCAGTTGGAAGAGCTTGCCCGGAATATGCTCAACAGGCACGAAGGTACGGCATACTACGAGTATCATGGCACAAAGGTGGCGACGTTTACTACCATAGAGGAAAACGGCTGGGTAGCAGTTGTAACCCTACCGGTGAGTGAGTTCAAAGAGAGTATGACCGCCATCAAGGACCGGGTACACATCATTGTGTTTATCGCGGCATCGCTGGCCATCGGGGCCGGCATAATATTTTCCCGGCGCTTCGTACGCCCCATTAAAAAATTGGCCCTGGCAGCAACTGCAATCTCGCAAGGACAACCGCCGCAGATTGTAACCGGAGTATCCAGCGACGAATTGGGTGCCCTGACACAAATCTTTAACCAGATGGCCAAAAATCTCAATAATATCCAGGCCGAGCTCGTAAAGTCTGAGAAATTCATCACCCTCGGCAGAGTGGCCGCCGGTGTCGCCCATGAAATTCGCACCCCTATCAATGCCATCAATATGGCTTCACAGTATCTGCGCCGCAAGACTGCTGATGATCCAGAAATTCACGAATCCGTAGAGTTGATCACTGAAGAGATCTCTCGTTTGAACAAATTTGCAGGGGATTTTCTGCGATATGCCCAAAAACCGTTGCCGAAACTGACTCTCATGAACATGAACGAACTGGTTGAAGATGTAATCGCAAACCATGAGCTCTTTGCAAAGGAGAGAATGGTACAGATTAAGGTTAACCTATACGAAGCTATGCCAGACATCTTTCTTGATATATTCCAGATAGAGCGAGCTCTTGTTAATCTGGTTGTGAATGCAATTGACGCAATGCCTCAAGGGGGCGCTCTCACAGTATCTACCTCGGTTCAATCGTCAGAAGACACCGTCCCGATGGTTGCGGTTCAAGTAATTGACACCGGAGATGGAATCAGCAAGGAGGACCAGGAGAGAGTGTTCGATCCGTTTTTTACAACGAAGGAGCAAGGTACCGGCATGGGGCTTGCGTTAACTCTTAGTATCGTAGAAAGCCATGGCGGTCACATTCAAGTAGAGTCAACGTTGGGATCAGGAACGACCATGACAATGCTGCTTCCCTGCAAACAAAAGCCAAACAAGGAGGAACAGAATGACCGATAAAAGGGTACTTGTTGTAGATGATAGTACCGGTACCTTGCGTGCGTTGCGCCAAATTCTTGGGGCAGAGGGATATGATGTGATCACGGCTTCTCGCCCACAAGAAGCCATTCGCACTTTCGAGGCTGGTCCACCATTCGACGTAGTGTTAGCTGATCTGAAAATGCCGGGTATGGACGGTCTGCAACTCTATCGCCATCTGGTGGCACTAGATCCAATAGTCCAGTTTATTATCATGACAGCCCACGGTACTATCGAGTCAAGCGTGGAAGCGATGAAGGAGGGGGTTTATACTTACCTAGTCAAGCCTCTTAATGCTGATGAGCTTACTCTGATGCTGACCAAGGCTATTCAGGAGAGGAATCATAAAGTTGAGTTGAATTCTCTGCGGGCGGAAGTGACGGGAAGATATAGTTTTCATAATATAATCGGGCATAGCCTTGCTATTCGCAGTGTGTTTGATATGGTCAAGGCTGTGGCCCCCACTGATGCAACCGTACTGATTAGCGGAGAAACTGGTACGGGCAAGGAGCTGATAGCAAAGGCCATTCATTTTAACAGCCAACGCAGCCAGGCAGCCCTTGTGTCCATAAACTGTGCCGCGCTATCAGAATCTCTTCTTGAGGCGGAACTCTTCGGACACGTTAAGGGTGCCTATACGGGCGCAGTTGCAAGTCGTAACGGCCGATTGGAGGCAGCCGACCGCGGCACGCTTTTTCTCGATGAGATCGGACATATGAGCTTAGCCCTTCAAGCCAAGCTTTTACGTTTCCTTCAGGAAAGAACGTATGAACCAGTCGGTTCCAATGTTTCAAGAACCGTGAACACCCGGGTGATTGCCGCTTCCAATCGGGAGATGGAGGGCGAGGTCAAGGCTCAGCGTTTTCTCCCCGACCTTTATTACCGTTTACAGGTTATACAGTTGCACATTCCGCCCCTTCGGGAGCGGATAGAGGATATTCCTCTTATGGCGGCTCATTTTATAGAGACATCAGCGGCTGAACACGGTCGTCCTCCAAGGGAAATGAGCAGCGAGGTAATCGAAACGCTGAAGTCCTACTCCTGGCCCGGAAATGTACGAGAATTGAAGAATACAATCGACAGGCTGATAATCCTTGGGCAGAGTCGAAATATCGTTGTCAGCGAACTACCTAAACACATGGTAGGACAACCAATCTTACCCATTGAACAATCGGGAAATTTACTAAAAGAGCTACCCCCAAGCGGTGTCACGCTTCAGGATGTTCAGAGCGAACTGATTTACAAAACCTTACAGCTTTTTGATGGGAACCGAACTTTCGCTGCCAAGGCTATGGGGATTTCTAGGAAGTCCCTGTGGGAGCGTATAGAGCGGTTTGGCTTATCTGATGGATTGTAGACTGACCGTGGCCGACATAGATAGTTTATTTGGCCAGTATACACATAAAATATTTGACATAGTAATACTTGGATCAACATAAAGCTCTTTAAAATATCTATCATTTTTATTGGATTGGCACATTTCTACGATAAAAAAATCGAAAGCATACAAGCAGCTTTTCACTTCATCAGTTGGGTAGGCTGCATTTATATCCAGATGTATGGAGGAAGTGGAGTTAGCGTGGGATGTTCGGGAATCTGCAAAAACAGATGAAGAGGGACCGATCCTTTCGGTGGACCGTGGATGGACCGTAGCAACGGCAAAACAACAAAAAGGGACTTACGAATTAACGTAAGTCCCTTGAATGTTTGGTGAGCCGCGTTGGGGTCGAACCAACGACCACCTGATTAAAAGTCAGGTGCTCTACCGACTGAGCTAGCGGCTCAAAAAGAAGAGATTAAATACCTTATTATTAAGCTTGTGTCAATATTTATTTTAAAAATCCATTTTTCCAGTTTTTTTTGCATTTTGTAGATGCCAGCAGATCAAGTAAAGGCCGTTATTACTAACAGAACATGATGACTGAGTACTATATATTTCTGTTAATTCTGATATTGTACGAACAGCATCGGCCATCCCTTATTTAATGCACCTGCCAGGTTTGCTTTTAGAGGTTATTGTGGAGAACGTTTCAATTATACGTATTGATAATTATGAGCTTCCTGCCCTGCGACTCGCCATGCTCAGACTGCTTGAACCACTTGGGGGGATGCCAACGTTTATCAATCCTGGTGACCGGGTGCTGCTCAAACCGAATATGCTTTCAGCTAAAGAGCCGGACAAAGCTGTCACTACTCACCCCTCTCTGGTGCAGGTCGTAGCCGAAATTGTCAGAGAATCCGGCGGAATTGTACTGATTGGAGACAGCCCCGGTATTGGCAGTTTTTCGCGGGTTGCTGATAAATCCGGGATAAATGAAGCTGCACGAGCGAGTGGTGCATCTCTTGTCGAATTCAATGACGCAATTGATCTTCAGGGAAACGGCATATTTCGTTCCATCAGCCTTGCACGCGATTATTATGATGCCGACAAAATAATCAACCTCCCGAAACTGAAAACACACGAAATGATGACGATGACCTGTGCGGTTAAAAATCTTTTCGGCGCAGTTATCGGAGCAGGAAAAGCGGGGTGGCATCTGAAGGCAGGCAGTTCACGGGAGCTGTTTGCCCAGCTTCTGCTGGAGATCTATCTGCTCAAAAAACCGACCCTGAATATAGTTGATGCCATCGTCGCGATGGAGGGGAACGGCCCTGGGAGCGGCGACCCAGTTAAACGCGGCCTTTTGATTGCCGGAGTGAACCCGGTAGCGGTTGATGTAATTGCGGGTAAACTCGCCGGAATACCTGCCGACCTGTTACCGATTGAACGGCAAGCTGAAAGGATGGGACTCACCGGGTCGCTGAGCAAAGACATCCGTCTCTACGGTGTCGCGATAGAAAACATTCCGGAAATCCACTTCAAGCTACCCTCCGGCCTGGATGTCTTATTCGGACTGCCGCCTTTTCTGGCAAAAGCACTGAAAAGTCACCTTACCGCGTATCCGGAAGCCGATAAGGCAACGTGCATATTATGCGGTATCTGCCGTGACGCGTGTCCTCCGGTGGCAATCACCATACAAAACAGCGCGCTGTCAGTTGACAATGCGCGCTGTATTCGTTGTTGGTGCTGCCGTGAGCTTTGCCCGCATAATGCTATGAGCATCAAGCGGGGGCTGCTGCTAAAGGTCCTTATTCTGCTGTCTGGTACAAAAAAAGCTTAGGACTCCTCTTCTTCAGTGCCAAGCGGGATTTCACGGTAGGCACGTTCTTCCTCAACCCTCTTGGTCTGGGCCTGCAACTTTTCAAGTTCGGACTTGCACTTCACGCAATGCCGGGTAAACGGCATTGCTTTAAGCCTGCCAAGGGGAATGTCTTCATCACATTCTTCGCAGATACCGTAATCGCCCTCATTAATACGCAGCAGCGCCTCATCAATACTGTGGATCTTCTCACGCTCTCGATCACCAAGCAACAACCCCAGCTCCCGATCACGCTCGGAAGACGCCTGATCATAGATGTCACCGCCTGGCTCAATCGCAGCTACCGCTTCGGTCCCGTTTTTAACTGATTTCCTGATCTCACGAATAGTATCATCTTTCAGCTTTTCGAGAATCAGCCGTATTTCCTGCCATTTAAGGCCTTGGCTCGTAACAGGTGCTGACGATGTAATAATTGCCTCTGCTACCGGCTCAACTTTTATAAGCACGTTAATATCCGATTCTGTGGTCTTCATAGAAACGATCTCCTGCGGTGGCTCAGGAGCAGTATCCGGAAGTTTTTGTTTTGATTTAGAAGCTGATTTTTCTGTTACCACACTCATGTTTTTCTCTGTCGGGACGGGTGCCGTTACTTTTTCCGCTTTCATCGCTGGTTCTATTGTTGCTTTGGTTTTTGTCGCCATAGGAATATTTCTCCGCGTGCTTGGTAGAATATGCGTAGTCTTAAAAAACGGCGGCAAACTATCACAGAAAACGGCTGGTTTGTCAAGCGTTGCATGGACAGGAGAAATACTTCCAGAGCCTGGAAAAAAGCCAAATACTAAGCTATCCGGCACACCTGGCATTCTAAGGTTTAGCAAAAAAAAAGCCACGCCGGTTGCCTGTGAGGGCAAACCGGCATGGCTTGGTATAAAACGAGCTGAAAAAATTACTTTACAATGACAAACTCGGCACGTCTGTTTTTTGCCCAGGCGGCTTCATCATTCCCTTTAACAGCAGGCTTTTCTTTACCATAGCTGATTATGGAGAGCGTATCTGCTTTTACTCCGAGAGTAGTCAAATACTTCTGGGCAGACTTGGCACGACTTTCCCCAAGCGCCAGATTGTATTCAGCAGACCCACGCTCGTCGCAGTGACCTTCGATCTGAACTTTGGTTCCTGCAGCCAACTTCAGGATGACCTCGGCATTTTTCGAAAGGACATCCCGGGAATCCTGACGTAGGTCTGATTTGTCAAAATCAAAATAAACCGCTTGAAACTTGAGTTCAGCAGCGGCAGGCTTCAATGCTGCCAGCCGTGCCTGCTCCGCCAGCCGTGCCTGCTCCGCCAGACGTGCCTGCTCCGCCAGACGTGCCTGCTCCGCCAGTCGTGCCTGCTCCGCCAGACGCGCCTGTTCCGCCGTATCTACCGACTTGTCCGTCTCAGTTATTGAGGCAGCCGGAACAACCGGTTCTTCCTTTTTAACAGCTTCCTTATTTGCGCATCCACCTGCAAGCAACGCAGCCATGCTGAGACCTGCCAATAACACCGCCATGCTTTTTTTCATTTTGAGCTCCTGTTTTACATAATATAAGGCTTACCGCCCTGAAAATTGAATATATGAGGGATTATACATAACAGCGTTGCTATTGCAACTGATATTAGCAGAACTTTCTGAAAATATTCCTATGATTGTTGTCAATGAGCGGACCAGACCGGTTGAAAGTATGCGCCCTTTGCTTGAGATACTTTTGTCTGGCCGGCACCATCGGCACGCATGACATATATCCCGTTACCACTCGGCCGCACTGAGCTGAAACAGATGAAACGACCATCGGCGGACCAGGCCGGATTTTCGTTACTGCCATCAGTAGTAAGCTGTGTGTCCGATGAGCCGTCTACTGCGATAGTGAATATGTGGAAGCCCCCATTTACCATCCTCGAATATGCAATTTTATCCCCTTTTGGAGACCATCGCGGGTTGACATTATAGCTGCCTGTAGTTGTCAGCCGCCTGGCATCACCACCAGTAGCTTTCATAATGAAGATCTGCGGTTTTCCCAAACGATCAGAAACAAAAGCGATCTGCTTGCCATCGGGCGACCAGGCAGGATATAGATCCAGGGCCGGATTCACCGTCAACCGGGTCGGATGGCTGCCATCTTTTTCCAGGATATATATCTCGGAATCACCATCTTTGCTCAACGCAAGGGCTATTTTATTGCCGTCCGGCGACCAGCTCCCGGTAATATTAAGCCCTTTACGATTCGATATCGGAATTTCTGCCGTGCTGGACAGTGAACGCCGATACAGATCCGGATTGCGCCGCTTGTATGAGGTGAAGATAATCTCACGGCCATCAGGGGAAAAGTCCGGGTTCAGGTTGATAGAACCGTTTTTCGTCAACGGGAGCGGATTGTTACCATCCCAATCCATAACATAGATTTCCTTATTTCGTGATTGCGTCGATACGTAGGCTATTCTGGTCGTAAAAACACCCTTTTCTCCCGTAAGCGAACGAAGAATTTCATCGGCAAACGAATGGCTGAACCTCCGGAGATCTTTTGCCGTACCGAGATACCGCTTTGCGGTGATCATTTTCCGATTAGTGACATCAAAAAGTCGAAACTCGACCGCCAACTGGTTGCCGTTTAAACCGAGTTCACTCCGGACCAGCATATCATAGCCGGCACTCAGCCACGGTGCATAATTGACATCCGCCAGCGATACATTACCAGTATGTGGCAGTAGCGTACGACTCTCAGCCATAACAACACCTGACATGTTCATATCATACGCAATTACCTCGGAGGACTGTCGGGCAGCATCTGAAGTCGGCGACCCGTCAAGAGAGAATGACGGTTCAATAGCCAGCTTCAGCTGACGATTTCCGGGTGCATTCACTTCAATGTAGTCTGACTGCGCAGAGATAACTGCGGGCAGAACAACGAGAAGAAGAACGAGTAACCATGTTTTCATACCATGTCCTTCTGTATTACCGTGATGAACCACTCGCTATTCCTTTCGGCTTAAAAATAAAACCTTTTTCAAAAACTGTACGGTTAGGTGGTGCGGTAAACTTTTCACTGGCCAAGTCAATGGCCCGCCTGACCGCCATCTCAAAGATCACATCACCGCTGCTGCGTTCAATTTTCATCCGGGAAAGTTTACCCGCTGCCGTGATCGTTAGTCGGACAACGACTTCCGGGCTTTTGGTGCTGTAACTGCTCGTCACCTTCAGCGCATCTTCCAGTCGTGATTTGATGTAATCAGCATAGTTGCTTCCTGCCGCAACACCCCTCGCCCCCGGCATACCCGTTTTTGAACCGGCAGCATCCTTCACCTTGCTGCGTAACTTTTCCAAAGCGGCTTCTTCGCTACGGGCATCTCTTCTATTCTCCAATTTTGCCATCCGTTCAGCAAAAGCGGACTCGGTTTCAGCAGATTCTCGAGGGGCTGCCGTCTTACTTTGCTTCGTAATAATTTTTGGAGAAGTTTTCGCGGGGACCGGCACTGCCATCTCATGAGGTGCAGCAGGAGGGGGCATTGGCGCGGCATCATCGGCTTTCTGCGCAGGACTGCCCGCTTGCGGGTCAGCGGTCGGCAGATTGACAATATCCACGTAATATGTTTCCTGAAATACCGTTTGTGACGGAAAAAGCCGCCCCCACCACACCAGTAATAAAAAAACCGTCAGGTGAATGACGGCCGAAGTGATGAAACAGACACCGGCACCGGTATCATTTCTAGAAACAGGGGGAGCGCTCATTATTTAGCAACCGGTTCCGTTACCATGCCGAGTCGCTCGATACCTGCCCCCTTGATGTCGGCCATGGTTCGAACAACTTCACCGTACGGCACTCCGGCATCAGCATTCAAAAACACCTCTTTTTTCTCCCGGGTGGCAAATAGTGCGGTAAGTCGTTTGCGCAATTGCCCTGCAGGAATCTCCTCTTTATCTATGAAAACTTTCCCGGACTTGTCAACAGACACAACGACGGAAGCATCAGCCGGTGACATGGCTTTGGTATCAGCTTTCGGAAGATTCACCTGTACTCCCTGCTGCATCATCGGTGCGGTAACCATGAAAATGACCAACAGCACCAGCATGACATCCACCAGCGGTGTAACGTTGATTTCAGCCATCACAGCGCGATTATTGCCCTGTCCACCCATAGCCATACTCTATTTCCCCGCGATATTACGCTGCACTATGTTGAGAAATTCAGTGGAAAAGCTGTCCATCTCATTTATCAGTACACGAATTTTATGCTGAAAGTGATTGTACGCCATGACAGCCGGGATGGCTGCGACAAGTCCGATAGCAGTGGCGATCAGCGCTTCTGCAATTCCGGGGGCAACTACTGCCAACGAAGCAGATCCTGTTTTGCCGATCCCTTCAAATGCGGTCATAATGCCCCAGACCGTCCCGAACAGGCCGATAAAGGGAGAAGTCGAGCCGGTTGTAGCAAGAAATGTCAGATATTTTTCCAGTCGGGTGATCTCGGAATTTGTTGCGCGACGCAAAGCCCGGGAAACGTTTTCAACGCCGCCAAGATCAGTGCTAAGAGCGCTGCCATCGCTTTTTCTATCAGGTTCAACAACCTTTTTCAGCTCGCTGTACCCTTCATTGAACAGAACCGTTAATGGCGAATTGGCAAAGCGGTCAACCTGCGAGGCAATTGCGTCAAAGCGCTTTGATTTCCAGAAAAAGTCCATGAACCGCTCGGATTCGCTATTTGCTCGATGAACCTGAAAAAACTTGAATAAAATAATGGCCCACGAGACCACCGAGAATGACAGTAGCAGCAAGAGAACCAGTTTTACGATAATGCCGGCGCCGAGGATAATGGCCACGGATGATACCTCCACATAGGTTAGAAGCGAGAAAAACCTAGAACTTTCCCGCAGTCAAGTCAAGACAAAACAGAAATACCCTTACCGGGTCTGTAGCCGGGCGACAACATGGTCAAGGATTGCTCCGGCCAGCTGATCCTTCGACATCAGTCCACAGTCACAGCTGCTGCCGTCCCTGAAAAACAGCAGTGCCCGATTGGTGTCCACGTTGAAACCGGCGTCTATCTGACTTACGTCGTTTCCAACAATCATATCAAGATTTTTTTCTCGCATTTTTTTCTCGGCGTTTTCAGCCAGTGCATCCGTTTCTGCAGCGAATCCGACCAGAAACGGACGCTGCTCCATTGCTCCCAATTCGGCAAGAATATCAGGGTTTTTGACCAGTTCAATTGTGGTAGATTCAGTTTTTTTCTTGATTTTTAAGGCGTTTCTCACCAAGGGGCGATAGTCCGCCACCGCAGCGGCCTTGATAACGACGTCACACGCACTCACACGTGCCATAACCTCGCTCTGCATTTCGCTGGCACTGGTCACTGCGACAACCCGTACCCCATCCGGTTTCGTCAGAGCGGTAGGGCCGCTGATTAACAGAACATTAGCACCACGACGACACGCGCCACGAGCAAGGGCATACCCCATCTTGCCGGAAGAATGGTTACTGATATATCTGACCGGATCGATCTCTTCGCGGGTTGGACCGGCAGTGATCAGTATCGTCCGGCCACGCAAATTTTTTTCTGTCAGTGCGGCATGAGCACCCTCGAAAACAGCTTCCGGTGCCGCCAGCTTCCCTTCACCTTCCCAGCCGCACGCCAGGCTACCACGTATCGGGTCTACGAAAAGATATCCCAAGCGACGCAGTTTATGCTCATTTTCCTGATAAATCGGGTTGGAAAACATGTTTACGTTCATAGCGGGAGCGAACAGTACCGGGGCTTTGGTAGCCATGATGGTAGTTGTGAGCATATCATCAGCAATGCCGACGGCAATTTTACCGATTATATTGGCCGTCGCAGGAACGACGATGAACAGATCGGCCTGATCAGCCAGTGAGATGTGGCCGATTTCCTGTTCTGCAATCAGATTAAACAGCTCTGTATGGACAGGGTTTGACGACAGCGTTTGAAACGTAAGCGGCGTAACAAATTCCTGAGCGGCACGGGTCATTATGACATGAACATCAGCGCCTGCTTTGGTCAAAAGTCGCAACAGTTCTATCGCTTTGTAAGCAGCAATTCCGCCACACACACCCAGGATGATTTTTTTATTGGCAATCATAGGAAGGAACCGCCTCAGAAATAGGGATTACAACGTTTTTCATGTCCGATAGTCGTCTGCGGGCCATGTCCGGGATACGCAATTACTTCGTCCGGCAACGTAAAAAGCTTGGTGCGAATCGAATTCAGGAGTTGCTCATGTGATCCGCCAGGCAGGTCGGTACGCCCGATCGAATCTGCAAAGAGTGTATCCCCGGTTATCACTTTCTGCTCGTCTTCAAAATAGAGACAGCATCCTCCCTGAGTATGGCCCGGGGTATAGAGCACTTTCAAGTGACACGTACCAAAGAGCACCTCCATACCATCAACCAGATAGGCATCTGCTTCCGGCGAATTATCACCCGGCACGCCGTACATACGAGCCACCTCTGCTGATTTGCTCAACATAGGCGCATCGGCTTGGTGAATCAGCAACCGGGCACCAAAAGCTGCCACTGCCTGTCGGTTTCCACCCAGGTGGTCAAAATGGCCATGGGTATTAATGATCGTATTGATTTTCAGCCCATGTCGCGTAACAATACCGGCAATCAGTTCTACATTGCCTCCCGGATCGACAACAATCCCTTCGCGGCTCTGTTCGCACCCCACAATAAAGCAGTTTACTTCCAGCGGTCCTACGGCAATTGTTTCAAATATCATATATTCCCTTTCTTTTTATTCAATTCCGAAATCATGTAGCTTATGTTCACTCTATGTTGACATCCGCATGGGAGATGCGTAGACTGGCCACGTTGCCTATGTCACCCACTCCCGGAGAACATCCGATGAAAAATGTCGCAGTAGAAACAGAAAACTGTATCAGCTGCGGGCTCTGCATATCAACGTGTCCAGCTGTTTTCAGATTTGACGCTTCGGGCAAATCGGAAAGTTTTGATCCGGCCGGTGCTTCCGAAGCTGACATCCAAAGCGCAATTGACGGTTGTCCTGTCCAGTGTATCCGCTGGACATAATACGCATAGACAAGGAGTAAACACTATGGAACGTTGGATCTGTACTATCTGTCAGTATGTTTACGACCCCGCCGCAGGCGATCCGGATCGCGGCATTGAACCGGGGACATCATTTGAGGCACTGCCTGACGATTGGTGCTGCCCGCTGTGCGGTGCAGGCAAGGATGTTTTCGAAAAAGAATAAATGAAACCGGGGCGGGCTCTCATGCCCGCCCCACTAGATTTCCCTCGTGTAACCCGCCACCTGTTGCTATGCCAGTTCCGGCAATATTTTTGTAATTGCGTTAAAAAGCCCGTCCATATCAGCTCGCGTCATATCACCCATATGGGCAATACGGAAGGTTTCTCCTTTTATCTTGCCATAGCCGTCATCGAACGCAAAACCGGCCTCGCCAAGATTCTTTTTCAGGGCCGCCAGATCAATCCCGCGACTGTTGCGACTGCAGGTCAATGTCTGCGAGCGATACGCAGCTGCCGGAAATGAGACAAAGCCGCGATCAGTCAACCAGCTACGGACATACCCGGCAAGATCGTCATGACGTGCCCAACGGTTTTCCAATCCTTCTGCAAACATTCTCTGCAGTTGACAGTCAAGCGCATAGATCAATGAAATACAGGGTGTCGAAGGCGTATTGTTTTTGGCATCGTTGGCAGCGAATTCGATAAAATCAAAATAATAGCCGCGCCCGGCCATGCCGGCTGCCCGCTGTAGTGACTTTTCGCTGGCCGTAAATACCGCCAACCCCGGCGGCAGGGCAAAAGCTTTCTGAACGCCGAAAATACAGCTATCAATACCTAACTCATCAACCGGAATTTTGAGGGCACTCATTGAAGAGACGGTATCGACGATAAACATGACTTCCGGAAATTTTCGCATAACTTCAGCGATCTCCGGCAGAGGCGACATGACGCCTGTCGAGGTTTCGTTGTGAATCATCGTCATACTGTCGTACTTACCGGTGGCAAGAGCTTTTTCAACCGCTTCGGGCGTAACCGGAGTGCCCCAGTCAAAACGGATGGCATCCGCCTCCTTACCGCAGCGCAGCGTAACATCGTGCCATTTGTCAGAGAAAGCACCGTTGCAGAAATTGGCGCAGCGCTTCCCGACCAGATTGCGGATCGCCCCCTCCATGACGCCGAATGCGCTCGAGGTTGCCAAAAAAACCTTATTTTCCGTGAACAAAAGCTTTTTTAAACCTGCGGTAACCCGACCATGCAACTCTCCGTACTCTTTCATACGGTGACCGATCATTGGAGAAGCCATGGCTTTCAGGATATCCGGATGGACCTCAACCGGTCCGGGGATAAACAGTTTCTTGTGCATGGTGCGGTGCTCCTGAACTCATAAAATGTGCTAAGTCAGCGAGTTGTGAGGCTAACAAATGAGCGGGATAAAGTCAAGATTCAGCGAGGCAATCGCAATTTTTGAACCAAATAGCGCGATATAGCGGTGAATTTGCAATTGACGATGAGTGACACAATCTGTATAGTGTCGCGCTTAATTGACGCATTTATCCAATATCTAGGAGCGGTCCACTATGCTGAAACAAATTATTTCGTTAGCCGTTGCAGTAAGCATTCTGTCTGTCGTTTGCGCCGGCGCGACCGAAACCAAAGACATTAAATTCAGTTTAAAAAACGCTGATCCTGTCGTGTTTCGTCACGATATTCATTTGAAGAAATATTACAATAACTGCAGAATGTGCCACGATGCTATTTTTAGCCTGAGAAACAAAAAACGCTACACCATGGCCGAAATGGAGAAGACTAAGTCCTGCGGCGCATGCCATAGCGGTGTGAAGACATTCAGTGTCGCCAGCGAGAAGGATTGTACCCGCTGCCACAGTGGCAAACCACGGGATATTGCCTATTCGGTGAAAGGTCTTGGCACCGCCGTTTTCAGCCATTCAGTGCACATTGACAAAACAGGTGGTGCCTGCAAAGAGTGCCATAATGGAAAAATCTTCACCGGCAAGGATAAAGCGGTAACAATGGCGGAAATGGAAAAAGGGCGCACCTGCGGCTCATGTCACAATGGCAAACGCGCTTTTGCGGTAACTGAAAACTGTGACCGCTGCCACAAAGGACTCAAGCCGAAAGAGATCACATTTACTCTGAAGGGGGTAACGCCGGCTACGTTCAGCCACGCGTTCCATACGCAGGCGTATAGCTGTAAAGATTGCCATACCAAAACATTTCCCTACAAGGCTGTTGTCGGCAAAGCCAGCATGGATGATATGGCCAAGGGGAAATCGTGCGGTACCTGCCACAACGGCAAGGACGCCTTTGCGTCATCCGGTGATTGTGGAAAATGTCACAAGGGAATGAAACCGGGTACCATAACCTTTAAAACATCTGCCGGAGAGGCATCGTTCAGCCACGAATTCCATACCCAAGCTTACAAATGTTCTGATTGTCACACAAAGATATTCCCCTTCAAGGCTGGTGCAGTTAAGGCTACCATGAGCGATATGGAGTCGGGTAAATCATGTGGCACCTGTCATAATAAGGGCAAAGATGCTTTCTCGGTACAAGATGAGTGCGGCAAGTGCCACAAGATGTAAATTAAATAGTGTTTAAAGCTACACAATAGTGGCGCATATAGTAAATGGGGCGGTAGGCAGAGGTCTGTCGCCTCATTTTTTTTACGTTGAGTGGTTGTGCTTTTCAATTTAGCTGGTAGCATTGTTACCACCGCTCTGCGCGGACAACAAAACAAAGGAGACGTAAAGATGAAAAAGATTATTATCGCACTATTGGCCGTAACCGTTTTTGCCGGATCAGCTGTTGCAGCTGATGTGATAGAGATGAAAAAGAGTGTTTCCTTCAAACACAAAGCCCACGCCGACGCCATTAAAGACTGTACAAAGTGCCATACAAAAGCCGAAGGTGGCAAAATCGACGGTTTCGGAAAAGATTATGCCCACAAGACATGCAAGGGATGCCATAGCGATATGAAAAAAGGCCCGACAAACTGTAAAGGCTGCCATCCTAAGTAACTGCTTGCCTCGTTTTAATGCTCTGGTAGAACGGGATCGTAGTGATTTCATACCGAATGGTTTCTGGAAATACTGGGTGGCAGACGTGGCCTGTCGCCCTTTTTTTATGTGAAGTGTTGTGTTTTTGAGATTACCTGCTAACATTAACCGGATTAATGACACTTTGGCTCTGAAAAGGTGTTATCAGAATAAAAAATCAGGAGGATTAGTACATGTACATTCGTATTGCATTGGTGTTGTTTTTGTTATTACTGACGACAGCACCCGTACCCGCCGAACAGGGAATGGCCATAGATCCGGCCACCTGCCTCGGCTGCCACAGCGAGAAAATATCCATTAGCTCATTCGCTGCTTCTGTCCATGGTAAAAACGCCTGTACCAGCTGCCACGTGGATATAACCGATCTCGCCAAGCACATGAGAAGGGAGATCAAAGTCCAGAAGGTACAGTGCGAGCGCTGCCACAAAAAGCAGAATTCAGAACACTATGCCAGTGTTCATGCCGAAAACGGGGTGACGTGCGCCCAGTGCCATACCGATATACATACCCATAATTATTGGAAAAATGACAAACGAATCGCCGTTGCCAAATGTGTCCAATGTCATGACAAGGAAGCCGTCTACCAAAATTCTGTTCATGGAAAGAGTGTTGCGGCGGGAAACAAGGATTCAGCTGCCTGCCATGACTGCCATAATCTTCATGCCATCGATAAACTGGCAGGTGCTACGGATCACAAAGGGCGCGAGTTCCACACCAAAGTCTGCATGAAGTGCCACAGCGACGAGAAGATGATGATCAGGAACAAGGTCACCAATGTAGCGGTTAAATCATACATGGAGAGCTATCACGGCAAGAACTACCGCCTCGGCAATCCTGATAAAGTTGCCGGTTGTGCTGATTGTCATACCGCCCATTCGGTACTTCCGAAGAGCGACCCGGCATCCAGCGTTAACCCGGCAAATTTGGTAAAGCAATGTGCGACGTGCCATACCAATGCAACGCCGCTCTTCGCCAAGTTTTATGCCCATGGCGAGATGACCGACCGCGAAAAATATCCGATTCTGTTCTACACTTTTGTCGCAATGACCGGACTGTTGCTTTCCACTTTTGCCGTTTTCTGGATTCACACGCTGCTCTGGATGTTCCGCGGCTTTGTTGAAAATCGCGAGAAGGCAGCCGAATTAGCAGCAGGTACGCACCACCATGTTCATGTCACCGAAGCAGGTACACATATTCATGTTATTCCGGATGCGCACAAACAGTATCGGCGGTTCAACCGTTTACACATCTTCATGCATCTTCTGGTTATCACCAGCTTTCTGCTTCTTTCGCTGACCGGCCTGCCGCTTAAGTTCTGTACCCAGGCATGGGCATTAGCTCTGATGAATATGTATGGCGGTGCGACACACGCTGCCCAGCTTCATCGCGTGGGAGCAGTAATCACATTTGTGTATTTCGGTTTGGCGATTATTATGAGCATAAACTTCCTCTTTATCAGAAAAGATATCAAAGGTAATCCGCTGCAACGACTGTTCGGGCCGGATTCACTCTGCTTCAATCTGCGCGATATAAAGGATGTGTTCTACATGGTCAGATGGTTCTTCTTCAAAGGGCCGAAACCAACGTTTGAACGGTGGACTTACTGGGAAAAATTTGACTTTGTTGCCGTCTTCTGGGGTATGTTCGCCATCGGCGGATCAGGACTGATGCTCTGGTTCCCGGAATTTTTTGGACAGTTCCTGCCAGGTTGGGCGTTCAACGTAGCCACCATTGTCCATTCTGACGAGGCCCTACTGGCGACCGGCTTCATCTTTACGGTACACTTTTTCAACACCCACGGACGACCGGAGAAGTTCCCGATGGACTTCGTCATTTTCAACGGTCAGATTGCCAAGGAAGAGATGATTGAAGAACGTGGTGATCAGTGGAAACGCTATGAAGAAGAGGGGATTACCGAGCAGTTTGCCTGTAAGAGGACCAGTGGAGTAGTCTATGACTTTATTGTCAAGGGTTTCGGATTCATGGCCCTCTGCATCGGCATCGGACTTCTGCTGCTAATGATCCTCGCCTTCATGGGAGGCGGCGGCCACTAAATTACGCACAAGCAGCCGTAATATAGATAAAAAGAGGGGGGGGCTCATCGCCCCCCTTTTTTTATTAGCGATTCTCTGTTATTCCAATTCTAAAATCAAGGCGGCCAGAAATGAGGCGCCGAAGGCATACAACAAGTAAGTTAAGGAGACAAAGACGAGCTAACGAAGATAGCGCCTTGATTTCGAATTGGTAGTATTCGCGAAACAGTACTAAGGAAGTTGATCACTAAGTGCCGAATCATGTTGTGCCAAACCGACAGGCCGTTTTTGCCATTTACCCAGGGCAATGGACTCAATGGCGGCCGCCATTCCGAACGAGAACACACTGAACACCAGCGGCAGTCCGTGAATGCCAAGCAGATCGTAGAGAAATACTTTTACTCCGCCAACTACCGTTACGAAAATAGCAACATTGCGGATTTCCTTGTTCTGGCGGAGATACGCCAACACAATCAACGCAATTGCCGCAGTATTGATAAGAACTGATTGTCCGGAGCGAAAGGCATCGCGCTGCATTTCCGCCGGGAAATACCGCAGCACTTGGAACATAGCGACTCTAACAAAGATAAAGCCACTGGCAAGTCCCCCAAGCAAAAGTAAAACGGCACTCCGATCATTGCGATCAAAAGCATTAAATAGTGCCGAAGTTGCCGGGACAGGCCAACTGCGGCACCATTGGTAATGGTACAGCACTATGACGGACAAAAGGACTGCGGGAAGCATGTTGATGGGATCCATTGCTTCCGGACCTTCACCGCGAAGCACTAAGACAAGCGCCACACAGGCGTATATGTTCATCAGGTAAGTAGTTCCCCGTACACCACCATTTTCCCAGACACGAGAGACAATCGCCATAGTTATGGCCACGAGAGAGATCACTGGCAATGCCATGACAAAGGCCCCGGTTGCCGCCGGTAGCGCGAGGGCGAGAAGTGCTCCTGCGGCAATTGCAAAGGTATTGGTCCCGGGTGCACCTTCAATGCCGCGTCTGGCACACCAGAAGGTCATACCTAAAAGACAAAGAGCGCCAAGCAGGCCGATGACTCCGAGAAGGTTCACGTTCAAATGCCAGGCTTCCGCCACGTGGCGGGCCAACGTAAAGGCCCATATGACGTTGAGGGTCGGCAGACTGAAATCGAATTTGGAGATTTTCTTGTCACCGGCAGTAACAATGCCAAGCAGAGAGAGGAGTACAAAGGTCAGAAAGAATGCCGCCAGCACGGGAAGAAACCAGACAGGCGCCAGCTCAGGCGGAACGACTTCTCCTTTGCTCAGCAGAATGCCCAGCCTGATTCCCCAAAGCTGAAGCATAATCATGGTAACGACAAGTACAGACCAACGCAGCCAGGAGCAGCGTTTGAGCCGAGCTGCTACATAGCCGAGCACGTTAGCGGTGAAAAGCACAAGAGACAGGTAGGGAAAATACGGGCGGGGGTAGTCGATCGCGGCACCGGCAAAGCACATACAGAGGACACCTACCGAGATAGGGACAAAGGCGTTGAACCGCCGGCTCATAAGTGCCATTCCAAGTCCCGTCGCCATCAGCGTGAGGTAGGCAGGCACCAGCGGAAGAGATTTGAAGTGCATGTGCGTTTCCACCACAATCGTAGACATGAGCACGACACCACAGGCGGCAAAAACAGGGGCAAGTGGACTCTCCTCAGTGTACTTATACCATGCGAAAGCCATCAGCGTTGCAGCATATGCCATGCCTATGCCCGAACCTATCAGTTTGGACACGAGACCGCTGTCGGTAATGGTTCGCAGTATCAGTGCAATGACCATCAGAAAGCAGATGGTAGCGAGGCGCGGCAGGACCGCATTGCGACTGGCCCAACCAAGCACCTCTTCCGAAAGTTCCGGCATCTCATCGTCAATATCATTATATGGCTGTTGCGATGCGGGCCTTGTAACCGGAGCCGAAGCTATGACAGCGGGAGCAACGACACCTTCGTCACTTATATGAGCAGCAAGACGCTCCAGATGCTTTTCAAGCATCTGGATGCGGTTCTCAAGCTCTTTTTCCCGGTTTTCAATGCTGGGTTCTTCAGTTGGCATTTGTGAACCTCCTTACTTGAAAGGCCGGCTTATTACAGCCGGCCTTCAACTCGCAACCACGAAAACATCGCTGCTTAACGTGTTTCAGCCACTGCTGGCAACACTATGTCAGTCAGAAGTTAACTCAATGTGTAGATTCTTCTTTCAGGAAGGCAGGCATTACCTTGTTTATAAAGTAAAAAAGTACAAACGGAGTTACCGCCACTGTCAATGCGCCGAACAGCCCTTCCTTGAATGTTTCAAGGTCGTGCGGAATGATCGGTAGCGTGTAGTCCATGAAACCTGCGAAGCTCAGCGAGAATGCCTGGCCGCCGATGACAACGTTATAACGCATCATGAATACGCCGAACAGTACCAGCACTGTCGCAATGGTCGTCCGACGGACTGTACGGCCAGGCAGCACCATAAGCAAAAACGGGAGTATGTTGCCCAGCCCATATTGCAAGACAAATATCTTGTTAAAGTCGCGTTCCATAATGACCTCACGCAGAATGTCCCAGGATTTAACCTGAGTGTAGCCACGGAAAATAAGATCCAGTATCTCCAGCGTCAAGGCGGCAATCATGAAGTACATCAGATAGTTTGAAGCGATCATAACCTCTTCGTGTTTGGCTCCTTCAAGCTCTTCAATTGACGGCGCGTTAGGATCCTTGGCCCAGCGTGCTATCTTTCGTTTGGCCATGAACTTGCGGATCTCCTGTACAACCACATAGCAGAGAATGCATAGGGCAACTCCGGAAACGACGGCCGAGCAGATAAAGATAACCGGCATCAATGGTGTCATCCAGAGCGCGTTGGCCTTGACCGAACCAAAAATGAAGCCGGCGTAACCGTGCAGAAAGCAGGCTACCGGAATACCAATCGACGCCATTATTTTGCAGGCTTTGTGATCTTTTTCCAGAGCCTCGTGGCCGATATCCCAGGCGCCAAGTGTCAGCATCTTGAACATCAGAAAACGAAAGCTATCAATGATACCGCGGTCTTTCTGGGCCTTCAACGCAAGTGCCGTCTCCACGAAAAATTTACGGTACACCAGCCACAATTCGGTTGCCACGATGCAGGCGTAAGTGCTGAATACAAAGCCGAAAGCGGCGATTGCCGAGGTGAAATGCGGTGTCATCATGACGTTAATGCCACGAAACGGCTGCTGCAGATGTAGCAGTAACGGCATCATGGCCACCGGGAGCAGGGCGAAGGAGAATACCAGTGAAAATCGGGCAATTTCCTTCAGTTTTACGACTCCAAAGACATGGTAGAGCGAGGAGAGAACGAATGCCCCAGCGACAAGTCCGGTCATATACGGGTACATAACTATTTGGATCGACCAGTAGATATACTCATTCGGTAGCGTGAACAGTTCCTTGGTGGTCCATGCCTCACCGTGCACAATCATTGCTGCGTGTTTCGCGATTTCTCCGACCATGACTAGCGCACCTCCTGAGCCAAGCCAATATAGAAGGCCTGCGGCTTTGTTCCAAACTCATCTTTTAGTACCCCGACCCGCTCATTCATGATGATCTGGGTGATCGGGTCGTTCTTATCGTGAATATTGCCCATCCTGCGGGCCTTGAACGGACAGGCGTTGACGCAGGCCGAATCAAGTCCCTTGCTGAGGCGGTGATAGCAGAAGGTACACTTGTCGGCAACTTTAGCAATAGGGTGGAAAAACCGTGCGCCGTATGGACACGCCATGATGCAGTACCCGCATCCGATACACCAGGTACGATCTACCAGAACGACGCCATCATCAGTCTTATACGTAGCACCGACGGGACAGACCTGTGTACAGGCGGGCGATGAACAGTGATTACAAAGCTTGGGGACAAAAAACGCTTTCCCGACATTATCCTTGTCAATCTCCTTGTATTCACCGCGGCCAAGATCTATGCGCGATTCGGTGAATCCATACAACGCGGCATCTGGACTATCCACATAGCGTTTGTCATCTTTCGTGTAGACGTAACGCTCTACCCAGGTGCGGGAAACATGAGCGTCAAAGGGGATATCATTCTCGGTCTTGCACGCTTTTACACAAAAGCCGCAGCCGACGCACTTGTTGGTGTCAACAAGGAACGCCCACTGAATTTGGGGATTTTCGGCGAACACTTTTTTGGGGTCGATCAGTGTCAGAGCCGAAACCGGCACTGAAGCACCGACAATAACCATGATACATTTTTGTAGAAATTCTCGCCTTTCCATTATTTCATTCCCTCCAGACTGGGATTATGCGGATTGTGACACTCTACACACTCAATATCGGTGTTGTGTGTTTTTGGGTCAATTCCGGGAATACGATGCCGCTCGCTGGTCGTATAGGGGAGACTGGTGTGACAGCGGAGGCAGAGCCCGCGACTGCGGTCGATGGGCAGTTTTTCCGGTTTATCAGGATGTTGTAATGCCGGGCCATGACAGTCTTCACAGGGGATTATGCCGTGCAGTTTTTCTGAGCGAACCTTAACAATTTCTCCATGACATTCGCTGCAGTATTCATGCATTCTTTCACGGCCGGATACAGAATATTTTGCCGGCTGATTCTTCCATTCCGTTTCGTTCGACTTACGATGGTAAGAGTACATGAAGCCCCTTTTTCCCGATCCAAAGTCGTTAGGTACATAGAAGAAGCGAAATACCAGTAACGCAACAACGAATGCTATGACCACGTACAGCGGTCGCCAGACATGACTTTTCACTCTCTCTCCCTCTTGCCACATAATACAGTGGCTACTGAAATTGCCTCATTAAAACCCTGGATAAAAACCCGGATGGAAAATAGAACGAGATTTGTATTTTTGTCAACAACTAATCTTCGATCAGGCCCAGAATCGCTTTGTTTGGCTCAAAAAAGCATTATATAAGAAACGAACTGATGAAACAGCACTTCATCAACTTCAGGCGACCGGTTCTGATTCGGGATTAACCGTGTCCGGTTGCTGAACCAGAAAAAGTTGGTCGCCAATAAAAGAACCGACGCCATCATCGGCGACATGGAAATCACCGTTCATGATCGGTATGGCAACACGCAGCAGCATGGTAAACACAAACAGGCCGGTAGCCCAGATACCCATTGAGAGAAGCAGCTCGATACCGGATGGCGCGTATTCATAAATTTCGTGCAGAACATCAGGAATGAAACCCGGAATCACCAATCCCATCCCTTTTTCGATATATACCCCGATGAAAACAAGGATGCATCCCATTACCAAAGTAACATTATTTCTGCGAGTTGCAGGATTCAGGAAGAGTATAAAAGCGGTGACATTGAATATCATCGCGGTCCAGATCCAGGGGACCAATGCTGAATAGCCATGCAGGCCTTGGAATAGATATTGAAAGGAAGCCAAATGGATCGTGTCAGTATAATACTCCTTGAAGAGCTCAGCGCCAAGCAGGAGAAGGTTGATGAATATGGCGTAGGCAATTATTTCAGCCACCTTCTGAATGGCCTCGTCTTCAATCTTGAACTTAGTGTATTTGCGTACCAGAAAAAATATCAAAATCATGAAGGCTGGCCCGGAACAGAATGCAGAAGCGAGAAAGCGCGGTACCAGGATGGATGAGTTCCAGAAAGGCCGGGCTCCAAGACCGTTGTAAAGAAACGCGGTCACCGTGTGGATTGATATTGCCGAAGGAATCGAAAGCAGCAACAAGGGAGTGGTGAAAGCTTTGTTCGGCTCCCGCTTGTAGTACCTGTTGTAGAGAATAAACACCGCGACCGTGAGGTTTATCATCAAATAGGTATTAAGCACCACCACGTCCCAGGCCAGAAGTGATTGCGGGAAGTTAAGCAGACCTACTTTGGGAATCAGATGCCAAAAGCGGTCGGGACGGCCGATATCTACCGTAACAAACATCAGACACATGACTATTGCCGACACGGCCAGCAACTCGCCGAGTACCGCAATCTCCTTGATCGGCTTCCAGTGGTAGACATAGGCAGGTATCACCAACAGGACCGCCGCTGCCGCAACCCCAACCAGGAAAGTAAAGTTGGAAATATAAAATCCCCAGGAGACCTGATCCCGCATATTGGTAACGATGAGGCCTTCATTCAACTGCCGCGAATATGCAAACCCACCAATGGCCATCAAAATCAGCAGAAAAAGTACCCAGCAGTAGTAGGCCGTGCTCCCCTTGGAAATCAGAACCAGTGTACCCTTATAAAAGTGCCAGATGTTTTTCATGAATGCTCCCTGACGCAAATTAGGTTGCGTAAAAATAGTAAAACTTGGGCTGCGTGTTCAGCTCTTCCTTGAAGATAAATACCCGTTTATTCTCGATCAGGTAGCGGATCTCACTTTCCGGATCAAGCAGATTACCAAATTTGCGGGCACCGACAGGGCAGATTTCCTCACAGGCGGGGTATCGACCCGGCTGTTCCCGTGTTCTCTGTATACAGAACGTGCATTTTTCCACAACCCCTTTCGGGCGGGGACGATTACCGAGATAGTGCGTATTTGGATTAATTTCGTTAGAAGGGACCGACGGCTTGGCCCAGTTAAAGTGGCGGGCTCCGTACGGACAGGCGGCCATGCAGTAGCGGCAACCGATACACCAGTTGTAATCGACAACCACAATCCCGTCATTTTCCTTCCAGGTGGCCTGGACCGGACAAACTTTGGTGCAGGGAGGTTTTTCGCACTGCTGACACTGTACGGGCATGTAGAAATGCCCCTTTTCCGGAACAGTGGCCGGATTGTAGTAATGCTCCGCCTCTGACAGATCAATGCCCTTTTCCTTATTCAGCTGCAAGACCCGAATCCACTGGATTTGCGGGGTGCGTGACTGGTTATTCTCCTTAACACAGGCATACACGCAGCGACGGCAGCCGATACATCGTGACAGGTCGAGACCGTATCCATAGCGGACACCTTCAATCGGCGGAGTCGTCTTGACGGTAACCTGCTTACCGTACTGTTTACTGTAATCCTTTTCCAGACGGGCAATCACCCCTTTGAGTTCATCTTTTGAGAGTTCTCGAAAATGTTTCTGGAAGAATTCCTCCCAAACTAAAGCTGAAGCGTCCCTGCCAGGCAGAGCAATAAGGCCGATGCCGGCGGCCAGACCTTTTAACATTCTGCGGCGAGACTTATGCAGGACGTAACCATCACACTTTTTTATATCAGACATGAATCGTGCTCCCTGGAGTAAGAAAATATTTTCTGGTTCAGTGGCCGGCTTTCCCCGGCCGGTCAGGCGGCGGAAGTGGTTTCAGCGCTTTAAACTTGGGATCATGCGGATTGTGACAGTGAACACAGAGCAGATACTGTTTGTCACCATTCCAATAGCCGGTCCGTTTGCCATGGACACCCACCTTCCAGTCGCGGAATTTATCGCCATGGCACTGGCCGCAAAGTCGGTACGACTCTTCAAAATCAACCAGTTCGCCGGAGACCAGACGCAGTTTATCCCGGTTCAACAGATTGTGACAGTCGGTACACCATCGCTGCCCTTCGGCATGGTGCAGCACAATTTCGGTATGGTATTCGGTTAACGTCCGGCGGGTCCCATTTGGCTTCATGTACTTGTGGCACTGACTGCACGGGAAAGCCCCCTCCGAAAAGGGAGGGCGGGGCACCGCAAAGATTTTTTCCTTTGGCCTGTTCTTTATATCGTACGCAGGTTGAACTTGCAGGTCAGCGGCAGATTTTTCTGTGACGATCAATTGCCCCGAGCGGTCGAATTCCTTTACCTTGGCGGCAGAAACCAAGCCCACCGGAAGAATCAGTACTGACATCATGCAGAGTAAAATCAGCCTGGGACGAGCAATGCGCATAATTTTCATCTCAACCTCAATGTCGTTTATTTATTGTGTAATGTTACCTAGTGTATAAAAATCAGGGCATGGTACTATGGATTAAATCACCTTCTGCACTGTAGTGATATGAAAGTCCAGGAAATTTGTCAACACAAAAGCACATTTATAATAACAGGGTTTTGTCATGTTGCTTGCATGGTTTCAGACGCCCGCAGGCCAAGAGATTCGAACGTAATAATCGTAATTTACTCTTTACCCATATACATCGTTTGATTACTATTGCAAACGACACTATTTAGAGTATATAGAGGAAGACTCTGTGAACTAATTGAACACAATTGTTTAGATACAAAGGGAGGGTCCATATGAACCGTTTTACGGCCGGTATTGTCGCAGTAAGCACTGTGTTTTGTGCGGGATCTGTTTTTGCGATCCAACCGGGAAAAACTGTCACATGGGAGACACCTATGGGCAAAGTAACCTTCGATGGCAAAAACCACGCTGACGCAAAGGTTGCATGCCTGGATTGTCACTCCAAAATATTCAAAATGAAGAAAGGTTCAACCACATTTACAATGGCGGATATAAATGCCGGGAAATTCTGCGGTAAATGCCATAACGGTAAACGGGCCTTTGCGTCAAATGATGCAGGTAATTGCGAAATCTGTCACAACAAAAAAAAGTAACGCCCCCCAGCCGATTTGAATATAGTACACACAGAGTCATCAAACAAAAAGAGGAGCGCACGCATGCGAATATTTTTAATTCTGCTTGGAACACTGTTTTTCGGGGCAATGTTATCAGGTGCTGTTAGTGCCGAGGAAAGGGCAACTAAGGAAGAATGCATCGCCATGACCAAAGCGGCTTCAGTAATGCTTGAAGCGGACAAAGCGGCCGGCATTAAGGAGATCGGCAACCCGAAAGGCAAATTTGTCTGGAAGGACTCATATGTCTTTCTTATGGACAAAAGTGGCAAGATGTTGGCTCATCCATTCAATCCTGAGCTACTGAAAAAAGATAATCTGCTTGGTGAGACCGATAAAAACCATGTGAAACCAAAAAAAATATTTGTAGAGTTTCTTGATGTGGCATTTAATAACGGCGAAGGGTGGGTTGATTACAAATGGCCGAAGCCGAATAAGAAGGTTCCTTCGGATAAATTCACCTTCATCCACCGGGTCGGGTGGACGGATATGTTTGTAGGTGCCGGCACATATTTAAAATAAACTTTACAATTGACGATTTTCAACCCGATACGTATAGTTGCCACCTGTGTAAGTCATTTTTTTTAAAAAGGAGTCGATGCTATGAAAAAAACCGTTGTTGCACTGCTTGTTCTCGTTGCTTTCTCGATAAATGCTTTTGCGGCAGACATGATTGAATTTTCTGCACCCAAGATGGGCAAGGTCTCTTTCCCGCACAAAAAACATCAGGAAATGTTGAAGGATTGTAAAAAATGCCATGAAAAAACTCCTGGTAAGATTGAAGGCGGTTTTAGCAAGGATTGGGCTCATAAGACCTGCAAAGGTTGCCATACAAATGGCAAAAAGGGGCCGACCGGTTGCAAGGATTGTCATAAAAAATAATACACCAATCAAATCAGTATCTTTCAAGGGGGTAGCGCTTCCGGCGTTACCCCTTTTCATATCCGGATATCAGAGAATTTTGCGCTCAACATATTTTTTTTGACAAAAATGATGCCTTTGAGTTATTTATAGCCGCTTCATATTTTCTGTAGGGTCCCCAATCCAATGTTTGTTTTCAATTTGGGTACATTTAGATTCTAGCATAAGGAGAAGTTATGGCAATACGCAAATCAGCAGGATATGCATGGAACTTGATCAGCCTTATCGGGATGGTCCTGGCGGTAACCGCAGCCGCACTCATCATAGTGTTTTTCGCTTTTGAGGTGATTACCGGCGTTGAGCACGCCTACCTGGGACTGATGACCTACTTCATGTTTCCGGGCATGCTGATCTTTGGATTGCTGCTGGTTCCTTTCGGCGCATGGAGAGTCCGTAACGAAAGACGCAAAGCCGCCATTGAGGGAATGGTATCTCTTGAGGAGGAGATACCGCAATTCCCTCGCCTTGACCTGAATGTTCCCGCCAGGCGCCATATGTTCATCTTTTTCATTCTGGCAAGCGTGATTTTCGTTGTTATCGTAGCTATCGCCTCCATCAAGGGTTTTGAATTCACCGAATCTACCGTTTTTTGCGGTGAGGTTTGCCATGTGGTAATGGAGCCCGAACACACCGCCTGGGGTAATTCACCACACGCCAAGGTAAAATGCGTCGAATGCCACGTTGGCCCTGGAGCCGCCTGGTATGTGAAAGCCAAGATTTCCGGTATGAGGCAGCTGTATGCGGTGATGTTTCACACCTATCCGGAAACAATCGAAACCCCTATAGAAAACCTCCGTCCGGCGCGTGAAACCTGCGAGCATTGCCATTGGCCTGAGAAGTTTTACGTCGGTCGTCAGAAGATATTTAATCATTACGCACCAAACGAGGAAAATACCCCGCGGAGCATCGATATGTTAATTCACATCGGCCCCAACCCGAAGTCGCCAAACATCAATGGAATTCACTGGCATATCGGTAAAGAGGTGACCTTTATTGCCCGTGACAAGAAACGGCTTGATATACCGTACGTAGCGGTCAAAGACAAAGATGGTAAGTTGACTGAATACTCAAATACGGAAAATCCGCTTACCAAGGAAGAGATCGCAAAAGGGGAAAAGCGGTTGATGGACTGTACCGACTGCCACAACCGTCCGACCCACATCTACCATTCTCCCAGTGAAGAAATGGATTTGAATTTCATCTCAAACCGTATAGATCGCTCACTCCCATTCATAAAAAAAGTGGCTGTCGAGATACTCGAACGACCATACAAGTCCAAAGAAGAGGCTCATGCAACGATAGCCAAAGAGATTCCGGCCTATTATGCTAAAAACTATCCTAAAGTCGCACAGGAGAAGGGTGCAGCCATCGTTCAGGCTGTTGATCGCGTAAAGGACATATACGGGCGAAATTATTTCCCGAACATGAAAGTCAAGTGGAATACGTACCCGAACTACGTCGGACACTTCTATACTCCCGGCTGTTTCCGCTGCCACGACAACAAACACAAGACCGCCGACGGCAAGATAATCTCTAAAGATTGCAAGATCTGCCACGATGTTCTTGGTCAGACCCAGGAAAACATCCCGGCTGGCAAGCAGGTTACCCAATTTGTACACCCGGTAGATATTGGTGATGAGCTCTATAAGACAAACTGTAGTGAATGCCACTCCGCCGGAGGACATGATGTCCCCGGAGAGGGCAAACAAGAGAAAGTAGAGCCCAAGAAACACTGACATAAACAAAGCCCCCGGAGACACCTTCGGGGGCTTTGTTTATGGTATTATTTTACGAGGTGCAGCTATAATTCTTCGAAATCCTCTTTAACGGTTATACCGCCTGCTTCATCCTCCGGTGCCGGGTCATCCTCGATTGTCTCATCCACAAGCTTCTCAAGAAACTGCTTGTTCTCGGAGATAGTTTTACGAACATCCGTTAGCAGCTTATCAAGATCATCAGGCGCCTCTGCCATATGGCCCCCCTATATTCCCAGTGTATCAAGATAGCGTTCGGCGTCCTTGGCAGCCATACAACCGCTGCCAGCCGAAGTAATCGCCTGACGGTAGGTAAAGTCCTGCACATCACCGGCGGCAAAAACCCCCTTGACACTGGTAGCGGTCAGATTACCTTCAAAACCGCCACATTTCGTGCGGATGTAGCCATCCAACATATCAAGTTGCCCCTCAAATACTGTCGTGTTGGGCGAGTGACCGATGGCTATGAAAATTCCGTGCAACGCCAACTCCTTGGTGGAACCGCTCCGATGGCGGATACGCATGCCGGTGACACCGCTCGCATCACCCAGCACGTCATCAAGCTGATAGTTCCATTCAATAGTTACATTACCACCTTTGGTTTTCTCAATCAGACGGTCTGACAGCACTTTTTCAGCCCGGAATTCTTCACGGCGATGCACAACGGTTACATGCCGGGCAATATTTGACAGATAGAGCGCTTCCTCGACCGCCGTGCTTCCACCGCCGATAACCGCAACATCCTTACCACGGTAAAAGAAACCATCACAAGTAGCGCACGCTGATACTCCCCTTCCCTTGAAAGCGGTTTCAGAGGGGAGCCCCAGATATTTTGCTGATGCACCGGTGGCAATAATCAAAGCGTCACAGCTGTAACCGGCTGAATCCCCCTGTAATTGAAATGGCCGCTGCTTCAGATCTGCGCGTGTGATATGGTCATACACCATTTGGGTATTAAAGCGCTCGGCATGGAGCCGCATCCGCTCCATCAATTCCGGCCCCTCAACCCCTGCGTGATCCCCTGGCCAGTTGTCAATCTCAGAGGTAGTGGTCAACTGCCCACCCGGCTGCAGTCCGGTTATAAGAACCGGATTGAGATTAGCACGCGCTGCGTAAACAGCAGCGGTATAACCGGCCGGGCCGGCACCAAGAATGATTAGTCGATGATGAATAGGATCCATAGTCCCTCCTGAATTAGCGTATCAGAACTGTACCAGTAAACCACCTCCTTGCCAAGTATGTTTGACCGGTGTCATTCCATCTGCTAGTATCGCGCCATATTTCGTAAGGAGTGCATCGACATGCAGCTTACCACCCTTATTTCTGATGCGTATGATCGCCTCCGCAAGCGCGTCCGACGCAGCGAACTGATTTATTCTCATCACTACAGTGAGCAGTTGGGAATACCGCTCTATTTCAAGTGTGAAAACCTGCAGCGCACCGGCTCTTTCAAAATCAGGGGTGCACTGAACTTTATGACCTCCCAACCGCGGGAAAAACTTGAACGCGGCGTCATAACGGCATCAGCAGGCAATCATGCCCAGGGAGTCGCTTTTTCTGCTGATCTCCTCACTGTTGCCGCAACGGTGTATATGCCGGAAATTACTCCGCCTCAGAAAGTACAGGCCACTCGTGACTATGGCGCCGAGGTTGTACTGACCGGCCGAAATTTCGATGAAGCATGTTCAGCAGCGATAGCGGCTCAACAATTGAGCGGGGCTCTGTTTGTACATCCTTTTGATGATGAACTGGTCATGGCAGGGCAGGGGACTATCGCTCTGGAGATACTGGAAGAACTCCCTGACCTGCGCAATATTATTATACCGGTTGGTGGCGGTGGCCTGATTTCAGGCATGGCAGCAGCCCTGCGCGAGCGGGCACCCCATATCCGGATTATCGGGGTGGAATCGGTAGCCGCTCCTTCAATGTCGGCCTCGTTTGCAGCAGGGAAACCGACCGAGCAGCCGGTTCATGTTACGCTGGCGGACGGCATCGCCGTCAAACTACCTGGAGCGCGTACGGTACCTGTCATCTGTGAATTAGTTGATGAGATTGTCCAGGTAAAAGAAGAGGATATCGCTCTGGCGATTGTTTCGTTACTGGAGAAAACCAAGATGCTGGTCGAAGGGGCGGGAGCGGTTACATTGGCAGCAGTACTGAATCGCCGGATACCGGATCTCGAAGGAAAAACTGTCTGCCTGTTGTCCGGAGGCAACATCGATGTCAAGACGATCGCACAGGTAGTGGAACGGGGTCTGATTGCCGGAGGTCGCTATCTCAAACTGATCGTAGAACTTGATGACCATCCTGGCGCCCTGGCGACTCTTGCCGATGATATCGCCGCCACTCGTGCCAATATTTTCCACATAACGCACGACCGGCGATCAAAAGCATTGGCTATTGGCAGAACAGATGTCTCTCTGGAACTGGAGACGCGTGGTTATGAGCATATCAAAGAAATCGTCGGATATCTTGAATTGAAGGGGTACAACCTGACGGTTGTGTAACAGATAATAAAAAAGCCTTTGAGACAGCCTCAAAGGTTTTTTATTATCTGCGCATAACGGTAATTATTTCATTGGCCCGCGTTTGTTCTCAATCCTGCAGCAATATTAAAATTAATGTCTATGACTATGTCCAGTTTTTCCGGATCAGGGTAGGCCATTACCTCAAAAAGACGTTTATCGAGAAACAGACTAAGATTAAGAATGTCTTCACGCAGGTTTTTTGGAAGAGGGTTACTCGGATCGGACAGCTCCGCCTGAAAAAAACTCCACACCTTTTGGTTGAATTTTATTGCCTCATTTAGCTTGGCGTCGCGATCAGGAGCATTCCAGTTGTCCTTGACTACCTTGAGCATGAGACCTGCTCTGCTCAATACAGAGGCCTCAAGTTCTCTACCGGTCAGATGTTGCTTTTGCATCGTAGTGTACGCATTGACAGAGTCCTGCATCATCATCTCCTTCGGTGTAGCATTATTTTTTTATTGCAACCGGTTTGAATGGGCGAAAATACTCCGAATCGCAACATAAACTGCATCATAGTAAAAATCAACCCCGATATGTTAATACGCAGGAAAATCAGAATGGTTTTGCAGCAGAGCCATTGTACTGGTCAGCGGCGGGGTCCATCTTCTTACCGTTTACATCAGTCCCCTTGAAGCTGAAAGTCAAGTGTTTGGTGTCTATTGTACCAGTGACAGCATCATCCTGATAGAGTTTGAAATAGAGTGTTGCGGACCGGTCGATCGGATTATAGGTCACGCGACTCGGCATAGTGATCAAGGCAGATCGATCAGTAGGGCGGTAGAGGCCATTATCGTAAAGCCCTGCAGTAACTCCCTGAGACCTGCCAATACTCCAATTATTAACATTAGTGACAGATTTTGAATCCATTGCAGAATCAAAAGTAAAGGTCATAGTCATCTCTTTACTGCCCCCCGGCTCTATAAACGCTGCAGGATCAATGGCCAGCAGGGTTGTTGGCCCAAAGGCGGTATTAAAAGAGCTTTTTGTCGTATCAACTCCGGTCATTTTCGGTTTATGAAGCAGCGCTTGAAGTTCAGTGGCAAAGCCGTCCGCCTGAGAGGTCTTCAAACTTTGCAGTTTGGTGACCATCTCCTGAGCCTTGTCATTTTTTCCCAACCCGATGTAGGCTTTTGCCATTTCAGACATTGCCGGAGCAAAATCCCTCTTCAGATTCATCGCTTTCTGGAGCTGGACAACGGCGTCAGAATACTTCCCCTGCTTGTTCAGGGCCGAAGCAAGTCCATAGTAGGCATTACCATCCGTAGGGACAAGACGCACCGTCTGCTTGAATGATGCCTCGGCTTCTTTGTTCTTTCCCAGTTGAAGCTGCACGTGGCCAAGCGTATAGTGAATGAGCTGGCTGGTCGGATTGGTACGGAGCCCGGCCTTCAACGTTTTCTCTGCCTCACCGTAATTTTTATCGGCAGACTGGACACCGGCGAGATTAACGTGGATCGTTTCTTGATAACTGTCAAGACTCAGAGATATTTTGTACGCCTTGATAGCCTCTTTGTTTTTACCCAGCTTCTGGTCGGCCAGCGCCAGATAATTGTAGCCTTCCACATTGGTCGGGTCCATAGCCGTGGTCATCCTGAACGCAGCTGCGGCGCCTTTGTAGTCACCCTTCTGGTAAAGAGTCAGGCCATTGGAGAGTGCCGCATTGGCAACACTGGCTTTTGAACTCTGCTGCGTTGCCAGAGCGGAAGACATCTTGTCGAAAGCGGAGGTGTCCAAATTCATACCATACTCCCGGATACAGCGTGGATTTCTGTTGTTGCGCACGTAGCGCTGGGCATATACTATACCCATCACAGACAATAGTGAACTCGGAATATTGGAGAAACAACAACTCAAGTCCCGCACAGCTGATGTATCACAATATATCCACCTGTCAACTATATCGGCAATTCGCCGCAATATCTTGAAGAGAAACGAAACTGTTCACATGATCAAGCCTGGCACAACTCCATACCCAAACGGTGGCACTGTCGAAGCTGCCAATGAAGCGCAGCTTCTTTCTGCAATAGGCCTAAACCCGGATAAGCTCGAAACATATCTGGCTCTGGGAGATCTGTTGTATCGAAAGATGGATCTGGAAGGAGCCGTTGCCGTCTATCATCGAGCACTTTCAGCAAACCCCCTCTGGGGCGAAATTTACCACAACCTTGGCAATACTCTGCTGGCATTACGACGCTTTCCTGAAGCCCTCAAGGCATATGCCGAGGCGGGAAAGCTAATGCCCGATTTTGCTGAATGCCATGTTACCGCCGCCACTGTTCTTCAGTCTATGGGCTTCCCCAACGAAGCTCTCTTACAATGCGAACAGGCGCTCTCACTGGATCCCGAGCTTGCAGAGGCACACTGGAATAGAGCATTGGCTCTTTTGCAGCTCGGCCAGTACGGTGAAGGATGGCGCGAATTTGAATGGCGCTGGCAAAAGCGTGGTTATACGACCGTCAATCGTAACTTCCCCCAGCCACGCTGGCAGGGAGAGTTGCTGAACGGCCGCACGATTCTGATACACGCCGAACAGGCGTTCGGCGATGTCATTATGTTCTCGCGTTTCCTCCCGATGGTTGCCGCGCGAGGCGGCCGGGTCATCTGCGAATGCCCAGCTCCGTTGACGCGGCTCATAAATCAGGTTCCAGGCGTCGTCATGTCCGTCGCTTGCGGAGAGGTCCTGCCGGCATTCGATTGCCACCTCCCCCTCCTTTCACTCCCTTTTGTCTTAGGGGTAACGCTTGAAAACTTACTTTCATTTCCCCCTGCATTACGGTTTGACCGCACGCTGTTTTCAGTCTGGCAGCAGCGCACTCTGTCACAAACAGGCCTCCGGGTCGGCATAGCCTGGGCCGGACGACCTTTTCCCGATCCCGCACGTTCCTGCCCCTTTCATTTTTTAGAGCCCTTGGGAACCGTTGCGGGGGTAACCTTTGTTTCACTTCAGATAGGCAGCGAAACCGATGAAGTAACAGCCCTGTCTCAAAGCCTTCCTCTTGTAATACTCAGCCAGGAAATATCAGATTTTGCCGATACTGCGGCGCTGATCCGGAATCTGGATCTGGTTATTACAATTGACACGGCAATAGCACATCTGGCCGGTACACTGGAGCGACCAACATGGGTGATGCTCCCCTTTGCCGCTGACTGGCGCTGGTTACTGGAACGTGAGGACTCCCCGTGGTATCCGTCCGTACGGCTTTTTCGCCAGATTCAAGCCGGCAACTGGAGTGAGGTAATCATTAGAATTCACGCGGCCCTGTCTGAAATAGTTTTGGCGGGAACAACCGATACATTTGAGGCATGTTATCACAAGGCAACAACGCTCCTGCAGTTGGGAAACACGGAAGAAGCATGGATGTTGCTGGAAAGAGCTCGAAACCTGAATGCCGATATACCGGAACTTTACAACGCCTTGGGTGTAGTGGCAATGCAAGAAGGTGATTTATTAACGGCAGAACAACTCCTGCTTCAGGCGATTGCTCGCGATCCAGCTTTTGCAGACCCGCTGATAAATCTTGGTAACATTATGTTCGAAGCTGGTCGCTATCAGGAATCAGCGGATACGATGCTGCATGCTGTTGAACTGGATAGCAAATCTCCACGGGGTTGGCAAAATCTGGGGGTGGTTTTTCAGGGAATCGGGAAAATACCGGAGGCATTCAACTGCTTCAAGCGCGCCTTGATGCTTGATCCTGCCCATTCAACCGCCCGTTGGAACCTGGCAAACCTGGAATTATTAACAGGGGATTACCGCAAAGGATGGCTGGATTTTGAAGCACGCTTCAGCAAAATCGACCCGATAGCGTTACGCTATCAGGAAATGCCTCGATGGGAGGGTTCTTTTTTATCTGGAAAAACCCTCATGGTGTACGCAGAGCAGGGCTACGGAGACACCATCCAGTTTGCCCGCTATCTTCCACTTCTTCATCACTTTGGTGGCCGGATACTTTTCGAGGTACCCGACCGATCTCTTCTCACGCTGTTGGAGCGACTTGCCGGGATTGACAGAATTATCGTACGTGGCGAGACGCCGCCATCTGCAGATGTTCAGATTCCATTGCTCAGCCTTCCCGGTATTATCAGGACAGAGCTGAACTCAATACCCAACGCAACACCCTATCTGCTTGCGCCTCCGGAACGAATCGCAGCGTGGAAAGAACAGATTCGAGGGGAAAAAACGTTTCATGTCGGCCTCTGCTGGTCCGGCAGACCGAAACCGGATCCACGCCGCTCTTGTTCACTAACTCAGATGACACTGTTGACTAATGTTGCCGGGGTTATCTTTCATTCTTTGCAACTGGGACCCGACGCTGAACAAGTAAACACACAACCTGCATGCATGAGATTGCGTGACGACACTGACATGCTCACCGATTTCAGTGAAACGGCGGCACTTGTCAGCAATCTTGATCTGGTCATTTCTATTGATACGGCGGTTGCCCACTTGGCTGGGGCGCTGGGAAAACCGGTCTGGCTGCTGCTCCCGTTTGCGCCGGATTGGCGCTGGCTGCTGAAACGGGAAGATTCTCCCTGGTATCCGACAATGCGGCTGTTCAGACAGAGTAGGCCAGGCGACTGGGAAGAAGTTATGGAGAGGGTTGCGTATGATCTTGACACCACCGTTGCCACATATCACGATAGGCTGCTTCAAGGTTACGGGTAAAACCGACGGTGTCAAGCAGTGGTGATCGGCGCATCATATGCCGCAAATTACCTCGCAATAGCTCCAACAGATCAAGGTTTTCAGCGAGAGTAACGGCACGGGCTACATAATCATCATGGTTTGTTGCAACCATATCCTGAAGTCCGACACTGGTCAGGAGGCTTACGCCCACTCGCGACACGTGAGAATCCCCGGCCAGAGTGATGACCGGCACTCCCATCCAGAGCGATTCGCAGGTGGTGGTGGTACCGTTGTACGGAAATGTATCAAGGGAGATATCGACCTGATTGAAAAGGTCAAGGTGTGAATACATACCTGTCATATCGGGGAATTTACCGAAGAATTCGATCCGTTCCTTATGTATGCCGTGGCGGGTAAACTGGTCGCTTATATCTTCCTGCATATCTGGGTGGTGAAGTCCCTGAGCTTTAATAATTATATGAGAATCATGGACTCCCGCTAGAATATCACTCCAGACCGCCACCGCCTTCGGAGTGAGTTTTGCAAGATGATTAAAGGCAGCGAACGTAATCCGTCGCTTTTTTCGAGCTGGCAGTGGACCGATGTCCGGCGCGTTTATTGCGGGTCTGTAACAGATAAAGCTGTTCGGGAGACGATAGAGCTTTTCTGAGTGATACGCCTCTGTCATTCCGGGTGGGTCGGCTTTGTCATCAGTAATCCGGTAATCGATTGAAAGAAGCCCGGTCGTAGCTGCGTAGCCAAGCCAGGTGGCCTGAACCGGCGCCGGCTTTTGCGCAAAAACAAGCAAACGGTTGTATGCAGTGTGCCCGCTCAGGTCGATGAGGATATCAATTCCGTCCTTACGCACCAGATCTGCCACATCTTCATCCGACATCCCGTCGATAATACATGCATTGTCAACATGCTGTAGTAACTGTGCAGTAATCTGGTCTGTTTGCGGCTGGTCAAGAAATACATGAACAGAAAACATGGTGCGGTCATGCGATGCCAGAATCGGTTCGATGAAAAAAGCTACCGGATGGGCTCTGAAATCACGCGACACATAGCCAATTTTTAACGGACGGTCGAGTGATTTGTCATTAGGATGCACCGTAGATGGCGCTAATAGATGATCCGCAAAGAGCTTTCCATACTTTCTGTGCTCTGTATATATTTCTTCAGCCGTTCTTGAGTTTGAACAAAGCATACAGAGTAACTTGTTGGATAGGGATGAAGAGTCGTCACCAAGCAACTCTGCTGCTTTGTTATAGTAGTCGATGGCAGCGTCTGAACGCCCCATGAATTTAAGCAGATTGCCAAGATTGATAAAAAGGATTGGTGAGTGGGGGTTCAGCGATTCAGCTTTTTTAAACAGCGCCAGTGCCTCATGATAGTCTGACCTGTCAGCAAGAATTTTCCCCATCATGTGACATGCTTCGGCATGGTTAGGGTCGTATTCAAGGCAGCGACTGAAAGCCGCTTCGGCTTTGTCTATGTGTCCGCTTTCAAGTTCAATTGCACCAAGATTAAACCAGGCGACAGAATAGTCAGATTGCAGTTCAACAGCATTAGTGAAAGCGTCTGTTGCTTCAGCAAAACGCTTGAGAAGCTTGAGTGACGTGCCGATGTTGTTTTTAATTGCAGCAATAGATGGAGCTTGTAAGGCTGCACGCTCAAAAAGTCCTAAGGCCTCTTCATAACGGGACTGATTAAAGGCAATCATCCCAGCCATGAAGAGGGCCTCTTCGTTGTCTGGTTGGCTGGCAAGCACCTGCAGGCAGAGCTCTTCCGCCTTGGAAAGATTGCCAGCTTTGAAGTATTGGTCAGCCACGTCAATGAGTGCAGTTATGGTGTGATCGTTCATGTGAGTCTGGCTTCAAAAAAGAGGATTAGTTGTTAGGCAGTATTGATAGAAGATTAAAGCTTTAAGCGCAATATATATTTGAACTGAGATGGTGGCATTTTTTATGCTGCCGATACTGAGGTGCATCACAATGAGTGAACTTGATATGATTATTCCACCAGAAATAAGCGGTGACGAATTGTACAATATCATCAAAAAACTTGCTACCGAGTCTCAGATAAGCAGTGTATTGGAAATAGGTTCATCGGCCGGTTGCGGCAGTACTGAGGCCTTTGTCCTTGGGCTGCAAAACAATCCTCATCATCCCCGGCTGTTCTGCATGGAAGTTTCAAAACCACGTTTTGCCCAACTTCAGCAACGCTACTCATCTGAATCTCATGTCTTTTGCTACAATGTTTCCTCTGTGCCCGTCTCTCGATTCCCTTCAGAAAAAGAAGTTGAGCTGTTTTATACATGGATTCCATCGGCTCTCAACTATTTCCCGCTGGAAAGGGTACTCGGATGGCTACGTCAGGATATTGCCTACGTCAGGGACTCAGGCGCCCACCAAAATGGCATCCAGCTAATCAAACAGGAACAAGGGATTTCCATGTTTGATATGGTTCTGATCGATGGCTCGGAGTTTACCGGAATGGCTGAGCTGGAAGAGGTGTATGGAGCAGAATATATTCTGCTGGATGATATTAATGGATTTAAAAACCGCAACAACTATCAAAGACTCATGGAAGACCCCGCATATTCATTGCTCCAGGAAAATTGGGGAGTTAGAAATGGTTATGCTGTTTTTAAAAAAAATACTCAGGAACTGCCAATACACTTTTTTACAATTGTTCTTAATGGAGAGCCGTTTATCCGCTATCACATTGATGTTTTCAAGCAACTACCATTTCGCTGGCACTGGCACATCATAGAAGGAGTTGCTGATCTTGTCCATGATACTTCATGGAGCGTAGCATCCGGCGGTAAGATTACAGACGAATTTCACTGCCGTGGTTTGAGCAACGACGGCACCAGTGAATATCTGGATTGGCTTTCTAGAAATTTTCCGGACAACATAACTGTTTACCGTAAAGTTGGCGGTACATTTTGGAGTGGAAAATTGGAAATGGTGATGGCTCCACTGCCAAAGATTACGGAAGAATGCCTGTTGTGGCAGGTTGATGTTGACGAACTTTGGACCGCTGACCAACTGATAACAAGCCGATCCATGTTTGTTTCTGATCCCACAAAATCGGCTGCATTTTATACCTGTACTTTCTTCGTCGGCCCACGGCTCGTTACCATAAATCGCTCCTGCTATGGTAACTATACCGGCTCCGAATGGCTTCGAACATGGCGCTATATCCCGGAAGACCTATGGCTGACACACGAACCTCCGCGACTATACAGGAGAAATGATCATAATGAGTGGTCAGATATTGCGGTTTTAAACCCTTTTACAAACTCGGAAACAGAGCAAGCTGGATTGCTGTTCCAACACTTTGCCTATACTGTTGATAGCCAACTACACTTTAAGGAGATCTATTATGGCTACTCCGGGGGAATGGATCGCTGGCGCTTGCTTCAAAAGGCTCCACACTTTCCAGTTAGATTATCGGCCTACTTCTCATGGGTACCTGATGGAGCAATCGTAGACACCATTGAGTCGTGTGGTATTGTACCTCTCCTGACTGTGGCTTCTTTACCGCAAGACTGCAAATTTCAATCTTCGCCAAAGCGAATACTGATCATCCGAACCGACACAATTGGTGACAATGTTCTCTTTATGCCCGTTCTACCATATTTAAAAAAGCGATATCCCGATGCAAACATCATTGTCTGCTGCCAGGATGTAGTGGCGGAATTGTACGAGGCATCCCCTTTTGTGGATGAGGTTATCTCTTTTAATCATTCCCTTTTCAACCAATTTCGTGCCTACACCGATGAACAATACCGCGACACAATTATGCAACAGATACAGGCAGTAAAAGCCGATATTGCGATAAATGCAAATTATTCAAGACAGTTGTTGAATGAGTATTTTACTCTGGGGTCAGGCGCTCTGGAAAAGATCGGTTTTTATGGTGATCTTAGTGAAATTAGTGCCGAAACGCGAGATGCCGACAATCCGTTATATTCAAAACTAATTGATAGTCCTAGTGAATATAAACCTGAATTGCAACGACACCGCGATCTACTTGTCAGCCTTGGTATTGCTGCGCAGCCACTCTTTCCCAAAATTTGGACAACTTTTGAAGATGTCCTCTTTGCAGAGCAGTTTTTTGCAACGCAGGAACTGGACCCGTTAAAAACACTCGCCCTTTTTGTAACCGGCAGGCATGAAGAAAAACAATATCCTCGCTATCCGGATGCATTGGAAAAAATATGCAGAGAGCGGGGATATGCTGTAATTGCCATCGGTGCGGCAAATGATTATGAGGTTAGTGAACAGGCTCTCAAAATTCCGGGGGTCAGAGTAATCAACCTATGCGGTTCTCTAACTTTGCGCCAATCGGCAGAAGTAATCCGTCGATGTAGATGTGCAGTCGGTGCTGACACAGGGCTCTCTCATATAGCCTGCGCCGTAGGTACGCCCCATGTTGTTATTCTCTGGGGTGGTCATTTCGGGCGCTTTTTCCCGTATTCGCCTCTGACAACCGTGGTTTGCCTGCCACTGGAGTGCTACGGCTGCAACTGGCAGTGTCCGCACCAACGCTGGCACTGCGTCAAAGATATTGATCCCCGAATAATTGAAATTGCCGTATCGAAAACGCTTGTCAGGCGGCTTGACATGCCACTTGTTGTCCAGAATCCTGCCCAGTGGGAAAGCCCTGCCGGTGGTCCTGCCTGGAAATCATGTGAACGGTGGCTTGACAGCGCAAATGTCCGGATTATTACCCCTGCTTTGTAAATCTGAAGTTGAATCAGAAAAAAACACTAAAGTTTTATTCGAGAACAACGATGAGCAGAGTAACAGTTCCGTTGCAATAAAAAATCAAGCGGCACGAATGCCGTTAAAACCCAGAAAGGAGCAATACCATGGCAACCGATATCTCCCTAACCGCAGGAATGAGGAATAACCTCCTCGCACTTCAGGAAACATCCAAACTTCTTGGCCAGACACAGAACAGACTTTCAACCGGCAAGAAGGTCAACACACCTCTCGACAACCCGACTAACTTTTTTGCTGCCGAGAATGCCAACGCTCGTGCCGCCGACCTTACCAACCGTAAGGATGGCATGGGGGAAGCCTTGCAGATGGTTAGTGCCGCAACTGCCGGTATTGCAGGTATTACCTCTCTGATTCAGGCAGCGCAAGGTGTCGCTTCCTCTGCTGCTGCATCATCCAGCGTTACTGATCGCGCTAACTATGCAACCACCTACAACACCCTGATGTCTCAGGTGTCCCAGCTCGCCAGTGACTCCGGCTACCGTGGCACCAACTTCCTGATTGCCCAGAATCAAACGGTTGAATTTGGCCAGACAACCAATGCAGCGACTCTATCAATTACCGGATTCACTGCAACATCAGCCGGACTTTCTATCGACACAGCTGGGGTTCTTTCCGGAAACGGCCCAAGTGCAGCAGCCATAACGGCCTCATCCACTTTTGGTGGTTCAGCCATGACCGTCCAATGGAACGCTTCAGGAGCAACAGCCGGTGCAATCAGCTCGAATGCGACAACAGCTATCCAGAGTGCTTCTTCCCAGCTGGAAACCGCCCTTGGCACCCTTCGTTCTCAGTCGTCATCACTGGCCGCCAACCTGAGTGTTGTTACAACCCGTCAAACCTTCACCGACAACATGATCAATACCTTGAAAACCGGCGCTGACAACCTTACTCTGGCCGACATGAACCAGGAAGGCGCCAACATGCTGATCCTGAACACCCGCCAGAGCCTTGGCACTACCTCTCTCAGCCTTGCTTCACAGGCAGCTCAATCGGTTCTGAGACTCTTTTAGTAGCCGATAACAATTGATTGTTGTACTCAGTGGGAGGAGTGAAAGCACTTCTCCCACTGTTTATCTTTAGTCAAGAGAAAGTGAGGTGAGGTCATGTCTCAAGATATTTCCCCCGTGGCCAAGACTGCCGTACAGAGTATTGCTGCTGCTAAATACAACGCCATGCCGCCTTCTCCTCAGCAACAGAAACCTTCCGCGACAGACAAGCAGACAGGGAAGGCAAGCGCCGCCGACATGGTGACGCTTGATGCAGCCAAAGGAATCCAGAGTGATCGCCTGCAGCGCATTGATGAGAATGTGGCTGATAAAAATGACCTTGCGACACGGATCAGGCAGTCTGATAGTGCGTTGGATGTCGCCGCTTCTCGTGTTCAGGCCATGAAGACAAATCTGGCGAAAATTGTCAAAAACTATCCCCCTTTTGCCATCGACAGCAAAGAACGTATGGAGCTCTTGCGTAGTTTCATCTCATTGCGTAAAGAGATTGATAGCATGACTATTCCTGCGCCCCCGCCACAACCGGGCGTACAGATGAAAAGTGTAATCTGGCAGGATAAGGGCCTGACAAGTCTATTGCCAGGCGAGCTTGCAATAAACGCCCCTGATAACCAGGTTCGGGCTGCACACGACCAGTTGGCCGGAGCGGCGCAAAGTATTGGTGAAGGGAGACAGGAACTTCAACGTACCTATACAACTTAGCTCTTGTCCTTGTTTTAATGTCTTGTAGCATGTTCCAAAACTGGGTATAGTTGCGCCATTTTCAGCTACGTGTGCGCAGCAGGAACCTCAGAGAGGAGCATTGACTATGGCATCCGACATCACCCTTACTGCAGGAATGAGGAACAATCTCCTCTCTCTTCAGCAGACCTCCAGGCTTCTCGGTCAAACACAAAACAGGCTTTCAACCGGTAAGAAGGTCAATACTCCGCTCGACAACCCAACCAACTTTTTTGCTGCTGAGAACGCCAACAGTCGCGCATCTGATCTTGCTAATCGCAAGGACGGCATGAGTGAGGCAGTCCAGATGGTTAGCGCTGCTACCGTCGGCATTGCCGGTATCACATCGCTGATTCAGGCAGCGCAGGGTGTCGCTTCCTCTGCAACGGCATCATCCAGCGTTACCGATCGCGCTAACTATGCCGCTACCTACAACACCCTGATGACTCAGATTTCCACTCTCGCCAGTGACTCCGGTTACCGTGGCACCAACTTCCTGATCAGCCAAAACCAGACTGTGGAGTTTGGACAGCTGACTAATACCGCGACCTTATCGATTACCGGGTTTAATGCAACATCCGGCGGGCTTTCCATTGACGGTGCCGCTATTCTTTCCGGTAATGGCGCTACGGCAAAAAGCATACTTGGATCAAGTACTTTTGGCGGCGCCGCCGGTATGACCCTTGCTTGGAATGCCACGGCAACAGGTGGCGGAATCAGTTCGATTGCAACCTCTGTAATCCAGAGCGCGGCTACCCAGCTCGAGAGTGCCTTAAGCACCCTTCGCTCCCAGTCATCATCACTTGCCGCAAATCTTAGTGTTGTGTCTACCCGTCTGACATTTACCGATAATATGGTTAATACATTGAAAACCGGTGCTGACAACCTTACTCTGGCTGACATGAATCAGGAAGGCGCCAATATGCTGATCCTGAACACCCGCCAGAGCATTGGCACTACTTCACTCAGTTTGGCTTCACAGGCAGCGCAGTCGGTGTTAAGGCTCTTCTAGCTGCTATAACAGAAACTGCGGCAAAACGTTCTGATAAGGAGTTAATCATAAATGTCCCTGAAGCTCCGTCTAAAGCCCCACGAAAAAGTGATCATCGGTGGCGCAGTAATGGTTAACGGACCAAAAACTGCCGAATTTTTAATCGAAAACAATGTCCCTATCCTCAGGGAAACCGATATTTTAGGCGAATCGCAGGTAACGTCTCCTGCCAGACGCCTTTATTTTTGCGTTCAATTGATGTATATCGACTCAGGAAATTTTGAGAAGTATCACGAACAGTTTAACACTCTTTCAACAGACATAATTTCAGCGGCGCCAAGCACCCGCCCTTTTCTGATTGAGATTTACGAAAAGGTTCTGGCTGCAGAGTATTACCAGGCCCTTAAACTGGTACGCAAACTGATGGATTATGAAGATGCACTACTTGACAAAGCTAACAGAAGTTCTGATGGAACCTAGCCAGCAGCTACTACCTCCGAATCACGAAGTCGCTTCACGTACTCCCCCCGCCCGGCAGCCAACAATTTATCAGTAAACTCTGTTATGAATTCAGCAAAAGAGACCCGTTGCGCGATAAGTTTTTGCAGGCACGCCTCTCCGGAAATTTTATTCCCGAGACAAATCTGCACAACCCCCAGCACCAACAGCAAATTTGGCGTCTTCCCGACCTGGCTGATTGTCGAGGTCAAGAGTCTCTCGGCATTTTCGGGCGAACCGACGCACAGTTCTGCTATAGCACAGTTTGTTGCCGCTTCCGGATATGGTGACTTTAATGCAATAGCTTTGCGTGATGCCGTCAAAGATTCCGGGAATTGAGCCAATTTAAGCAGGCAATATCCCAAATTGAAATATGCCACCGGAACATCCGGTTGCAGGCGAATCAGTCGCTCCCAAAGAGCTACCGCCTCTTCAAATTCATCAACTTCAGCAGCCTGAACCGCAAGTTCATAGAGCGCCTTAGGATCGTTACCACCAGCTTTTTGCAATTTATCTTTACCAAGTCGATAGTACTCCCGTTTTTTTTCGATCATTTTCTGCTGGTCGAGATACCCATAGTGATGCACCGGGATACTGCTGACTTGCACCGGAATACCGAGAAGTTCGAGTGAAGGCTCCACCATTTCATGTATAGGATTTTGAAAGAAGACGTCGCGGCGGTTCGGGAAAAGACGAACCTTGTTACTGGGGGTCCAACCGGCCGCGGACTCTTCAATAATGTAATGACCGTCATTTTGTTGCCATTTTTCGATATTGACCTTTACCATATAATTGCGGGTTGTAATCTCCCATGCAACTGATGGCACCAGAAGTAGTTTTTTGAACGCTTCATGGTCAAGTGGCGAGATAACTTCATCAGCATCCATGGCTAGAATCCAGTCTCCGGTGGCTTTTTCAAGGCCAGCGTTACGAGCAGCCGAAAAATCACCCGTCCAGGAGAATTCAATGATACGGGCACCAAAAAGTCGGGCAATCTCACGGGTATTGTCTGTAGAACCGGTATCAACGATCACCATTTCATCAACAAGCGGCTTGATGCTGGCCAAACAACGCGGCAGCTCTTTTTCTTCATTTCTGACGATCATACAGAGAGAAACGGATTGCCCAGCGCCTCGTTTCGATGGCTCAATTTCAATCGGCCCAAGCAGATCACGTAACGGAAGTGCCGCCCGCAACATACCGGCATCGACGCCAAAGCAGGAGATCGCCCTCTCCACCTCCGTCAAAGCGCCTGCAGCGTCTCCGCTGCGAATAAGCAGGTCAATCAGCAGGTATGACAGAGTCCTGTTCTCGCCATAAAAGCGGACGGCTTCGCGAAACAGTGGTATGCCCCGTTCTGCCTCTTCAGTGGCACAAAGAGTTTCATGATAGAAGCTGACCACCTTGGCGGAAAGCGGAGCTACGATAAATCCTTGTTCTGCAAGATGGAGGGATTTTGCCTGATCACCTTGCAGAGCCGCAAGCAGGGCACGGTTTGTGTAGGCAGGGCCAAAAGTGGGGTCTGCACAACAGGCCTTGTTATAATACGACTCCGCCAGCACTGTTTCACCGTTTCTTTTGGCAATGTCACCCATCAAATTAAGTGTCGGGGCAGAGCAAGCATCAGCCGCTATGGCGTGATCGGCACAGCGCTCTGCTGCTGCATATTCGCCCAATGCTTCACGGCACACACCTTCTCGCCAGAGCCGTTTCGGACTGCCAGCATCCAGTGGTGATGAGGTTAGCGTATCGAGAGCATCCTTAAACTGTGTTGCATCGATCAGATAGTCGACGATAACTTTGAAAAAACGAACCTCATGCGGTACGTGACGAATCCCCTCCTGAAGCAGAACTTCAACCGCATCGTTCAGTTTCCATCGCTGCCAGAGCTTGTCGGCTTTCTCCAGAGTCTGAAGGGTAAGGATCTTCTGTGCGTAGGAAAGGTCAGTTACCGGAGCGCTCCACTTTTCCGTAAAACCTTTGCGATTACCGGATATCGACTGCCGGTAGTTCAAGCGATTACCACGGAAAGAGGCACTTCCGACATGGTGGATAAAGACATCTCCGGCCACCAGATTAGAATACCCTTCCAGTTCTGCCCGCAGGCAGAAGTCATCGTCCTCAAAATTACCCGACCCAAAGCGCTCGTCAAGATATCCAATCTGCCCGATCAGCTCTCGGCGGAGGAGCATGCAAAAACCAACAATACGACGCATGTGAATGCGGCGATGACGAAAGCGATCTCGAAACAGAGAAGCAAAGGTATCCAGATCTTCAATACCATTATACGAAGCGTCCGCAACTTTTTGCGGACCACTGATATTGTTGGTCATAGGGCCGACAATCCCGGTTTCCGGATGGTTGACAAAACAGTCCAGCATTCCGGATAGCCACTTCGGAGTGACAACCACATCATTATTGAGAAGCAGGATGTACGCACCGCGCGCCATCCGGATTCCCTGATTGCAGCCGGCCGCAAAGCCGCGATTTTCAATGTTCACCACCAGGCTCATGAGCGGATTGCTGCGCTGATACTCCCGGAGCCACTCAACAGTGCCGTCACTCGAACCATTATCAACAACAATAATTTCGTGCGGCAGATCGGTATGGCGATGAATGCTGGCAAGACACTCCTCTGTGCACTCAAGCTGATTCCAGGTCAGGATTACTATGGAAACGAGAACATCCTCCATCGGCGTTCCAAGTCCGATGCGAAGCTCCGGGGTTAATCGTGCCATGTCCGGATCCCGATCAAAGCCATCTTCAAGATAGTAGCGATAATCGTCCCGTTCGACAAAACCTCCCCACTTGGCAAAAAAGTGTGCCCGGTTGCGATCAAATCTCTGGCGTACAGCAACGAGCCTGTTTTCCAATAGGTCCATTTTTTTCGCAACAACCTTGGCTGATGCAATAGTTTTATCGCTGTCGCAACATTTCAGCTGATTGTTGATTGAAATCAATTCATCATCAGCCGGCAGTGTGGCATAGAGAGCGTTGATTTCTTCATTGAGAGTCAAACTCTGGTGATGGATAACAGCGCTCTCTGCACAGTAGCGGATACGCTTCCCCGCTTTTCGGTAGGCATAACAAAGGTCCGTATCCTCCCAGCCATTTTCATATCGTTCATCAAAAGGGCCGATCGATAAAAGTTCTTCTCTACGGAGCAAGATGCATGCTCCGGTAACGGCGTCATAATCTCTGTCTTTTTGTACGCAGGGGGCATCAGCAGGAAAACGGTAATAAATATGGTGCGGTTGAGCTTTGGCTGGGGAGAGGTCTTTCCAGACCATACCGCAATGCTGGATGGTATTGTCGGGAAATATCAGCTTTGGGGCTACAATGCCGATATCCGGAACAGTATCAAGTTCTGCCATCAAAGGGGCCCACCAACCGGGGGTGACCTCGGTATCGTTATTCAGAAACAGGATAAATCTTCCGCAGGCCGAATGAGCTCCCAGATTACATGATGCGGCAAAGCCCCGATTACTCGAATTACGCAAAAAGAGAAGGGAGGCAAAACGGGCAGAAAAATAGTGGAGATCAACAGAAAGAGGGTTGTCAGAGGCATCGTCGACAATAATTACTTCAAAGCTGACATTGGGCGGAGTAGCAAGGAGGGCGTTCAGACAGGCCGTGGTGACATTGACCTGATTTCTGGCAGGTATAACAATGGAGAGAGAGACCGCTAGCTCTCCCTCTCCCGTAGAAGGTTTCAGCTGTTCAAAAAAAAACTGTCTCCAAATGACTGCTGTAGCTGGGTCAGCAAAGAGCGGGCATCCTGGTTCCATGGTTCAATGTCAAGAATTCGCTTAAGAAAAATAATGGCCTCTTCATTTCTACCAAGCCGGATACATACCTGGGCCAGAGCAGCTAATATCTCCGTATCAGCCGGATAATCTCGTAAACCGCCTGTTAACAGTTCTATAGCACGGTCCATCTTGCCTTCACTGATGGCGCAAACTCCGGCAAGGTTTTTTCTAAAGAGCAGATTCTGTGGAGCATAGCGAAACGCCAGTTCGTGGTGGTCGCATGAACGCTCCGGATTGCCGGCTTCTAGGTAGAGAACACCAAGATCATTGTTGATGAGAGCGTTGGTCGGATCATCTCTGAGACGGTTTTCAAGTTCGGTAATTCTGGCATCTTTCACTGCTTCCGCTACATGAACTTCAATCGGCGCAGACGGGGTCTGAGGAGCCGAAAGAGCGGCAACGGATTGCCGGAGTTCCGCCAGCAGAGTATCTACATCTCCCGGCGCAGCGTCAGGTGCAGGCGTTGGCGGTATGATAACCGGGACGGCAGTAACAGTGGATGGGACCAGTGAGTTAAGCATGCTGCGAGCGTCATTATTCCATGGTTCAAGGTCAAGAATCTTGCGCAGAAAATGCCCCGCCTCTTCCGGTCGGTTAATTCTGCTACTGATCAGAGCCAAAGCGCCCAATACCTCCGTATCGTCGGGACGTTCCCTGAGCAGCTCCGTATACATCAGGATAGCGTCATCGGTCCAGCCAAGTTCGACAAAGTAGAAGCCGGCCAGATTTTTACGATACGTGCTATTTTGGGGAGCCAGCCGTACCGCCCGCTCAAAACGCCCCAGTGCCGGTAGCAGCTCGCCCTGTTGATGGAGCAGTACCGCCAGATCATTGTGAGCCTGAGCGTAGTCGGGAAATTCCTGCATAAAAAGGGTGATCTGTTCAGTCGCTGCTTCAGGAGAGAGCGACTGCAGCGTTTTTTCCAACGCTTCGTACTTCTGCCGGGCCTGCATCGCGCGCATTACGTCCATGTTTCACCTGTCTGCTCAAATATTTTCGTTACACTAGCAATAATAGTTCAGGATTGCAACAGAGCAGACGTCATTTCAGGATTCCGCACGAGAAAAACGGCACGCACCGCCTGCGCCTCTTGACTGCGCCCCAGTTGATGAAGTAACCGCAACAGTTCGTTTACAACGCTCAAATCATCCGGATTAGCACGAAAAGAGTCCAGAACATTCTTGAGCTCCTCAGAGGGAGAAGCCAACGGTGTTGTGAGTATTGCGGTGGATAATTCCTCCAGCGCCGTTATATCTATCGCAATCTCCCGGTCTTCCGGATAGCGCTTCAGGTATTTTCGCAGCAGCGGCAGTACTTCCGCCGCCTTGCCGAGACGACCGCCAACATCGGCCAGAGCCTGTAACGTACTCTTATGTACCGGATTTTTATCCTGCGCCTCCAGCAATACGCTGTACGCCTCTTCGAGTTGGCCGCTCGCCCTCTTCGCCATTCCCATGCCGCAGAGTGCCTTGACATTATCCGGATCCAGATGCAGGACATTACCGAAGGCCGTCTCAGCAGTGCCATACTCTTCCGCCAGAAGTGAAATCACACCAATTCCGGCGTTGGCGCGAATATCGGCGGAATTCGCTTCCAGAACCTCTTCAAACAGCACCCGCCCTTCCTCCAGTTGTCCCAGGCTGGTCAAGCACTCCCCCATTTCGCAAAGCAGCGCCAAGCGGGCCTGGGCAAAAGCCTCCAATGCCTTCTCAAAATTTCCCTTACTACGGTAGTGAGTCCCCGCCTTCAGCCAGTCATGCATTTCATGGGTTTTCATCTGGTATCCTTTAGTAAATAAATATCACTCTTCAGTCGTATAGCGGTGCAGCACACTCTTTGTCTTCTGCGAGCTCGAAAGTTTTTGCAAAATGGATGAGGCCGATTTTCCCACCAGCGGTATCAAGGGATAGTGCGGTCTGGTAACTACAGATGGAGGCTTTGCACCTTCCTTGGGTAACTCATACACTCCGGTCAATCCCTCCAAAATTCCTGGGCCATTGAGCACGGTCGTATCGGGCAGAATGGTCAAATCCGTCTTGATCTTGCCTAACCATCGTTGATGCAGGCGCTTTATATTTTCTGAGGCGAGTCGGAAACGTTCCGTGCCGGATTGTGATTCGTGATGAATGACAACGCTGGCAGGCTGATAGATTACCTTCCAACCACGACTACCGAATTTGAAACAGAGATCCAGATCTTCATACCCGTTCCAGTACCCTTCGTCAAAACCTCCCACCGCTTCGAATGCTGTGCGCCGCATCAGGACACAGGCCGCAGTAACCGCCTGCAACTGAATGAGTATGTTTGCAGCGGGATGGTTACCCGGAAAGCGGAAATAATGGTGCTTGCCGACCAGCGGATCTTTGCTTGCCTGATCTTCCACTATCATGACCCCGGCATGCTGGATTGTGCCATCAGGGAAGAGCAGCTTGCTGCCGACCGCCGCGACCGTCGTGTCGTTGTCCAATATTGTCACCAACGCTTCCAGCCAGCCGGCAGTAACCTCGGTATCGTTATTCAGAAAGAGCAGATATTTCCCTTTGGCGGCGTGCGCTCCCTGGTTACAGGCGACGGCAAAGCCCCTGTTTTCGCTATTGCGGAGAATAGTTGCCTTCTGCTCCCATTCACGCAAAAGGGTGATAGTGCCATCGCTGGAGTTATTATCCACCAGCAGCAGTTCATAACTCCGATCTGCGGTATGACGTTCCAATGCCAGCAAACAGGCCCGGGTCAACTCAGCCTTGTTGAAAAGCGGAATGATGATGGAGACTTTGGCCGCACTCCGTATCTCGGAAGTCACAACAATTCGTCCGTCAGGATCTCTGTGGCTGGTAAGACCAAAACGGGTATACAGATCCTTGTCGTCCTGGCGTACCTTGCCGTGCCAACGGGCAAAAAAACGCTGCATGTTGGGAATGTCATGGTCCTTGCGCCCACTGCTCTGCTCGGCGTAGTGAGTCACCACACTCTCAGGCACATACAGGATCCGCTTACCGAGGGCACCGGCACGTAAACAGAAATCCACATCCTCGAAACCGTTACGGAATCCTTCATCAAAACCACCCAACTCGTGGAACAGATCTTTCTTCACCGCCAGACAGGCTCCCGTGACAGCCTGCATCTGACGGCGCTCCATCACCGGAGCGGCATCTCCGGGAAAACCACCAAAAATATGATACCCCAGTCCCCGCTCATCAAAGGCGATACCGGCATGCTGGCAGCGGCCATCGGGGTAAAGCAGACGCGCCCCGCAAATGTCTGCTTTATCGCGTTCGATTGCCGCAATCAGCGCTTCAAGCCATCCTGTCCTGGGTACGGTATCGTTATTGAGGAACAGCGTCAATTCGCCGCAAGCGGCCTGTGCGCCCAGATTGCAGGCTTTGGCAAAACCATAATTTTCAGTATTGGAAATCACCTTAATCTGATCGCCTAAGCTGCGCAGATAATCCGGCGTTCCGTCGCTGGAACCATTGTCCACTACAATGATTTCGCGGGGGATATCGTTCGGCAAAGTTGCAAAGATTCCATCCAGGCAATGGCGGGTAAAGTCAAGTTGATTGAAAACCGGAATGATGATTGAAAGCTTCACTTGTTGTGGAATCTTGGTATTGAGAAGACTGTTTTTGAAATTAATATACTGCGCGACCATGTCGGGCAAACCAGCGACCTTGTATTTTTCGATATCCTGGTCCAGATAGCCATACTCGGCTGAATAGTGTGGACCGCTGGCATGAAAACAACGCAATCCCGCAATAATGCCGGCGCGAAATCCAGCCGAAATGATGCGCCTGTATAAGGTAGCATCGTGTGCCATCCCGACGGTCAGTTCAGAAATTCCCAACCCACCGACAGAAAGGAAGGTTTCTCGGCGCACGCAGAAACAGCAGCCGATTACCGGTCCTTCCTCTATTGATTTATCACCGCGAGTGTCTGTGAGATGATAGTAAAGCGGGCCCGGCTTGGCGCCATTTGTATGTTCATTTTGAACTACGTCAAGGCCAAGCATCCCGTAGTCCGGGAATGCCGCGAAGAACTCCTCGAAGCGACGTTCAAAAGATGCCGGCAATTCGAGTACGTCATCATCGATACAGATAATAAATTCGCCGCTTGCTCTATTAAACAGTTCCCTGAATGCGTTGATGCCATGGTTGGTCGTGAGGCGCATTCTGGAATCCACCGCAAATCGATCAAGCACCAACGAAGTGCCATCAGTCGAGCCGTTATCGCCAACGATTATTTCACAGTCATCACGGTGGGCAAGGCTGCTAAAGAGCGATGAAAGGGACTTTTCCAGCATCCGTGCGCGATTCCAGGTTAAGAGGATGATTGAGAACTTGGGGTGTCTTGCCGGTACGGTTTTAGCTTCGCCAAGATGCAAAGAGTGGCGCTCCATAATCTCGCGATAAACATCCATCCAGCGGTATGCCCCTGATTTCAAGGTGTATTCTGACATCACCTTGTGACGGGCATTCAAAGAAATGGAATTCCTCAACCAGGGACTACTGACCAGAAGGTCAATGGCATCAAACCATTGCTGAGGATCATTTCCAACCAGGACCCCGGTGTCACCATGTGTAACGCAGGCATTGTATGGAGTCAGATCTGCATACACACCAGCAATGCCACAGGCTGAATATTCCAGCCACTTGATATTGCTCTTGCAGCGGTTGAAGGCATTATCTTCCAAAGGAACCAGCGCAATGTCTATTTCACTCTTGGAAAGCGCTTGAGCATACGCGGTATAATCCCGCTCAAAATCACAGAACGTAAAACCAGGTAACGTAAGATAACGACTGTTGGCATACCCCATGAAAAAGAACGCTACCTGTTCACCATATTTCTCGGCAATTCGGAATAGCGCCGTCTCAATCAGTTCCAGATCGCGGGCATGTGTTCCGGTACCAGAAAAACCGATCACAACCGGCCCATCAGCTTTTCGCGGAACAGGGTGGAACAGGTTTTCATCGATCAGATTGGGGAGAACAAACGTATTCCGGTTGTAACTGCCAAACCTTTCCGCAAGCTCGGACGTAGAAACCGTAATGGCAGAAAATCTGGGTAGTACTGTTTCAAGTATATCGGCAGTTTCTTTCGCCCAATGCCGGAGATGATTCGTTTCAGGAAGATCTGTCAATAGATCATCCACCTCATATACTACCGGTTTGCCCGAGGCGAGTATTTTCTCGAGAAAAGGAAGCGTCCCCTGCCGGGGATAGAAGCGCTGGACAATAACCAGGTCAGCGGCATCAATCATGTCCAGATTGGTGCTGCAGTTAGCCCCGTCGACTTTTGCCCCCCAGAGGTCTTCAACCTGGCCGTACAAATGTCCGTAAGGTCCGGTCAACCTGATTCGGGCACAGGCGTCATTCAGCGACTCCAGCGAATAGATTGCCACGACCATTTTCCCCCCGCGATTTTCGGCAACCGCCTTCCCGAGTCGGGTCATGTGTCGCGCCTGATACTTGAGCTGAATATCTCTTGCCTCGTGTTCCGCCTGCGTACTGAGGGCATCGTCTGCAAGCCAGTAAAGTCCGGTAAATTCCGGTATATGGAGAAGTTTATACTGTTCACCCATGCGCAGCCAGAACTCCTGATCACCAATGGCAATGTATTGTTCGTCGAAATAACCGATTTTGTCATGCACTTCTCTGCGCCACATGGGGTGCGGACCAACCAGGCAGTTGTAGAGCAGATCCTTGAACGAGTAGTCCGGCCATTTATAGGTGCCGCAACAGGTATGGTGTTCAAAAGTCTCATGCGGGATTTTGGTCTGGTAGGTATCTCCGTATACCAACATGATGTCTGGATTATTATCAAGAGCCGTTCTCAGGATCTCATAGGCATCTTTGCGCAGGCGGTCATTGGTACTAAAGGGTGCAATGTATGTCCCTGTCGCCTCCTTAATAGCCATGTTCCAGGCCGCATAGATGCCGATCCGCTCCGGGGTGCGGATATAGCGGATATTTTGGTAACTCTGCTGGAATTCCCTGATGATGGCCAGCTCGTTCTCGGGAGAAGCAGCATCAACAATGATAACCTCCATCTGGTTAAAGATGGTCTGATTCACCAAATCTTCCAGGCACTCGCGCATGAATGCCTCGGAATTGTAGGTAGAAACGATTACCGATATGACCGGCTTGGCGGATTCAGATGCTATACCTGGGAAGGCACATAACATGGGCAATTTACTTTCCATTACTCCCCTTATAATTCCAGCCATTTTCTGCCACGAAAATTTTGCCGCCTGCTGCAGGCCCATCTGAATCAGGCCGGCACGGACATCTGGCTGCCTCACCGCCACCAGAGCCTCAGTCAGTTCTTGAGGATCAACATCATTCACATAGATTGCCGCATCACCGGCGACTTCAGGAATTGACGTATTATGACACGTGATCACCGGACAGCCGCAAGCCATAGCCTCTACAATCGGCAACCCAAAACCCTCATATTGGGAAGGGTACAGCAGAGCCTCTGCCCCACTGTAGGCAGATCTCATCTCTTCATCGAGAAGAAGCAGAAAGTGTACGGAGAATACCTGCGCCAATGCTGCCTGCTCAGCATCCAACTTAACACCACCGCCCATGCAGACAAGCTGCACCGACTCTTTCTCAGCAATTCTTGCCAGTGCTTTGAAAGCAAGAGTCCCGTTCTTGTAAAGATGTCGAGTGCCTACCAGTAGATAGTAGGGGCCGACAAGTCCGTATTTGGTACGAAATGCCGTCAGCTCATCTGCTCCAGCGGGATGAAAAGCTTCGTCCACACCGCAATGGGCCACTGTCACCAGCTTCGGATCAATGTGCGGAAATACCTTGAGCAGATCATGGGCGGTACTGTGAGATATGGTAACATATTTTGATGCATGCTCAATGGCAGCACGCTTTGATTGCCAGACAAGATGAGCCAGGTCAAAGTACTGAGTACACTCGGGAATCATGTCATAGGCAATAAAAAATGAAGGCGTTGTAAGGGGTATCGTGTAGTAACTGGAAATAAAAAGTTCCGCATTTTCTTCATCACAGATCTGTTGCAGCTTCTGCCTTTCAGTTAACTCATAATAGCACCGTGGCAGTGATCGGTAGCGAATCCCGTCGATTCGAGGCATGGTATCGTCACGGTTCAACACAACCAGGCGCTTTGCAAAATCTGTTGTTGACCATACATGAAGAAGCGAAAGCCACAGACGGGATATTCCTGAAATGCCCTCCTGAAAGAAAACACCATCAATCACGATATTTCCTGTAATTATTGGGTTGATTCCCATTTTTGACATACAAACCCGATTTAGGGCGGACCGATACGCCGATATGGTTTCACGCACACACCGATCCCAACTTAGCTCAGAAGCACGTAGCAATGATCTTTTACTCAGTTCTGCCCTTAATTCCTGATTTCGAAGCAACTCAACCAGAACAGTGACAAGCCACTCCTGATCGTTAGGGGCAATGTTGATTCCCGCTTCTCCAACAACTTCGGGCAAAGATGACGTATTGGATGCAACCACCGGCGTACCGCACCGCATGGCCTCAAGCGGGGGCAATCCGAAACCTTCATACATCGACATATAGACAAATACATAAGCGCCGCTGTAAAGCGCCGACAATTCTTCATCCGGCACATAACCAGTCAATACAATACGGTCACGCAAATCCGGGTTATTATCAATCTCATCGAATATCCGGTCGAAATCCCATCCCTTGGTACCTACCAGTACCAAACGAGTGCTGCCGGCCAAATCTTCCCGCACCATCCTGGCAAAAGCACGAATGACATGGTCAATATTCTTGCGGGGCTCAAGAGTGCACAAACTTAGGAAATATGGAGCTGTACCGAGACCATATTTATTGCGTATCTCCATCAGCTTATGGTTGTCGTAGCATGGATAGAAGATAGCCGGGTCTGCGGCTAGGTGAGTAACGGTTGCATGATCGGCGGCAATACCGGTAATGCGGCAGAGGTCATTTTTTGTCGAGTGAGAGATGCATAAAAAACGATCTTCCGGTTCCAAATTTGAAAGTGTAGAGCGTTGTAATTCAACAACGTCATCAGGCACGAGCTTGGGAAACAGCATCGGGATGAGGTCATAGACCGTCAGAAACCTCACTTGGGCATCAATCTCCTGAGGTAATGCATCAAAAGGAGAATGAAATATGTCAACCGACGGCAAAACAGATTCATAAAAAGGAATTTGGCAGAACTCCCGGTGTTTTGCCAGATACTGTCGGCAGCCGCCCAACGTCTCAGAGGATTGCACAATAACTGCATGTGCTGCGCACAATGAGAGTTCGATCTCTGGAGATGAAGCCAATCCCTGCAGTACATGCTCAATAACACGATAGATTCCGGTTCGCGCAGATTCATGGAGAGTTCCCAACCCCAATACCGTTATATCGTAGAGAACACGTATTTTTTCGATTTGTTCACTGTTGTTTTGTATTTCTTGAAGATCAGGCTTCTTGTCAGTACCTCTTGAAGGAATAGTCTGTCTGGCGCGTGGGATTCTGGTCTCAAGACTGGATTTGAAGGGTTGCATAGCGCTAAGCCCCGGGTGCTGGAAATTTGCAAATGTGATTTGTGGCGATTCGCCTCGCTTGACTAGGGAGAGATAATACTCAAGGCGAGGTGATAATGATGGCGTGGCTTCAAGCATGGAGATAGCATTGTCAATCTTGCCGTTCATGATATAGGCAAGAAACAAATTACCGGTCAGGTCTGAATTACCCGGAAACTGTTCCAGAAGATCCCTGTAGAGTTCTTCCGCAAATGTAAAATCGGTATACAATACTCTGCCCGAACCCAATAGGTGGTTGGCAAAATCCATCTTGGCGGCAGCTATGGCCGCAGATGACCTGTCCTGTTGCAGAAACGGGTAGATTGTCTCCAGCGGTATTTCTCTGCGGAATTTCCCGATAAAGCGATTGACCTCGGATATAACTTCTTCAGGCGATTCATAGGAAAGGTTGCTCATTGACTCATGATACAGCGTCAGGAGTTCAGGGAGATGCAGGGCCCCCAGTTTCAAAGCAAGACGCAGGAAAAACTCATAATCGCCGGCGCGCTTGTAACTGCCGTCAAACATGCCAACATCCGCATGCGCAGATGCCCGCCACATGACCTGACAGCCAAACGGGCAATCCAAAAGCGCCTGTCTGAGAGTAAAATCCGGAAGCAACCAGTTTTGGGTGGCAGAATTTAGTTCAAAAGTCTCATTAATCTCTTGGGTTATCATGGCATCGGCATACACCAGACCGACATTATGCTGATCGAGCGCGCGGGCCATTACTTCAAAGGCATCGTGACGGTGCCGGTCATCGGTGTTGGCATGTGTCAGATATGTGCCATGCGCAAGGGCTACACCACGGTTCCAGGCTTCATAAAGGGTTTCACGCTCTGTGTGTATGTACACGACATGTTCCGGATAACGGAAAACGAATTCCCTGGCAATCGCCCCCTCGTTCTGTTGTGAGCCGCTGTTGATAATAATGATTTCCAGCTTACCCTCTTTATAGAGGGTTTGTTCGAGAAGATTCTGCAGGCAGCCACGGAAAAATTTTTCTGCATTGTAGGTGGAAACAATTGCGGAGACGAGATAGCTGTTTTCAGAAGCAGGCCGATTTAATTCACTGGGACCATATAGCAATTTAGGCGAAATGAAGTCCACATGATCCAGAAACATAAATGCCGAGGATTGGAGATCTACGGTTGAGAATGCAAAACCGAATTCAGCGAGATATGATGAAAACAGACCACCCAGATTGCGCCATTGCTCGGGCGACCAGTTTTTGGAATGATCTATGTGAAAAGCTACCGGAGAGATGAGTTTTTTGACGGGATAGTGGCGAAGTAACGGCACTATGACGGCCCAATAATCCCACCAAGTTGCACCTATGGCAAAAGAAACAGACGGATACAAGCCAATAACCGCCGGATCAAAGAAAAAGAAATCAAAACCGGTTCCGAATTCGGTCCCACCAGTATCTTCAATTGACTCAATATCAATGCGGGAGCCATAAATAAAACTGTTGCGGGACTCTTGTACAATAAATTCCGGAAAATGTTCATCGGCACGAAGGTGTATGTCTGAATTTATTATCCCGCAGATTTCCGAACCTGAATTGCTCAGCGTTTTCAGGATGTCATCGAAATATACCAGCGGCTTTCCAACAATTTCCTGTGCATTCCGTGTAGCAGCGACAAATGTCACCTCAGGGAAATGAGGTTTTAGAAGTTCAATCTCATCAGCATTGTTGAGGGACAGTACCCGAAAACCCAGTCGTAACCAGGTAGCTATGGCTGCCTGCTGCTTATCGACATCTTTGGGTGCAATGCTGGTGGCAACGGTAATTGTAGATTTATCCTGCCGTTGAATCGGAGGAGGTGCCGAATGTGAACGTCCACTCAACTCCTTGTAGATGGTTGCATATGCTTTACTCTGCGCTGGCAGTGAGTAACGGGCCAGCACCCACTCCCGACAGACACTGGAGATTGTAGTGCGATCGCAACTGAACAGACACCAGTCAATACCTTCGGCAAGTGATGACACATCCCTTGGACGAGCCAAAAAACCGTTGACCTTATGGGAAATCATGTCAGGAATCCCGCCGGTATCAAATCCGACTACCGGGGTTCCGCACGCCATCGCTTCCAGAACGGTGTTGGGGAGATTATCTTCAAGGGAAGGGAGGACAAAGACATCTGCCAAGCTGTAGAGGGAGGCTATTTCATCTTCATTGGTTAGCGAGCCGAAATTGAGTACCGAATAATCTGAAGAAATGGTCAAGCCCGGTTCAGGTTTGCCAAAGACAGCTAGATATATGGGGCAATCTGCCGAAGTTGGCCGGTAGTTTCGCAACGCATCTAAAAGGAAGACAAACCCCTTGCGCCTGTTCATCAGATGGTCGGCACCAAAAAGAATGACCTTGGCATTTACTGGAATGTTCAGCCCTTTTCTGATGTCGGCTGAGGGAATTGGTCGGAATATCTCCATAGGGAGGCCGTTTGGTATTACCTTGACCGGAAACCCCTTAAAGAGAGCACTGGCGCACGCGCACGCTGCCATCCATCTGCTAGGAGTAACAACTGTTATATCGAGTTCATCATAAGTCAGCTTTTTTTGTTCCCATATACGCCGAGAGAGATCCATTTCATTGGACGAACCCAGTTGTGGGCAAGCACCACAGTTAGATCGGTACTTGTCGCAATCCCCCGCATAATGGCACCCACCGGTAAACGGGTTCATGTCGTGGATTGTCCAGACGATTTTTTTACCCCTCAACAATGGAAGTGCTTCTGAATAGTCAAAAAAACCAGTCATCCAGTGAAAGTGGATTATGTCAGCGGCCCTGATTTTTTCGGCATTCTCAAGTTTAAAGAAGGACTTGGTATCCGAAAACATTTCCTGCCCCTGCGGTCTACCGGGATGTCCCGCGACCAGTGCACCCCAGTAGTCTGTAAGTGTGGACAAGACCCCGTCATACTCAATGTTGGCTTCACACACAGCCCCGTTCTCACCTGGTTCTAGGACAGCAACCGCAGGATCATTCGACTGTTTGAGGGCAACAATCATCGTCGAATCAACACCAATATTTCTAAGTCCCGTATTGAGCCTCAAAGCCGCTTTACCGGCGCCGCCGGAATCGAGGGTGCAAAGCTGGGATATTTTTTGAGGGGTCATATCTTTCATTTACAGCACCTTAAAATATTTTTCACAGCTTCGTGTAGTAAGCCATAACTGTATGGCCCGGAATATTTTCCAGGATCAGCTCCATCACTTCAGAGATCAACGTTTCACACCCGAAAAGCGCCTCCCTGGTGCCCCCCTCTTTTTTAAACAACTTCTCCTTAATCACCTGTTTGCTGAAATCAACATGATATGATTGCAAAGGCTCATGTTCCAAAGTATCAAGTCGCAGGGGGAAAAATTTAGTTAGGCTGAGCAGGGCATTGATTCCCCATAAGCCCATATGGTGGGGGGGGGCATTTATCGGCAACATTTCCGGAAGGCGAAACATCAGCGCATCGTTGTTGGGGACACTCAGTATCAGTCTCCCTCCAGGTTTCAGAACTTCTAGGCATGATGACAAAAATTCACCAACTTCCGAAATATGCTCTAATACCTGAAAAACGCAGACAAGATCATACCTGTTACGGTTTTTCGCCATATGGACCTGGATCGATTCTCCACAGACACTCAGCCCTCTTTCTTGAGCAGCGCGCATGGCGTCTCGGTTCATTTCCAACCCAAAGCAATTAATGCCTTTTTGCTGTGTTTTTTCCAGGAAACCACCTTTGCCGCAACCTATTTCCAGAACGACCTCGGAAGGTTTTATCCGTTCCAAAGCCATATCATGTTCCCACTTCCAGTCCATGTAGTACCATGGTAGCGCCTGAAGCTCTTCGTAGAGAGAGGAATCTCCGGCAACATTGTAGGGGTAGTAGAAACGGTATCCCGTGTCAAGAGAGCGGTAAATATGAATTTCTCCGGCCGTTTTGAAGTATCTGCTGACATCAATGCCAAGGGTGCTTTTGTATGCATCCACCAACTGACCTGCATTAATACTTCTTTCAAAAACTACATTCAAAGAGCCACTTATAGGGCATCTGATTTCGTTCTTCTCTTCAGGAGACATGCTGGAATGACCGGTTTTCTGGAACCACACCGCACATGAATCAATGTCATGCATCTCCAACTTGCTTCCTCTGGAATTCAAAAAATCATCGAAGGCCTTTTTGCAACCTTCCCAGTATCCATAATCATCAACCTGTACCAGAGCACCATCAGCCAGCTGATCGTACATATTGACCAATATAGTCATAATCGATTCATACCAATCAGCATCCATGTGCATAAATGCTATTGGACCCACTATTTTCTTGAAATGCGGCAGGGTTTCTTCGTAAAAGCCCTTCACTGTCTTGATTATCGGCAAAGCACCAAGCCGCATACACAGGGTCAGGACACTTGATTCCGGGGCAGAGCATGTCCCTGCACCCCACCCCATTTCAACAGCATTTAGCCCGTTATGAGAGTCGGCACTACTTGGGGCAGGTAGACCGGCAAAGGAATCAAAAGCGAACAAATATCGCTCTCGCTTGCTATATTTTTTTATTATATAAGCCAGCAGAGCCGAAGAGCCACCAGCGGCAACACCGCATTCGACGAAATTCCCTGGGATATCCTTCTCACAAACTGTCCTGGCCCGCAGATAGAGTGAATAAAGCCGCTCCACTCCCAACATGCTGAATGGCTCGATAATTTTGTATAATTCGAGAAATTCCTCATCAATGATATGAGTTGCAGCCATCTGATCAGGGGCAATTTTATTGTACAGGTTGCGCGCTTCAATATTTTCGGGAAAATATCGAAGTTCTTCCCGCAAAGCAACCACTGCCTCGCCAGGTTTCTGCATATGCAGAAAGCAGACCGCCCTCAGATAGTCGACCCCTTGCAGTTGACGCAACGACTTTGCCTGAACCAGCAGCTGAAATGCATCCATAATATTATTTGTTTCTATCAATTTCTCCGCAGCCCTCCGCATATATGTAACGGTTACCGGGCGTTGGGGTTCCTCATCAGAGTATAGCGCCAGAGCGGCATCGGGAGAGTGCCTTCGTGTGATGATATCCTGAGCGCAATTGGACAGTTTCTGAAAGAATGGGTCTGAAAATTTGTCATAACCTGCAATCGCTATATCCATGGCAAAACCGAATTGTTCCTCAATGATCGCAAATATCCATCCGAGAAGGTGATCCCTTACATCCAGAGAGGTACTGCGAGGGTCAAACGTGTTGAAGAACGTAACCTCCCCCCAGCCCGGAGACGTTTTAAACAACATCTCTGGTGGGATTTTCCCGCCAAAGTCACGGAACTTTTCGGTAACTGTGCGCTTGGATATTCGCTGAGTCCCACATATTTTTATGTCACTCATCCAAAATGGGCGTTTTTCCATGAATGATATGATGTGCCAGAGTTTGTCCTCTCCAATATATCCATCGATAATCCCCGGTTCAAACTCCGCCACCAGGACATTATCCGTTTTGTCTTCCCCCAAGCTTTTGAAGAGTCTGAGATCCGTACCCTGTGAATCGGTCTTGAACCAGTCGATTTTGCTAATCCCTATTTCGGCCAACAATGCAGGCAAGTACGCGGTTTTCATCCGGACGGTTTTTTCAACGTCAAACAGTTCGCCAAAGTTCCAGTTGTTTATGTTCTTGTGGTCCGGGTACAAAAGGCTCGAACAATACGGGGATTTTGTGAGGAAAAAATCCGCCTCGGGATTTGTATTATCAGTTACCAGCTTGCTGAAGACGAAGAGCTTTCGGTAACCTCCCGTTTCATTGACCGTATACCCCATCTCTCTGTCATCGGCATCAAAGGCAATACAGACTGCATATTGAGCAATAGGTTTCCATTTGGAATGGATTTCACCGGATGCCCCAATATCTAAGAGAACGGGCGGATTATTGGCAAAAAGCTCACTGCTTAAAATTTTATCAATGATATTCATCCATTACTCCTCAATATCATCCAATTTCGTTGGCATCAACTAGGCGCTGTAGTTCAGGGCTTCCCGGCAAAAATTTTTTCGAGAAGCGATCTGAAGCCGACCTATCTCCATCAAGAACCCAATAATACCTGTCTGCATCTCTCGTATCGGCTGCAATCAATCCAAGCCCCCTGGCATCAGCTCTAAACTTGTTCATTGCTTCATCCGAATCGTTCCAATTGAACAGTATCGCCTTAAGCTGAACTTTGGGGTATGAGCTACCGGAGCGGTTTCTCATCTCAAGCAGGAGCCTTATATTTTCAATAACCTTGTCATAGTCTGCGCCATAAAGGGAATACTTCAGCATATTTTCAGTCCCCGGCCCACCGTGCGCCGATACAATTATGTAATCCAGACGATCTTCTATAAACCCGCGGGCGTACTTTGCATCAAGCAGCATCCCATTTGTTGCCAGATTGAGAATGATAGAAGGCGCAGCTTCCCGGCACTTGTGTACGAACTCTAAAAAACCATCGTTAAGAAGCGGCTCACCATAATTAAACAGATTCAGCTGTTCGACGTGAGGCAGAAAAGCCTTTATGTTATTAAATATTTTGGCAAGATCCGGCTTCACCGTTCGGTATCGGTGCATGTCACGGCTGATACAACAGCCGTAGTTACAGGCCCCCATGATTTCGATCTGGATATACTTTGGATATTTAGTCGACCATGCATACCATGTGTCACGTTCTGAAGGAGTAGAGGTAATGGAAGCCGGCTGGGAACCAATGCACCTTCGGCAGGCCTTTAGATCATACAAATCACCATGTATGATCCGTGGAATGTGTTTCTTCCAGATGTCATGCATTGTGTTCTGATAAATCGAATCAAAACGGTTTCCACCAAGAGGATCGTTACAACAAGTGGTGACGCTACCATCGGAAAGAATGAAAATACCTTCGGGAAAAAGCTTACAGACCGGTTTATAGTTTGATAGCACCGTACGGATGCTGGCGCCATTCGTCGACAGCATAATCTCTTTCGCTAAGTGTCCGGCTTCGGATGTCAAATATAAGGGACTTCCTTGTGTCGCCAGGAAATTCAGTTCCTCTTTATTGGCTAGAAGGGCATTAAACAACGAGGATGAATCATCTTGCTTTGCGGGGGGTGTGATAACAGAATTACTTTTGTTCTCGTTCTTTTTTAAAGCAAGATGCTTTTTGATAATTTGGTCAAGCTCCACGGCTCTTTTTTCGACTGAGTAGTCGCGAAGACAGCGGTCTTGCCCTCTGTGTGCGATAGCTTCACGTTGGTCAGGGTGTGCAAGGTAGTGCCTAATTTTATCGAGTAGCTCTTTTTCATCACGGAAGGTCTCAATTTCGATACCCGGATCGAAATAGCTTGAAAGGTTGTCGAAATATTCCGTAAGCAGGAATACGCCGCTACCTGTCGCTTCAATAATCCGCATATTTGAAGTTTCTTTAACGGCAAGATCCGCCGTTGCGACCCCTGCCACATTCTTTAATTCCAGAGATCCGCGAGCATCCAGAACAATTTTCCCACTCTTCAGCGCTCGGTGCATTGCAATGCCAAAGCGACCCCCCAAATTCAGGCTCGTTACTTCGGGGGTTATGCTCGCAGGATCACCATTGATATAGTATCCGCATGAAAAGCCGCCTGCTGAAGCGTGGGACTCTTGAGCAACCAGCTGCAAATATCGGTTCCGCTGTTGATGCTGTGCCCATGTCCATGATCCGGTAAAGACCACATCATACTGGGGGACAACGTCCTTCGTCAGCCTGTTGATCCAAGCAGGGTAACCAGGAGAAAAATGTTCGGACGATCTGGCACCAAGCTTGAGAGCCATTGACCGCATTGCTGAAAGATTGGACATAAGAACGTCAAACTCCGACCAATCCGTCCCTTCAGGGATATCTGACGCTTTCCAGCCAAGAATCAAAGTGGGTTTCCACGATAGAGAGCGGATAAAAGAGCTGTCCAGGCCAACGGGGTCAGTCAGGTATAAGATGTCAGGTTTAATTGTTTCTATCTGCTTGCGAGCAATTTCCCTTACCCAATCATCAGGATTGCTAAGTACAGCGCCATTTTCGCGTAACCACATATGCTGTGCGCATTGGTTATTTGCAATGACCAAGTGAGAATCATAACCAAGATCAGTCATGTATGGCGCGAACATATGAATGGCACCAAAACCATCTCTGACTATCGCATTAATTTGATCCATGAAGGGAACAGTCGAAAGTTTAGGCGATATCGCATAAAAATTATCCAGATATTGCTGATAGAAAAGATGCACCTGCATGAACTTTAAAGGAGTGGGGTTTGCGGTGGCATCGGCATCTTCAATGGTAACGATATCTGGTCGAGTAATAATTTGTACCGGGGGTACTACCTGTTTGGAGGCAATCGGCATACTTGATCTGACTTCAAAATCAAATGTTCCATCCCACAAGAGCATGGTATTTATCAAGTCTGACTTGAGTAGCATGAGCGTTGCAAATGCTTTTTCGCGAACGGTTTGCGGTTGACAGTTCATTTGCAGCAGAATATCGCACTGCAACCCCTCTTGCTCCTCGGGGGTGTAGTCGTTAAAAATAAGCGCGTCGTTGTAAAGCTCCAGATATTGGGTGTGATTTGATATTTTCGCACTGTTCAGGAAGATATCTTTCCCTTTGGTTGGAGTCTCAATATACCCCCTCTTGCCAATACGCATAAGCTCCCGGCAGGCCTTCTCAGGGTCTGTGGTATGTTCAAGCACATGGGAGCAATAGACAAAATCAAACTCCTTGTCAGCAAACGGCGTTGATTCAACGCTGCATTCATAGACCGGTTTGTCATCAATATATTTGAACGGCACTCCTGCCCGCCCGTAGGTATGATCCGTGACCGCGATATCCGCCAGGTGAGTGGCCAACGGGAAGGGGAGATGACCACTGCCGATGTCGAGAACCTTATCTCCTTTGAGAATACCAAAATCGAAGTGCCGGGACTGATAAAGACTATAACGATCCCGATTGGGCAATTGCTGGTAATAATCATAGAGTTCGGCAAGAATTGCTATCGCTTCCCCCGGGTATGCGATAGCAAGCTGCTCAAATAGATCGATTGCGTCCAAAACCGAACCGCTCGAAAAAAGCTGGCGGGCAGTGACAATGTCGGCCTGAGCCGTTGTCAGAGGAATCCTGCGTTTCTCTCGTTTACCAAACCGGCGCTCACTCATATATAATCCTCTTCAATCAATATCACCCAAGACAACTTTTTTCCGCGAAAGGGGAGATGCTTTGAAGCAGAGAATCGGCAAAAAACTTCACGCCCCAGTTCGGAATCAGATACGTACAATATGGGCCGCTCACAGGGTAGGCACCCTGCAGGCCGCCGTAAAAGGCTGGATCTGTAATTCCGTCCACCAAATGGATCTGTTTGAGATCAACCAGTAAATTATCGGCTGCGTCTTTCAGCAGAACGTCTTGAGTATCTTCATACAATCGACGGAAAAAGAACTCAACCTGCGCATTTCCGGTAATACAAGACCATCCGTCTTCACTCTGCCAGGTACGGTCAAATGTACCGGAGAGAGTCGTGTAGCCGATGCTGTTTACACTCCTCTTCTGTTCCATATAAAAAGAGGCCATATTTTTTGCGGCATTATGAAGCAGATTCAGCAAGTTGCTGCGATCGATCCGGGCATTATTCAAACGGTAGATTTCGTGCAGTCCGACCAAGACATAACCAATCAGGTGTGTCCACGGCTTTTCCGGGTCGGTCAGGCTGTTATTGGCAAACCAACCGTTTGGCTCAGCCTGAGCCAGTATCCATGAAACAGCCAATTCGGCTGAAAAACGGTAACGCTCTTCGCCGGTCACATCGTACAACTCCAACAGAGCCCAGGCGACACGGCTTTTGTACGCTTTAGGTTGCCCGCTATAGGTGCCACGGACCCATTTACCGTCACTATCTTGGCAGGAGACAATCCAATCCGCCGCCTTACAAGCCGCAGTCAGAAACCTTGGCGCGTTGGTTGCACGGTATAAAGCAACCCAGCCGAGCAGTACCTGTCCGGTATTGAATACCCGTGGGCGTAGTCCACTAACACCAACCGGTTCCCCGGCGCCACCTTCCGGAGTCTGAATTGCAATTTCCCAGTCCCCCATCTGCAGTGCTCTGGTTCGCCACGCGGCATCACCCGTCAGGTTCGCATAACCCAGAAACGTCGGAATGATGTATCCTGTGGTTTCAGGATAATCAACACCCCAACGTTCTTCATCCATGTGGTAGAGGGCAGAAACACCTCCGCCAGGGTGAATGTCCTGTGCATGACGCAGCCATTTCATGCAAGCGGCCAAATGCTCCTGATCAGACATTATCCGGTTACGTCGCTCATTGATCCTGTCCAGCTGAGGACGTCTCGAATGCGCCAGAATCTGAAGATTCCCGTTATGCAGCTTGGCCTGTTCCTGAACCAACTGGAGGAACTTCCTGATTTCAGGGTCCACTGGTCTTTTTTCCAGATAGGACAAGCAGAGCGTTATCGCATCTTCATAACGTTTCTGGGAAATTAGAATATCAACCGATGCAATAAGAGCATTACGGTCAGCCGGATCAATGTCCAGAGCCTTCATCAGGCATTGCCAAGCTCGTTCAGGATCACTTTGCAGCAAGGCGAATGCCCGGTTACGGTAAGAGGCCCCCTCTCCCAGAGATTTTACCGCTTCAAGAAAGAACATCTGCTCCGGCCTGTTATCAAGTTTATCGACCGCCAGAATGAGGCTTTCCCGATACTTTTTCTCTTCCACACTTTCAAATCCGGCTTCAACAAAAAGGGCTTTAAGCGCGGTAAAATCATACACGTACTTACAGTGGTTGTTCCCTGTATAAAAACCGTAAAAAAAACCATTGAACTTATCGGCTATAGTTCGGCCCGGAAACCGGTCTCTGCCATCCGCAAGTTTTTCAAAAAAGAAGGTTTGATCGTTAGTAAGATACCTCTCTGCCAGGACACGCAGATCCTGACTTGCAAATCTTGCGATACCGCCAGGCTTGAGAACCCTGAACACATCTTTGACAATTTCCTGGGCCCTTTCCAGAGAAAAGTAATTAATAGCCGAGATACATGCAACCACATCAGCGCTGTTATCAGGAAAGGGGAGCAGGTCTTTTTCAAGGTCAAGCGTGATGTCCGCTTCTGGTGTAATATCAATGCCCACATATCCGTCTACTTTTACCGGACCGCTGCAAAGATTAATCCTTAGTACGTCTCCAGTGTCCATTTTTACCGTTTCCTCAGTGATTAGGTTTTGGCTACCCATCTCTGTATGCCCATCTCCGGATTCATCCATAAAATAGGACATGCATTTGTTAAGACAGAAATCCGGGGTATTGCCCGAAGCAAGTGCGGTGCGAAACGCATTCATTTTCGGACCATTCCAGATTTCCATAACATCCTGGTTAAAGATGTTGCCGAAATTAGTGAAGCCGCCATAGTCATGACAACAGGCGACAACCGTACCATCTGCGAGTACATTAAATACATCTTTCGGGCTGGAACATTCGCCCATTGCCGACTTGAGAGAGTCAAGATCGGAGAAATGGGGACGAAAATACTCGGGGAGAGCACTATACTGAAAGCATGAATCTGTTTTGCGTATATAGGGGGGTTTAAAATATGGAGTCAGACCCAAAGAAGCGCAAATTTTTCTGAAGTCTTCTATTTGATGCTGGTTATGTTTGAAAACAATAAACTGGGGGCTAATGTTAACCCGCCCACCGATTATTGAATTGAAGTGCTGCAGCATCGCCAGAGCCTCCAACGCCTTCTTCAAACTGCCGCCAACCCGGTATTGCTCGTAAATTTCCTGGGTCACACCGTCAATCGATACAATTATATCCGTTACACCAGATTTAATCAGTCGTTCTGCCATTTCGGGGGTCATTGACTGACCGTTGGTACTAATGTTTGATTTTGTAAAGGTGGCTGTGTACTCAAGCATTATAAAAATATCCGGATTAAGCATCGGTTCGCCCCATATATGCGGGTATACGTACTGGGCGTAGGGGCGGATCTTGTCGGCAATGAGCTTGTACTGATCGAAGGTCATTAGCCCCTTGGCGCGTTTGACCATACCACCGCCAATGGCGCATTCTGGGCATCGCAGGTCACAGGCGAGGGTGCTTTCTATTGCGAATATTTTTGGGGGAGCGGCATGACTTACTTGCATTGCATTTCCCTTAGATTTAGAAGTGCCGTACTGGCTAAAATTTAGACTGGATTGGCTTCTAATGTGTAAATAAAAGTTGGCTAAACGTAATGCGTGACGAGTAACATCATAGTCACTTCGGGCTTTATTTGTGTTCTCTCGGAGTCCTTTCCAAAAAACATTTGGGACAGCCAATATTTTGCTACAGAGATAATTATTGAATGCTGGAATTGTTATATTTCTTTTATCTAGCTGATGGCGTAGGAATGTTAAATCCTCGCTAATTATAATGCCCAACCCTGCGTCAATATAGTCAAATGCCTTATTTGAAGTCAGATATCTGGCTGACTTTGCCGTTCTTACAGAATCATTTTCTCTATATTCTTGCCAATTAGAAAGCAGCCCAAGGTCGTACTGTGACAATAGCTTAATGAGTCTATCTGCTGGTACTGGACGATGAATGGTAAAAAATGGAGTTTTACAAGCCAATTCCAAGTAGTCAGAGAAAATATTCTCAAAATCATCCTCATAACCGCACAACGGTACTGTGTAAATATCAAAGAATATTTTAGCACTTGCGAGTTCTTTGGCTAATTCAAGAAAATACCAGTTATCACGAAAAGTGGTAGATGATGATAATTTTTCTACTGCCAAGTTACCCGCATAAACGATGTGTGGATGTTTTTGATCTGTAATCTCGAGCCCACCATTTGTAATGGGGAAATTCCAACAATAGTCTTGGAAAAAAATGATATTACGACCTAATTGATAACGGCCCCCCTTCAATAGATGCCGTAATCCTAACGTCTTGCTACAGATTCCGTTGGCTTTTTGGTAACAGTATTTTTCTTCTTCAAGTAGATTTTGGTAGTCATTGGTTGCCACAAAGTCATCATGTAAATTACCTGAAAGAACATCATAATTGTCAAATACAACAGCACCTATATTGCTTTCTATCAGCTTAATTGCTACATCGAAATTCCAGCAGGAAAATACATGATAAGCAATCGGCATATAATTTGAGGCAATAAATAATGCATCGTCAGCAGAGCAGTACTGGTGGGTAAGATCGAAGCACTCCATTTGATTTGAAATAATTAGTGGATCACGATGCAATAAAACGACATCCCAACCGTTTGCTTTTAAACCATACCCAATCTTGCAAATGCGAGGCCATACCTGATCCGCAACGAGAACAATGATATTTCTGGCCATTATTTAATGGGCTCCGGTTCCCATGTAAAATTTTTTTATTGTTTTTACCACGTAGTCTAGCTGTTCAGTGGACAATTCAGGATATATAGGCAAGCTTAATATATGGTTGGATTGATATTCCGCTACACGAAAATCTCCTATTTTGTAACCGAGTGAAGATGCAGCCTCCTGCAAGTGAATCGGTATAGAGTAATGGATTTTTGTATCAATACCTCGGACTGCCAAGTACTGCTGTAACTGGTTTCGTCGCTCTGCCTGGATTACGTATGTCTGATACACACTTGTTTCTCTTTCGCTTTCTCTCGGCACTTTGACAAATTCTGCAAGTTCAGAACTATATATCTTCGCAATATCTCTACGCTTTGAAATCCATTGATTCAAATATTCCATCTTTTCTCTGAGTATTATTGCTTGAATTGCGTCCAGTCGGGCGTTAAAGCTCCAGAATTCACATTCATCCCTGCTTTTAAGGCCGTGGTTCCGCGCTTTCAAAAGCATTTCATATAAAGCGAAATCGCTTGTAGTAATCATCCCGCCGTCACCAACAGCATTAAGAATCTTGAGGGGATGGAAGCTAAAACAACCTGCGACTCCAAAGCTTCCGACCGCCTGTCCAGCAAACTTTGCTCCCACTGCTTGGGCTGCATCCTCAACCACATAAATACAATGTTTGTCAGCCAGTTGAATAATAGTATCCATTTCAGCAGGATGCCCGGTTAGATGGACAGGAATTATAGCTTTGGTACGGCTTGTAATCACTGACTCCACGAAATATGGATCAATGGCATAGTCATCACGAACATCCGCGAATACTGGTGTAGCTCCAGCTAATGCAATACAAGAGGCGGAAGCAAGAAAAGAGTTGGCGGCCGTAATAACTTCATCGCCCGGTCCGATACCAAGTGCCTTAAGGGTTAGAAGTAGTGCATTTGTGCCATTGTCAACACCAACGGCAAATTGAGTATCACAAAACGCGGCGAAGGTTTTCTCAAATTCTTCCACAACCGGCCCTAAAATAAACTGACCGCTATCAAGCATCTCTGCTATTGATTTGAGTAAGGGGCGTTTTAGTGCTTTGTGTTGTAAAGAAAGATTAACGAATGGAACTTTTAACATTGAGAAAGTCCCCCCTATTTGTCATATACTTAAGCTATGAAGTGTGTGGAAATAATTAAAGACTTGCACCGTAAGAGTATTTTTGCAAAGTATTCCAAAGAACATCTTTTTCTTCTGCTGTCATACTTGAATATTTAAATCTGTCGGGATCACCGCGCTCACTCTTTATTTCGGCAATGATATCAAGAATTAGCTTCAATTTCATTGCGGACTGTGTTTGGGAATTGAGATGACTGCCACCGATTTGGGCCTCTTTGTCAATATGTTGCGCCCAATGGTGTAAAAAACGGTACTGGAATTCTCGTGCCTCTAAATCTGTACATTTGATGAAATGATTGCGCTTCAGGAGATGATTTGTTCCTGTTATTGCTAACATTTGGGCTTCAAATTCTGAATACTCCTCATGAAAGCGAGAACCTTTTTGTGGTTGGACGCAGACATTAATCCCCGGAGAAATATAATTTTTTTCCATTAGATCAATAATTTTTCGAACATTTGATTCAATCCATTCAAGCTTGGCTTCCGGACTGCATAAAATAAATGTTGTGGCTGGCTTAATGCCGTGTGTATGGAGTAATTCAAGATTTGAATCGATTACATCAGGAGTATACGATTTATTGAACTCTTTAAGAATTTCAGCATGAGTATTTTCAAGCCCCATGTTTAAAGTACGAAAACCAGCCTTTTTCATTAATTTGATAGTCTCATTGTCAAGGTCATCGATACGGGCGAAGGCAATAAAAGTGACCGTGATGTTTTCCTTAATCACGAGATTGCAGAATTCTTTAAGCGCAGTTTTTTTGCAGCAAAAGTCATCATCAGTGAAATAAAATGTTTCCACGCGTGGATGGGCAGCAATTACTCTTTTCAAAAGGTCTATAAGAGCTTTCCCGGTTATATCGACGATTGGAACCATCTTTCTGCCTGAGGCAAAATTCAGAAAATTTGTTGATGAACAGAACTTGCACCGCATTGGGCAGTAGTTTCGAGTGAATATCCTGATGGTATGGATCATTTTACTAATGTCATCTGTTATTTTAATATTATTGGATTGATACAGTTGCACATAATAATCCCAATAAATTTCATACGGAATCTGTTCATAGTCAATTGCGAGTGTAGCTTCCACAAATTGTTCTTGCGACAAAGGAACAGCCTTATTTTTAACTATGATGCCAGGTATATCCCCAAGAGGTGTGCCATTTGCGATCTGAAGTAGCGGAATTTCACCTTCACCTAGCACGACAATCCTGGCAGGTGACTTATCAAGAATTGTCTGATAATCAAACTGCGCTGCATGCCCGCCAACTATAACAAGTGCATCAGGGCAGAGCCTGTTTGCCATCATCATATTACTAATGTCTTCAACAAGAGTTTCCTCCATAACAGAAAAGCCAATAATATCCCAGCGCCTGGATAACAATATCTCCTGAAGTGAAGGCTGCGATACTAATGCCTTAGCTTTGAATAAGTTTGTATCGTAGGTTCTGGAGCAATGACCGTATTTGTTTAGATATCCAGAAAGACGTTCAATCCCTAGGTTAATAGAAAGCCATTTCGTCAACCCAGCCTCATGGGGGCTTGTTGGTGTAATGAGTAGGATGTTCTTATTGTGTGACTTATTTGACAACGAATGTATCAAGGGATGTACTCCATTTTGCGAAGGGTGAAGATTTAAGGCCGAATTCAAAGAAAATTTGGGTGGAGTGCTGGATCAGGATTTTTGATATTCCAAAGAATCTTGTTTAATGGGTGAAGATGACAACCGGCAGGGCATTGATTAAGATTTATTGAAGAGATAATTTGTCTTCGCTCCGGTCCATTCCAGATTTCTTCTAGGTTGTCATCTAAATAGTTTCCGAATTTCAGAGTTCTGTTGGGACATATATATACACTGCCATCACCATCAGCAAAAAGAATAAACGGTGTACCTTGGCAATGCTCATATTCCGTACCGTTATTGTAACGGGACTGCATTGCCGCTTCAAATTGCTCATATTTTGCATAAACACAGAATTTTTCAGATGAGTACGCTTCGGCTGCCTTCATAAATTCTTTTATTTTTATTTCATCGAAAAGATCTTCCTGTTGATGTTTTGTAATTATATCAGAGTAAACTGGTTTGATAGAAAGATAGTCAACTTCAACCTGCTTACAAATATGTGCAAGAAGTGGTAATTCATGACAATTATCTTTATTTGTAGCTATTTGCACTCCGATCGTTGGAAAAACAGATGTCCTCTGTTTAACAAGATTTCGAATATTTTCTAAAATTACGGGGAAATGCCCTTTTATGCCATGAAGTTTTTCGTGGGTCTCAATGGTTCCCGCATCAAGAGAAATCCGCACGTATGTACAATTCCGTAAGACAGATGACATTTTGTCGTTATCTTTAAGCTGAAAGCCATTTGTGTACAACCCAATGTCTAATCCGATTTTCTTAGAATAGTCGAGTATTTCGACAAAATCCGGATGGAGTGTAGGCTCTCCTGAACCAACAAGCATGTATGATTTCATACCAAGTTTTTTACATTCCAACAAGAATGCTTTAAATTTACCGGTGTCAGCCATGTAAATAGTATCTCTTGTCTTACCAATATAAATGGGATAGCACCAAACGCACCTATGATCACAGCTGTTTGTAATGCCAAATATTCCTTGCAATGGGAAACAATCACCATCAGTAAAATACTCAGCGACGCGATTAGTATGAAAAAATATTTTATCAAAACCAAGTCTGTTAAAGTTCATTTAAAGCTCTCCGTTTAGTCATTGAGTCATCATTGAGTCATCATTTATTCAAAGTAATTCAAGGGAGAGGTTGAATTTTAATATCAACCATTTTTTTTACGATCGATTTTTCGGGGATATCGACTGTGATTACCGATCCCGATGAAATGACCGAGTTAGAGCCGACAGCAACACCTGGTTCAATGAAAATACCAGTGCCAAATAATACATTATTTCCAATAGAAACGCGACCAGATGTCATGACTCCTGGGCCAAAAGTGCAGTTACTGCCAATCTTATTATGGTGATCAATATTGACAAAAGCACTCAAAAAATTGTTGTCACCAATTGATGTGCATACGGCGATTCTTGCATTAGCCAACACGATATTTCCGACTCCCATAGAGACATTTGAGTGAATACGTGCATCTTTATCAATGATATTTGCAAATGGAACATTTTGAGAAATCAGTTCATTAAAGAGTAAATCCCGTTTTTTTATATTTCCAAAGCTCAATATGGCTGCGTCAGCCTGCTCGTTTTGTAGCAAAGTATAAATTTTTGAAACACTGCCGATAATTTTAATCCCAGCGATTGATTTACCGTGAAGCGGCTCAGAGTCATCGAGTATCCCTACTGCTTCCTGATGTGTGGTGCGATTAATTGCATCAATAATATGAGCTGCACCATATCCACCACCAATAATCAGAATGCGTTGTCTAGAAGTATTTGAATAAACGTCGTCAACCAGGTCGTCCACCCCTTTGGGGTCCAATATTACGCTCGCTAGGTATGCCCGCACATCAGCCTCTTGAATTATCCCATCTGCCAATACATTCGAAATTTCAATGCCATTCTGTTTTGCGATAATTTCTGCTTTCTTCGTCCATGCGCGTTTATTTTCATTTAATTCAGACAATAGCTGTCCCGACGGAACTGTAGCACGGCTGATTACTGACGGGTCATTGCTTTCAGAAATGATTGCGAAAGCTGTATTTACAGCTAGTTGTGCGCCTTCTTCTATCAGGTGAAAGAGATACCCATCACATTCAGCTTCGATATCTACAACAGATTTTGTAGTTTCAATTTCACATATAGTAGAATGTGCCTTGACAAATTCACCGTTATTTTTATGCCAAACTGTAATTGTTACGATGTCATCGTTTACAGACACCATTGGAATCGTTTGCTTTAAATAAGTCATGTAAGAACTTCCTCTATTGCGCGCTCAATGCTTTCCCTGTTGGGTAATATCGTGTACTCAAGTTCTTTAGATGATGGAATAACGGCATTTGCTGTTTGAATTCTCCTAATTGACTGGACAAGACGGCTCCCAACCTGATCGTATATTTGGCTTGCAATTTCTGCACCCCAGCCAAAAGGACCCGCACCTTCTTCGATGATTATAACTCGTTGTGACAATGAAGCATATTTAGTGATGCATGGGGCAATACCGTTTGATATAAGAGATGGATAACATGCTGAGATTTTTATTTCTTCATCTCGCATCGATTTCATAATGTCAATAAGAAGTCTGCTTGAGCCCCCGTATGAAACTATTGTGACATCAGGAGTTCCGTGATCAAAATTATTTACTACTGCAACTGGAAATCCTGAGGATGTAGGAATAGACTCAACGCTAAAATAGCTATTACTGCTTTGCAGTGGGGTCGAGTAGAGAAGCTTGTGTTCAATAAACAGGGTTGGATCTTTGTCTTCAAAGATAGCGTACCGCAGCAATTCTCGTACATTGTGAAATATTGATGGTGAAACCACGTTCAAACCAGGAATCCCGAGAAACATTTTCTCTAAACTTTGGCTATGGGTTGGCCCATAGCCTCTGCCTCCTCCCATAGGGGTTCTGATAACCATTGGCACGGATACCTGGCTGTTATACATTTTCCTAAATTTAGCGGCATGATTTATTATTTGGTCAGCTGCTAATGTTAAAAAATCACCAAACATTATTTCTATAATGGGTATTAGACCTCTGAGCGCCATCCCGACGCCAATGCCTGTGATGCATGCTTCGCTGATAGGTGTTCCAATAACTCTTTCAGGAAACCGTGAAGACAATCCAGCGGTTACCTTAAACGCCCCCCCGTACGGATCAAGAATATCTTCCCCCATCAGATAGACACGGCTGTCACTTTCCATTGCATCCAAAAGTGCGGCATTAAGTTCATGTAAATAAAGATCGCTATTTCTCATAGATCAAGTGCTGTGTAATGTCCTTTGTATTACTTCATGAAGTTCGCTTCTAACGTGATTTTCAATACCTGTCGTGTCAATGTTCGATGATAGTAGTTTTTTTCGTGCCAGCCCAAGCGGGTCTTTTATTCGATATTTTTCTAACTCTTCTTCTTGTCGGAAGTCATCTCCTTTGCTGTGTGGTGCAAGCCTATAGGTGTGGAGGGTCAAGAAGAAGGGAACACCGTAACTTCTTACATAATCTATTGCATTTATGGCCACTCTGTATACTTCTATAACATCAGCGACTTCCAACTCATTCGACTTAATAGAGAAAGACGCTGCACGTTCAGCAATATTTCCGCTATGCTGCATCGTGCTTGGGGTTGTTTGTGCATATTGGTTGTGTTCCAATACAAAGAGAATTGGCAGATTCCATAACGCAGCGATATTCATCGCTTCGTATATAATACCTTCTCCCATGGCGCCATCACCAAAAAAAACTACGCTAATTGCGTTACTTTTTTTTATTTTTTCGGCTAAAGCAATTCCAGTAGCAACAGCAACAGTTCCACCGAGTATTCCGTTGGAATAAAAATTATTTTTATGTAAATGCTGGCTCCCTCCGATACCACCACAGACGCCGGCATTTTTTCCGCCTATCTCATTAAGCAAACCTTCCATGTCTTCACAATAAGCCAAAAAATGACCATGCCCACGGTGATTCGAGAAGATTATATCACGTGTCATGTCGAGCGCCTGAATCACTCCGACCGAGCAAGCTTCCTGCCCTATGCAAGTGTGAGTCGTCCCCATAAGCTTGCCCTGTGAAAAAAGTTCTAGCAGCGACTCTTCAAAACATCTTATTTTGAACATTTTTCTATATAAGTTTGCCAATAGCTCCAATTCATCCCCCATCAAGCATTTGTTCGACAGATGCGCATATCAGTTCAATTTCAATTGTATTCATGCAAAGTAATCCGCTTAAACAACCGGAACTATAGCATGGCATATATGGGCATGTAACGTCAGCAATGATGTGCTTTCCACGTCTGTAAAGATAAATCTCTGTCGGGTCGGTTGGTCCATATAGGCCGATCAGATTTTTTTTAAGGGCAAGTGCGAGATGAACGCCCAAGCTATCTTGTGATATGATGGTCTTGCAGGAGTTAATCCAACCTATATATTCATGTAAATCTTGCAGGCCTTGTTGGAACGAAATTTTGTAACCCATCGACTCCAATTGTATGGCGAGTTGATCCCACTTTTCTTTAGGCATCATTTTGGTTGGCCATTTGCTACCAACCATGTAGTTAAGACCTACATCATATATTTCTTCAGTCTTATTGTGGTGCTCTAATATGTATTCCTGCCCCTTCCATTCAACGCCTAGCATCTCAATCAACTTTTGTTGCCAAAGCTCGCCCTTGTTCTTTCCTTCACGTTTATTGTTGATATAATTAATAAAATCAATGCCACGCTCGTAACTATGGTAAATTCCTTCATTGCAATCAAATCGGAAGCCATATTTTGTCCAGGCATCAATCATGTCTGATAGGGCTGCAACACCTGATACCTTTTCAAGATTAATGAGTACGTCAAACTTTTCCCTCATGAGCTGGAAAGGAACGAATTGATCCCAGATAAGGATTCTATCAATGAGTTTATTGCCCCTCAGCAGAGGTTCTGCTTGCTCCGAAACAAGCCATGTAATGCAAGAATCTTCGAACTTTTCCTTCACACCCCATAGAATCGGCGTTGTACGTAGAACATCACCAAGGCTGGGCACCTTTCCGATCTCCGGGTCTAGAGTTTCAGAGTAACCGAGCTTTATTATCAATATCTTTGTCCGCATAAATCACATTCCTTTTAACGTGAACGACGGAGGAATCTTTATCTTCATAAAAATTTCTACAAGTCCATAACATAACGCATATTGTCTGATAAGTTTTTTAAACACGTTAAAATTTTTGTGCCTGGAAAAATCTGTCCTGATTCGTTCCCAGTTGTGCTCTAATTGCTGATTTAAATCATTTAGACCGTAAAGGTAGTTTCGAGAAAACGAATAGCGCAGATTTTGAAGTTCATTTCCAACCTGCTCATCAAAATCAAGCAGTAAAATGTTTTTGACCACTGCTTCCGGAATGTCGTTTTTTATTATAAAATACCACCACTTTTGCAGTCGCTTGATTTCATCAGGATGATCAATGTCGAGGCATGATTTGTCAAAGAAACTATCGGCGCAAGTTGTATTGCCTGGATCACTAAATCCTTTCTCGGCACAGTACGCGGCAAGCTTGGTGTTTGGATAAGGCTGAAAGATTGAGGCCCAACTGTCATCGACCTTGTTTTTTTGATTAAATGCCAGTGTATTGAGCGCATCTTCAAGGGAGTTCCGGACAGGAAGTCCGATCATATTCTGCATCCTGGTTTTGATGCCATATGATTGCAAGAGCTTGATACCCTTTTCGATATGTTCGTTTTTGACATGACCCCTGTTAAGTATTTCACGCTGTACTACAGGATCGGCCGATTCCAAGGCAAAATTAACCATGAAAAGTCCGGCATTCTTCAAATCGGTGAGAACTTCCTCGTCAAACAGATTCAGGCTGAAGCTGCATAGAAATGGCAAGCCGATTTCAACGGGATAGCGCAAGCAAAACTCTTTTACCCAGTCGCGGTTGAAGAGAAAATTGTCGTCGATAAACAGGAACTGTTCAACCAGATAGCGTTTTTTGATCTCGGACAATTCAGCCAGGACATTATCAACGCAGCGTCTTTGCAAAAAATGTGGTTGTCCACGAAACTTTTCTTTCCAGGTGTGGTTATAGCAATAGCTGCATGAATAAGGGCAATCCCGGCAGGTGATGACATTTTTCATTGGATTGTCGCGGAACTCTGTAAACCGGTAAAACAGCTCCCGGTCGGGGAAAGCCATTTCGTTAAGATCATTAAGATCGTAACTGATGACACGCTGTTGTACACTTTGCCCGACAATATCAACTAGTGCCTTTTCGCCCTGACCGATAACCACATAGTCAGCAGCTTCCTCAGGAATTTCTTCAGCAAAAAAAGTTGCGTGCGGCCCGCCAACAACGACCTTGACCGGATACTTTTGTTTCAACTCTGCGGCCAGAGCCAGCAAGGACTTGTGGGCACCGGTCGTAAGGCTGAAAGCTATGAAATCCGGGGCATACGACGGCATCAGATCGTGAATATCCTCACGCTCTACCCAGCACATCTGGGTATCATGGCCGGCTTTTTTCAAAGCTGCGGAGAGGTACATGATACCTAGTTTCTCATTGCGCAGGTCTGACTCTATAAAAAGAATTTTTGCCATATTCCTGCTGTTTAAGCTCTCAGTGTTATTCAGATAAAATTTATATGCTTGACCTGTGGATACTTCAGGCTCGAAAGAAATTCATTCACCGCATTTGGACGGCAGTTCGGTGGACAGCCGTGAGTGTCAAGCGTGCACTCCAGATGTGCTTTTACACTCTTCCTACGATCCGAGTTCCAGATACCCTTAAAAGTGTGTTCGTAAATGCTGCCAAAGCTAAATTCAGGCTGCTCCCAGTATGGTAAACAGGTACTAATTACTCCAGCTGAATTGAGCACAGTAATAAACGAAGCGCCGTAACAATGATCATAATTGCGCACTCCGTAATTCTGGAAAGTATCTCTGCGCGCAATGACATTGAAAGAGGAACCTGCAATATTTTCTACCGAGCTTAGAAGCTCCTCAAGCAGCTCGTTGGAAAATTGCAGTTGAAGCTGATAAGACTGTAATTCACGCTGAATAAACGGCTTTATTGCCAGATAGTCCGCACCGCAATCTTTAATGGTTTCCGCTGCGGCCAAAATATATTCGCTGTTTTCTGGTATCAGAACGAACTGCGCGCCAATATCAGCCTGCAGGCTCGCTTGACGCTTGATTAACACGGCTTCTCTGATATTTTCAACAACCGTGTCAAAAGCATCGGGGTGGACTGAATGAATAGCCGCATAGTTATCACGGTTGCCACCATTAAAACTGAAGCGTATGAATGTAAGTGCAGGAAGAATGACTTCTGCCAGTTCTTTCTTTAAAAGCTGCCCATTGGTAAACAACCCGACATCAATGCCATTGTCCCGTGCCCGTAATATGAACTCGGCGATATCAGGATGGATAAGTGGCTCCCCTTCACCAGCAAATAAAATGCTTTTTAACCCACACTCCGCCAATTCATCTAATAGGAGCAGCGTCCTCTCCCTTTCCAACTTTCGGTTGGGGTAACCGATGAAGTCATAAGCACAGAAAATGCAGCGGTGATTGCATACTCCCACCGGACTTATTTCCATGTAGAGCGGGTAGCAGTCGCCATCGGCAAGATATTGGGCCACTCTATCCGGATGGTACATCAGTTTATGCCCGTCAAAATTGTACTTGATCATTCTTTAATATTCCTGATTTCAACGCTAGTATGCCCAAATATCTGGAAGCGGTTGGTCTTGACTTTGACATCGCAAGGGTTGCAATCGCCGTAATTTTCACAAGCTCGAAACTCGCCGATAGTTTCTTCACTGAAATCGGCATCGAGTATGCGGGCGATGGGGTTCCTGGCACGGTACAGGTCCGAATGGCATTTAAACACATTCCCCGAAGGATCAACAATGATTTCCGTTGTCCTGCATTCGCACTTTTTTAACAACTCACCGGTCACACAGTCTTCATACTTAAATGTGCCGTATATAACATCGCCATGTTTTCCTAGAAATTCCTTGCTTCTAAAATCGAGACCAAGATTTAGACACCGTTGCTGCACCTCTTTGATATGACCGTTGATAACCGGATCAGGGTGATCTATTCCATACAAACCTACTCGAAAGCCGGCATCCTGTAGTTTTATCGCCTTTTTTATAAGATCATCAATATCGTTCTGCCCGGGATGGTAACTGACTCGGATTGCAGCATATGGAGCCTCTCGGAGAAAACGCTCCACCGGTACGTTATTGATGAAAGCATCAACGTCAAACATCAGGTTAGTCATCAAATCCATCTTGATTTCCGGCTTGACCTCATTCACAAACCTATAGAAACCGGGATACAGTGTCGGCTCCCCCCCCTGCAGCGTAAGCGGCAGGTCATCGCGCAACACCAGGCGGTTGGCAGCGGCAATCCAGTCATCAGCAGACATATAGCTTCGCTTGGCCTGCTCAAACCGGGAAGCATTGTCGTGCAGGTTAATACAGTAGTCGCATTTGAGATTACAGTTAAAGCTTAGGAAGAAGGCCACGTAGTTGTGTTCCGGTTTTGGTTTGATTGGGGGAAGTAGCTTTTGCACATTAACCTCTTGCATAAATGGTATCACGGTTTATATATTGCCTGCCGGATTTCTGTGGTGCCGATTTGCTTTGATTTGGTCATAAAACCAACTCACAAACCGGCCTCCATCATCCTGACCACTTCCCGCATGGAATACCGAGCTTTCCACCCCAAAACATCTAGAGCTTTCGCGGGATTTCCCCGGCTGGTCATGATTTCGGACGGCCGCAACAGTGACGGGTCACTGATGACATGTTCATGCCAGTCCAGCCCAAATAACGAAAAAACTTCCCGGACAAAATCTTCGAGCGTGTTGGTTTCACCGGTTGCAATGACGTAATCATCAGGTTCCGGTTGTTGCAGCATCAACCACATAGCCTCAACATATTCTGGTGCCCAGCCCCAGTCCCGGGCAATAGCGTTGTTTCCCAGATGCAGTTTCTCCGTGCTTCCTTCTGCAATACGGCGGGCAGCACAGATGATTTTCTGGGTAACAAAGCGTTCCGGTCTAAGTGGGGATTCGTGATTGAACAAGATGCCGGTGCAGGCAAACAGGCTATATGCTTCACGGTAGTTGGCCACCTCCCAGAATGCGGTTGCCTTGGCTACAGCATATGGGCTGCGAGGGCGAAAAGGGGTTTCCTCGTCTGCAGCTAACCCACCGGTGTTGCCGAAACATTCACTGGATCCGGCACTGTACAATTTGACCGGACGAGCCAGGAACCGAATAGCCTCCAGCAGGTTTAAAGTGCCGACACTGACACTCTCCAGAGTTTCAACCGGCTGCTCAAAAGAGAGGCCAACAGAACTTTGCCCGGCAAGATTATAGATCTCATCAGGCTGAACTTTTGCCATGATCTGGAGCACACTGCGAAAATCGTTGAGCGCCATTGAGTGGCAGGTGATCTGCTCTCTAGTTCCGAGCGTTATTAGGTTGGGAAACGATGTGACCTGAGCATCACGTGCCGTACCATGAACTTCATAGTTTTTTGCCAGCAGCAGGCGGGAGAGATAAGCACCATCCTGGCCCGATATCCCACAGATCAAAGCTTTTTTTGTCATTGCCATACGCGCCTTTAAAATGAGAAATCTGTCCTGACTTGATATTGTCTGCAACAAGCTCCGGGAATAATGCCGGTTCGAGTGTCAACGCATCACGAAAATTTGATACCGCTGCTTCAAGATTGTTCCGTTTGCGTGTTAACTTTGTTTCCATACAATAACCTTTTCCATGGCAATATTTCGAAAACTGCTGGGCGCGGTATCGATATTCACCAGGTCAACATGGTGAGGAATCACACTCTCCTCCAGTTCTGACAGCAGTCGGTCTCTTGTTCTGACGAACAATGCCTCACTTAACCCGCTAAATGCAATATCTATGTCAGAGCTTCTACGATGTACACCACGAGCCCGAGAACCAAACAAGAAGATCGTGCAATCTAGGCTGGCAGTTGCCTTAAGCACTAACTCCCGAATCTGGTTCAAATATTTTGACTCTGCCATATCGTTATTGGCTGCTTGTGCCATCTCCTTGCTCCAAAGATGCAGAAATCTGTATCAGGTAGTGATCCACATCATCCAAGCTGCTCAAAATCTGACCACAGATCACTTCCGGATTAATCTTTACGTAATCATGCGCCAGAAAGTTTCTAAAACTGGCTATTTTTGCAAAGCGATAGGCAAACTCTGCGTCAAGAATATGACTGTCTCCCAAAATATCGAATGACTCGGCATATGATTGAGGTATCCTCAACCCGTTATGCTTGATTACCAACTCGGCCAACACAATGCAACTGTCCGACAACAGATAGAGGTAATGGAGTAGGGCCCCGCGATACACGGGATCGACGGCAAATTTAATCCTGCAATCATCCTTTATCGAGCGAATTATTGAGAGGTGCTCACCGATCCGCCCTATTTTTTGATGTATGCGTTCCACTAAACCCCCATGGCGTAGCGCCGCTGATGTTTGAAGTCGGTAGAACTATGAAGTACGCTCAGCTCAAACGCTTCTCTTGCTTTGTCATCGGTAGAGTACAGGACCTTACCGTGCCTGATGATTTCGTCGTTTAGTATCAGATTGCCGGAGGTATTCAGAAGCACTATATCAACATCGTTTCTTTTTAACGCGCGACACAGGTCTGCATACAAACTGAATTTTAAGGCCGCTCCGCTTGTTTTGTCAGTATTGTGCAGCAACAGTGCAATATCAATATCGCTAGACGGAGAGGTCATCCCCTTCGCCGTTGAACCGAAAAGATATACAGAAACTATCTCTTGCTGATATTTGGAGAAAACAGCAGAGAGCTCAATTTGTAATTGTCCAAAATCCATATCGGTACCTGTATTGATTGATACAATAATTAAGTGCCGCCTATCACTCTAACTTATCGGACAAATTAATCCTTCATGCAAGTGCTTATTCAAGTAATTCTGCAATAATCAAGAACGGTCAGAACAGATTACATCCCCCTGACCTCCACCGTCACATCATAAAGGGTACTCCCCCGCCCGCCATCAGTCAGCCGCTGCGATGTCAGAGCGTTGACCCCGCGGTCGCCGGGTATGAACTCCCGCCACCAGACCCCTTCGGTGACTATCGTTCCGGCCGGCACCCGCTCTGAAATCAGCAGCGTGAATCGAACGCTCCCCCGGTCATTGTACGCCGCCACTATCTGTCCATCGACCAGACCACGCGCCTCTGCGTCGACCCGATGCATCAGCAGCTCCATGCAGTTCTGCTTCGAGCGCAGATCGTCCTGTTCGTAAAAGCTCGAATTGAGGGCAAACGGCGTGACCGCCGGCTGCAGGCAGAGCGGGTAGCCATCCTGAACGGCGTGTGTTGGCAGCAGGCGCGGCAGCGGCTCGGTTTCATGCCGGTTAAGAATTTCAATCTTTCCCGATGGCGTCAGCCACTGTTTCTTTGGTGCGGATAACGGTGCCAGCATGATCGGCTCACCCTTCCGCAGCTGCTCCGTTACGGCTCTGCTCCGCCAGGGGGTTTCTTCAACCAGCAGCAGCTCAATCAGCTCATCGGTCACCAGACGGAAAAACGGCTCACCCCACCCCATGCCGGCGGCCAGCAGACTGAATACCTCCCAGTTACTTTTTGCCTCCCCCACCGCCCTGATGGCTGCGCTGCAGCGCTGGGCATGATAGCTGCCGTAGCTGCGATACAGATCAGGATGTTCGAGTGATGAGGTCGCCGGCAGGACGATATCGGCATAACGGGCGGTATCGGTCAGAAAGCGTTCGTGGACGACCGTGAACAGATTTTCCCGCTCCAGCCCGCTGATGACGGAATTCTGGTCAGGAGCTATCGAAGCGGGATTGGAGTGGTAAACGTACAGCGACAACACCGGAGGGGCGGCCAATTCCGTCAGCGCGGCACCGAGCTGGTTCATACTGATCAGTCGCGGCACGCACGCCATGAAATCCTCTCGTGTCACCGATACCAGCGGGAATGCTCCTCCGGTCGAAGCGCCGATGAAGATGCCCCCCCCCGTTTTCCACCAGGCGCCAACGGCTGCCGGCAGACAGCTGATCGTGCGCACCGACATGGCGCCGTTGCCGTAGCGGGTCAGACCACTTCCCAGACGGATGAAAGGGGCCTCTGCCCGGGCATACTCTCGGGCCATGCGCTCGATAACCCCGGCAGGCAGCCCGCAGACATCCGCCATCTGCGCGGGAGAACAGTCAGGAAGGATCCGAGAGGCCAGCTCCTCGAAGCCGAGAACATTGGCTGAGATAAACTCCCGATCCAGCAGCCCTTCCCGCTCGATAACATGCAGCAGCGCCAATGCCAGAGCGCCGTCACTCCCGGGGCGGATCAGGAAGGCCTCATCGACGGCATCACAGGTCGGCGTGCGATAGGTATCAATCGCCCATAGCCGGGCTCCGTGACGACGGGCGGTCCGGGCGTCACGCATGGCATGGATACTGGTGGCGGCGGCGTTGATACCCCACAGGATCACCAGATCACTCTGCGCAATCTCGGCAGGATCCATAGCCGGCGTCTCCCCCATGAGCGCTTTCCAGCCGGCATCCTTGGCGGGGGAGCAGATCGTCCGCTCCAGCCGGGATGCTCCCATCTTGTTGAAAAACGCATGTCCGGCATTGCGCTGTACCAGTCCCATGGTGCCGGCATAGGAGTAGGGGAGGATCGCTTCTGCTCCGTGGCCGGCGATGATCTCCTGCCAGCGGCTGCAAATTGACGCAATCGCTTCGTCCCAGGAAATTGGCTCGAACGCTCCGGCCCCTTTTTTTCCAACCCGGCGCAGCGGTGTTGTCAGCCGCCGGGGGGAGTGAACCGTCTGCTGATACTGATTCATTTTGGCGCAGAGCAGGCCGCGCGTAACCGGATGGTCCGGATCTCCCGTGACCGCAGTGGCGCGCCCGTTTTCAACCGTCACCAACAGTCCGCAGGCATCGGGGCAGTCATAGGGGCAGACAGAACGAACAGTGGTTTTTGTCATGGTTTCCTCGTTGCCGGCGGCGTGAATTTTTCGTATGGTGTGTCAGCGGCATACGATACAATAATTTCCCGGTAATTCATAGAAGCTGAGTACCCCATCCACTCGTCCCCCTTCAGACAAACAGCGGAACGCTGGAGCCAAGCCCGTGGACGACGCTGGTGAAGGCATTTCGCTGTTCCAGCCTGTCGCGGCCGAAGCGGTCGGCAAACAGGGTCTGGATACGGGGAATCCGCGAAGTACCTCCGGTCAGGAAGACCGTATCCATCTGCGCCGGCAGCAGACCTGACTTCGCCACAACCTCATCGATACAGGCGGCAATCTGCCGGAAATTATCCGCATTAAGCGCTTCAAACTCCTCCGTACAGATCTCCTCGTTTATTATCAGATCGCGGTCCTGAAAATGTATCAGAGACCTGTCGCTGTCTGAAAGCTCGCACTTGGCCTTTTCGATAGCCTGAAAAAGGAAAAAGCCGTAATTGTCGTTGATGATGTTTTCCAGATGCCCGATAGCCCGGCGGTCATCGGCGGCGCCCTTGATCACCCGGATAAGCTCCCTGGTTTTGCGCGCCCGCAACAGCGGGATGCGGTGCCACTGACAGAGCGTGTAGATGATGCTTTTGGGAATGGAGTTCCACTCTTCCTTCCCCATAGTCCGGTAGCGGGCGTAGCGGCCGAAATAGTGCGCCACCTTGTCCCACATAATCTGGGAGTCGAATTTGTCGCCAGCCACATAGACACCCCCCAGTGAGAGTACGTCGCTGCGACGGTCGGATCGGCCAAAAGCACCCCCCTTGACGCGGATTACCGAAAAGTCGGACGTGCCGCCGCCGAAATCGCCGATGAACACGATCCGTTCCTCTCCCGGCTGCAGCGACTCTTCAAAGGCAAGCGCCGCTGCGACCGGTTCATACTGGAACCATATGTTCCTGAAGCCTGCCTTGCGGGCTGCCTTCTCAAGGCGCTGTTCGGCAACGGCGTCCCTGGCGGCATCCTGCGAAAACACCACCGGCCGCCCCAGAACGACGCTCTCCACGGGGCGCCCCACATACGCCTCACCACGTGCCTTGATCTTCCGGAGGATGATCGCCACCAGATCGTCAATGGTATAGCGCGTGCCGAAGATCTCGGTGCTGTCGAAGCTGGTGTTCGGCAGGAAGGTCTTGATCGACTGCATGAAGCGTCCGGCCGCCCCGTCGTTCACGTACTGATGAATGGCCTCATGACCGGCAAAGATTTCATGTTCCTCGTTAAAGTAGAGCACCGAGCGCATCAGCTCTCCCCCCTGGTCGCCGCCGTCTACGGCAACAACCTCAACGGTGCCGTTCCGGTATACCGAAAGTGCCGAATTGGTTGTGCCAAAATCGATACCGAATACAATCTGCACGCAGACACTCCTCCAACGGTCCGGAAACCGTAATAAACCTTGAAAATTCCTGCAGCTGCGGACAAAGCGAAGGCCCCGGACTTTTCAAGGTGGTAACCCTTTTTCCGGAGCCTCATGATGGCAATACGCTGCATATCCCACGTTGGTATATACGCCGTATTCCAATTCTAAATCAAGAGTGATATCTTCGCGACGACGTTAAAACAGAGACATCACCAACACAAAAAGGCCGCCCGGAAGTGACCTTTCTACCGACACGCATGCGAATGAACAAAACCAATTATTTCCTATTTCAACCACCGCAGAGCTTCGGCCAAAGTCCTGAACACCGTATATGTAACGGATACTCCGGTCATTTCTGCTATTGCGATATACATCCGCATGAGACCAAACTCAGTATCTCTATTAGCGACGAAGACGGTCCGCCCACCTTGTCGTGCTCCATTGGCCAACGCTTTCACCGTAGCGCTGGCAATTTCTTTAAATCCCTGTTTTGATAAAGCTTTCATCGAACCGTTTGAAAAATCCCAGACAACATCCTTGACGATTCCGCCAGAATAGTACTCTTCAATAACCGCTATGACATCCTTAGCGGCCAAATCACCGGTAACAGTGGCAATAAGCAAGTCACCCGTAATTTTAATTTCTATTGTAAGCGTTGCCGTCATGATCCCTCAAGTTGATACTTCCAATTTCAAATCGAAGATTATATCAAGGCGGCAAGGGTTGAGACACCGGGGCGTACTGATCAGTACGCCCCGGTGCAGAAGATGAACCAGCGATGATGGCGCTTTGATTTGGAATTGGAATAACCTGTCTTTTAGCACTCTACCTGACTTTCCACCCATGTCAAGGCATCCTCAAAATTTTGATGAACTGCATGCTCACTTGATTCATGATGCAATGGAATTTTTTTAAAAATCTGCCTGTTACGAATGATGACGATTTGATACATCACATGAGCCGCTGCCGCAGAGATGTCTTTTCGGCAGCCAGGGGCGAATACGGGCGAATGCCTTGTACAGAAGACGTGCGACAAGGTTAATCAACGGCAAATGTATGATTGTTCCCATGATCCCATACCGGGTTGAAGCCGGAAATGCCTGCCAAATGGCCCAAAAGGATTCCACGCCTCGATATATTCTGCCGCTCCGATCAATGACATGCAGTTCGTACATGAAAGCATCCATACCGATATGGTACGGCTCCGGATCAAAGTCCGGTGAATGTATATCAACAGCGACAAGTCTCCCATCGTGATTCTGGCGCAGATACTGTTCAATCTCTGCGGCACAGACAGAGCACGAGCCGTCATAAAATATCCTGACAGGGAAATCAGGTTGTTTTGGCATGGTAAACCTCCGCCTTCACTTGCTCCCCTTCAGCGCATTCAGCCGCTCCTGAGCAAATTTTGCGTTTGGCGAGCCCGCATATTTGGTGACAACCTCATCGTACAGTTTTATCGCATGTTCCCTGTTGTTCTGTTTCTCTTCGAACTGCGCTGTTTCAAGCTGCTGCTTCCCCTGGTCATTGGAACAGGCGGTCAATGCCGCACAGTAAACGGTCAACAGAATCAAAACATATTTTTTCATGGTATCCCCTTGTCGAGTATTATTTTTCAGCGGACTGAGACCCGGCGTCAGATCAAGCTGAGCGAACGTTTCGCGGAAGCAGGTCAGGGTGCGAGCCAATTGCGGGGCGGGGGTTTAGGATAGTTTGATTTCTACCGATATCAAGGCCCCCGCCGACGGTAATTGTTTGCATAGTAAGGGATCTCCGCTTGTCTTGTAACAATATCCTGTTTTCGTGCCACGTTGTAAAGCAAATGAATGGATCGATCTAAAGCTTTCAACCATCCCTCACTTCTCATCTGTCCCGATACGCTTTAAAACCCCGGTTTTTCTCTCTTGCCAAACTGATACTTGAAGCCGTCAAGAGTAACTCTAATTTCGACTGCCCGCTCGACATGACTGACAAAGGATAATTATCCCTTCTGCAGGAAAAAACATTTGCAGAAGAAATCGTTTTGGTGCAAAAACAAAGCACTATAATCGTTGAGAGGCTCAATATGACTCCGCAACCTGAAATTCTTCATTACGCCGTCTCCGTGGTCGGCAAGGACCGCCCCGGCATTGTGGCCGCTATATCCGGGGGTCTCTTCAATCTCGGCTGTAACATTGCCGATTCCAGCTGCACGATGCTGGCGGGTGAGTTTGCCATGATCCTTATTGTTTCACTGAAACGGCCGTTCAGCAAAACACGGCTGGTTGAAGAGCTGAAACCTGTCTGTGACGACCTGGGAATGACACTCGGCGTCCGCACTCTTCATCCTGACGAAATTGCCCGACAGGAAACAGACAGTGAGATCTGTATGATCTCCGTCTATGGCGCCGACCAACCGGGAATCGTCTATCGGGTCACCAAAGAGCTGGCCGCTCGTGCTATCAATATCACCGATCTCAACACCAAACTGATCGGTACAGAGGAAGAACCGGTTTACGTTTTGATGCTGGAGGTGGCGCTGCCGGAGGGAGAGAGTCCCGAGGGTGTGGAACAGACCCTGGCCGCTCTGAAAAAAGAGCTGCAGGTTGAAATCGGTGTGCGGGTCATAACACCGGTGGCTTTTTAACGATGCCGATCCAGCCTGTTTTACGCTATCCGCATCCGGTGTTGAAAAAGCTCTGCCACCGAGTCGAACACATTGACAATGCCATCCGAAATCTTGTTCAGGATCTGATCGATACCATGCATGACGGTCCCGGCTCCGTGGGGGTGGCCGCCTCGCAGATCGGCGTGACACTGCGGGTCTGTGTGGTGGATGTTTCCAGGAACCGCCACGGCAAAGAGAACAACCACGGCCTGCTCTGCATGATAAACCCGGAGATCATGAGCCGCAGTGGCTCGGCAACCATGCGCGAAGGGTGCATGAGCGTGCCGGATTATACCGGCGATGTTGACCGGGCCACCGAGATCGTTTTGCAGTTCAGCGAACCTGACGGGACTGTTCGGGAATTTACCGCCAGCGGTTTTGAAGCGGTAGCGATCCAGCACGAAATGGATCATCTCGACGGCGTCCTGTTTCTGGACAGGGTGACCAGCATCAAGACCGGGCTGTTCCGAAGAAAGAACTACTGAGAGGTGAAACATGTCGGAGCTCTTGACTAAAAAGGAACAGAAGGAACTGCTGAAGATCGCCCGCGACACGATTGTCGAGTACGTCACCAACCGGAAAACTCCGGCTGTTGTATCGGTATCTCCCGGATTGAACCTCCAATCCGGCTGTTTTGTCACGATCAAGCAGCAGGGAGAATTGCGGGGATGTATCGGTAATTTTGTGTCAGACCAGCCGCTGTATCAACTGGTACAGGAGATGGCGATTTCGGCGGCGACCCGCGACCCGCGCTTTTATCCGATGAAGTGCGAAGATCTGGCCGCTTTCACCCTTGATATTTCGGTGCTGTCTCCATTGCAGCAGGCGGTCTCGGTCGAAGAGATTCAGGTGGGAGTTCACGGCATTTATATCGTCAAAGGGAGTTATCGCGGAGTGCTGCTGCCTCAGGTGGCAACCGAATACGGCTGGAATCGCGACCAGTTCCTGCAGCATACCTGCATCAAGGCCGGTCTGCCGGAAGACGCCTGGCAGGAGGCGTGTGAAATATATATCTTCAGCGCCCAGGTTTTCGGGGAGTAGTTTGCGCTAACCTGTCTACCTTCTCTTCAAACTCACCATCAAGCGGAGCGGTCACTTTGATTTCTACCTTTTTAGAATTCTGAAACGCCATCGCAGAGCAGTGCAGCATCATCCGCCCGGCAAGCAGGCCTCCATACGTTGCATCGCCAATGATCGGCAGTCCTAACGATGCGAGATGCACCCTGATCTGATGAGTACGCCCGGTCAACGGCTTTGCTTCTACCAGCGAGACATCTCCGGATGAGGCAATGGTGCAAAATTCGGTGACGGCGACCTTACCCCCTTCAACAACTCCATACCGTGCCGAGGCGACTTTCCCGATCGGTGCGTCTACAACCCACTTTTCCTCATCAGAACGACCAGAGACCAACGCCAGATACCGCTTTTCGACCAGACCATCCTGAAACTGTTTCGAGAGCCACGCAGCAGCGGGCCGGTTTTTCGGGAAGAGCATCGCGCCTGATGTACCGCGGTCCAGGCGGTGGACAACCCGGGCAGGTTCACTGCTCCCCTGCGCTTTAAAATATTCCGAGACCCAGTATTCCAAGGTTCCCTTCAGCTGATAGGGGGTGCGCTGACTATTGATTCCGGCCGGTTTGTTGACCGCTATCAGTTCCACATCTTCATACAGCAGCGCCCCCGGCGGCAGCTTCAACTCCTGAAACCGGCCGGCTTCCATGATGCCGATCTCAATGACGTCACCTGTCCTGACGCTCCGCGATGCCACCCGCACTAGGGCGACGTTGACCGTACAGCCGCCCCGGTCGATGATGCGGCGCGCCTCAGATTTACTGACCCCCGCGCAGAGGGTTGCTACGGTATCGTCGAGGCGGAGGTTGTGCTGCTCTTTTTCAACAGTTTTTCTCACTATCATGCTGTTCGTAGTACCTGTTTTAGCACACGAAGGCAAACAATTCCTTTGTGGCCAAAGCCCCCTGATTCTGCTAACCTCCGCTGTCATGACAGACATCTCATCTCTTTCCATGCCCGCTCTGCGCGGGCCGGTGCCGCTTTCGCACCTGTTTCTGCACGACTTTGTGCGTGACGGCCATACGGCGGTCGATGCAACCTGCGGCAACGGGCATGACACCTTGTTGCTGGCCCGTCTGGTCGGCGCCGACGGCTCTGTCTTCGGGTTTGACATTCAGCAGCAGGCGCTTATCGAGACCGGTCGCAGAGTAGCTGAAGCGAAGCTTTCGAACCGGGTGACACTGCTGTTGGCGGGCCACGAAAACCTCGCAGTGCATGTCACGGGACCGGTACAGGTTGTGCTGTTCAATCTCGGCTACTGCCCCGGTGGAGACCGCAGTATCATGACCCGGCCGGAGACAACCGCCATCGCACTTGAGCAGGCGCTGCACCTGCTTGCCCCGGGCGGGATTGTGCTGGTAACCGTGTACCCCGGCCACAACGGCGGCGATGAAGAGGGGCTTGCTGTCGAGAATTGGGCCGCCGGACTCGATTCACGGACATGTTATTCCTGGCGAATGGGACAGACTAACGTTAAACCGGGTGCCCCGTACCTGCTTCTTGTCCAGAAAATTCTTTGACATGCACCCTCTACCGCACCCCTTCCTGTTTGTCCTCTCTTCGTTGGCCTATTCGCTGAACCGGGTGCATGATATTTTTGTTGACGACACACGTACTTTGTCATAAAAAGGAATGAACGTTCATTCCGAATCGTAAAAGGCGAAAGTAATGTCTAAAATTGATAAGCGCGATGAAATTGTGCGGGCGGCACTGGAACTTATTGCCGAAAACGGCTTCCACGGCGCCCCGATGGCGATGATTGCCTCCCGGGCAAATGTCGGCGCCGGAACCATCTACCGCTATTTTGAGAACAAGGATGTGCTGATTACTGAACTGTACCGGGATATCGAAGAGAATATCATGGCGGCCCTGCAGGAAAAGTATTCCGTCGGAGAACCGTTCCGGGAGCGTTTTCTCCATCTCGGCACAGGCTTGTTGCACCATTTTATACACAATCCGCTCGTCTTCCGCTATCTGGAACAGTTCCATAACTCCCCCTACGGTGTGGCCTCTCGGCGGGATAAAATCCTGGGTACGGCAACGAGTGACTGCAATGTATTCAGGGAGTTGTTCCAATTGGGCATAACCCAGCAGATACTGAAAGACCTTCCCCTGGTAATACTGTTTGCCCTCTTTTTCGGCCCGGTACTGTCCGTCGCCCGGGATCACATCCTTGGTTTCGTCGAATTGGATGAAGCGCTGATCCACCATACCATTGAAGCCTGCTGGGATGGGATCAAGCGATAATCAATGGCAACAGACGGTAGAAAAACCTTTTAGCACAAGCTTCAGAATGAACATTCATTCCTAAAATATCCACAGAGGTGTCTATGCAATTCACGTACAGAACAGCAGTATTTGCCAGTATTGGAATTCTTTCCGTCACTCTCCTTCTCGCCGGCTGCGGCAAAAAGCAGGCACCGGCCGGTCCGCCACAGGGCCCGCCGGAAGTCGGAGTCGTCACCGTTCAACCGCAACGGGTCACCCTGACTACCGAGCTTTCAGGACGCACGTCACCACAGCATATTGCCGAAGTTCGACCCCAGGTTGGCGGTATTATCCAGAAACGGCTGTTCACCGAGGGTTCCGACGTAAAGGCCGGGCAGGCACTGTATCAGATTGACCCGGCAACCTACCAGGCGGCCTTCGCCAGCGCCAGGGCGTCTGAAGCGAGGGCTGAAGCCAACCTGATTCCAGCCAGACTCAAAGAGGAGCGCTATAAGGATCTGGTAAAAATAAAGGCAGTGAGTCAGCAGGATTATGATGATGCATATGCCCTGTTAAAGCAGACAGAGGCAGATGTTGCATTAACCAAGGCGGCGCTGGAGACAGCCCGCATCAACCTTACCTACACCAGAATCACGGCCCCGATTTCAGGCCGTATCGGACGCTCAACCATTACTGACGGTGCCCTGGTGACTGCCGGCCAGCCAACCGCTCTGGCCACAATCCAGCAGCTCGATTCCATGTATGTTGATGTTACCCAGTCCAGCTCCGACATGATCAGGCTGAAGCAGAATCTTGCCAACGGTGTCCTGAAAAAGAGTGACTCAACGCTGGTCAAACTGCTCATGGAAGACGGATCTCCGTATCCATTGACCGGAACTCTCAAATTTTCAGAAGTCACGGTAGATCAAAGTACCGGTTCCGTTACTCTGCGTGCCGTTTTTCCCAATCCCAGACAGGCGCTGCTCCCCGGCATGTTTGTGCGTGCCGTTCTGGTTGAAGGGGTAAATGAAAACGCGATACTTATCCCGCAACGCGGAGTTACCCGCAATCCAAAGGGCGATGCAATGGTCATGACCGTCGGAGCTGAGGAGAAGGTTGAGCCTCGCCCGATCAAGGTGGTCAGGACGGTGGGGGATAGTTGGCTGGTCAGCGACGGCTTGAAAACGGGAGACCGGGTCATTCTGGAAGGGCTGCAGAAGGCACGGCCGGGGACACCGGTCACAGCGGTCCCGTTCGGCAGCGCACCGGCAGCAGCACCCGCACCAGCCGGGGCGCAACAGCCCGCAACTGTAAAGACAGAAAAAAAATAAACTACTAGTCTTACCACAAAGCCACCGAGAACACGGAGTACGGCATAATTCCATGACTAAACAAATGGTGCCAAAGGCTGTAAGCTAGATTGTAACCTGATTCGTTTTTTCTCTGTGTCCTCCGTACCTCTGTGGTGAAAAGGTTTTCCTTATAAGGAGTTAACTGTATGCCTAAATTTTTCATCAATCGCCCGATTTTTGCCTGGGTGATCGCCATCATGGTCATGCTGGCGGGCCTTCTGTCAATCAAGACCCTGCCGGTCTCCCAGTATCCGCCGATCGCGCCGCCGCAGATTACCATCAATGCGGTGTATCCGGGGGCTTCCGCCCAGACGGTACAGGATACGGTCACCCAGATCGTCGAACAGAAACTGAACGGCATCGACAACCTTATCTATATGTCCTCCACCAGTGATTCAGCCGGGGCTATCGCAATAAATCTGACCTTCAAGGCAGGCACCGATCCGAACATCGCCCAGGTGCAGGTGCAGAACAAACTGCAGCTTGCCACGCCGCTTCTCCCCCAGATTGTCCAGCGCTCGGGGATTCAGGTAGTCAAGTCCACCAAAAACTTTTTGCTGATAATCGGCCTTATCTCTGAAGACAATTCCATGAATCGTTACGAACTGACCGATTATGCCGTATCCAACATTCAGGAGATTGTCAGCCGGGTTGAGGGAGTCGGTGAGCTGCAGATGTTCGGTTCCCAGAATGCCATGCGAATCTGGCTGAACCCTTCCAAACTGAACAGCTACCGTCTGACAACCAATGATGTGGTTGCCGCACTGCAGGCACAAAACGCTCAGGTTTCCGCCGGTCAGTTCGGCGGAAACCCGGCGGCGCCGGGGCAGCAGCTGAACGCCACCATCACTGCTCGGACCCTGCTGCAGACCACGGAGCAGTTTGATGCCATTATTCTGCGCACGGGCAGCGACGGCTCCGCCGTAAGGCTGAAGGATGTGGCTGATTGTAAAATCGGCACCGAAAACTATGACGTCGAGGCCCGCTACATGGGCAAACCGCTGGGCGGTATGGCCATCCGTCTGGCAGCCGGTGCCAACGCCCTGGATACCGCCAACCGGGTCAAGGCAAAGATGGCGGAGCTGTCCCGGTTTTTCCCGGCCGGCATGAAGGTGGTCTATCCCTACGACACCACGCCGTTCGTCAAGATATCCATCGAAGAGGTGGTAAAAACACTGATCGAGGCGGTTTTCCTGGTCTTTATCATCATGTTCCTCTTCCTGCAGAATATCCGCGCCACTCTGATTCCCACCATCGCTGTACCGGTGGTACTACTCGGCACCATGGGCGTACTGTCGGTAGCCGGATTCTCCATCAACACGCTCACCATGTTTGCCCTGGTCATTGTCATCGGCCTGCTGGTGGATGACGCTATCGTTGTCGTCGAGAACGTGGAGCGAATCATGTCAGAGGAGGGACTGTCACCGAAAGATGCGACCATCAAATCCATGGGGCAGATCACCAGCGCCCTCTGGGGTATCGCCACCGTGTTGACGGCGGTGTTTCTGCCGATGGCATTTTTCGGCGGCTCAACCGGCGTTATCTACCGGCAGTTCTCCATCACCATCATCTCCGCCATGATCCTCTCGGTACTGGTAGCCATGACCCTGACGCCGGCTCTCTGCGCGACCCTGCTCAAACCGGTGGAAAAAGGGCATACGCCGGGTGAGTGCGGCTGGTTCTGCCAATTCTTCCTCTGGTTCAACAAAGTGTTTGACTATTGCCGGACGAAGTATGAAGGGATCGTCGGTCGTTCTTTTGACAAACCGGTTCGGTATCTGGTTATCTACGGCGCTATTGTAACAGGGATGGTGTTCCTCTTCCAGCGACTTCCCACCTCGTTCCTGCCGGATGAGGACCAGGGTTTCATCATCTGCCAGGTTCAGCTCCCGGCCGGTGCAACCAAGGATCGGACCATGAAGGTTGTCGAACAGCTGGAGAAGCACTTTATAGAGAATGAACAGAAAACGGTGGAGGCGGTAATCACGGTTGCCGGCTTCAGCTTTGCCGGACGCGGTCAGAACATGGGACTTGCCTTTGTCAGGCTGAAGAATTGGAAGTACCGTCAGTCTCCTGACTTGAAAGCTCCGGCTGTTGCCGGTCGAGCCATGGGGGCATTCTCGAAATTCAGAGATGGTATGGCATTTGCCTTTTCGCCGCCCGCTGTAGTGGAGTTGGGGCAGGCCAACGGCTTTGACTTCATGCTGCAGGACCGGGCCGGTCTCGGGCATGAAAAGCTGATGGAAGCCCGCAACATGCTGCTGGGTATGGCGATGAAAAACCCGAAACTGAAAGCGGTCCGCCCCAACGGTCAGGATGATTCCCCCCAGTTCAAGCTCGACATTGATGACGTTCGGGCAGGGGCGCTCGGGGTTCCGCTGGCAAGTATCAATGAAGTTCTTGCCACCGCCTGGGGGGGGTCCTACGTCAATGACTTTATCGAAAATGGCCGGGTCAAGAAGGTCTTTCTCCAGGCCGATGCCAAGTACCGTATGCTGCCGGAAGATATCGGCAGTTGGTATGTGCGCAACACCAAGGGCGAGATGGTGCCGTTTTCAGCTTTTGCCACCCCTCGCTGGAAATACGGTTCACCCCGCCTGGAACGCTACAACGGCATTCCGTCCGTCGAGATCATGGGGCAGGCAGCATCCGGGATAAGCACCGGTGAGGCGATGAAAGAAATGGAGAAGATGGCCGCAAAGCTGCCGCCCGGCGTCGGCTATGAATGGACCGGCCTTTCCTACGAGGAAAAGAATGCCGGAGCACAAGCGCCGCTGCTGTATGCCATCTCGCTGGTGGTGGTATTTCTCTCCGTGGCGGCACTGTATGAGAGCTGGACCATACCCTTTGTCAATCTACTGATGATACCGCTGGGACTGGTAGGAGCCATTACGGCGGTCAACCTGCGGGTGCTCCCCAACGATGTCTATCTCCAGATCGGCCTGTTGACCACCATCGGTCTTTCCACCAAGAACGCCATCCTGATCATCCAGTTCATCAAGGAACAGATGCATCAGGGGCATGAACTGGTTGAAGCGACACTGTCGGCGGTAAAGATCCGACTCCGCCCGGTCATCATGACCTCGCTGGCGTTTTTCTTCGGCACCCTGCCGCTGGCGCTCACCAAAGGGGCAGGGGCCGCAGCCCAGAACGCCATCGGTACCGCTGTCACCGGCGGCTTGCTGACGGCAACCTTCATCGACCTCATTTTTATCCCGTTTTTCTTCGTCCTGATATCACGGCTGTTTGGCCGGAAAAAATACCAACCGCACACTGAAGAACCTGAAGTCGCCACTGCGGCGGAGGTCCACTGATATGAATGATATGAAACATACACAACGAAATTCGATTCCATTGTGCCTGCTTCTCGGCACGTTACTCTCCCTTACCGGCTGCGCCACCATGGCGCCGAAATACGAGCAGCCTGCCGCACCTGTTCCGGCAGTCTGGTCAGGTTCCAATAGCACTCCGGCAGAGGGGCAACATACGGTTGCGGACATTCCGTGGCAGGAGTTTTTTGTTGATAAGCAATTAGCCGCACTGATTGAGCAGGCACTCAAAAACAACCGCGACCTGCGGGTTGCAGCCCTGAACATCGAGCGACTCCAGGCACTGTACCAGATCAGACGTTCCGATCTGATGCCGAAGATTGAAGCATCTGCTTCCGCCAACTTTCAGCGAATTCCGGAAGGCTTGTCCTCCTCGCGGAGGGCCGTGACAACGGAGCAGTACAACGTCGGTCTCGGCCTCATCTCATATGAGTTGGACCTGTTCGGCCGGGTGCGGAGTCTGAAGGATCAGGCGCTGGAGCAGTATCTCGCAACCGAGCAGGCACAGCGAAGTGTACAGATCACTCTGGTTTCACAGGTCGCCACAGCCTATCTGACACTTGCCGCTGATCGTGAACGGCTACAACTCGCCAAAGATACACTGGCTAACCAACGGGAGTCCTACAAACTGACCAGGAGCCGGTTTGAGGCCGGAGTTTCTAACTCACTTGCTCTGAACCAGGCCCAGACCACTGTGGATGCATCGCGGGTGGACATCGCCCGCTACACTACCCTGGTAGCGCAGGACGAAAATGCTCTTAATCTCGTGGTTGGCTCTCAGGTTTCAGCCGGACTGTTGCCGCTGGCGCTTTCCGAAACACCGGCTGCAATGAAGGACATTGTTCCCGGCATCTCTTCAAATGTATTGTTGCGCCGCCCCGACATCCTCCAGGCGGAAGGCCAGCTCAAAAGTTTTAACGCAAATATCGGTGCGGCACGGGCTGCATTTTTCCCCCGGATCACCCTTGTTTCATCGGTCGGTTTCGGCAGTAATGAGCTTTCCGGTCTTTTTAAAGGCGATTCCTTTGCCTGGAGTATCCTGCCGCGAATCTCTCTGCCCATATTCGACGGTGGTGCCAATAAAGCCAACCTGAAGGTCGCAGAGGTGGATCGCAACATCGCCGTTGCCCAGTACGAAAAAGCCATCCAGACAGCTTTCCGCGAAGTGGCTGATGCCCTGTCTCAAAGAGCGACTATTGACGAGCAGGTTGCTGCCCAGCAGTCGCTCACCGACGCTACTTCCGAAAGCTATCGCAACTCCCAGGCGCGCTTTGAAAAAGGGGTCGACAGCTATCTGGCGGTGCTGGACTCCCAGCGTTCACTGTATGCTGCGCAGCAAAACCTGATCAGCACTCGTCTTTCGCGACTGGCCAACCTGGTAACCCTCTACAAGGTGCTTGGCGGCGGGAGCGCCGACTGACGGTAACGTATAACTACCTCTTTGCTTTTTTAATACGTTGCTGTATAGTTTTTAGTCATTTCCCGAACTTTTAAAGGATGCACGTGATTCAGGCACTTGGACATACAACGATAGAAATTGTACGTGACCTGGGACGGGTAGGCTGGTTTCTCCTCTACTCGCTCTACATGATTGTCCGACGCCCACCCAGTCTGGTGCATGTTCTGAAGCAGCTCCGTTTTATCGGCACAAAATCGCTGTTCGTTATTGTGCTGACGGCAGGTTTTACCGGTATGGTCCTCGGCCTGCAGGGATATTACACCCTATCAAAATTTGGCTCCGAAGGGATGCTCGGCACGGCAGTGGCGCTCTCGCTAATTCGTGAACTCGGTCCGGTGCTGGCAGCCTTAATGGTAACGGGGCGGGCCGGGAGTGCCATTACAGCTGAAATCGGTATCATGCGGATCACCGAGCAGATCGACGCGCTTGAAACTATGGCACTTGACCCCTTTAAATATCTGGTTACGCCGAAATTCATTGCGGCAATGATTACCCTCCCTCTGCTCTGCGCCATCTTTGATGTCATCGGCATATATGGTGGCTGGCTGGTTGGGGTAAAGTTGCTGGGGGTTAACCCCGGGGCATATTTTTATGAAATGGAAAAAGCGGTTGTCTGGCGTGATGTCTATTCCGGGTTCCTGAAATCGTTCTCTTTTGGCGTCATCATTGCGTGGATCGGCTGTTACAAAGGTTATTACGCCGGACACGGAGCCGAGGGGGTTTCTAAAGCGACAACTGAATCAGTTGTGCTGACATCGGTAATTATTCTTGTCTGGGATTATTTCCTTACTTCGGTGCTGCTCTGATATGATTACACTTCGCAATGTACATAAGTCTTTCGGTAGCCAGAAAGTACTCAACGGGCTTGACCTTGATATCCCGGATGGTAAAATCACCGCAATCATCGGTCCCAGCGGCGAGGGAAAGAGTGTGCTCCTGAAGCACCTGATCGGCCTGCTGCAGCCTGATAACGGTGCCGTCGAGGTTGACGGAGAAAGCATTGTCGGCGTGCGCCGCTCAGAGTTGAACCGGATTCGTGAAAAGTTCGGTATGCTGTTCCAGAATGTGGCCCTGTTTGACTCAATGACGGTTTTTGAAAATGTTGCCTTCCCGCTGGAGGAAAAGACCGCCTTTTCGAAAGAGGAGATTCGTGGCAAGGTGCTTTCAGCCTTGGAAGATGTCGGCTTGAAGAACATTGAAAACAAATTCCCCGATGAGCTCTCCGGCGGCATGAAGAAGCGCGTTGGCCTGGCTCGTGCGGTGGTGCTCAACCCCCGGATAATCCTGTTTGATGAGCCGACTACCGGCCTCGACCCGATAATCAAGCGGGCGATCCACCAACTCATCAAAGACACCCACGCAAAGTTCGGCTTTACGGCGGTGATTGTTTCGCACGAGATACCGGAAATTTTTGATGTGGCCCAGAACGTTGCCATGTTGTTCCGGGGTAAGATTCTTCAGAGTGGCACATCGGACGAGATTATACATTCTACTGATCCGGCTATCCGCCAGTTCATCAGCGGCAGCCTCGACGGCCCTATTCAGATGGTATAGTAACTGCCTAAGTACAAAAGAGGTATGAAATGAACATGATAAAACTGGAAATGATGGTTGGCACCTTTATGCTGATCGGCATCCTGTGCCTTGGATATGTTTCGATCAAGCTGGGCAAAATGGAATTCGGCAGCGGTGATTTTTACGCGGTTACTGCCAGTTTTGATTCCGTGTCCGGCCTCAAACCGGGGGCGCGGGTCGAGGTAGCCGGAGTTGAGGTCGGAAAAGTTGACCGGATTGTTCTCGATAAAAAGAGCGGCGACCGGGCGCTGACGTACCTTAAAATCAAGAACGGAGTAAACATTACCGACGACGTCATCGCGTCGGTGCGGACGAGCGGGATCATTGGCGATAAGTTTATCAAACTCAGGCCGGGAGGCTCTGATAAAATGCTGAAAAACAATGATATAATTCATGAAACTGAATCGGCTATTGACATCGAAGAGCTGGTCAGTAAATTTATTCATGGCAAAGTTTAATAGTCTTTATTCGCAAAGGAATATGGCAATGAAATCAGTTTTATGTATCAGTATGGCCGTTTGGTCACTGGCTGCCGTAGCCGGTATCAGTTCAGCAGCCGAAATCCCGGCACCTCCGATTGTATTAAGCCTGGACGAATGTGTCCGCATGGCGCTGAAAACTGCGCCTGAACTGGGTGAAGCCGAAAGCGATATAGCCCTGGCGACCAGCAAACTGGATGAAGCGAAGTCGTATCGATTTCCACAGATATCGATTACGGCGCTTGCCGGGCCCGCTCCGACCGCCTCGCAATCTGATATTTCCCCCATAGTACAAACCGATATTCCATTCCGCATTAACTCGCTTACCTGGTTTACCAGCACCGACGCCACCATTATCCAGCCGCTGTACACATTCGGCAAAATCTCCGAAAACATGAAAGCGGCCACTCACGGAATTGAAGTCGATCGATCCCGTAAACAGCAGCGGGCGAACGAAATCGTCCAGAAAGTCCATGAATACTATTACGGCCTGCTGTTAGCCCGCGAAATGAGAGAATTAGTGCTTGAAATTGAAGGAATTCTTATCAAGGCTCGTGAAAAGGCGCACAAACTTCTGGACCAGGGTTCCGATTCGGTTGATGAAGTGGATCTCTATAAACTGGATGCCTTTTCGGGGATCGCTACTAAATATCTGGAAGAAGCGAAAAAAGGAGAGGCTCTTGCTTTGGCAGCTTTGAAAGCCCGTATGGGAATGCCTGCCGATGCCAATCTGGTGACCGGGACGGAGCGACTTGTCATTGTAGATGCAGAGATTCCCGGTCTGGAAAGCTATGTGGGCCAGGGCAACGCCAGACGGCCTGAATTCAAGCAGATCGCGGAAGGGCTTATGGCACGTACGGCTTTGGTCGAAGCGGCAAAAGCAAACTATTACCCCGATATTTTTCTTGGTGGTCTTTTTTCGTGGGCCTATGCAGATAACCGCGATCGCATAAATAACCCGTATATCAATGATCCGTTCAAGCACCTGAACGCGGGTGTCGCCCTCGGGGCGCGCTGGAAGATTGATTTTGGTATTACCGGTGCAAAAGTGGCTGCCGAACGTGCCCAGTACAACCGCCTACTGAGCACGAAGGAATATGCCGCTACCAACATCCCGTTGCAGATAAAAAAATATTACCTCGATCTTATTGAAGCCAAGAACAGCGCCGTGGCGACACGCAGTGCTTATTTGAACGCAAAGAAGTGGACGGTCACCGCAGTTGCCAATTTCGACTTCGGATTGGGCCCTGCCAAAGATATTTTTGAAGCGCTGCAAGCATATTCCAGTATGCGCTCCGATTATTTTAAATCCATTTACAATTATCACATTGCCGCCGCTAATCTTGACTATGCTACTAACGAACCGTTACCTGCCCTTGAAAAGTAATCTGGAGGAGTTCTTATGCTCAAACGAGTTTTACTGGTACTGACCGCATCAATATTCATGGTTTCTGTTGCGTATGCAACCCCGACCGACGAAGTGAAGAAAACGGTAGATGAAGTTGTTCGTATTGTGGCTGATAAGGAGATGAAAAAAAATGACGCGAAACGCCGCCAAGCTCTGAAAAAATCAATCAGTACCATATTTGATTATTCTGAAATGGCAAAGCGCTCGCTTGGTAAACACTGGAATGCACGAAGTACCGCTGAGAAAAAGCAGTTCAGTGAGCTTTTTGCGACACTGCTTGAAAACTCGTACGCAAGTAAAATTGAGTCGTACAACGATGAAAAGATTGTCTATATCAAAGAGTATATGGACGATGCTGAACATGCAGTGGTAAAGTCCAAGGTCGTTACCGCCAACCGTGACGAGTTCACGCTTGATTACCATATGTTTAAAAATGGAGGGAACTGGATGGTGTATGACGTCGTTATCGAGGGGGTAAGTCTCGTCTCGAATTATCGCAGCCAGTTCAACAAAATTATTACCGCAAACGGTTATGATCGGTTGGTCAAAAAACTTCAGAGCAAAAATGAGGAGTTGAAAGCACTATAAGTTGGTGCAAATTGTCTTGACACCTACTTTATAGCTGTGATAAACGACTCGGGCACGCAGTTTCGGAACTTTTTGCAGAACGTTGCAAGTAGCACGTTTGACCAGGCATTGCGCTTTTCCTGCATCAGACTCCAGAAACTTAAGCGGTAACCAGACGCACCGGCACTAAACCGGACAAAAAGGAGGCAGGAAATGGCACAAGGCAAAGTAAAATGGTTCAACGACACGAAAGGGTTTGGTTTCATCGAGCAGGAGGGGGGCGAAGACGTTTTCGTTCACTTTTCAGCAATTGGCGGCGACGGTTTCAAATCGCTTGCTGAAGGCGATGCGGTAACGTTTGAAATAACCCAGGGTCCGAAAGGCCTGCAGGCAGCAAACGTAGTCAAGAAGTAACACAAATTCCATATCTTCGTTTTTTAAGCCCGCTGGCGTCAGCGGGCTTTTTTTGTGGATATTATTCTCTTCTGAATCGGGACGGCTTTATTGCTCCCCCCGATAAGCAACCCCGAATCGTGTTCGCGGCCCAGTTCCTTCAACGCCTCCACCACCTTGGCCCGTTCGGCCGGAAGGTGCCAGAGCAGCAAAGACTTCTGCAATCCCTTTTCCCGATCGCTTGTTGCCGTGTAGACCCGTTTTCCGGTCATCGGATCAATGCCGCTGTGGAACATGCAGGTGGCGATAGTGCCGGGAGTCGGAGTGAAATCCTGGACCTGCTCCACTTTTATCCCCATTTTTTTGAGCGTAAGCGCGAGCTCAAGCATATCGGACAACGTACACCCCGGATGACCCGAGATAAGGTACGGCACGATATATTGACGTTTACCAAGTCGATCGCTCTCTTCCCGAAACCGGGTCAGAAATTTCTCAAATGACCGTTTCCCCGGTTTGCGCATGATGTCAGTAACGTGATCAATCAGATGCTCAGGAGCGATTTTGAGTAGTCCACTCACCTGATGCCCGATCAACTCGCTGAAATAGGCGGGTTGACGTTCGAGCAGATCATAACGCACCCCGGATGAAACCGCTGTATGTTTGACACCTTCCATTGTTCGCGCTGACTGGAGTAACGTCGTCGCCCGCGTATCATCAGCCTGCAGATTTTGGCAGATTGCGGGGAAAATACAGCTTTCGCGCTGACATTTTTTCATAGCATCCGGATTGCTGCAGCTGAGGCCATACATGTTGGCAGTCGGCCCGCCGATATCACTGATAGTGCCGCGAAACCACTTTTTATGGGTTAAAGCCGCTATTTCTGCGAGAATTGAGCGGTTACTGCGGGACTGAATCGTTTTGCCCTGATGCATAGTTATTGCGCAGAATGCGCAGCCGCCGAAACAGCCCCGATGACTGGTGATTGACGTTTTAATCTGTTCCCATGCCGGGATAGTTTCATTATACGACGGATGCGGACTCTTTTCAAACGGCAGAGAGTAGACGGCGTCCATCTCCGCTTCCGACAGAGGGAGTGCCGGAGGGAGGCAGACCAGGACCCGATTGCCATGCTTCTGGACAACAATTTTGGCAGACCAGGGGTTTTGCTCAAGGTACACGAGGCGGAACGATTCCGCAAACTTCTCTTTAGAGACAGTTATTTCCTCGTATGACGCTAGCTCAACGTAAGGATCATCACCAGTAGAACTGCCATGAAATGCTGTGCCCCGTACTTCCCGTATCTCATGCAAGCGTTCTCCGGATCTCATTCGCTCGGCCACAGCCAGAAGCGCCCGCTCTGCCATGCCGTAGATCAGCAGATCCGCTTTTGCATCAAACAGAATCGAGCGACGCACCTTGTTTTCCCAAAAATCATAGTGGGTAAAGCGGCGCAGCGACGCTTCAATGCCGCCTATGACGACGGGGACATCCTTGAAAGCTTCCTTCAGTCGGGAGGTGTAGACCATTGTTGCCCGGTTCGGACGCGCTCCATGGCGGTTACCGGGGGTATACGCGTCGTCGCGGCGCAGTTTGCGGGCAGGAGTGTAATGGGCCACCATCGAGTCCATGGCACCGGCCGAAACGGCAAAAAACAGCCGCGGGCGGCCAAGGATCATAAATGACTCTTTTGTACGCCAATCCGGTTGCGCAATTATACCAACACGAAAGTCGTGGGCTTCGAGCCAGCGGGCCAACAACGGAACACCGAATGCTGGATGATCAATATAGGCATCGCCGCTGACAAAGATGACGTCCAGCTCATCCCAGCCACGCTTCCGCACCTCTTCTGCTGTTGTAGGGATAAATGGCATATTAACATCGATCGGAGATAAAAATACCTGTTGGATATAGTTGCAGCGGCTTCTATAACACCAGAATAGCGAGTATTGAGCATAAGCGCAATCCTGATTCATTCCATTTGCATGTTTGCATCACGCAAGCCGCCTCGCGATGCCACTCTGATATTGGTAGAAGCAGGGATTTAGCAGAAACCGATATAATTTATGCGTCACCGGGACCTGTTTTGTTCATTGCCTTCCACAAGCCGGAAATACGGCCCGAGTATCCCCATAAACCAGACAAAACAGAGCACACCGGTCAAGGCATCGAACAGCTTGAAATTGGTGCTGGGGCCAAACAACCGATCGTGAAACGTTAAAAACGGGTAGTGTCCGCTTCCAAGCAGCGGACGAAGCAGGACATCACAAAAAAAGAACATCTGCCAGGAATTCTGCCGGATATAGCGCCCCAGGTGGTAGAAGGTACGTATCGTACCACGGGAGCCCCATTCGTCACGCATCAAACACAAAATGAGATCGAAAAACGGCGAAAGAGAGAGCCTGCCGGTATCCTGCTGACTCTTGTATACACCCGGTGCACGGGCAAAAAACTCCTCAGCACCGATGCTGTAAAGCCCCATCATCATGCTCATCAGGATATAGCGACGATGAAACCCCTCCGCCTCAAAGCGGCGGGCCGAGGTATTGAGATACCCCGGCAGGGTGATCCACGTCCCTTCTGCCCTGATTTTTTCGGCGATGCGCTGATCTTCAAGAAACGGCAGACGTTCATCAAAACCGCCGAGATACCGGAAAAAATCTGCACTCAGTAATAACCCCTGATCACCGTTTGTCGTATTCACCCGGTTGAAGGCGGTTTTCTCTTCGGCATAGCGATAGGCCACGGCATTCCGGTCCGAAGCGCGCACAAAATGTAGCGGAAAATGACCGGCAACACGCAAGTTGCCGGCGTCGTGCCCCGATGTTATGGCATGCAGGGCATTACCGAGCATTTCCGGATCATCAATTGACGTGTCGGCATGGAGAAACAGCAGAAAGTCACCGGTTGCTTGCCGGGCCGCAGCATTCATCTGTGCCGCCCTGCCACGCCGGGCTCCGACAAAGAGCGCCCCGTACGCCTCAGCCGCTGTCCCGGTTGCATCGGTAGAACCGCCGTCACCGATTATAATTTCCAGGGAAAGGTGCCGCTGCGCTGCCAGATCGCGCAGGAGCGTCGGCAGATGCTCCGCTTCGTTGAGCGTCGGGATAATTACCGAGAGCAGCGTTTGCGAACGGTCGGTCACCTGTGGCTACTTACCCTCCGTTGCACGGAAAAGTCGATAAACGGCGTCATCACGGCGTCATCACAGCGTCATCACGGCGTCATCACAGCGTCATCACGGCGTCATCACAGCGTCATCACAGCGTCAACTCCTGCTGGCCGATAACAGCGGGCAGGCGCTTCGGCGCTTTAATACGCAGTACCTTATTGACATTCATCCGCCCTGATACGACCTGTATTGCGCTCGTCGCAACATCAAATTCCTCCGCCAGAAAGCGCACCATATAATCGGTTGCCTTGCCTGCGCGGGGCACCGCCTTGACGCTGACACAGAGTTGGTGCCCCTTCACTTTGCCGATGGCATCCTTTTTCGCATTGGGAGTACCGAGAATATTCAGGACCAGAACGTCTCCTTCCCAGCTGTAAAATGGCCTCGACATGGATCCTCCAAAAAGAGTAGCTTCAGGATATTCTTCATAAATTCATATTCCGGATTAGCCGCCGCCTGCTGACCGCCTTGTCGTACACAAATAGCACGAAGGGCGGAAAAGTGGAATATTCATAGAAATTTGACAAAACTGGGATTATATTGCAGTCCCGGTTCAGCACCTCGTCCTCAGTCGCTTGGGTAAACCGTGACACCGGTTATGCCGGTGCCCGTTCATTCGATGACATCTTCTGCAGCGAGACTTGAAACACAGACATCCGGAAAGGAGAACCGCATGAAGATACTTGTAACCGGCGCCGCCGGATTTATCGGTTTCCACCTTGTACAGCGCCTGCTGCGGGACGGTCACCAGGTTACCGGCTTTGATAATCTGAATGACTACTACGACGTTTCCCTCAAAGAAGCTCGCCTCACGATTTTACATGCTTTGGACGGCTTTGTCTTTGTCCGTGGTGGTTTAGAGGAGCGCGCGTCTGTTGCATCCCTTTTTGACGACGGGCAGTTCGACTATGTCATCAATCTCGGAGCCCAGGCGGGAGTACGCTACTCGCTGCAGAACCCCTATGCCTATATCGAGAGCAATGTGTGCGGGTTCCTGAATATTCTGGAGGGGTGTCGCCACACAAAGGTCAAGCATCTTGTGTACGCCTCGTCAAGCTCGGTGTACGGCGCCAATGCAACGGTACCGTTTTCTGAACATCATTCTGTTGATCATCCGGTATCGCTCTATGCTGCCACTAAAAAGTCCAACGAACTGATGGCCCATACCTATTCACACCTGTTCGCCACTCCCACCACAGGCTTACGCTTCTTCACCGTTTATGGGCCGTGGGGGCGACCCGACATGGCATATTTTTCCTTTACCAAAGCGATTTTGGAAGGGCGCTCTATCGATCTGTTTAATAATGGCCGGATGCGGCGCGACTTCACCTATATTGATGATATTATCGAAGGGGTTGTGCGGATCATGGCACACATTCCGGGTCCTGATCCCTCCTGGACCCCCGAACGGCCTGATCCGGCAACGAGTTCTGCTCCCTATCGGGTCTATAACATCGGAAACAATCAACCTGTTGAACTTGCTCGCTTTATTGAAGTGCTGGAAGAGTGCCTTGGTAAAAAAGCAGAAAAAAACCTTCTGCCAATGCAGCCGGGCGACGTGTATGTAACGTATGCTGACGTCGCGGATTTGTCAGCTGCGGTTGGATTCCATCCTGACACGAGCATTGAAGATGGAATTGCCCGTTTTGTCGACTGGTACCGTGAGTATTACCGGTAATCGTGAGTTGCAGACTGGATGCAACCGCAAGAAAGTTTTTACCTCATATGCGGCAATGAGTGCAGTATATGAGGTGGCCATAGCTGAACCAATATTCGACTTCCGAGAACACAACTAAATAATTACAGCTAGTTATAAATGTTATATTTGATTGGCACAATGTCTGCAATAACAAAATCAAACACATTCCCTTTGGAGGTAGTACAAATGAAAAAAGTTCTGTCCACAATCGTAGCCGCCCTCGTAGCAGTTTCCTTCTCCGCTGTTGTCTTCGCTTCCGATGCTAAGAAAGCTGCTGCTCCTGCCGCTGCTCCTGCCGCTGTTGCTGCTCCTGCTGCTGATGCTGCCGCTCCTGCTGCTGACGCAAAGCCTGCAAAGAAAGCAAAGAAAGCAAAGAAAGCAAAGAAAGTTGCTGCTGCCGAAGCTGCTCCTGCTGAAGCTCCTAAAGCAAAGTAATTCGCTTTTAGCGAACGCACAAAAAAAGCCGCATCGTAAGATGCGGCTTTTTTTGTGCGCATTTCGGTAGTACTATGCAAGTCTGGGTAGATTCTTTCAAAAATACTTCTACAGAGGCCACAAATAATGAATGATCAGATTGTTCGGGCATTATGTCTGTCAGGCGGCATCAGGGTGCTGGCCTGTAGCGCCAGTCAGTTGGCACGCAAAATCTGTCAGCTTCAGCAGACATCGGCGACGGCAAGCATTGCACTTTCCCGAGGACTGGCTGGCGGAGCCTTGATGGGCTCACTTCTGAAAGGGGACCAGCGGATCGCTCTCAAATTTGAAGGAAACGGCCCGCTCCGCAAAATGATTATAGAAGCTGACAGCGATGGCGCTGTACGTGGATGTGTTGGCAATCCGGCCGCCGACCTTGAACCGGTGCAGGGGAAATGGAATGTCGCCGGACTGATCGGCAGGGCCGGTTTCCTGACCGTTTCCAAGGATCTCGGCATGGGCGGACAACCGTATCATGGCGTTGTGCAGCTGGTAAGCAGTGAGGTTGGCGAGGATCTGGCTTATTATCTTGCCGACTCCGAACAGACCCCTTCCGCAATCGGATTGGGAGCAACTTTGGCCGAAATCGGCTCAATATCAACCTGCTGCGGTTTTCTGGTTCAGGCGCTCCCAAAGGCAGATGACGCTGAACTTGAAAAAATCATGGCACAGATAGCCAGCTTGCCCGCGTTATCTGAATTGATTAATGCAGGAGGTGCTGAAGGTATAATCCGTGAATTGTTCGGCGATATACCCTATACCATCCTTGAATCACATGATATCTTCTTCCGCTGCGGTTGCGGATTGGAAAAAATCGAGCGGGCGCTGCTCACTCTCGGGCGTGAGGGATTACAGGATATGCGGTTGAAGGAACAGGGAGCGGAAGTGACGTGCGAATTCTGCCGGAAGACATATCATCTGGACGGTGATGAGCTGGACAATTTGATCGCTCTTGCTTCAGATCCGTCAGGTCAGTAGAGTGACGACCGTATTATTAACCATTGCCTACGACGGCACACACTATTCCGGTTGGCAGATTCAGCCAAATGGGCTGGCGGTCCAGGAGGTTGTCGAAGATGCTCTTGAAAAACTACTGAAGGAACATGTACAGGTTCGTTCATCGGGGCGAACTGATGCCGGGGTTCATGCCCGGGCCATGGCGGCCTCTTTTACGACGAACCGGAACCTCCCGCTGCAAGCCTTTGTAGAAGGTGCGAACCGCTTTCTCCCGGCTGACATTGCCATCCAGAGCGCCCGAATAGTTCCGGAGGGGTTCAAACCGATCACCATGGCATACGCCAAGCAGTACCGCTATACAATTATCAATTCCTCCGTTCGTTCGCCGCTTGACAGGCTGTATAGCTGGCAGGTTCGGGAACCGCTTGATCTTGTTGCAATGAAAGAGGCTGCAGGCCGTTTTGTCGGCAGTCACAATTTTGCCGCTTTCCGCGCCTCAAATTGTGTCGCCAAGACCACCATCAGAAGAATAGATTCCGTCCAGATAACCCGGCAGGGTTCCCGTATTTCGATTGATGTCATTGGTGGCGGATTTCTGAAAAACATGGTGCGCGTAATGGTCGGCACTCTCGTTGACATCGGCAAGGGGCGCTTTACTCCTTCTGATATTGACCGACTGTTGCATGGCGGGGATAGAAAAGAGGCGGGATGTACTGCGCCGGCCTGCGGCTTGTGTCTGATACAGGTTGTTTATCCCGAAAAGTTCACTGCTCTGCCAATAGACGCTTGATTGATGATTCCAGCGCGCGGGTCATCTCATTGGAATAGCCACGATATACTTCCGCAATTTTTCCTTTTTTATCAATCATATACATGATCGGAACGGATCGTACCCCAAAGTCAGCGGTCATGACATCACCGGCCAAAGCCAGAGGGTAGTTGACTCTAAATTCGCCGGCAAATGCCGCAACAACCCGCTCCCCATCCTCGTCTACACTAAGACCTAGAACGTGAAGCCCTTGCTTGCCATATTTACGATTCATCTCTACCAAGTGCGGAATCGTCAGGCGGCAGGGTTGACACCACGTGGCAAAAAAATCGAGTATCAGTACATGACCCCGATAATTCTCCTGAGATATTGTTTGTCCTGACGTGGAAACTACCTTGAAGTTTGGTGAGGACTGGCCGATTCGCGGAGCCGCATCAAGCCGCTCAGGTGCAAGCAGGAATGATGCGGCTAGAATAACAAGCGCTGTTCTGATGAGGGAAACTACCGGCCTCATGCTCCTACAGAGCTTTTGCGATAAGTGCATCAATCTGTGATTTCGGGACCGCACCGACGACCTGTTCGAGCACAGCGCCATCCTTGAATAAAATTACAGTAGGGATCCCACGTACGCCGAATTTGGACGGAATAGCCTGGTTCTCATCGACATTCACCTTACCCACTTTGACTTTACCGACATATTCATCAGCAATGGAATCAATAAGCGGAGCGATTGCCTTACACGGGGCGCACCATGTGGCCCAAAAATCAACGAGTACCGGGATAGTGGACTGCAGCACCTCCCGGTCGAAATTTGCATCGGTAAATGCGATTACGTTTTCACTGGCCATCTGAAAGTTCTCCTTTGAGTGCAAAAATATCTTTTGTGGATGATATACCAGACAGTGAAAAAATCAAGCGCAAACTCAGGTTGCGCCATAACGTTGAAAAGGGAGTAATAGAAGAGTATGGTAGCAATTTCTGGAGGAGCAGAGCATGTCAACTCTGGCACTTAACATACAGATGCACGGCAAATTGGTAGTTATCATCGGTGGCGGCACCGTTGCCCTGCGCAAACTCCGGACCCTGGTTGCAACAGGCGCCATTGTCAGGGTTGTGGCCTTGGAAGTCTGTCCGGAAATCGATGCGCTTAAGGATTCAGGAATAGTAGCCATACGGGTCGGCGCCTATATGGCGTCTGATCTTGATAACGCTTTTCTTGTGATCGCAGCCACCAATGACCCAATGATAAATGAGCAGGTTCGGGTTGAAGCGCAACGACGGGGAATCATGGTTGCTGTAGCCGACAATCCGTCAGCCGGAGACTGTACGTTCCCGGCAATTTTGCAGCGAGGCGATCTCGATATTGCGGTTTCAACCGGTGGTCGCTGCCCGACATTCGCCGTTGACGTGCGTGATTGCGTTGCCGGATATATCGGCAGTGAATACGGAGTGATCGTTGAACAGATAGCCGCAGAACGAGAAAAACTGTTGACGAACGGGAGTTCAAGCACTTACAATACACAGGTTTTACGCTCGCTTGCCAATCGTCTTATCTCCGAGCTTACCGAACGCAAGGAACCACTGCCATGACACACATGTTTTTCATTCTGACTGTGGCTTTATATTGCTGTGCAGCCGCTGCATATCTCGCCTGTCTAGTGCGCACATCATCATTACTGACACGCTGGGCCGGGCGTATTCTGGCGGTAGGTTTTACCGCACATCTTCTTTCCACAATCCATCTGGCAGTCAACATGAAGTATCTGCCGCTAACCAATATGCAGGAATCACTCTCTTTTTTCAGTCTTGCCGTAGTCGGCGGATTCATCTTTTTTGAGCGCAAATACAAAGTCACAACACTCGGCTCGTTTATTATTCCCGTTGCACTCTTGATGCTGACAGCTTCAAGCACGTTACATGAGCAGTCGCGCCAGCTTCCGCCAATTTTGCAGAGTAACTGGTTCTGGTTCCATGCACTCCTGGCTTTTGCCAGTTATGCCTGCTTCACCATCGCCGCCGGTGTTGCTGTCATGTACCTGATCCAGCGATATTTCCTCAAAACGAAACATTTTGGCGCACTCTTCCAGAAACTTCCATCACTGGAAACGATGGATGATATCAGTTACCGCTGCCTCACGGTAGGCTGGCCGCTTTTGACGGTCGCCATTATCTCAGGTTCCATCTGGTCGGATCAGGCCATGGGAAGCTATTGGATATGGGATCGCAAGCAGACCTGGTCTCTCATCATCTGGATTATTTATGCGGCGCTCCTTCATGGCCGTATTACCATCGGCTGGCGCGGAAAGCGGGCCGCTATTCTGTCAATTATCGGCTTTATTGTCGTGTTGTTCACATTTTTTGGCATGAAGCACAGTATCGTCTGGTAGAGACATATAATTTTCGCCTCTACATACCTATATGAAACATTGAAACGGAATCATAGATGAATATCATCGTTGTCGGCCTCTCTCATAAAACTGCTACCGTAAAGATTCGAGAAAAAGTAGCGTTCTCTCCCAACCAGATTGAAACCCCACTCGCAGAATTGATCTCGCTTGATGGCATAATCGAAGGAGTGATAGTCTCTACCTGTAACCGGGTCGAGATTTATGCCACTACCCGGGATATTGCAGGCGGCATCGCACGAATCAAGCGGTTTATGGCCGAGTATCATCATCTGCAATTTGAAGAGCTTGAGCCGCACCTGTACAGTTATCACGCCGAAGATGCCATTCGTCACGTGTTCCGTGTCGCCTCCAGTCTCGATTCAATGGTTGTCGGCGAACCGCAGATACTGGGTCAGATTAAAACCTCCTACGGTTATGCCGCCGAATATAAATCCTCCGGGATAATTCTCAATCGCTTTCTGCACAAAGCATTTTCCGTTGCCAAACGGGTGCGCACTGAAACTAAAATTGCCTCTTCTGCCGTTTCCGTTGCCTTTGCCGCCGTAGAGCTGGCAAAAAAGATTCTTGGTGATCTATCGGACAAGACCGTCATGCTGATCGGTGCCGGTGAAATGTGTGAACTGGCTGCCAAGCACTTTATTAACAGCGGCGCTAAAGGGGTGATGGTAACAAACCGCACCTTCGAGCGGGCAGAACGTCTGGCGGAGGAATTCGGCGGTGAGGCGGTTCCTTTCGAGTCATTTTTAGAGCATCTCCATAGGGCCGATATCGTGCTCTCTTCCACCGGAGCCCCGCACTGCATCATCGGACCGAAGGATGCTGAAGAGGTTGTCAAGCGCCGCCGGTTCAATCCGATTTTTTTCATTGATATCGCCGTGCCACGCGATATTGACCCCAAAGTTGACGACGTCGAGAATGCGTACCTCTTCACCGTTGACCACCTCCAGGAGATCGTCCAGGCCAATCTTGCCCAGCGCGGCCTGGAAGCTGAAAAAGCCGAGGAGATCATCAATCAGGAGATCGGTCAGTTTCATAAATGGCTGTCTACACTTGAGGTTACACCAACCATTGTTTCACTGCGCAACCGCTTTGACGAAATTCGTCGGGCCGAACTTGAAAAAACTATCTCCGGGTGGAAGGATTTACCACCTGATGCAGAAAAACGTCTGGAAGCGCTTACGCTGGCTATGATGAACAAGCTGCTTCATGCTCCCACGTCTGTGCTTAAACAGGCAGGGCAGGGCGGCAGGGTGGATCTGTATATCGACGCACTGCGACAACTGTTTGGGCTGGAAGCGCTGCGAAGAGAGGATGAAGAGCTGGAACTTGAAGAATAAGGATTCAGAAATAGCAGCCTACTCATTATTAAGAAATGGAGAACAGTATGACCCCAAAGAAACTGAGAATAGGTACCCGAGCCAGCCAACTGGCTCTCTGGCAGGCCAACTGGGTAAAGTCCGAACTTGAGAAACGGTATCCAGGCATGGAAGTCACACTGACCAAGATCAAGACGATTGGTGACAAAATCCTTGATGTCCCTCTGGCACAGGTCGGTGGCAAGGGACTGTTCGTCAAGGAGATCGAGGAGGCGATGCTACGCGATGAAATCGACATTGCCGTACATAGCATGAAGGACGTGCCGACCGACTTCCCGGAAGGGTTGGGCCTGTACTGTATTACCGAACGCGAAGACCCGCGTGATGCAGTGATATCACGCAATGTGAAATTTGCCGACCTGCCACAAGGGGCCCGCATCGGCACCAGTGCCTTACGCCGTCAGGCCCAGCTGCTGAAAGTACGTCCGGACCTGCAGATGTGCATCATTCGCGGTAATGTAGAAACCCGCATCAGAAAACTTACTGAAGACAACCTGGATGCGGTCATTCTGGCTGCTGCCGGCCTGAAACGCCTTGGTTTCACCGACAGTGTCGGGGAATATCTGGATGTGGAGCTCTCCATTCCAGCAATTGGCCAGGGCGCTTTGGGGATTGAATGTCGTCTGGCTGATCCGGTTATAACCGAAACGATCGCCTTCTTTAATCATGCCGACACCAGCTATGCTGTCCGTGCAGAACGTGCCCTGCTTAAACGGTGCGAGGGGGGCTGTCAGGTGCCGATTGCGGCCCACGGAACCGTCAGCAACGGCCAGTTGCGTCTGGTCGGGTTTATCGCCGCCGTAAACGGCCAGCGCTCAGTTCGCGGCGAAATCAGCGGACCGGTAACAGAAAGCGAACAATGGGGAATCCGTCTTGCGGATCAGTTACTTGCCGAAGGTGGTAAGGCAATTCTGGAAGAGGTCTATCAGAGGTCTATAGGTGAGTAACGGTATCGTTTATCTTGTCGGCGCGGGTCCCGGTGATCCGGCGCTGATTACGCTGCGCGGTATGGAGTGTTTAAAAATCGCCGAGGTCGTTGTCTACGACTATCTGGCGAACGAACAGCTACTGAATCACGCTCCTGAGAGTGCCGAGCGCATTTATGCCGGAAAAATCGGGGGGCGACACAACCAGGGTCAGGATGAGATAAACAATGTTCTTGTCGAAAAAGCAAAAAACGGGAAAATTGTTGTTCGTCTGAAGGGCGGCGATCCTTTTGTCTTTGGCCGTGGTGGAGAAGAGTGCGAGGCACTGCGAAATGCCGGCATCTCTTTTGAGGTTGTTCCCGGAGTCACCGCTGCTATCGGTGCCTCTGCATACGCCGGTATCCCGCTCACCCATCGTGATATAACCGCCTCGGTAGCGTTCGTCACCGGTCAGGAAGGAAAAGAGAAAAATGAATCGAATATCGACTGGGATCGTCTCTCGTTAGGGGGCGGCACCGTCGTTTTTTATATGGGTGTCACTACCTTGCGCCACAATATGCAGCGCATGGTGGAACATGGCAGGTCTCCAGATACGCCGGTAGCCCTCGTACGATGGGCGACGACCCCCTGTCAGCAGATTTTAGTCGGTACATTGGCAGATATTGCCGACCGGGCCGATGAGTGCGGCTTCAAGCCGCCGGCGGTTACTATTGTTGGTGAAGTTGTGTCGCTGCGGGAGAAACTGCAGTGGTTTGACAAAAGGATATTGTGCGGGAAGAAGATTATTGTCACCCGCGCCGCCGAACAGGCAGGTGAGTTTTCTGTTAAGCTGGCGGCTCGTGGCGCAACGGTGCTTGAATGCCCTACTATTCGTCTGGTTGAGCCGGATAGCTGGCAACTGCTTGATCTGGCTATTCGGGATCTGCAAAATTATGACTGGCTGATACTGACATCCGGTAACGCTGTACGGTTCTTTTTTCAACGTCTGGAGTCACTCGGTCTTGATGCCAGAGCACTGGCACACTGCAGGGTCTGCGCTCTTGGTCCGAAAACGGCTGACGAAGTACGCTCCTTCGGGATAAAACCTGATCTTGTGCCAACAGACTACAAAGCCGAGGGGGTTGTTGAAGAGTTTTCCCGCCTGGACCTGCTCAATAGCCGGCTGTTGTACCCGCGCGCTGACAAGGCTCGTGATGTTATCCCTCGCGAATTGAAACTGCTGGGTGCCCATGTGGACAGCCCTGTTGCATATCGTAACATCTTTCCGGAACGGCTCCCCCCCGAAACGCTTTTTGCCCTGGAAAAACGCTCAGTAGACTGTATTACCTTCACGTCATCATCAACAGTACAGAACCTGGCCGCTATGCTGGGAGAAGAGTTGATGCTGGATATGCTGAAAGGAGTGCTCGTTGCTTCTATCGGTCCGATCACGTCTAAAAGTTGTCGCGATCTCGGGCTGAAAGTAGACATTGAGCCGGCAGTGCATACGCTTGATGCCTTGGCAACTGCATTGGAAGCGCATTTCGGCTGAACTTCACACAATCGCGACATTTGAGTTACAAAAAATGCAACAATTATAGCTAGATATGGCATAACAGGCCCTTCTTGTCTTGACAGTTTTTTAACCACAGGGTATTGTGCCGTCACGTAAGTATTCTTCTTACGATAGCGATACTACTAAACCATCCGCGAGGATGGGACGGAAAGCCCAGGATCTCAATGAGACAGCCGGGTCGCCGAACTATCAACTAATCGATAGTAGCGATCCGGCTTTTTTATTGCCGACCGTAAAAATGAACCACAGCGCACATCAGGAGATATATCGTGAAATTAAGCAAAAAAATTCAACATATGGCCGTATTCATCGAATTTCTTACCGGTTCAGGATTGGCAATATTCTTTCATATGGTACTGAAAAACCCGGAAGCAGCCTACAGTATCTTCGGCATCGGGCTGCTCCTCTCTCTGGCCACCTACCTGCTCCGTGAGGAGATGGAGACCACTCGTACCCAGCTGACTAGTCAGTATATCCAGGCACACGAAATAACCTTTGCCGTAGCCCAGATAAACGATCCTGAATGCCAGGCCAAGGCCCAGGAAATTTTGTGCGGAATCAAAAGAACCATTTACCTGCTGCAGCAGGGCTATATGCCTCTTGATGAAACCGAATACTATCTGGAAGGGGCCAAGTGTACCGATGTAGCGCTCCACCGCCTGAAAGCTGTAGACCCTCTTACCGCCGGATGGCACACTCGTGGCGCTTTGATGAACTTCTACCAGTCCAACCTGCGTGCTTTGGAACGGGGAGTGACCATCACACGGATTTTTGTCATCGGTCACGATGAAATAGACGATCCTGAGGCTCAAAAGATCCTGCTGGCCCAGTACCGGGACGGCATAGACGTACGGGTTGCATTCCGCAGTGAACTCCCCATCGCTAATGACATCAGCGGTCGTGATATTAACAGCTCATTTGACTTTGGTATTTACGATGACCAGGTGGTAACTGATGTATTTCCGCAGTCAGGCAAGTACTACGGCCGGAAAACGGCGACATCCGCGGAGGTCGAGAAGTACGTGAAGCTCTTCAAAATTATCGATCATAATGCTCATGCAGTGACTCTGGAGGATGATCGTATAATTCTGGCATCAGAAGTGCTCAGACTGGCGGCATAACTTGGCGGGAGTAAAACGACAAGAAGCCCTGCGTGAACAGGGCTTCTTGAATGAATCAGAAACGTAAAAACTGTTATACCAGTTCCAGTGCGCTGAAAAAATATGGAATTTCGAACGCAGCAGTTTCTGGAGCGTCAGAACCGTGGGAAGAATTTTCCTCGATATTAACCGCGAAATCTTTGCGGATGGTTCCCGGCTCTGCATTGGCAGGATTGGTTGCGCCCATCAGGGTGCGCCAGTCGGCAATGGCATTCTCTTTTTCCAGGCAGAGTACGATCACCGGACTGCGGGACATGAAAGCGCAGAGGTCATTGAAAAAAGGGCGCGCACTGTGCACACAATAGAAGCCTTCAGCCTGTTTTCTGGTCAGCTGTATCTTTTTCATTCCTGCGATAGTGAAGCCTTTTTCTTCGATTCTGGCCAGGATTTGTCCCGCCAGTTTGCGCTCAACAGCGTCCGGCTTGATGATTGCGAATGTACGTTCCATGATGTTTCCTCCAAAAGATATCTAAAAATGCGAACGATCCTGATATCACTTTGAGCGCCATTATGTCAAGTTTTTAGCGACTTTTTACTGGAGTTTGCTTTTTTGTACTTGCAATATAAAAAAGGAGATGATAAGAAGACAGCTCACTCGCCCGGGTGGTGGAATTGGTAGACACGCAAGATTCAGGTTCTTGTGCTCGCAAGGGTGTGCTAGTTCGAGTCTAGTCCCGGGCACCATTTGAAGAATAAAGGCTTTACGGATTTCCGTGAAGCCTTTTTTCTTGCCAATTTTCTCCATGTAAACGGATTTAGTGCAGATTCAGGGTTTTTGCCGTGGTCTGACCTATGCCTACACTTGCACCGGTAACGACTGCCGTTTTACCTTCTCAAACGTTAGCCATCACCATTTCTCCTTATATAGGTGTCGTTAACCCACTGATCCTACATTCAACACAACCAAAGTTAAGAATAGCAGAGCAGTTTATTGCCACAGCCGGGGCAATAAACGGATAGAGTTTTGTTACTTTCCGGAATTTTTAATTGTTGTTCACAGCAGATACATCTGAAAACTATCGAACCCGTTTTCAGCCTCGATTTTAGCCGATAGGCAAGGTTCCCCACTGCTGACCTTTGTACATATGGCCTACCAAGATTATCCAGGAAATGCGATTTGCCAGCATCAAAGAACTCTCTTGAATGCCCATAAATCATGGCATCAGATGAGTCCTGCTGCAACAGGAAGTCCCGTTTAGCCTGTATGTATCCTACCTCATATTGCGTTATATAACCGAACGTATTAATGGTCATATTTAATTCTGATGCTTCTTCGTAGGATGAATTCAAAATCAGCCATGCACAGCCAAGAAAAGCTGCTGCAGTATCTGTTAATATTTCATTCCGGAGCGTGTCGCTTATTCTAATGTTATGCCTGAAGAGGTAGATATGAGCAATTTCGTGAGCCAATATTGCTGAAATGAAATTTGTATTGGATTTGTATTTTTCATCAACTTCAACGAAAAAGATGTTTCCGGCTGAAAGTCCAACTTTGCCGGGAACACCAAGGTTATGAATAAATGTTACAATAATTTTTGAGATTTGAAGTCCGAAGTGATTTGCTATTTGTTTGGCAATATTCTGTGTATATATAACTACATTGCCATGATAGTACCTGTTGTCGATGACCAGATTGGTTTTGAAATTCGGAACCAGGGGAGCAGCAATAGATTTGTATAAACTGGTGATGTTGGCGTTAATTGCACTGATGTTTTTAAATTTATCACTCATATTTGTATTCGAGTAAAATTAGTAATCTCCATAATTATAGAATATCCTCTCATGTCTCCTGCGAAAAACGTTTGATCATATTTCTGTCAATCCGTCACCCCGTGTAAACGCCCTCCGGCAATCCTCCGGAAAAACTGTCCTGCGGCTTTCCCGCTATTCCTCAGGATCACAGTAATTAAACACAACTTTAGCCAAGGCGCAGACATTTTCATGTTACCAGCCAGACCAGGATCATACGTGGTTCGGGCGATGATAACTCGTCATTACTTTTGTAAGTCAGGAGGCTCCGGTGAATCTGGTAGAATTGACTGAGGAACTTTAGGAACCACTTTCATCCAGCCACTTGGGCATTCCTTGACATACGGGTAGTATCCCATTGGATTCTGGCAGTAATACCAATAGTACTGAACGACGCTTTGTATAAACGGAGGGGGTGGCTGGGCATACCCTGCTTCAGGAGGTGGTGGCTGCTGAATAATAACTGTTTGCGGCGGATTACGTGGAGCAACGTAATACGGCAATGTAGCTATCGCCGTTAGCCCAAACCAGAACGGCAGCCACTCCCATCCCCCCCCGTGGTGGCCGCCTCCATGCCCCCCGCCATGACGGCCTGCCTGAGCTGTGCCAGCACCCACAAAGAGCAACATCAAAACAACCACCAATGTACGACTGATCCGGTTCATATGCGCCTCCTTTTTATAGAGTGACAGTCGCCTTGTAGGAGCATTATAAGCCGCTGCTATAAAATTAACAAGATGATGCAGGCTGAAATATGGAACCATATACGAGCAGACGGCCCATGTACCGATTGATGGAATCCTTCCTCCGAAATTTATCCGCAAGATGTTCGCAGAAGCGAAAAATAAGAGATTTATACACCTCAGCGTTTCTATGCCAATACGCAACATACCGAAATTACATCCGATATTATTAATGAACTGATAATTAGTATTTATTTTTCATACAGCGGGAAGCATTGTTTATTTGCCTTCAGGTATATGCAGAACGCGGGATTATTTAATATATTAAAAATATCATTAAGTTATGCAACATAGCTCTTTAATTTTAAAGTTTGGCACGGCAAGTGTATTGGGTAAGGACAGAAGCACACGAAATAAATCTAAAGCAAAAAATACAAGGAGGATGTCATGAGAGCACTTATCACCACTATCGCAGGAACGTTGGTACCGGTAACAGCATTTGCAGCAGCATCAGGTTTACGGGAAGATAGCAGTGGGTTTTTTGTTTGGGTATTTTTGGGATTTTGCGCACTGATAGTTGTAGCACAGGTAATCCCGGCACTGTTGTTAATGACCGGCATGGTTAAAGGGCTTGTGTCGGTAGTGAAAGACGAAAAAGCTGGCGTTGCATCTAAAAGCTGATCCGGCAAAGGGGGAACACATGAGGAGTGCAGTAACGTAGAAGGCCACTTTCGGGTGGCCTTTTCGGTTGGTAAAACAGCAATATTAACCGACAACTGACACTAGTATTACATGATGGGTAAAATATATTTTCCTGTCACCGGCCAGAGAATTCAGATTTCTAAAATGCTGGCAGAGGATCTTCATGGCTCTCCCTGACTGACTTTTTCGTGCAATACGGCAACTGTCTCACGAAATGCGGCAAGCACTTCCCCCCTTCAGGCAGGGGGGGAGATTTGATGTTCCAAGGTATTAGCGTGAACCATTGGCACTCATTGCTTGAGAACGAATGGCTGTCAGAGTGGTGCGCGGAGTTATCTCTTCCGGGTCGATGCGAAGCTCCAACAGGGCAGGTCTGTTTGACGAAACAGCCCGTTCAAAGGCTGCTTCGAAATCAGCGGTTGCTTTTACTACCTCACCGTATGCGCCATAGGCCTGGGCCAACGCGGCAAAATCAGGATTCACCAGCGCAGAACCGATAACCCTCCCCGGATAACGCCGCTCCTGGTGCATGCGGATGGTGCCGTAAATTCCGTTATTTATGACGATAACAACAATTGCCGCGTTATATTGTACTGCAGTTGCCAGCTCCTGTCCGTTCATCATAAAGCAGCCGTCACCGGCAAAGCAGATGGACATCCGCTCAGGATGCACCAGCTTGCCGGTAACCGCTGCTGGCAGGCCATATCCCATGGAGCCGTTGGTCGGCGCAAGCTGAGTGCGGAATTCGGAGTACTGGTAGAAACGATGGAGCCACGATGAGTAGTTTCCGGCGCCGTTGGTAATGATCGCCGTGCTTGGAACACGTTCCCGCAAGAAGGCCATTATTTTGCCCAGATCGAGGCAACCGGTGACCGGCGGCGGTTGCAATGCCAGCAGGTAATCGTTTCGCGCCGATTTGTTCCATTCCAGCCATGCCGGCTCTGCGACCGGAGGAAGCTCCCTGGCCATTGCCGCGAATTCGGAGATACCTGCATTGATCATCAAATCTGCCGCATAGACTCGCCCCAGTTCTTCTGAGCCAGGATGGATGTGGATCAACTGCTGCTTCGGCAATGGCGCCTCTACCAGAGTGTACCCGCCGGTAGTTACTTCTCCAAGGCGGGGACCGATTGCCAGTAGAAGATCTGCCTGTTTAATTCGTTCGGCTAACGCGGGATTGACACCAAAACCAAGATCACCGATATAATTCTCGTGGCGGTTGTCAAACAGATCCTGACAGCGAAATGAGCAGGCGACAGGCAGATGGTTGACTTCGGAAAAGAACATGATGTCTCGACAAGCATCCGGCGACCAGTCACCACCTCCCAGCAGCATAACCGGCCGCTTCGCTCTGCACAGCATGTCATGAAGCTGCAATAACTGTTCTCTGCCGGGGTGTGCCTGCGTTCGCTGATATTTCTTGCCATCTTTCACGACTGCGGTTGCCGCCAGCATATCCTCCGGAAGTGCCAGAACCACCGGTCCGGGACGGCCTGAGACAGCCAGATGGAACGCCCGGCTGACCAATTCAGGGATTCGCTCCGCTTTATCTATCTGCCCCACCCACTTGGCCATCTGTCCGAACATGCGACGAAAATCAATTTCCTGAAAGGCCTCGCGATCGGCAATGCCACTTCCCACTTGCCCAATAAAAAGTATCATCGGGGATGAATCCTGAAAGGCGGTGTGGACACCGATACTGGCATTGGCAGCGCCCGGTCCGCGAGTCACAAAGCAGATGCCGGGCCGCCCGGTCAGTTTACCGTATGCCTCCGCCATGTACGCCGCTCCGCCTTCCTGACGGCAAACAATCAGCCTGATGGCATCTTGCTCGTCATACAGTGCGTCCAGCACCGGCAAATAACTTTCACCCGGCACACAAAATGCCATATCGACACCGTTAATTTTCAAAGCGTCAACGAGGATGCGTCCTCCGCAACGTTCATTGATTATTTCGTTCATTTGCATTTTGTCGCTCTTGACCACAATTTTAATATCCCGTTTTTCTTTTCCGCCTGATCGTCATACTCAACCCTGCCGGAACACTCTCCTGATGAATTTTACACCACAGTTACTGAAACACGCCATACGGTTATCACAAAGCGGACAGAAATCTGGCGGGATTCTCCGAGAAGAGCGTAAAGTTGTCCGTGGTCAGAATGACCGGGCAGGCGTCGGGATACTGCTTCAAGAACGCTTCAAGACCTTTTGCGGATTTACGTCTGCCGGATTTTACTTCAATTGCGTAGAGCCTCCCTCGATACCGATACACGAAATCGACTTCAGCGTTTTTCTCCCTCCAGTAGAACAACTCCCCCGGTAGCTGCAACAGCTCTGCTCCCACAGCCAGCTCGAATATCCGCCCCCGCCGGTCAGGGCTATCAAGCAACTGCGGCCCTTCGGTCATGGTGTACAGAGCAGGGCAGGCGATAAGAATTTTGGGGCTGGAGGAGCGGGTCAACCATTCCTTGGCTGAATATTTTTCCAGCGGATGAATCAGAAACGCTCCGGCATACAGCTCGATGTAATACTTGATGAGATCGGTATTACCCTTGTCCTGCAACTGCCCCAGAAGCTTGGTATAGCTTATTTCCTGCGCCGGATAGCGGCAGAGAATCTCGAAAGCCTGCCGGAACAGGGCCGGATTGCCCACCGTGCGGTTCAAGAGGATGTCCTTGCCGATAACCGCCTCCACTATCGAGTCCTTCAGATACGCGTACCACCGGTCATACTCATCTTCGTATGCAACCGAACCGGGATAGCCACCGAACAATAGATACCGGTCAAGATCATAACCAAAGGCACTCTTTAGCTCCGTATATGTCCAATGGTAAATCCTTGTCAGTTCAAAGCGTCCGGCAAGGCTTTCCGTCAGACCGGTCTGTATCTGCAACGAACTTGAGCCAAGCACGACCACACGGAGCTTGTGGGGATCTTTGTCCCACAATGATTTCAGCGTCTCGGACCAGTTTGGAATCTTCTGAATCTCATCAATAACCAGCAATGCGCCGTCACCCAGCAAAAGGGCTTTCTGCCATTGCTCCAGCAACCATGTCCGGTCTGTTACCAACAGGTCATCGGCGTTGGCATAATGGTTGCCGTGAGGATAGCGGGCAAGAAGCTGCCGCATGCCGGTAGTCTTGCCAACCTGCCGGGGGCCGATCAGTACCTGTATTAACGGGTTGTCACCGGCGAAACGTTTTTCAAGCTGTGCCACAAATGTTCGTTCATAGAGAATCATGGTAGAAATATAGCTTAATTTACAAGCCGAGTCTAGTATTTTTACTAGACTCGGCTTGTAAATTAAGCCAGCGGCCCACAGATATAACCCGAAGAATCTCCCGTCTCACGCTTTTAATCTGCACTATGGGTTATTGCAGGAAAACTCAAAGAGGAGAAAGAACAACTGGTGCGAAACGAGCCGTCGAAGCTGGCTGTCATGAAGATAGATGGATTTGGGTGAAAAACGCTACGCAGCCGCTTTTAATTCAATATCTTCCAGCAGATGAATTATTTTCGTCGCCCCGCTATCACCAAAGACCCCGTCAAGGCCTTCAAAGTGTATGTCAGTAAAGGGTGGCTCGAACAACAGACCGGTGTCCATCGTGCCGTTCTGAGTCAGGTAGTTGATGATCTGATCAATGAACCTGATCTGGGTGGCTGAATAGGTTGAGTTGTGCAGAAATTCACCGAAGTCTTCACTGGCTGCACCGCGATCAAGACCGACCAGCTTGCGGATAAACATACCCAGACTCTGCTGATGGCCAAAAACCTTCTCGAATCGCTCCCGATTACCGACCTCTTCCGCTGTGAACAGTAATCTCTCCAGCTCTTCCAGATCCATTTTGGTAATCTGCCGGTTCATACGCAGTTTGTTGATGGTGATGTGGTTAGAGTTGTCGCGGATGAACCGTTCCACCTTCAGCCGGTACTGGCGCATTTCTTCGGCGCTGGCATAACCGGCAACGAATATTTCCGACTGCTCACCGATGGTATCCTCAAAGTCGGTATAGACGATCACCGCTTCTCCCTTATCCAGGAATTTGATCAGTTCTCTCAGCCGGACGCGTACCTCTTCCAGCAGCGGCAGGGTGATGCCTGCCCACCAGCTATCAGTCTGCAGATCCAGTATCAGTTCCATCTGCTGCGCTACCATCGGAATAGTCCCTTTTCCCTCCAGACGGGCGGAGATCTCCATGACCTTGTCCCGATTGCGGGCAAATGAACTGGACTTCTCCAGCAACGCCAATTGCAGGTTCAACAGCAGCAAATCAAAGCGTTTAGCGGTTTCATCCTCCTGCGGCAATCCTGCCAGATGCAGCGTCACTTCCAGGGCATCCTCGGCATTCAGTCTGCCCCACTGTTCCCTGACCGCGTATTTTTCCAGGTGGCGGCGATGAGGGCGGACAATGAAGTTGTCCGGGTTCATCAGGGTTACCTCGCCATGCAGGACATCCTCAATGCTTCCGCGCAGTCGCTGCAAACCGTCACCAGTCGGGATGTCCGGTTGTTGCAGCAATAGCAGCAGGTTCAGCCGCTGCTTGAAGATCTTTTTACCGAGCGATTCCTGGCTGGCGCCTTCGATTCCTTCCGGATTCTCGGCAAAGAACTCAAAGTTCTGACAGTAGTCAAAGACGTAGAAGTTCTCTTTGTCCAGCCCCGGCCCGAACAGATCTTTGCAAAGACGAGTGCCGCGCCCCATCATCTGGTGGAACTTGGTCTTGGAGCGGACCAGTTTGAAGAAGACCAGGTTGACAATCTCCGGTACGTCGATGCCGGTATCCAGCATATCCACCGAGATGGCGATTACCGGATCGTTTTCCTTCTGGGAGAAGTCTTCAATCAAGGTCTGGGCGTAGGTCTCGTAGTTGTCGATCACCCGACAGAACTTCCCTTTCAGGTGTGGATAGCTCTTATCGAAACGCTCCTGGATGAAGAGGGCGTGGTTGTGGTTCTTAGCAAAGATTATCGTCTTGCCGAGCCGGTCACCTCCTGCCACCTTGACGCCGTAGCGCATCAGGTGCTCCAGCACCTTGTCAACCGTGTCCTCATTGAACAGCCAGTTATTCAGTGCCGGTGGATCAATCTGCACCGGCATCTCGCCGGTCTCCTCGTTCCAGAACTTCTCCTCGTACTCGGCCTGTTCCTCAGGTGAGAGTTCGTTGTACGTGACCCCTTCCCGCTGGAACTTGAGCGGCACGGAATGCGCCCTGGGGGGCACCAGGAAACAATCGGTCACCGCTTTTTCCAGTTCGTAGTAAAAGGTCGGGACACCCTTCTCCAACTCAAAGAGCGAATAGGTGTTGCGGTCCACCTCGGAGCGTGGCGTGGCAGTCAACCCCAGCAACAGGGCATCGAAATACTCAAAGATAGCGCGGAACTTCTGGTAGACCGAGCGGTGAGCCTCGTCGATAACAATCAGGTCGAAATGACCGGGGCTAAAGCGCTTGTTGCCCCCCTTCGCTTCGTCGATGCAGTTCATCATAGTCGGAAAGGATGAGAGAACAATACGGCTGCTGGTGTCATCTTTTACTTTGGCAATATTCAGAGCGCTGGTATGATGCAGATGCTCCTTGAAGGCGTTACCGGCCTGCGTCAGCAGCGCATTACGGTCAGCCAAAAAGAGCACCCGCTTAATCCAGTTGCACTTCTGCAGCAGTTCAATCAGGGCAATAACGGTGCGTGTCTTGCCAGTTCCGGTGGCCATGACCAGCAGTGCCTTGCGCAGCTTGCGGCGCTGGAAGTCCTCGGCCGTGCGGCGGATGGCCTCATGCTGATAATAGCGCTCCACAATAGCCTTGTTGATGGTGGCACTGGTGATCTCCCGAATGCTGGTGCGGCGGTTGATCAGCAGTTGCAGTTCGTCCTTTTTGTAGAAGCCCTGCACCTTGCGGGGCGGATAGTTTAGGTCATCCCACAGCCAGGTTTCGTAACCGTTGGTAAAAAAGATAATCGGGCGCTGTCCCTTCATCTGCTGAAGGCAGTCGGCGTACAGCTTGGCCTGTTGTTGGCCGATGCGTGAGTCCTTCCGGGTCCGCTTTGCCTCGACCACCGCAAGCGGCAGACCGTCGTCACCCCACAGCACGTAATCGACAAAACCCTCAGCCTTGTCGTTGGGCATCCCGGTCACCGGGTACTCCAGCACATCCGATGCCTTCAGGTCCCAGCCCGACTCCTTCAGCAGCAGGTCGATGAAGTAATCCCTGGTTTCCGCTTCGCTGTAATCGTGATCGTCGGGGGTTTGGCTGTTACGTTCCTTGTATTTCTGGATTTTCGCCTTGAGGGCGTCGATCTCTTCGATCGTCCTGGCCAGTTCCGCATCCTTTGCGGCCAGTCTGGCGTCCATTTCCGTTTGTTCGGCCTGCAGCTTGGCCAGTTGTTCTGCATTGCGATCGGCAACGGCGCTGTCCTTCTGGGGAATGCGGGTGATGTCGAAGAGCGGTTTGCCGATGGTTGCGGCTGATGGGGAATAACTGCGGGCCAGCCAGTAGAGGACGTGGAAGAGTTCTTTGAGCGTGCGGAGTGAATCGCTGCTGCTGATCGGTTTATCGCTGTGGACGGCCAGGTTGCCGATTTTCTGGATGGTGAGAATCTTGGGGAAGAGGCAGGGCTCTAGGTTCTCCCGGAAGGTCGGTTCGTGGATCAGTGCGGCCAGATTGTCTGCATAGGGTTGTTTGAGATAGGAGTCATTGGCGTAAAGCCACTTCACGGCCCGTTCCAGCGAACGACGGGCATAGAAGCAACTTGTCCGCGGCGCACTGTTGACGTTCTGCTCGGCCTCGCGGGCGGTTTCGTAGAGTTCGGGCCAGTCGGTTATTAGGAAGGTGAAGTTGGACATTGCATTTCCATTCAAGGGTCAATACCCCTCTTGATTTTCTAAAGCACACTCTAAAGCCCAAAAATCTTAGCACATGCTATATAACGAGTTGATTTTTCAAGTAATACATAAAGCTAAGTAGCCAATTATACTTTTGGGCTTTAGAAATACACCCACTACGTCAGCACTTCCCAGCGTCCAGCCTTCTTGCCGCCAATTCGCAGCAAAACACCCTTGGCTCTGAGCTTGGTTACATGATAATAGATGCCATCCTTAGTCAGATTCATCTGTTCAGCCATCTCTTTTTGAGTAATTGACGGATTAGCTGCAATCATTTTAAGGATTAGTTTTTCGGCAGGGCTCAATTCCTTAATCGTAGTTTTAATCGTAGTCTTAATCGTAGTTTCTTCCGTAGTACCCCCAGCTTCTTCCTCCACAAACGAAGGCCGGTCAAAGCTGGCGATGAAAATATGGGAGATTTCACGAAAGTTGACGTTCGGGGCGTTCTTCAGGATAAGCGGCATGCCGCGTCCCCATGCCTCCACCATCTGAATACGACGCAAAAGATTAGCGATGAGCGGATTGCGGCGTTTGGAAACATTTCCGTGCAGCATTTTTTCGATGGTCATGTCGTCATACAAGCCGCCAGGGCTGCGAATTTCGACACGATTTTTGAAAACGGCAATCTGCACATAGTCCGGGTCGCGGTAGTCGCGATGACAGAAGGCGTTGATGATGGCCTCACGCATTGCTTCGCTGGATATTTCTGGAACGTCTTCGCGGTAAAGCCCTTTCAGGCGCATGCCGATGTGGATGTTCTTGAGGATATACTTCTGGGCTTCCTCGATCAGTTCAAGCATATCGCCGTCGAAGTCGTGGCGGTCGATTATGGTGGCGCTATCGGTTGTGGCAAAGACGGCGCAGCGCAGTTGCATGGGGGCGGTTCTGGCAAAAAACAACGGTGCGGCATTGAGCAGCCGCCCTTCCTTTAGCAAGCCGAGTTTTTCCAGCGCATTCACCGGCGTGTCCCAGGTGAGCCCGGCCCGTTCGACAAAGCGTTTGAGTTTGGCGTCATCCAGGTCGTCAAAGCCGACGGTACCGGTTTCGCTGTCCCAGTGGAGCAGGTCACGGTTCTTGGCAAGGATCAGGTTTTCCAGCTCCTTGGCGCTGATCTGCCGGTCTTCATCCGCAACACGCATATAGGCTCTGCCGTAAGCAAAATAGGGGGCATCCTTCCCCTTGAAGGTGACCTTTATGCAGGCGGCGCCGTCGCGGCTGGCAATTTCAACAGTGGGGTAGATTCTGGGTTCGATGTGCGCGGCGATGGATTGGGAAATATCCCGCAAGGTCTTTTCGTTGGCCTCAACGCCGATCGCCTTGCCATCATTGCGAATCCCGAACCACAGCTCGCCATGCTTGTGCTTGTTCAAGATGGCAACAATGGAAATGAGACCTTCTTTCAGCTCGGAAAGGCTCTTTTTGTATTCGGTTGTTTCGGTCTCGGTTTTGGTCATCAGGATTTACGCAGCCAACCTGAACGTTGCATCAATTTCATCCCATGGCACGTAGAAATGACCGCTGGTATCCTTTTCCACCAACCCTAGACGCTCCATGGTTTTGACATCGTCAAAGACATTGCGGTATTGACGGTGCAGATGTTTTGCCAGTGCGTTGATGCTGGCGTGACCCATGCGACGCAGTTCGGCCAACAGTTCAAAACGCTTGGGGGTCAGGTGCTTGAGAAGCGATGGAAGGTCGTCAAAATAGAGTCGCTCGACCGGTTTATCCGGCAACCAGCCGTCGTCAATACGCCCGGTCAGCTCTTTCAGCTCGTCAAAGAACTCCTTATCACTCTTTATACCGATTTTAATTTTCTGTTTTTCTTTCATGGATTTATTATCACCTTCAACAGACTCTGGCCACAAGGCGCTCCAACTCTATTTCAATTACCCTCAATCATTACTTCGCCCCGTGGTGTGCTTCCTCCAGCTTTTCGTTCAACCAGACCTTGATGAGTGACTGATACGGTACATCCTGCCGGTTGGCGGTAGTCTTGATGGATTCCAGCATCCAGAGCGGCAGCCGGAGAGAGATGGATTGGGTAGTCAGTTTCAGATTAGGGAACGTGACTCTTTTTGCTTTCGACCAGTCAACATAATCGGTCGTGTCGTGGGCCAGCCAGAACTCCCGTTCTTCAGCCTCGTTGGCGAACTGTGGTATTTCTTTAAGTTTCTTGCTCATAAATTGCTCGCTCCTTTCGGTGCATGTTCCGGGCAGAAATTACCCGAATCATGTTGGTGCGAATGGTAAAGGTGATATGTAGCAACCGGCCTTCACCGGTTTGTCCCAACGCGTGAAAACGTTGCTCCGTATCACTATGCTTCAGGTCATCCAGGACAACAAGCGGCTCATTCAGAAAGACCTGCTCAGCTTCAGCTGGCGTAACGCCGTGCTTGACGTTTTTCTGCTCATTGCCCTTGTCCCATTCAAAACCGGTTATCTTTTCAAATGGCCCCATTACGGCTCCTTGTATATTGTTAAAATATACAACAGAACAAAATCATTGGCAAGCAGGCTCTTCAAAATATGCGTGATGGTCCCGACTCAAATAGTTAAGTAAACTGTACCCGGAACTCCCCCATGCTAATTCATCTCAGCGAAAAACTTACGGCTTCCGATTAATCAATTTATTTGGAATTTGGTGTACCATTTCATTTTTAACATCCTTGGCTAAGCCGTCTAAGTCTGCAAACAACCTGCTATTATCAATACCCATTGCCTTCAAAGATTTGAACACATCAACTGACATGCTAGCTGGAACTATGATTTTATGAATACTTTCTGGTGGAAGACATTTTGGAAGCAAATCTGACGCACGTAGCTCGATTTTTGTCGTGAGAAGAAATGTTCCTTTCTGCCTTTCCAATCGAAGATTGAAAGTTTTGGGCTCAGTCACCCAAAGCAGCTCTACAAGACCAGGTTCGACATATTGTTCGAATACCTCATCGGGGTGCATTTGTACCTCTGAATAGTCCATATCAAACCCATCAACATGTGCAAGCAAATGCTCTATACACGACTTCATAAGCTTGCGATAATCGATAGCCCAAATAGCACAATTGTCATTTTGTACTGGTGAAACGGCGTCGAGAGCGAAAAACAGTGCGATAAATGGTGACTCTGTGAAATCGATAAGTCTTGTTGGAACACCATGATGCTGCATCAGCGAAAGCCAACCAAGCTTCGTAGACGGAATTAAATCCATTGAGATGTAGTGGTGAGCTTTACTCTTGAAGATATGAAGTGAATATTCCTCACATTTTCTAGCTAATTCAGGCTCCCAACCGACCGGTGAGAGAGCACGCTCAAGCGTAGAGGCCAACTCCCATGATTCGCAAGAATGTCCACGGAAAAGCCAACCAGAGCCATAAGACAACAGGTGCCTAATAAGTTCGTCGTTATTACTAATATTGATTTCAGTCCACCACATTACTCTCGCCTCTTACGTAAGTATAAGTTTCACGCGCTTCGGTGAGGGCCACTGCGGGAGTAAAATCACCCTCCTCAATAGCAAAATGCGCGGGGTTATCCCGCAACCTTTTTGTCGAGTAACGCACGCCTTCACGAATTTTAAGAACCACCTTTGCATCATTTCCAGTTGCTGCTACGGACTTAGTAACATCGACAAGTGTTTCAGAATCCAGGTTGACGCCTGAAATGTTTGTTTTGCCTTTTTCGCCGTTCGCAGCGTCCAAGTACTTTTCCATTGGCTTCTGGAAAAACTCGTCTGCATCAAATGGGTTTGATCTAGAAAATGTGACCTCAAATGCCCTAATGCTGTAAGCGGCCCTGATGGCATCAATAAAATTATAAGGATCAGATATAGGATCTATTGAAACCTCTATATCATTTCTGATAACAACCTTTGCACGTTCAAAAAGTCGGCAAATATTACGGGCGATACCACCAACTGTTGGGGAACAGTTTTGTTTTTTTCGCAATGGCAAGAAAGCCAATTCTCGCATCGAAAATGACATGAGTATAAGGACTTGTCTCAAGTAACTCTTCTACAAAGTTTCCTGAGTCGTCATCATATTTTTCAAGGATCGAATTTGTAGTTCTGCCAATGGCAAAGTAGCCACCGTAATTGTCGATAACGTCGAGGTTTCCAATATGCCAAAAGTGCCCTTTGCGCAATTCCACAGAAGGCCGTTCTTTTAGTGCTTCTAAAAAAACATCGCTTCTCGAAAGGTTTTCATGAAAAAAGGATTGCTGATGCGGCCTGACGAGTTTTAACCGATAGAGATAAAAATCTGTACTCACCATTGATGCGATCCTTTCTGTTCACCATAATCAATGAGCCGCATTATGCCTTGATCAGCCTAACTAAAACGCAAAGACAGCACTATATTCTACAGTTCTCCCTTGAAGGAGCGTTGCAGGAGGGAGTTGAAGAGTTTTTCAATATCATCAACTCCGACAGATTGCTTTGCCTTCATTTCATGCAAGCGTTTGACTCGTATTGAGAATTCCGTCTGCATTTGCATTGGAGGCAAAGGGATGTCCAGATTTCGTAAAATTTCCAGATTAATATTCTTCTGTGCAGATTCTGGTGCTGTATCTTCAAGAATTTTTTGTAGAAAACTGAGCCAATACTGGACATACTCCGTAGTTGCATGAGAATTCGGAGTAAAACCTACGACACTATCTGGAAAACAGGCATCAAAGGTCAATATCCCTGTTTTAGCGATATTAGCTGCAATCGTTATACAGAGCGTACTTGCAGGCCACATTTTGCTTTGTTTGAGGCCTACTTCTGAATAAGTATTTTTGTAGCTTCGAATGTATCCATCAGAGTTTGCTACTTCGCCGGTTTGTATCAGCGGGTATTGGCCACCAAGCAGTTGAGATGCGTTCCTCGGCCGATGTTTTGAAACTCCACGATCAAGTGAACCGACTTCCTCAAACTTCTTTATATCCCACCCCTTCGGATTCGTCACCGGATCACCAAACATATCCAGAAACACAGAGCGCAGCAGTTCCTCAGTCAACCGAACCGCTTCCTGCCGCTTGCGCCGGATAGAATCGGCCTTGTCGAGTATGGCGGCGATGCGCTTTTGTTCGGGGAGTGGGGGGAGAGGGATTTTATAATCTTTGAGAAAGCTGGAAGGAATACGTTTTTGTCCTGCAGTACCGGTCATGTTACGTCCAGCATCTTTGCGAAACAACGGATTCCAGATCATGTAGAAAAGGTACTTACCATCGATCTCGGAACTGGGTCGTAGTACATGAAATTCTGTAGAACCAAAGCCTGCCGGATGTCTAAGTTTTTGGACGAAAGTTGCTTTTCCGTTTTCCATGCATGGCGTAATTTTCGCCATCAGAACATCGCCTTCGGCGAAGTAGGTATATCCTTTTGAAACCTCCGCAAATGGCCGTTCAACTTGGCTGATAATTTCACCAGATTCAGAGACGGCTGCCATTGGCAGGTGTTCCGCCTCAGTCGGAATTGGACTTTCAGGCCGCCTGATCTAAGGGTAAGTCAGCTTCCCCTGAATGCCTGATTTCAGGACATGCTTGTTGTCGTTTTTGTTTTCTCAGTTCTCTGGCTGCTTCAAGCTTTCTGTCTCGCTCTTTGAATATTTCCTGGTCTC
>JAQTZV010000005.1 GCA_028687585.1 Desulfuromonadaceae bacterium | reverse complement strand
AGCTCCATACCCAGCCGTTACCGGCTACGCATGTATCGGTAGGTTACTGTTGATGGGACAACAGGTTTTCTCTTGATCGCTCAATGAAAACAATCAATTAGGCGACATCAAGTCGCAACATCCAGGTTTTGCCTGTGCCGGTGTTGGCCCTGATTCCGATTCCTTTCCTACCTGAAGCAAACACCTTCATGACCGCCTTCACCGCCTCCCGTTGGGGGGCTTTCAGGCCGATCTCCCTCAATTCCTCAGCAAGGTATTCTTCATCCTTGCCGATTTCGTGAAGGGGTTTGTAGATGGTGGTGAGCTTTTTGAGGAGGATCGTGGACAGTTGAGAATTGAGTTCGACGTAATCGAATCCCAGTTCCCTGGCGGCTTTTACTTCGCCGGTTTGGTCCATGAGGAAGGTCTCAACGGTCGGTTTGTGGAGAATGGTGGTAGTTTTCACGCCGTTGTCATCGTAATCTTCAAACGTCTCCGGCTTTTCGACGAGCATGTACTTGGCCAGATAGTGCGTCCCGTTGATGGTGACGCTTTCGATCTGGCTGTTCATAGCGGCTAACTGGACGGCATGTGCAGTTCTGAGGGTGGATACGGGCTGAATGCTGGTGTCGTAGCTGGCGGGATATTCCTTGTCCAGCATCACCGTGATTGCCCTGTCCAACCGCTCTTCACAGTTTTGATAGAACTCTGACAGGTCCCGGCACTGGAGCATTGGTCTGGTCTTGATGCCTCCGGCCTCGACCTCGATGGTGACGGTCGGGTTCTCGCCGTAGCTCAGGATCAGATCTTCCCCGGTGTTGTCCAGGTTGTCGAAGTTGTGATAGTAGGGTGATCGGTAAGAGGTGAGTTCATTGCCGATATTCTTCCGGAGAAAAATGACCAGTTGCTTGAAAGCTGCATGTTCCTCCGATTTGTAGGCATACCGGTAGGTGAAGCTTCCCCGCAGTAGTTCGATCATTTTCTCCTTGAGTTCATACTCCGGAATGATCAGGACCATGACACCCCGTTTGGCAACCATGGGTGCGGCCTTTTCGATCCAGGTGATGAGCTCTCCGCCGTTTCGGTTATAGGGTGGATTCAGGAGGAGGATGTCGAACGAGCCGGTGTTGGTGGTGTCGAAGAAAGAAGTGTTGAGTTTGTGGTCGATGCCGCGGATTTTCTTGAAGCGTTCCGCATCCAGTTCCACTGCAAAAGAGCCAACGGTGGTATTTTTGGCATTCGACTTGGTGGCGGTCTGTTTTGCATGGCGGACCATGTTGGTCAGAAACGCCCCTTCGCCGGCACATGGGTCGAAGATGGTGACCATCTTCTCGTGAATGCTCGTCCGGTCCCAGCCGAAATTGATGCTGATGACCTTTTTGACCAGCTCCACATCGCGCGGGAAAGTGGGATAAAACCCCTTTGCCAGCTCGTTACCCTTGGTGCGGGAGTGGTTGTTGATTTTTTCAGTGAATTCCATGTCCGCTCCTCGTGACAGGGGGAGGTGACATGGCTATCCCTTGTGCGGGGAGGAGGCCAGGCCACCTACCCCTGTCGGGATAGATAAATTCTATTGCTGATGTTCCTGTTTCACCTCGACTGTGATGCCGGTCGTGGTTTCAGGGAAGTTAAACCCGCCGAATCTGATCCGGTTCCGTACTTCTTCCGGAACGTTCTCGATAGGGCGATAGCACATCTTGTAGCCGATCTGGGGGACCAGGAACTCCGCCATGTCGAACAGGGGGAGATACCAGTCCCGGTGTACAAACTGCTGCTGATCCAGGATGCGGGAGTAGATGGTGAAGCACTCCTCCCTGTTGTTTCCGATAATAAGACGCCGCTGTTTGCTCGGAAGGATGTACAACCCCGAGTAGCCATTATCCATCTTGCCAATGAGGCTTACCGGTCCTCCGAAACTTATGCGGCTGCCCTTTTTCTCGGGGATTTCCAGCAGAGGCGCCTCCTTGTCATAGAGAATCTGGGCAAAAGCCCGGACCTCCTGGGAGGGGCCGTAGGCGGACAACAAAACAATGAGTCTGTCGTTGTCCAGGATCAGGTTGTTGCAGAAAATGGTTGCCGAGGCGCGTTGGCCCAGAAGTGATATGGTTGGTTGCATGAATCCTCCTGTTAGGTTGGGTTGAATGGCGGTTACGCTGCCAATTTGCAGACCCACGACTTGTCGGAGGAATTCCACTTGAAGCCTTTCGCTTTCAGGAACTCCTTGGAGGCCGTGTCCTGAAACGACGGCTTGGCATGCACCTCGCCGGCTTCCTCATTCGTCTCGAACGGGATGCGATGGGCAGTCAGGGCGGCAGTAATGTCCGTCACCTTGTTTGCTGCCGAATCGCCTTTCTTCGTTTTCGCTTCCAGGGCTTTTACTGCGGCGGTCATCTTTTCGGCGGGAATCTCTTCGAGTCTTTTTACTCCCAGATAGGCGAGAAATTTGTCCCGATCGGCTCCAACCGTTTTGATGGTCTCCTTCAGCTCCAGCACCTGGTCTTTTGTGATGAACTTAGGCCCTGCCGATTGTTGCTGTTCCGGTTTGTCGGCAGGCTGCTGTACAGCTTCTCCCGAATCCAGCCACTCCCGGATGGATTTTCCATGATCCTCGGTCAGTTTCCCGAAAAAACCATCGAAAATCTCAGTCCGGTCTTTGCTGGAGCAGGCAATGTGCCGTTCCTGGTCGACATCGAACACAAGTGTGAACTCATAGTCGAGGCCTTCCCGTTGCACCGGCGCCATGCCTACCTTTTTCGGAACCTTTTTCCCTTTATCATCCTCAATGAGGACGTACTCGGTTTTGCTGCGCATTGTCCCGATGATGTGCATCGACGACTGCAGCATGGCATCGACCAGGGAATTGTGTTTGGGGGTTGCTTCACGCCACCCGGCAAACTTGTTCCCTTTGGCCGATTCACTTTTGGCGTCAACGAACTCCAGAATACCGCCGGTCCCCGCCCATGCATGGGAAAGGGAGTCGATGATGAGGAGGTCGTAGCCGAGCTTTTCCGCCTCCTTGATACCGCCGATGTATTTCTCAACGGTAAAGGGGGGCTTGATTACCGACACGTCGTAGTCGCCCAGGTGAGCGTACAACGACGCGCTCTCGTTTTCCGTATCGAGCACAGCTATTTTCCCGGTTGGACCGACAATTCCGAATGCCAGCTTGAGGGCGGACATCGTTTTGCCGGAACCTGCGGGACCACACATACCGATACGGGCTTTTGCTCTTTTTCTGACGGCTTTCTGGAACATGGTCTATCTCCTTTCTGACGGTTGTACCCGGACAGAGGAGACGGACCACCCCACAGGGGTTGGTGTCTCCCCTGGCGGGCTTGGGTTGGATTTTTAAACGTTACAGTTGGTCAGATCTCAGAAGGGGATGTCGTCTCCACTGGAATCGGGCGGTTGATAGAAGCTGTTGGGCTCCGGGTCGCTTTCGCGTCCGGTGTCCTTCTTCGACAGCATCTGCATCCTCTCACCGACGATTTCCGTGGTGTAACGATCCTTGTCTTCCTTGTCCTGCCATTTCCTTGTCTGGAGCCGGCCTTCGATGTACACCGTCTTTCCTTTGCACAGGTATTCACCGGCAATTTCCGCCAGGCGTCCCCAGAGGGTTACGTTGTGCCACTCGGTCCGTTCCTCCCATTCTCCTCCTTTGTTCTTGAATTTCTCCGATGTTGCCAGAGAGAAACTTGCTACCGCCGTTCCGGATGTCGTGTACCGAACTTCCGGGTCTTTTCCTAGATTCCCGATCAAGAGAACCTTGTTCAAACTTGCCATACTGCCTCCTTGTTGGTTTCCCGAAGCAAAGAGACAATGGTCTGTCCCGTAGGGAGAGAACAAAGTGTCTCCCGGTCGGGATGTGGTGAAAGTATCCGCCGCTTACAAGGCTTGTCGCGGATTTTGAGTAACAAAAAACCCACTCCGGCAATTGCCAAAACGGGTCGTTATTCTCATCAAAGTTGTTTGATAGGCAGAGTCCGAAAAAAGACGCACCCGTACTTCGTATTTAAGTCGTTTTACCCAAACGACTGTTCGGAACGCATAAGCGCCTGTACCGAAGTTCATCCGAAAAGGGGCAGAAGCGGCCTGGTCTTTCCGGATAGTTCATCCCTGCCGGGGCGATTCTTCCTCGGGCTATCCGAAGAAGTTTGTCCTGGAGCATGAAAGCTCGCGGAGTCTCTTTCAGTGAAAGAGTCTAAAATATATTAAATATTTAGCAGCGTTAGCTCGGCGTGTCAATGGGATTTGGTTTCTCAATAACTTGTGAAATATTGAGAAACCAGCTGAAACAAAAATAACTTCAAAACTTCCTCTAGGCTGTAACATCTGCAACCGCCTGGCTGTTTATTCATTTGACGTCAATTCTATTAAATTTACTGGAATTGGAATCAGAGAGATTTGATTCCTAGACGTTTACCACAGAAGAAGAATCAATTATCTGGTCGCAACAAATGCGGAGAGTAGCAAGACCACCAACCCTGATCCTAAATTCAACCAGACCAGGTTGAGAGATAACTTCTGCAGTCTCGATTTCTCTCCATCCGACTGGGTTTTGGCAATACGTGGTGCCAGCACCTTGCCTCGGAAGAAATGCACCCCCGCCATGAGCATGAACAAAAGAAGCTTGAGCAGCATTGCTGTTCCATGCCCGCCTTTTAAGACCTCACCGGAAATGTTGCCGTTAATCGCCATGAGGAATATGCCGCTGAGGATCAAGAATAATATGGAAAGGTTCGCCATGGGAGTGAACCTTCTGGTAACTTCTCCCATCAGCCCACCGGCTTCTCCGCGAAGCATCTGCTTTGCTGCTGGAATGGCAACCAGAAGGATAAAGATGATCCCCCCCAACCAAATGATGGTTGCCGTCAAATGAAACCACATAAACGCAACCCAAAGTAGTTCTTTCATTTGCCAATCTCCTTGGATTCAAGACGTTAACGCCGGGAGGCGAAAAACACCGCCTCCCGACCTGACCTGCCTACTTCTTGACTGGCGACGTGCAACCGCAGCCGCACTTGCCTTGTGGTTTGCATATTTCCTGCTTCTCTTTCGTATCTTTCTTGATTTCGGCCATTGTTATCACCTCCTTTCCTGTTAAGTTTGTGCAAATATACTTATATATTTGGTAAATAAAAAAAGCCTGTGGATTATTGGCATTTTTTCTCTCCGCTGCCGCCGCAACCGCATGTACAGACACGGTTAAGGCGCTGCCTGCATCTTTCCAAGACCTCGCGGTTCAATGAGTAGTAAATCCAGTACCCCTGCCTTTCGTCCCTGACCAACCCCGCCGACTTCAGAACCCGCAGGTGCTGGGAGATCGCCGACTGCGTCACCCCCAGAGTCTCGGCAATGGCGTTGACGCTCATCGGTTCTTTTTTTAAAAGTTCGATGATCTCGATCCGCTTGTCCACCGAGAGAATTTTAAAAAGTTCGGCCGCTTCTTTCATTGGAAACCTTATAAGTAAGTGCTTAAATACTAAAATACTAAATTCCAGACTAATGTCAAGAATTTTTATTGCAATGAAGTCTTCGCGTATTTCAAGTTGACTTCTCAGTCTTGTATTGATATTAGAATATTCGAATATGATTTAGGAGGCTTTTGTGGACGCTGATATAGTACAAAAGAGTGCCGATTTGCTTAAAGCCCTCGCGCATCCGACCCGTTTGCAGATTGTCATGGAGTTGCTCAAGGGCACAAAGTGCGTAACCGACATCCAGGAGATCCTGCCGGCGTCTCAGGCAAACATATCCCAGCATTTGACCGTGCTGCGGAATGCCCGTCTGGTGGACTTTGCCCAGGATGGTTCCCAGCGTTGTTATTATGTCAGCCGTCCCAGGCTGGCTTCAGTTGTTATTGAGCTGCTTGCCGAAGGTGAGCAGGCCATTCGTAAATCCAAGGATGACCTAGACCGTGAAAAACACTCAACAGGGGGTAGCTGCTGTGTCCGGTAATGATTGCTTCCCTATCCTTGATCGCAGCTATACTGACGAGCCGGTATTCCTTCCCGGCAATATGCTTGAGTCAGCCAGAATACAGAAGAACCTGCCTCACGTTGTGGTACCGGATGGATGCCTCCTGGATTTTGACGGAGAACTGGTGGACTTCCTGGTGGCAAACGGCAAGGCAAAACTGGAGCCTTCCTGGCCTTGCTTCCACACCCGTCTCTACCTTTGGCATGCCAACGGCACAGAATATGGAATTATTGGCGGTACGGTAGGTGCTTCATTCGCGGTACTCGTTGCCGAAGAACTTTTTGCTCTGGGCTGCAATGCACTCGTCACGATCTCCTCAGCAGGCCTGATAGCCGAAAATCTTCAACCACCCTTGTTTCTGCTAATTGACAAGGCATTGCGAGACGAAGGAACAAGCTATCATTATCTGCCTCCGCAACGATTCGCGTTGGCGTCGGCTCCTCTTGTAGAGGTTGTTGCTCACTGGTTGACTGAAGGTGGCGTGACATTCAGTAAGGGGAGTTCCTGGACAACTGACGCACCGTTCCGTGAAACATCACAACTTATTGTAACCAGACGAAAAGAAGGGATCATTGCCGTTGAAATGGAGGCGGCTGCCTTGTTGGCAATGGCGGAGGCCCTTAATAAACGCGTTATATGCCTTGCCCACATCACTAACTCCATGGCAACACGATCCGATGACTTTGAAAAAGGGGGCGATGACGGCAATGAGGCAGCCTTGAAGGTCTGCGCCATTGCACTTGCAGCCGCCTTGAACATTCACAAGGAGAAGTCCCATGAAAGTCCGTGACAGCGGCATGCCAGATGAAGAAATGTGGACCGGATTTTTCGATCCTGCCAAGGTTATGGCTATTTTCGGTCTTGACCGGGGAGTGCAGGATCTGGTCGAATTCGGTTGCGGTTATGGAACCTTTACTCTGGCTGCCGCCGGAATTGCAGCGGGAACCGTTCATGCTCTGGACATTGAGCCGGAGATGGTGGAGGTAGTTCGGCAAAAATGCGACGAAGCCGGCATCGACAATGTGCAAGCAGAGGTGCGCGATTTTGTGGCCGAGGGAACCGGATTGGACAACAACTCCATGGACGCTGCCTTGCTCTTCAATATTCTGCATCATGAAGAGCCGGTTGTCTTGATGAAAGAGGCCCTCCGCGTGCTCAAGCTGAACGGCATGCTGGCTGTCATTCACTGGAACTATGATCCCACAACTCCGCGCGGTCCGGCCATGGAGATACGTCCCCGACCGGAACAGTGCATCGAGTGGGCAAAGTCCGCCGGTTTCCGTTTCAAAGAGCAGAACCGTTTTGACCTGCCACCGTACCATTACGGCCTGCTCTTCAGGAAACCCTTTACCTGATGAACCCTTTGCTGCCCGTTAGGCAGCCGAGAACCACAATGACCAAGACAGAACCTTTCGATGAGCAGGCAAACGATTACGACGCCTGGTTCGAGAAGCATCCTGATCTATACCTGGCAGAGCTGGAGGCTGTGCGAAGCTTCATTCCTGCCAGTGGAAGTGGGGTCGAGATAGGCGTCGGTACCGGACGCTTTGCGGCTCCGCTTGGCATTCCCATCGGAGTAGAGCCGGCGTCCCGGATGGCCGAAATGGCACGACAACGGGGGATAGCGGTTTTGGAAGGTGTTGCGGAAGCCCTGCCGTTTGCTGACGGCAGCTTTGATTTCGCCGTCATGGTAACGGTCGTCTGCTTCCTGGAGGATGTAGCCCCTGCATTCCGGGAAGCCTACCGCATCCTCAAGCCCAATGGTACTTTTGTCATAAGTTTCATTGACCGTGAGAGCGAACTGGGACGTCAGTACAGCCAGAAAAAGGAACAGAGCAAGTTCTACCGCGATGCTAACTTTTATTCGGTGAGCGAACTTGTGGCGTTACTCAACAAAACTGGCTTTTCCAACTTCGCATACCGTCAGACCCTGTTTCCAGAAGAAACAACTAACCTGTCTTTCAAGGAAGGCTACGGTAACGGTGGGTTCGTGGTTATACGGGCATACAAAACATAGGGAGGGAGACTCAAATGAAGGTGGGAATCATTCGCTGTCAACTAACTGAGGATATGTGCCCAGGCAGTACCGATTTTAAAGTTGCCAGGGAAGGAACATTGGCCTTCGAGGAGACTGGACCGGTGGAGATCATTGGGTTTCTGTCGTGCGGGGGCTGCTCTGGAAAGAAGGCAGTCACACGGGCCAAGATGATGGTTGACCGGGGGGCAGAGGCCATCGTCTTCGCCTCCTGCATGAAGAACGGCAACCCCATCGGTTATCCCTGCCCGCATTTTGCGGCCATCAAAGAGGCTGTCGAGAAGAAACTGGGGGCAGATACAAAGATTATCGACTGGACCCACTGAGGTTTTGCCATGACGTATGCAGAGTTACAGGAGGCGCTTCGGGTTCTGGGTTTGGATAAGCGAGCTACCCTCAAGAAGATCAAGACCCGGCAGAGGGAGCTGGCAAAACGTCACCATCCGGATACCGGTAATGCCAGCGACCCGGAGATAATCCGACAGGTGAATGCAGCCTACCGGATTCTGCTCGACTATGTTTCTGCGTACAGTTATTCCTTTGCTGAGGATGAGTTTTACGAGCAGAATCCGGAAGAGCGAATCTGGATGCAATTTTCTGACGATCCGCTGTGGGGAAAAAAATGACATGCAACATCATCTATTCATCGAGTTTGTTGCACTATTCCGCGCTACAGCTGCAAGAACAATTCATCCCTTTCGCCTTGTCAAAAGCCTCTCTTCCTTCTTTCCACGAGAACCCGGCGATGAGCAGCGCTCCAATCGCATCCAGATAGCCAATGCCGGTTAACTCATAGCCCACACTGGCTACCAGCAACACTACCGACAGGTAGACGCATGCTCTGGAACAGGCTGCATCCGCCAGGATGGCAGAAGAATTTAGTGCCGTGCCCACCTTTGTTTTGTAATGGATCAGGAGCCACATAAAAGAGACGGATACCAGGGATATGATAATTCCCCATCGTGTCGTGTCCGGATTGTGTTGCTGATAGATGTTCGTAATGGCCATGATCACCAATCCAGCCGTCAAAACATAAAAAGAGCTTCCGGTGATTTTGAGCGCCCGCTGCTCAAATGCGTTTTTTGTTTCCCCGTTGTTTCCTCTAATTCGGCGAATCATATGCCAGACACCAATAGCCGATATGACCTCAATGAATGAGTCAAGCCCGAAGCCGAAAAGAGCCAGAGTCTCATCGGCTGCCCCGGCCCAAACAGAGACAATGCCTTCGACCAGGTTGTAGTAGATTGTCAATATGGCCAGACGATGTGCTCTGGTGTAAAGCTTGCGTTGTTCAGACGTATTAATTCCCATGAACTACAGTACCTCTTTTCCTGAAAAGCATCAAACAGACCCTGAATCAATTGCTTTAGCAGATTCATCCTCTTCATCCGTCTACTTTGCTCTGCTGCAGATTCCGTTAAAAGCGACCAGGACTACTGTAGTCGCAAGGTAAGGGTTCTATGCTGACCGATATGGACGCATCAAGAGCAGTCCATAGTGATGCTCACAGCACTCTGATAAATCTTGGTCGCGCATAAAAACAAACCCGGCAATCTCAGCCCATGACCGGCACTGCTCCGGGCGTGGCCGGATGTCCATGGAAGGTCCGCGTGGCGTCGATGAATCATATTTCCAGTGGATAATCGAAACAACACCGCCGGGTTTCAAAATCCGACAAGCTTCCCTCAGAAGCCGGACAGGTTCTTCTATGTGCAGAAGATTGTAAACCATCGAGTGGTCGATGCTTTCACTTGGCAGACCTGTGCCTAGTGCAACGAAATCGCGTGTTTCAGCTTGGACATTCGATAATCCAGCTTGTTGAGCTTTACGCTGAATGAGCGCAACAAGCTCGGACTCAATGTCAAATGCGTAGACAATACCAGAGGTGCGCATTGCGGCAGGAAAGGTGAATGTACCGTAGCCACTGCCAAACTCAGCGATACATTCTTTTCCTTCCTTGGCGCACTCCATCTTCTCGACGATGCTGTCGGCATCGAAAAATGTCTGCCAGTAGGATTCTTCGGGCATTCCACTTTCGCGTCCTTTCATGGGTGTGCCTTCCTTTTATCAATAAGTAATAATACAATCAGCTTTTAACATGGTGCGGTGAGTTATACCGTTAGTCTGTCTGGGTTAGTAGTTCCGGTCAAGTATTGTCCGTTTCTTACTCGTCATCCGTCGCCTTTGCCCTACCAAAAACAGCGTATAGCACCGGTAGCACCAGCAGTGTAAGTATTGTTGAAGAGGCAACGCCACCGATAACGACCGTGGCCAGTGGTCGCTGCACTTCGGCACCAATGCCGGTGTTCAGCGCCATGGGGATGAACCCGAAACTGGCAACCAGCGCTGTCATGAGCACCGGACGCAGCCGTTGTTCAGCAGCTTTCTGAATCGCTTCGATCAGCGGAGTTCCCTTGGCAAGCAGGTCCCTCACCGCGGAAACAAGCACCATGTCGCCGAGGACAGCAACGCCCGAAAGAGCCACAAAACCGACCCCTGCCGAAATGCTGAAGGGTATGCCCCGCAGCCAGAGCGCTATTATGCCGCCGACCGCAGCGAATGGAACACCGGTGAAGACCCGTGCCGCATCCAGAACCCGCCCGTAGGTGAAATACAGCAGCGTAAAAATGAGTGCCAGCGCCACCGGGACAACGATCATCAGGCGCCGCTGGGCACGTTGAAGGTTCTCGAACTGGCCGCCGTACTGGACGTAGTAACCGCTCGGCAGTTTGATCTCCCGCTCAATGGACTTCTGGACTTCGGCCACGAAACTTCCCACGTCACGGCCACGCACATTGGCCTGTACGACAACCCGCCGCTTGCCCCATTCACGATTGATGGTGGATGGCCCTTCAGACGATTTGATATTAGTGAGCAGTGAGAGCGGAATGCGCTCCCCGCTTCCCGAAGTCACCAGGATGCGGCCAAGGTCTTCCGTCTCCACACGATACTTGTCGGCAATCCTTACTGCTATCGGGAAGCGCCGGTCTCCCTCCTGTAGCACACCAACATTCCGGCCGCCCAATGCCTCAATGACCTCCAGTACCTCCCTAGCCGGGATACCGTAACGGGCGATAGCGTTGCGATCCACCTCCACCTGTACAAGCGGTTGGCCGGTAACCTGTTCGACACTCACGTCGGCGGCTCCTGATACGTTCTTGACGATTTTTTCGACTTCCTTGGCCTTGGCTTTCATGATATCGAAATCATCGCCAAAGATCTTGATACCCACGTCAGAGCGGATGCCGGCAATCATCTCGTTTACTCGCATCTCAATCGGCTGAGTGAAGATCATCCGCATGCCAGGCATGGACTTCAACTCCTTCTCCATGGCCGCAACCAGTTCTCCCTGGGTATTGGCACGCTGCCATTTATCTCTGGACTTGAGTGTTATGAAGATGTCGGAGAGCTCCACCCCCATCGGGTCGGTAGCAATCTCGGCGCTTCCGGTTCGGGTCCAAATCCGCTCGATTTCGTTCGGGAATTTTTCCAGCAGCGCCCGCTCAAGTCGGGTGCCGTAGCGGACAGACTCATCAAGTGACACACTGGCCAAACGAACAGTGTTGATGACGATCGATCCTTCCATCAAGCGCGGCACAAATTCCGAGCCAAGCCGGGTCGCGAGTATCCCGGCAACACAGAGGCTGCCAACTGCAATGGCAAGTACGGCTGTCCGCCGGCGCAGGGCAAAGCTCAGGATTGGCCGGTATAACTTCTTGAGCCAGTGGAGAAGCCAGGGTTCCTTATGTTCTTTTTTGCGTTTGAGACTGAAACTGGCCAGCACCGGCATAAGGGTCAGTGACATGGCCATGGAGCCTAATAGCGCAAAGATGACGGTCAGTGCCATGGGGCGGAAAAGCTTACCTTCTACGCCTTCCAGGGCCAGAATCGGCAGGTAGACTATCATGATGATCAACTCGCCGAACATGGTCGGTTTACGCACCTCAATGGCCGCTTCCCGTACCACGTCAATGATGCTCCGTTCGCTCTTATCCTCGGCGAGACTGCGCTCCGCGTTTTCAATCATGATGACCGAACTGTCCACTATCAGGCCAAAGTCGATGGCCCCGAGACTCATCAGGCTCCCGGCGATGCCGAAGCGGAGCATCAGGTCAAAGGCGAACAGCATGGAAAGCGGAATGGCCAGGGCAACGATCAGCCCGGCGCGGACATTCCCCAGGAAGACGAAGATAACAGCGATGACCAGGATCGCCCCCTCGAAGAGGTTCTTCTCCACGGTATGGAGAACCTTGTCCACCAGTGTAGTACGTTCGTAGGCAACGGCAACCTCCACACCCTTGGGCAGGGTCTTCTTGACCTCTTCCAGCCGCGCCTTGAGCCGGGTCGTGACGTCATGGCTGTTCTCACCCATCAGCATGAATCCGAGTCCGAGAACTGCTTCGCCCTTACCATCGGCTGTCACCGCGCCACGGCGTATTTCGCGCCCCTCCACCACACGGGCCACATCCGCCACCCGGACGGGAACACCATCCTTGGCGGTGATAACTATACCTTCAATATCTTGAGGTGTTGTGACAATGGCGACTCCTTGCACCAGGCTGGACTCACCTGCCTGGTCGATGGTGCCGCCCCCGACGTTGGCATTGTTCCGCTCCACGGCCTCGATCAACCGATCCATGGTCAGACCGCGTTTGGCTAAATTCTCCGGATCGACAACGATCTCAAAACGCCGCACATCACCGCCCCAGGTGTTCACTTCCGCAACCCCGGACACCGAACGCATCTGGGGTTTCACCACCCAGTCGTGCAGCGTGCGAAGTTCGGCCAGAGACTTGTCTTTGGCGGTCAGTAGATAGTGGAAGACCTCTCCAAGTCCCGTGGCAACCGGACCGAGTTGCGGCTTTTCGATGCCGGAAGGAAGCGCGACCCCTTGTACCCGTTCCATGACCACCTGGCGGGAAAGGTAGATATTGGTCCCGTCTTCGAAGATCACCGTTACCTGGGACATGCCGAAACGGGAAGTGGAGCGCACTTCCTTGAGTTTCGGCAGCCCGGATATCGCCTGCTCCAACGGAGCCGAGACCTGACGCTCGATCTCCAACGGCGAGAGTGCCGGGGCCACCGTATTCACTTGGACCTGGACCGGGGTTGTATCCGGGAAGGCGTCCAGAGGCAACCGCAGAAATGCCATAACTCCAAGAACTGCGACAAACGTCCAGGCGACAATGACCACCATGCGATGGTTGAGGGACCAGTGGATAATTTTATTCAGCATTACTCTCTCCTAAACCGGACGAACCGGAACCAAGCAGACAAAACCAAAAGCTAAATAGATCGTGGATCAAATCTGCTCAATCCACGTCATCTGCATTACAGCTCAGGACAACAGCCGGCGCCGATAGAATCCTTGAGCGTTTCCGTCTTGAGCAGGAAACTACCGGCGACGACGATTTCTTCGCCGACCTCGACGCCCGAGGCAATTTCCACCAGGTCACCGCTGCCATGGTTTGTCGCCACTTGTACCCGCCTGGCCTCAAATTCGTTAGAGGCCAGGCGGACGAATGCGAGTTTTACCGATTTAGCCCGCTGGATGGCTCCCCTCGGCACGGCGGACGACGAACGGGAACCGCCAGCCGAGATGCGAGCCTGACCATACATGTTGGCCCGCAGCAGCCCGCCCGGATTGGCGAGTTTGACCCGAGCCTTGGCCGTTCGGGTCTGAGGATCTATCATGGGAGCGATATGGGATATGCTGCCACGAAACTCACGTCCGGATAGCCCATCCATGGTGACAACAACGCTTGTTCCAGCCTTCACGGTGCCCAGTTCCGCTTCGGGCAGGGCAACCTCCGCCCACATGGATGAGGTGTCCACGATCTCGAAGAGCGGAGTCTGGGAATCCACGTAGCGATCCAGTGAGACGGTTCGCTGGGTGACAACCCCTGAAACCGGGGCCTTCACCGTGTAGCGACCTCCACTACCATTGTCGGCGCCCACTCCGCGCAGGGATGCCTGCAGCGACTCCAGTTCGGCGGTTGCATCGCGAAGGGATTGCTGCGCTGCCTGAACTTCTTTCTTGGCCGAAATTCCTTTTTTCTCCAGTTCCGCCTCGCGCCGGTAGCTCGCTTCTGCAGTTTGTACCCGTGAACGTGCTGCGGTAAGGCGCGACTGGTCACCGCTTACAGCAGAACTTTCAATAACGGCCAGCGGAGCACCCGCTGACACCCAGGAGCCGATGTCAGCAGACACCCGTTTGACGACACCCGGAGCACGGGCAGTTACCTGGGCAACCCTGGTAGCATCATAGCTGATAATGACCGGAGCGATGATCTCAGCCGTACCCCGCCCGGCTACCGCCTTGGTGGTCTCGATTCCGGCCAATCGTGCTATGTCATTTCCCTTAAGGATCACCTTGGTTCCGTCGGGGGGGGCGTCGTCACCGGCAACGTCCATCGCCGGTTTACCACCTCGTTCCGGGTGACAGATCGGGCAGACCGACTCTGGGAAGCCGTGTTCTGCACACCAGTCACCCTTGGCCTGGAAGATGGGGGCAAGTTTCGGATTGCATTTGGTGCAGAGGGCTTCAAGTACGCCATGCTCCTTGCAGAGACCCGCTTCCTGATTTTCTTTCTTCGGCTCGGCTGCCGCTTGTTTGGCAGATTCCGGCGCTTTGGCAGCATCCTTCTTGCCGCAGCCAAAGGCCACGGCAAGAGGAATCAGCATTACCAGGATGAAAAGACGACGCATGTCACTTGCTCCCTTTGGGCGGGCGAACGATCTTAAGTTTCGGGTTGCACTTCTTGCACTGGGACTTGGGCAGACCGTGCTTCTCGTCCCAATCGCCGGTAGCCTTAAATGCCGGGATCAGCGACTTGTCGCAGCGGGTGTCCATCGACTCCGGCACGCCGTGTTCACTGCACCAGTCCTCGTAGGAACCAGGCTTAGCGCCCTTTCCACCGTGAAGATCCTTGGCAGGTTTGGCAGATTCAGCAGCGAAAGCGGTAACAGAGATGGATACGAGCAGGGCAATTGACAGCAGGATTGAACGACGCATGATGTTTCTCCTTTTATTGGGGGTTAGTTTGTTGACCACGTTCCGTTGGCCGAGGCCAGTTCGACACCGGCATCGGCGGCTTCAAGAAGGCGCTCCAGGTATTCCCGCCGCGTTTCCAACGCATCGCGGCGCACCTGCAGCAGGGTTGAGAGGTTGATCTTTCCGGCCCGATAACTTTCACCGGCCAGGGATTCGTTTTCTTGTTGCAAGGCAAGTCCATCAACTTCTATCCGGCGGACAGCCTCGACTGCTGCGTCATAGGTGTTACGTGCTCCTTCAATCTCTGCAGAGATGGCAGCCTGTCTGACTTCTGCAGTAATCTGCGCCCGCTGGTTCTGCACCCGGGCTTCCTGGATCGGACCAGGACGTGGGTTCAAGAACGGAAGGCTGACGGTGATGCCACCAAGGGCGATGTTGTCGTTTCCTTCTCGTTTGTAGCTTATGCGGAAGGCAAGATCGGGCAGCCGTTCCGCTTCGGCCAGGGAGATGGCAGCCAGGGAGGCCTCGACCTCAGCTCGTGCCGCCCGGAGATCGTCGCGCTCCCTGACTGTTTGGACAGAGCGAATGGTGTCAAACAGGCTGCGCTCTTTGAGATCGCCGACAATCTGGATGTTGGCTCCTGAAGAAAGACCAAGGGTTTTCGCCAATGTTGTCCGTGCCAGTGCTATGCGTCCCTGGGAAGCGGAGATCTCGCTCTCTGCCCTGGCGACCTCGGTCTGGGCGAGATTAACTTCGAATTTAGCCACGTCACCAACGAGGAGCCGTTCCTTTGCAATACGGAGAAATTCCTCAGCCATTGTTTTGCGGTCCCTGGCGAATCGCAACCGTTCCTCTACCTGGAGAACCCGGTAGAAGGCGCCGACTGCCTCAGCCACCGACCGGCGTCGGACGTCCCCGGTTGCGTACTTCTCACGCTGGATGCCAGCCTGGGCTACAGCAATCCGCTTGCTTCGTCTGCTTCCTAGTTCGAAGGGGATCTCAAATCCCGCCTCGACATCAACACTGCTGTCAGTTCCGTTCCGGGGACCTGTCGCCAGGTCCAGTTTCGGATTTTCCAGCGTTCGTACCTGTGACCCTGCTAGTTTTGCTTCACCTTCGGCAATGCGGGTGGTCGATAGGCGAACTTCCGGCGCATTAGCCGCTGCAAGCTCAATCACGCGGGCTAGGGTAAGAGCCCCCTTAGCTTCATCCGCAGCAATTGCAAACACTGGTAGAGCGAGCGTTGTTAGTACGGCAAAGACATGCTTCTTCATTTGCATGAATATCTCCGTTAATCGTGGTAATAGAGACGACTGCTGCCACCAGGATTGAGATGTGCCTGATAAACGCAATAGCTCTAGCGCTACACGTTATTGCATAGATGCATGTATCCAGATATCCAATATCAACAAGACTGGATCTTGAATACACGCAGAGTCAGACTGACTGGCCGGCGTTATTTTTCAGATGAAAGTAATAGGATGGTTAAGCGAGGTTTTGCGGGGGAATGAATATGGGTATATGAACATCAGGCAATTTTGTGAATTCTTCCGGAAAAATCAGTGGAGCTATGGCTGGATCAAAGTTGGTGGAGATCAGCGGGGTTAACGGCGCATAGTATGTGCAATAGCTGCAGGTAGAACAGGTATCGTTATCGGAATCTGCCTTGTTCTCATCGGGGCAGCAGGGGCATTTGTCGTGATCAGCCTCATTCGCTTTCGCAGTCTGGCTGATACTCGATTTCTCGTGGTCCGGTTCCAGTTCATAACAGCAGGCCGGCACAGCAAGCATCACCATGACCATGACTTGAACCAGTGCAATAATCCTGCGATAAAGACGCTGAGATATGTTGTTATGTAAAATGCCCAAGGAAACCATAGTGGAACGCTAGCACAATTCATTATTTTATGTCGAGCAATTTCGTGTATTTTGCAGAGAGCTAACTAAATGCCCATGCTTGTAGCTCATAAACCTGTAGCACATAAACCGTCAACTTCTGCCTGAACAAGGGCACACCGGGATGAGTATCGGTCTCAAATAATTCCGGTGACCTCAATGAAGTTGACCCTTCTCAAGTTGCTCCTTAAGCAGTTCGTTCGTAAGTTAATGAAATAGATTCTGAAATAGATTCTTGACAATTTGGAATGAGTTGAACATTATTGAAAAAAACTATGCGAAAAATGTTCCCCATTAAATTTTTTTCCCAACTTCTGCTCGTGGTCATGTTGACCCTAACGATCAATGGCGTGCATGAAAGAGCTCATGCCATGCAAAGTCACGTGGCAGCAGTAAAAGATCAAGTGTCTCTTTCGGATATTTCTGCAACTCACCAGTGCCCTTGTTCCCCTCTCGAACAGCACAAAGATTATGATGGTTGCGACACATGCGTTAATTGCAATTGTCATGCGCCACTAACCAACCAACCCTTACAAGTCAGTTACAATCCATTAAATCTAGCGCTGCACACCTCTGACCCTTTCAAGCATTTACCCCAAGTCTATCTTTCCAAGTTTATCCCCCCGCAAATACAAGCCTAATACGCTACGACGGGAGTAGTTTGTCCTGAATCAGGTACAAATGTATCATCTCCTTACGTCGTGGCGCGTCTGCAAACCCTTTACATCTCTATGAACGGATTGTCAAAATAGTAGGTGTGCCGGCTGTGAAAGTCGGTGAAGCATCTTTCAAAATACTTGGCGAGAAGTATCACTGGAATGGCAAGGAAAATACCTCGTTCAACATAAGAGTTATCTCCTGCAAAGTCATCGACGGTAATGTCAAGACACCCGCCGGTCGTTTCATATCTCTTGATATTTCTCTTGAAGGCAATGGTGAAATAAATGAACTCGGAAAATAATTCGGCATTTACCCCTGAGGAGGTGCCTCATGAGACGTTGTAGCATATATATTGTGCTGGTCATGCAGTTTATAGTGGCTGCGAATAGCGGTGCATTAGCCCTTGAAGAGAAAAAATAGTAAGTCGGATGATCATTCACAAAAGCTCGAATCCTAAAATAATTACCAATTTCATCGAAGACGTAGTTTCCCTACTGCCGCCGGAAATGGTCCAGGCTCTGGAGCCTCACCTTGAAACGTTGAAAAAGGCGGCCGGCGTCAATGTTCGAGATGATTATTGGCGAAGGAAAGTTATCAGCATGGATGGCTTCAAGGGACGCCTTGAATCGATCTCAATCAAGGATGGCGCTGAACTCGCCAGTCAAATGATTGTGGTGGCCAATGGGCTGCGGTTGTTGCGTAAATGAAACAAAGAATGAAGTGGGATCGGACATTTTGTCGGTCGTCCGATGACTGTCTCCCCTGTATTTATAACCCTGATATGAGAGATGTTATGCGAACTCCCTGGTTTCGAATAGTTTGCGCGATTGTTCTGATCTCCTTTGTTACGATGTTCTCCGGTTTGACATCCATAACATCTGCGGCCCAATCTGAAATTATTGAAACTGCAAGCAGCAACCACTGTAGTCCGGATAAGCGTCAGGAATGCCCGATCCCTTGCGAAACTCAGGTATGTCCTTTATGTATCTGCAGCACCGCCGATGCCGTTCTACCGATTGAGATACAAACCAGCATCCACATAATTGAGTTCAAATATCCGGATATTCAACAGTTGATCCCCGATCCTTTTGTGAGCGAAATTTTTCGCCCTCCGAAACATTTAACGTACTGCACGATGTACGTAGATACTGATACTCATTTCTAACGATTAACAATACTATTGAGAATTTCAAGGAGATAAAATCATGAGAAAAATCATTCTAACATTATTTGTAGCTGCGCTGATGTTGACCTCAAACAGTGCCGTCTATGCACAGGTAGATCAATCAAGCGTTAAGGCCATACATACGGAAACGCTGAATAAGTTCCATCAAAATACAGCGGATCTCAGGGAGCAGCTTAAGGTTAAGGATCTGGAACTCCGGTGGCTCTATTCCGATGAGGGGCTTGATACACAGAGGGTTTCAGGACTGGAAGAGGATATAAAAGGCATCAAGTCTAAGATAAAATCCGTTGCTGCGAGTATGAATCTTGAACCCTGTAACTGTCTGTAGTCATTTGTAATTGGAGAAGGGGGACTATGTGTCCCCCTTCTCTCGGTATCAAACACAATGAGTTCTACGGAAACATCTCAGGCGGAGTTGAGTCTGACCTCGCTTGGGGGGAGTATCTATGAAAATTTTCGCCCATGGTATTTTATTGATTCTGGTATTGATACTTGCTGATGTAGCTCTTGCTGCCGATAGCGAGTCTACGAAGAGCAGAACAATCGTCTGGCAAGGGACTGTCCAGATCAAAAAGTCGTATACCGTTCATAAGGGAAAGATACTTGAGATCCGACCGGGCAGCAGGATTCTGTTTTCCAAGGGAACCAGTCTGGTGGTGAAAGGAACGCTCAAGGCAGTTGGTCTGAAGAGTGAAGAGATAGTTTTTACCTCGGCAAAAAAGGGCACGACCGCCAGTTGGCATGAGATTATGCTTGATAGTGCCGGCGACAGCGTTATGGAGCATTGTACCATCGAGAATGCCACCTGGGGTGTGCACAGCCATGACACCAATTTAAGCCTCACCGCCTGCACAATCAGAAACAGCGAGGTCGGGCTCAGATTTCGCAGTGGCCCCCTCACCATCAGCAAATGCCGATTCACCGGCAACAAAATCGGTCTCAGGTCTTATCAGGGGATAGCGCAGATAGCGGAATCGGATTTCACGGACAATGAAATCGGCATCTTTGTGCGAGAAAAAGGGAGCGGTCTGGACATTACAAGGAGCAATCTCTTTAACAACAGCAATTACAATATCAGGATCGGCGATTTCAATAACGAGGATGTTAAGGCTTCTGGCAACTGGTGGGGTACCGAGAACCCGTCGGCGACTATCTGCGATGCCAGAAATGAACCTGACATCGGGCTTGTCCTGTTTGAACCATTCAGTAACGAGCGGATTCCATGGCAATAGGCATTCTACGCTATGTTTCGTTGATTTCTGTCTCATGATCGTACATTCTAATCGAATGTGAAAAACTTTTGTTTTAAAGGACATTCAGGATGCAAATTCCTTCTTATGTTGATGATTGGCGTCACTCGCACGTTTTTGACGAGGGCAACCCCCTAGCCGAAAGAAACACGCTATGGGCTGTTGTGCTAACAGCCATAATGATGGTTGCCGAAATTATCGGCGGCTGGATGTTTAATTCAATGTCACTTCTGGCGGACGGCTGGCACATGAGTTCGCATGCCTTGGCGCTCGGCCTGTCGGTGTTAGCGTACGGAGCCGCACGGCGATTTGCCCACGACACCCGTTTCGCTTTTGGTACCTGGAAGATTGAGGTGCTTGGCGGCTACACAAGTGCACTAATGCTGGTATTGGTTGCCGGACTGATGCTCTACCAGTCTGTCGAGCGCCTGATTTCTCCAACAACAATTCACTATAATCAGGCAATTGCCATAGCCGCTATCGGTTTGTTGGTCAATCTTGCCTGTGCCTGGCTACTTAAAGACGATCATGGTCACGATCATCACGATCACAAAACGCATGACCACAATCATCATGACCTGAACCAGCGTTCCGCGTATCTTCACGTTGTCGCCGATGCAGCCACTTCGGTGCTCGCCATTCTGGCGCTGACAGGCGGTAAACTCTGGGGAGCAAACTGGCTGGACCCGGTTATGGGAATTGTCGGGGCTGGATTGGTTGCGTTGTGGGCTTATGGCCTGTTGCGTGATACTGGGCGAGTGTTGCTTGATGCCGAGATGAATGCTCCTGTCGTGGCGGAAATAAGAGATGTGATTACAGCCAGTCCGATAAGTGCCCATATCAGCGATCTGCATGTGTGGCGAGTCGGCAAAGGCAAATACGCCTGCATTCTTTCACTCGTGACCAAGAATGACGTTGATCCGGAATACTTCAAGCGTCAATTGAGTATACACGAAGAACTGATTCACATCTCAGTTGAAGTGAATCGTTATGCTCTTTAAACAGTACATGAACAATTGCTTTGCAGGCTATAAATGACAACATGATGCAGATAAAATCAGATCTGACACAAGGCTCTTTACTGGCGTCTCTCTCCGCAGTATATCCAGAAACCGTTTACCAATAATTATTTGGCAAAAAATATGAGTCGGTTTTGAAAAATGTAACTTGAAAATTGTAGCTTGATTTTCTTAAATTCGTGGGTTAATATACAAACTCATTAAAGGGGAGTAGTTATCGGTCAGAGAAAAGGCCGACCCGGATTCCGTCAACACGGTCGAAAGACCCGGGACCGGGACAGATTATCTGTCAACAAGACCTTTATCCAGGCAACCATGCCGGGGATAAAGGTCTTTTTTATTACCCCCGGCGAAACAGTTTCTGATTGGAAACTGATTAAATCGTCGGGGGTATTTTTGTGAACAGACTCAAAACCACCCACCCACTTTCCCTCCTCACCATCCTCATGGTCACTATGGGCAGCGCCATCGCGGAACGTCCGGTATGGTCTTCGCCTTTGTCATGGCTGCCACCGGTGGCAGCCTGTTGAAGCTTTTCTCTACTCACCCGCCAATGGAGGAGCGGATCAGACGACTCGAAGCAGGTGCAACTGGACGTTGAGAGTATCCTCAAATCCAATAACCGGAAATATCGCATGAAAAGGAGATTAAAAGCCATGAACAATGCTAAAAAACAGCACCGAAATGAACCCCGCAAGTCAGAACCCAGGAAACCTAAGGCTCTGGTCGAGAATGTAATCTCTTTGAGAATAAGCGACCAGGAGAAAAGGACGCTGGAAAAGCTCACGTCGAAAACATCTAAAAGCATCACCGATATCATGCGCGAGGCCTTAACTCTCTGGAGTTCCAAAAGACGCAGCCTGTGCATGGATTGATACCTGGAGATAAGGAGATCACCAATTGAAAAGACTAATTATAAAAGGATGTGTCTTAATGGCAGCGGTTATGTTTCTAAGCATCACCGTGATGGAGCTTACTGCCCACGCCAGAGCCGGCGGCAGTCGCTCTTCCGGAAGTAGTGGGTCGCGCAGTTATTCACGACCAGCCAGCCCTTCTTCACAGCCAAGACAGCAACAACAGGCTGCCCCTGCACCAAGTCCCTTTCAGCAACAGGCCGGAGGCGGGTTCATGAGAAGCATGGCCGGTGGGATCATGGGCGGGATGCTGGGGAGCATGCTATTCAGCAGCTTTGCTGGAGCCGGTGCCGGTGCCGCTGGCGGCATGGGTGGCGGTATCGGTATTTTCGAAATCATCCTCTTGGCCGGTATCGGCTACCTGATCTATCGCTTTATCAAGAAAAAGCGGGCTGATAGTCAATCACTCTCTCTTGTTCATGGAGGATATTCTCAGCAGGGGACAACACCGGCATCAGTTTATCACACCTCTGAAACTGCAGTTGACGAAGTGGCTACCGGTTTGTCCCATGTCCGGCAGTTGGATTCATCTTTTGACGAGAACCGCTTCAACGATCTGGTGATGGACATATTCTTCAAGATTCAGGGAGCGTGGATGAACCGGAACTTAGCGCCGGTATCCGGATTGCTGACCAACGAAATGACACGGATTTTTCAGGACGACCTTGACCGTATGCTGAAGGATAAGCAGATCAACAGGCTGGAAAATATCGCCGTCAGGAAAGTTGAGACAAGCGAAGTATGGCAGGAGTCGGGTCATGATTATATCACCGCTTCAATTTATGCAAACCTGCTTGATTACACCACCGATGATACAACTGGAACGGTAGTGGCCGGCAGCAAGACCGATCCGGTTAAATTTGAGGAATGCTGGACTTTCACCCGGCCTGTCGGCAACAACCCATGGCAGTTGTCGGCGATTAACCAGAAATAAACGGCCTCAGGCCGGACATTAGAAAGTGATGGACTATGAAGATACTGATTACGGGACTGGCAGTAATGGCATTTGTGTGGGCTGTACAGGCTCAGGCAGCGGAGGTAACCTGGCAGAAAGATATCAAGCCGATTTTTGACAAGAACTGCCTGGGATGCCACGGTAAGGATTCTCCGGAACATGGAGAATTTCAGAAGGACAAAAAGGGGTTCACTGAGAAAGGGATCGGTATGCGAATGGACAGTTACATCCACCTGATTTCGTACGTCGGTTGGCCCTACACCGGCGCACTTATCCGTCGTCTGGATGACGGTACCAGCAAAGCCGACAAGAAACCGGGCAACATGTACGAGCACCTTGGCGTAACCGATGAGGAGCGAAAGGCAAACCTCACCACTTTCAAGGCCTGGGTTGGCAGTTGGAACGTGAAACGTTGGAGCGACATTACCAAAGAAGAGTTGAACGCGATCAAGGCTAAGTACTGAATGGATGCTCGAACATCACTCTAAGGAGGTTTCATCATGAAATGCCCAGTCTGCACTACCGTCAATCTCGTCATGTCTGATCGTCAAGGGGTGGAAATTGATTACTGCCCGGAATGTCGAGGTGTCTGGCTTGACCGGGGTGAAATTGACAAGATAATCGAACGCTCGGCTTCCCAAGAGGTAGCAGTTGCCCAACAGCCTCAGCATATACCGCAACCGGGTTATCAACCTCAACAGGTCAATTACGGCAGTGGCCACGCTTCCGGATATGGCAATGGCCATGGGCATGGCCATAAACCGTACAGGAAGAAGTCATTGCTGGAAGAGCTGTTTGATTAGTCGAGTAGGTCAAGATCACTTAGTAACGAGGTAGCCAAATGAAAGTAAATAACAAACTGAGCAGCCAACACATGAAAAATCCAACAAAACGCCGCCGCGACCATCACGCACTGAAGAATGTAGTTTCCCTGCGGATAAGCGATGACGAGTTGAAGCTCTTGCAGCGGATACGGGCGGCAACATCCAAGAGTGCATCGGAAGTTATGCGAGATGCGTTCGAAATTTTGCAGAGGACCTGTTCTCCGGGCTTCCAGAACTGACCAGAGAACCGATTGCAGTTACATTCAAATGATTGAGACATGGAGTTCCCTGTATGATTCATGACCTAATGCTGATGCTTGTCGACGGGATCGGCGCCTTGGGGTATCCGGGCATATTTCTCCTCATGGCAATGGAAAGCTCTCTGATTCCCGTCCCGAGCGAACTGGTAATGCCCCCGGCTGGATATCTGGCCCATCAGGGACTCATGAACCCCTGGATTGCGATTCTGGCCGGTACCGTCGGGAGCCTTGCCGGTGCGTATGCCAACTACTATGGCGCGCATTACCTGGGGCGCCCCCTGATCCTCAAATATGGGAAGTATGTATTGATCTCTCCGGATAAATTTCAAAAGGTTGAGCGTTTCTTTCTCAGGCACGGCGAAATATCCACTTTCATTGGCAGGCTGTTGCCGGTAGTGAGGCATCTTATCTCGATCCCGGCCGGACTTTCAGGCATGAACCATCTGCGCTTCTCGACCTATACTCTGTTGGGGGCATTCATCTGGTGCTCGATCCTCACCTGGATCGGTTACGCTATCGGCCAAAATCAGGATCTGATCATGGCGTACTCAAAACGTGCTGTAATCTGGGCAGCCGTCGGAAGCTGTTTGCTGTTAGTGGTATATATTTGGATTCAACGACGCAAGACATTGGAAACTCCTGCCGCAGCAGACGTTAATCCTTCAGGGGAATAAAGGCTGACAGGTACAATTACTCATGACCAAGTCTGTTCGCAAACAGCTGATGGCTTATCTCCTGCTTGTAGTGGTGCTTCTGCTGCCAATCAACTCTTTTGCCCATGATATGACATCAGGAGCATCAAAGGATAAGTGCGCCTGTCAGCTTATGCTGCCGGACGTTAGTACTGATGGAAGCGGCGATCCGTCGAATAAATATCCGGTCAATAATCCCGACGACTGCTGCGATAGCGAAGAATGCTGTCCGGATGCCGCAGATCCTCCAATTTTTTCAGTTGTGGGAGTAAACATCTCCGGAAAGCATCTTTTCCATCCGCATACCAATGCCTACATCCCAGTGGTCTATCTCGCCATCTTCGTCCCACCAGAAAGCTGATCTCTTCCCAGATAATTACAGTAAACAACTTATACCTGGAAGGAGATGAGCATGTCACACCCCTATCATTCTTGGGGCAAGGCGCTGATTGATTTCTTCGCTTCGCTTCGGCTTACCATATCTCTGTTTATCATCTTGTCGATTACATCCATTTTCGGCACAGTGATTCCGCAGGGAGATATTCCGCACGAATATCTCCATGGCATCAGCCAGACAAAACTAAAAATCTACGAGTCTCTCAACCTGTTCGACATGTACCATGCCTGGTGGTTCATAGGCATTCTTGTGCTGTTCACCATTAACCTGTTCGTCTGTTCTGCTAGAAGAATCCCTCATGTATGGCGCTATATAAGTAGTCCGTTGACAGTTCTTGACGAGTCGGTTTTGTCCGGACTGAATTGTCGATTGCTCATCCCGCTTAACGGTGCCCGGATACAAAATGCAAAGTTGCAAGAGCTGATCAAGAAAAAATTCGGAACATCGATTGTTACGGAAATCGACAGTGCTGTTCATCTGTTTTCCGAAAGAACCGTAATCTCACGTCTTTCTGTCTATGTAACCCATCTGAGCATAGTAATCATCTTCATCGGTTCAATAATCGGTTCGCTGTTTGGTTATAAGGGGTACGTGATGATAACCGAAGGGGGTATGGTTTCTACTGTCCAGACAAAAAGCGGAAAAACCGTAGATCTCGGGTTTTCATTGCGCTGTGAGGATTTCAGCGTCAATCTTTATCCGAATGGTTCCCCGAAGGAGTTCAAGAGCATTCTGACGGTTGTCGACAAAGGGGGGGCGGCTGTTCGTGGATTTACGAGGGTACCGGTAATAGTAAACGATCCCCTTACCTATGCCGGCTTGACGTTCTACCAGTCAAGCTACGGGAAAAACGGGAATCACTCATTCTCCGTAAGCAGTAATGACGGTAAGAGTTCCCAGATTATCCTTGTCCCCAATCAGGAGGTCGGACGTCTGCCTGACGGCAGCCTCATACGGGTTACGGAGTCCACTCCTGACGTTTCGCAGTATATCCCTGGCAAACAGGGAGCAGCTGCACAGGTTGAGATACAGCCTGCCAATGGAGGTCAAGGAAGGAGTAGCGTAATCTTTGCCAACCATCCGGATGAGAATGTACGGAACGCCTTGCAGAGTGGCGGTCCAGTTATCGGCTACAACGGGATTTCAGGAGAAAAGGAGTACACAGGACTGCAGGTCACAAAGGATCCTGGTGTGTGGGTTGTCTGGATCGGATGTATCCTGCTGATCCTTGGTATATACGGGGCATTTCTCATGTCTCACCGTCGTATCTGGATCAGGATTACGGATGTCGATATTACAGTTGCCGGACATGCCAGCAAAAATCAGGCAGCTTTTACCAAGACATTCGAGGAGCTTGCCGATGCGGTTCGTAAACAAATTTCGGAGGAGGCATAAACGATGACCAGTTCGCTACTGTTTAATATAACCACCTTTGCTTATTTGGTTTCCATGCTCTGTTTTTTTGTGCATCTGGCCTCCCGGAATGAACATATCGGAACTGCCGGAAGCTATACGGCCTTTGGAGGTCTGCTGGTTCAAACAGTGGCCATTCTCTTGCGCTGGAAAGAGTCGTATGACCTTGGAATGGGACATGCCCCTCTCTCGAACCTCTACGAATCGGTGGTTTTCTTCTCCTGGACTATTGTCCTCGTATTCGCCTTCGTTGATTTCAAGTTTCGCTACCGAGTGATTGGAGCATTTGTTATCCCCTTTGCATTACTCGGAATGGCCTGGGGACAACTCGGACTCGACAGTGGTATTCAACCGCTGGTTCCCGCACTGCAAAGCAACTGGCTCATCTATCACGTCATCACCTGTTTCCTGGGCTATGCCGCCTTTGCCGTTGCCTGCGGGATTTCAATCATGTACCTGCTTGTAACCCGCACCGGTCTAGAGGAAGAGAAAACCCGGAAGGGTTTTCTCTCCATGTTTCCGCCGAGCAGCATTCTCGATGAGATAAACTACCGAGCGATTATGGTCGGTTTTCCGCTCCTGACTTTAGGGATCGTCACTGGAGCCATATGGGCCAACTATGCCTGGGGCACTTACTGGAGCTGGGACCCGAAGGAGACCTGGTCCCTGATCGTCTGGTTCGTGTACGCCGCCTTTCTACACGCGCGTTTTACTCGCGGATGGGTGGGTCGGAGGGCTGCATGGCTATCAATAACCGGATTTGCAGCAACCATTTTCTGCTACCTGGGAGTAAACCTGCTTCTCTCCGGTCTGCACAGTTACGGGGGTAACTAATGTACGCATATGACATGCAGCATCACCCGACATCGTATTCTGTTGATCCACTTTTGTTTACAAGCTTTCCCGGAATGACCCTGATGCGGAGGGGGAAAGACAAGGATGTCTACGACCTCGGCGACATGCTTCTGATGGTTTCAACCGACCGCCTGTCGGCTGCCGGAAAAAGTCTGAATCAAGGAGTCAAAGGGAAAGGAAAGATCGTCAACCAGATTTCTGCCTACTGGTTCCGAAAGCTGAGAAATGTATTCCCCAATCATCTCGTTTCTATAAACACCGAATGCTTTCCGGAATCAATCAGAAATCATGCTGAAATTCTTGATGGATGTTCGATGCTTGTATGGAAAACAACCCCTCTTCCTATCCGATGTGTTGTCAGGGGATATCTGGCGGGAGCCGGCTGGCTGGAGTATCTGGCAAAAGGAGAAATTTGCGGGACTAAACTTCCTTCGGGCCTGGTGGAATCCCAGCGACTGCCATCACCCATATTTGCGCCTACGGTTAAGGGGAGGCCCGGAGGAAATAACGAGAACATCGACTTTATGTCGCTCCAGGAACTCCTTGGGAAGTCTCTTGCCGAACAGCTGCGAGAGACTTCCCTGAGGCTCTACTTCATTGCCTGGAAGAGTGCACGTGAACGAGGGGTGCTTATTGCCGACACAAAATTCGAGTTTGGCCTCCATGACGGTAAGTTGATGCTTATCGACGAATGTCTGACTCCAGATACCAGCAGGTTCTGGGGGATTGACGGGTATCGATATGGTGGATCTATGCCGGTCATGGGTAAGCAGATCCTCGTCGATTATCTGGATGCTCTGGATAACCCAAATAATATCGAGTATTTACCGGAAGAGATGCTCTTCAGGATTGGAGGAAAGTACAACGAGGCATACAAACGTATTGTCGGGAAAAGAGCATATTCGAAGATGGGGGTACCCTGCAGATGAACATTGAAAAAGGGGCAGACAAGATTGTTAAAACCCTGCGGGTGCTGGTAACCGACCAGCCTGGCTACCTCGGACGTCTGACGTCCGCCATCGGCAATGAAAGAGGAAACATCGGCGACATCAGACTCATCAGTGCCGGCCTGACCCATAACCTGCGGGAAATCAGCATTTATGTCGACAATGAGAGCCATCTGAAGCGAATAGTCTCAGCGGTTTCCGGCGTGGAAGGGGTCAGTCTGGAGGAGGTTGTGGACCTTGTTGAGAAAGCCCACCTGGGAGGGAAAATTGCCATGAAGAGCCGGGTGCCCATTACATCGTTGGGTGATATCCGCAAGATCTACACTCCTGGAGTTGCCTCCATCTGCCGGAAGATTCAGCAGCGACCGGAACTGGCCACTATGTATACCGGCATTAGAAACAGCGTGGCAATCGTTACCAATGGCACGGCAATTCTGGGGCTTGGCGATATAGGTCCTGTTGCCGGTATGCCGGTCATGGAAGGAAAGGCCGTGTTGTTCGACCATCTCGTGGGGATATCCGGCGTGCCGATCCTGATAAAGAGCAAAAACATAGAGCACATAATTCAGACGATCTGGCATATCGCTCCTACATTCGGCGCAATAAAACTGGAGGATATTGCAGCCCCTGACTGTTTCGAAATCGAGAGCCGCCTGGCTGAAATGCTTGATATTCCTGTAATGCATGACGATCAGCACGGCACGGCAGTTGTCGTGCTTGCCGCTCTGCTCAACGCGACGCGTTTCACCGGCGTCACCCTGTCGGATGTTACCGTCGGGATCATCGGCCTCGGTGCTGCCGGCATCGGCATCACAAAACTGCTCTTGGCCCACGGCGTGAAACAGGTTATCGGCACTGATCTGAATGAAAGCGCAAAAGAGATGCTCAATTCTCTTGGTGGCACGGCAACGGATCTCTCTGGTGTCATGAACGATGCCGAGATTGTCATTGCCACCACCGGCTGTCCAGGACTGATAAAGCCGGAAATGGTTCGGAAGGGCCAAATCATCCTTGCCTTGTCGAATCCCGACCCGGAGATACGCCCCGAAGTAGCAATGGCCGCCGGGGCCGCGTTCGCCGCAGACGGTAAGAGTGTAAACAACGCCCTGGCCTTCCCCGGAATTTTCAGGGGAGCGCTCGACGCAGGCGCCACAGCCATTAACAAGCAAATGCTCCTTGCTGCGGCACGTGCTATTGCCGAGCATGCAGGCCATGGTGAACTGGTTCCGGGGATTCTTGATGCCAATGTCCATGCTGCGGTATCTGACGCTGTCTTCAAGGCCGCATGGGACAGCGGCGTAGCACAACCATGAGTATCTGAATAGGCATGATTATCATCCGAATGACTGCAATGAGGTGCAGATGAGCATACATAACTATCTGATATTTTTTGTCGTGGCCGGGTTAGGCCTACTCCTGGATCAGGCAACCAAGCTCTACATTGACCACAATATGGCTCTGTATACTTCGATTCCGGTGATCGACAACATTTTCAGCATCACCTACGTGCGTAATCCGGGGGCAGCATTCGGGATATTTGCAGAGAGCGGGTTCCGGATTCCCTTTCTCGTCGGAGTGTCACTGATTGCTCTGATTGCCATTGTCGTTGCAGTGCGCAAATTGTCCGTCAAAGAAAAGGGCGTTGTAGTCGCCCTGTCGTTTATCTTTGCCGGAGCAGCTGGCAATCTGATCGACCGTATTCGTCTTGGCGAGGTGATCGATTTCCTTGACGTCTACTGGAAAAGCTATCACTGGCCAGCCTTCAACCTGGCTGATTCAGCTATCTGTCTGGGGGTATTTATGTATGCGGCTTTCACTCTGAAGGAAGAACGGCAACGATCATTGATCAATCCGGCATAAGCATCTGTAAACATTATTTATTCTAATTATTGCTATGGTTAGGCCAAAGTAAAGGCTTTATAGATTAAATGATGAGAACCGGCAAAGGCACTTCCTGCCGGTATCGATAAGCAAGCCGGTTTGAACACAGAGGTATCACCGATAATGAGCAGAAAGAACTATCACATTCTAACCATCGTCACTCTGACTATACTGATCACTTGCCTGCATTTTGGAACAACGTGGCAATTTTCACAGCGTGTTGTTTTTGAAGAGCTTTACTATCTGCCATTGCTTCTGGGGGTGCTTCGTTTCGGACTGAAGGGAGCGGTAGTGACTTGGCTGTTTGTGTCGGCAGCATATTTGCCATTCTTTTTCGGCACATGGACAACGACCTTTCCGGAATTACTGGACAGGGTTCTGCACCTCGTTTTCACCGGAGCATTTACTTCTGTAGCCTGTTTTCTTGCAGAACGTGAACGGAAAAATCGCAAACAGGCAGAGAAGGAGCGCTATCTCGCCGGCATCGGTCAGGTAGCCACAGTTATTGTACATGACCTGAAGAATCCCCTTATATCAATTTCAGGTTTCGCCAGGAGGCTTCGGGAGGGAAAGGGAGATGTTACTCTGGGTGCCCAAACAATAGAAAATTCAGCACAGGATATGCAGAGGATTGTCAACTCCGTGCTGGATTTCGCCAGGCCGCTGCAACTTGATCTTAAAGTCGTGGATATCAGGGAGAGCATCCGCCGGGCCGGAGAATCCTGCCGGACAAAAGCCGATGCAAGAAATGTCCCTCTGACGATGCAGCTTCCTGCGACTCCGGCGACCATTGCCATTGATAGTTTCCACATTGAGAGGGCATTGGTTAATCTGATCGATAATGCCGTTGATGCCTCTCAGCCCGGGGCAGTGGTAACCATCGCCGTCGCTATTGACAGGGATTACATAGCAATCATCATCAAAGACCATGGTGCTGGAATGGGTCGCGAAACTCTGGCAAACCTTTTCATGCCGTTTTACACGACGAAAAATGATGGTACCGGTCTTGGCATGCCCATCTCAAAGAAAGTCATTGAAGCGCATGCCGGCACACTTATTATTAACAGTAAACAAGGAGTTGGAACGGAAGCAGCAATACGGTTGCCGTATAATAAAGAGAACGATTGGAGATGAAGTAAAACCATAAAGACGAGTCCCATCCAATATGAGGTTTTTTCATGAGCACGGAAATACTGGCGGTAACGGACGCATATCAGGAAATCGTGAAAGCTGGTTGGTGGCGAAAACTCGTAGGGGTTTCGAATGAAATTGGTTGATCTCCTCGAAAGAATGCCCCGGTCGGGTATTACAGCAGTGGCATTGTCACTCTGCGTCGTGGTGGGGGTGCTCGACGGGACGACCGGTTCCGACTACTCGCTGGTACCCTTCTATTTCGTTCCAGTTGTCCTGGCGGCCTGGTTTGTGGGGAGGAAAGCCGGCTATCTCCTCTCCCTTGCAGGCGCCCTGGCGTGGCTTCTGGCTGAGATGGTGGGAAGAGAGCGCTACCACTTTGAATTCGCCCTGCTCTGGAACGACCTCATGGAACTCCTGCTCTTTCTCCTGTCGGCCTTGGTTGTCTCCTCCCTCAAAGGGGCACTTGAGCGGGAAAATGGTATGGCACGCACCGATCAGTTGACGGGTATATCAAACCGGCGGCACTATTTAGAGCTTGTTACAGGAGAGATGCGGCGGAACCATCGCTATAAGGAGCCATTTACCGTCGCATACCTCGACATTGACAAGTTCAAGACGATCAATGATGCCATGGGACATGCGGAGGGAGATAAACTCCTGCGGCAGGTAGCCAATGTCATTGTTTCTGCTATCCGTGAAACCGATACGGTCGCTCGACTCGGTGGAGACGAATTCGCACTGCTTCTACCCAATACCGCCGAAGAATCGGCCCTTACGGTAGCGGCAAAGGTGCGACAGCAGTTAAAAAAGGACGTGGAGAGTTGCTGGCCGATTACCTTCAGCATGGGACTGGTCACCTATATGAAATCTCCGGCAACTATCGACGAGGTGATCGGTCGAGCCGACAGGCTCATGTATGAGGTGAAAGAAGAGAGTAAAGATGCCCTGCGTTATGAGGTAGTTGGAGAATTACCCCAGTAGTGGACTCATTGCAGGCGGGATCAGGAATACCGGGTGAGTGTTACTGCTATAGATAATGCAGTCGCACTGCTGCGGGCGACCCGTATGTACAGCAAAGAATAAATTCATCAAAAGGAGAAAGTTTTGAGCAAAGCGTTAGTTGGCATTCTGATGGGTAGTGACAGCGATCTACCGGTTATGCGCAAGGCAGCGGAGGTTTTCAAAGAGTTGGGTGTTGCCTGTGAGATGGACATTAGTTCGGCTCATCGTCTGCCGGACAGGACCGCCGAGTATGCCCGTTCCGCCTGGGAGCGGGGAATTGAAGTTCTGATCTGTGGCGCCGGCATGGCCGCGCATCTGGCAGGTGTTGTCGCTTCCCACACGACACTGCCGGTGATCGGGGTGCCACTCGCTTCCGGGGCAATCGGCGGGGTTGACGCCCTCTATTCCACGGTTCAGATGCCACCCGGCATTCCTGTGGCAACTGTTGCGGTGGATGGCGCCAAGAACGCCGCCTACCTGGCCTGTTCAATACTCTCCATCAAACACCCAGAGATTGCAGAATGGCTGGAACAATTCCGACAGAATACCCGTGAGGCGCTGCTGGCGAAATCGACCGAACTGCAGCAACAGCTTGGAACAGGGTCATGAAAGACATTGCCCACTTCATTGCCGGCTTTAAAAAGTTCCGACAGGAATATTTCGATATCAGCGTCGGACAGCTCTACAGCTATTGCCCCGAGAGTGCTGCCTTTGAGCGGATCGGCTGATGCGAGGGATTATATAATATGGAGATGGCAGATTTACAATGGACTGGTGCGGCAGTTCTTATTCTAGCGGGTCTGGCCGGACTTGTTCTGCCGGTTTTGCCGGGCGCTCCGCTTCTTTTTGCCGGTCTTCTGCTGGCAGCATGGGCCGAGAATTTTCAGTATGTGGGCACATGGACAATTGTAGCACTTGGCACAATGGCCGGACTGTCCTATCTGGCAGAATTTGCGGCATCAGCCTTGGGAGCCAGACGTTACGGAGCTTCCAGTCGTGCAGTCATGGGGGCAGCGGCAGGAGGCCTGGCAGGCATCTTCCTGGGTCTGCCGGGGATATTGCTCGGACCCTTTGTCGGAGCGGTTATCGGCGAGTTGTCTTTGCAAAAAAGCCTGCATGAAGCAGGGAAGGCAGGATTTGGTGCAACTCTCGGCATGATACTGGGTGGTGCGGCAAAGATTGCTCTGGGGATCGGCATGATTGGAATCTACATTCTTGTTCGTTTTTTATAAAACGACAGACACGAATGCATGACTGTCTCACAATAAAAGTCAATTTGTCTGTGTTCAATAATATAGTTAAATTATTTTGTGTTGCACCATAAGGAGATACCGTTGAAGCAGAAAACCAGCCAGCTTCCCGTTGAAACAGAAACATCGTGGCACACCCTTGCCATTGACGATGCAACCGCTTACCTGCAGGTCGATCCGTTGACCGGCCTGAATGCTGAGCAAGTCGCCGAACGCAGGCAGATCAGTGGTCCAAATTGTCTGGCAGAGAATCCTCCCCGCTCGCTATGGCTCCTTTTTCTCTCCCAGTTCACGAATGTTCTGGTGATGGTGCTTATATTCGCGGCAATACTGGCGGCAAGTATCGGCAACGTCAAGGATGCAGTGGCGATAATTGTTGTCGTTATTCTCAATGCGGCCATGGGGTTCTATCAGGAGAGTAAGGCGGAAAAGAGTCTCGAAGCATTGAGGAAAATGTTGCCGCTTACAGCCAGAGTTCGTAGAGGAGCAAGAAAGGAAGAGATTCCTGCGGAAGAATTGGTGCCTGGTGACATTGTGCTGCTGGAAGCGGGAGACAAGGTGCCCGCCGATGGTCGAGTCATACTCTCAGCCGGGCTTGAGGTCAATGAATCGGCCTTGACCGGGGAGGCTCAACCGTGCTGCAAATCGTTCCTTGAACTTGCACAGAAAGAGACTCCTCTGGCTGACCGGACGAATATGGTCTACATGAATACCCTGATAACCAGGGGAAGAGTGGAAGTAATTGTCACCGCAACCGGCATGCAGACTGAAATCGGCAAGATCTCTGGCGAACTTGCCGGCACGGTGGAGAGTCCCACACCACTGCAACTTCAGCTTGACAAACTGGGCAAGCGCCTGGCGATTTTCGCCACCTCACTGGTGGCGGTGCTGTTCTCAATTTCTCTGATGCGTGGTGAAAAACTGGTCCACGCCACCATCGACTGCATTGCCCTTGCTGTTGCGGCAATGCCGGAGGGGCTGCCGGTGGTGGTAACCGTAACCCTGGCGCTGGGCATGCGCCGGATGGCACGGGAGCGGGCCGTGATAAAGCGCATGTCAGGAGTAGAGACACTGGGTTGCACATCGGTTATCTGTTCCGACAAGACCGGCACGCTCACCATGAACCAGATGACGGCACGTTCACTCTATTTCAGAGGAGAGAGCTATTCTGTATCTGGTGAGGGGTATGGTACTGAAGGCGCAATTTCAATGAAAAACGCTGGAGCTCTGCCGGACTTTGCCCCTCTGCTCCAGCCTGCTGCTGCCTGCAATGACAGTCGGCTGCGTGACGGCGAGGTTTTAGGCGATCCTACCGAAGGGGCGCTTCTCGTTCTGGCTGCCAAAGGCGGCTTTGTGCGCAGCGCCGTAACACAAGCCCTGCCGCGTATTGCGGAAATCCCCTTTGATTCGGCGCACAAGTTCATGGCCACATTCCATCGTGATGGAGATACTGTGCGGCTGTTTGTGAAAGGTGCGCCGGATCTTCTGCTCGGAAATTGTACCCGCATCCTGGGGATGCATGATGATGAGCCGCTTGAGTCCTCCCACCGAAAGATGATCGACGCGGCTTACGGCGCTATGGCAAAAGAGGGAATGCGGGGATTGCTGATCGCCTCGCGCCTGTTTTCCGCTGCCGACTTCATACCAGAAGAGGATCTCTTCATGTATGTGGAAGAGTTGACCTTTGTCGGCCTGGTGGGAATTCTTGATCCGCCGCGGCCCGAGGCGCGCGAAGCCGTGGCTCTGTGCGGAGAGGCCGGGATCAAGGTAAAGATGATCACCGGCGACCACCGGGAAACCGCTTCCGCCATTGCCCGCGATCTGGGGATTACAGGAATTGCCATTACGGGAGCCGATCTGGACGGCATGGACGACCAGTCACTTTCCGGGGTGATCGATCAGGTCGGGGTGTTTGCCCGCGTGGCGCCGGAACACAAGGTCAGGATAGTCAAGGCACTGAAGGAGAAGGGGCATGTGGTTGCCATGACCGGCGACGGCGTTAATGATGCAGCTGCACTCAAGAACGCAGACATTGGCATTGCCATGGGAATCACCGGCAGTGAGGTCACCAAGGAGGCTGCCACCATGGTGTTGACCGACGACAATTTTGCCACGATCGTCGGCGCGGTACGGGAAGGACGGACTCTGTACGGCAACATCGTCAACTTCATCCGCTTCCAGCTCACAACCACGGTCGGGGCGGTGCTGTGCGTATTCTTCGCCCCGCTTCTCGGCTTGCCCGAACCATTCAACCCGATTCAGATACTCTGGGTCAATATGATCATGGATGGTCCACCGGCAGTGGCCCTGGCCCTGGACATCGCCAGACCCGGTATTATGAAGCAACCGCCACGTATGGCCACGGAGCAGATTCTGACGCTGCGGCGCATGGCAAGGGTAATATTCGCCGGTGTTGTCATGGTGATTGGAACGCTTGGGGTACTTTTCTATTCTGCCCAGAACGGAAGTCGGGAGTATGCCCTTACGCTTACCTTTACAACTTTCGTGCTTTTCCAAGTGTTCAATGTCCTCAATTCGCGCAATGAAACAGATTCGGTCCTTAACCGCAATTTGTTCGCCAACCGCATGCTCTGGCTTGCAATTATCGGGGTGATAACCCTACAGGTGGTTGCCGTGACCTGGAAGCCGGCCCAGACCCTTTTCCATACAATAACACTCTCCCCTGCCGACTGGTGTCTGGCGGTGGCGGTGTCAGCTTCTGTCCTGTTGATGGAAGAAGTACGTAAATGGATTGTCAGGCTTCAGTCTGTGCGTTTTAAACCAATTGAAAACAGAAGTACCATCCTAAATAAATTATAAAAATTCCGGATGCCGGGAATCTGCCTTATTACATAGGGGCTTTACCAACAGGCATCTGAGCAGGATTGCCAGGAGCGCAATGTCACCACTGAACTGGACATTAAAACAGACTAAACGACTGATTGTAACAATCGTCGGCGTTTCGGTACTCGTAATCGGCATCGCCATGATCGTGCTGCCCGGACCGGCAATCGTGGTGATACCAATCGGATTGGGAATCTTGGCCACCGAATTTGTCTGGGCCAGGAACCTGCTGCATAAAATTAAAGAACGACTGCCAAAACGTGCACCAAAGTGAAAAGGGAGGGAACTAATGAAAACCGGATATTGTAGAATTTTGCCGTGTGTTGTCTTTGCCGGAGTCATGTCGCTGACAATCTCATGCTCCAATGCTCTTGCGTCAAATGACTCCAAGCCTATGCCGGCTTTGTTCAGCCAATTGGAGGCTTTTCATGGGCATGTGTGTGCAGGCTCGATCTTCGGTGCCCGTATAGGACTGGCAGCAAAAGAGGCGCTGAAAAGGGCAGGGGGGACGGGAAAATTCGTGGCGCAATATTATGATCTTTCCTGTCCGGTGGACGGTGTTCAGGTTGGCGCCGGAACCACCTATGGCAATGCCGCTCTTGCAGTTGAAGACCGTGACGAACATCGCTTGGTGCTGACTGCAGAAGGGAATAAACGAAAAGTTGAGGCCCGGTTGACCAAAAAAGCGGAAGAGTTGGGGCTGAAGAGCCGTGATCTTGGGAAAAAAGCAAAGGCACTGCCTGCAGGGTCACCGGAACGGGTACAGTTTGAACGTGAGATAGAAGAGATATTTTCCTGGCTAAAAACAGCTCCCGATGAAGAAGTGGTTGTTGTCACACTTCTCAACAATCCAAAAGGAACCCGCTGATGTCTATGTGGATTGTGTTTGCCCTGCTACTAGCGGTTATGCTGGTGGTAGATTGGGACTTAACCGCAAGAGGGCTGAGATCGCTCTATTTTTTGCTAGCAAGATGTTGGTTACTGCCGGTGTGGGTATCATGTGCCGATATCGGTGTCCCTGGCGGTAATCGTAGGAGCGCTGATGATTGCAATGCTTATTTCAGCCATAACTGGGAAGTCTGCGGTTAAGGTGTCTGAAAATATTTGAAGTGGAATAACGCCTTAAATTTTAGATCTTGACACTCTCTGCGAGAAAAATTACTTTAAACTGATATCACGTATGAGAAGAAAAGAACCGGAGCAGGTTTGAACCAGAAATTCAAAAAAATCGTTGCGTTGACATTGGTAACAATGATTGCCTGTCTTTCCATCAATACCATCTTTTCTGTCGCCCATGAGATCGAAGAAGCAGGGTTTACTGCTCCGCACAATATATCAATAGGGTTTTCGCACTCCGAGACCCCCGGCCACTGTTCGTCTTGTCCTACCGACGACCATCCCAGCACCGACCACGACCACTTCAGTTGTGATCACCACACCTATCAATCATTGTCTACTCAAACCGATTATTACCATCCTGCACGGATTGCCCTTTCTCTCGTCAACCCGGAAGCATTCCAATTCATTCCTGAAGTATTTCTAGCCATAGATACCCCACCGCATATCCTCACCTGAAGGGCTGATACGCTACTCGTGCGTCCGCAATAGCGCTTTGTCTGCGTCATTGCCCGTACAGTTGCGCCCAGCGTCCTATTCTATCATTACTCAACATTCGTAATTGTGTCAGTGGTTCTGGTTACTATCCAGGATTGCAGCGGCGCCTCTGCATGCGTATTCCCTTATTGATAACAAGGGGAGGCATAAGGTGCTTTTGCCTGGCACAGATGCGGCGAATGACGTCACACCTCAATGCAACAAGGGAGGAACAATTGAAACGAGCATTTCTTATACGATTATCATCTGTCGTCGTGATGGCGGTAGTTATTTGTGTTGCAGCGGCGCCAATTCAGGCAGAGGAGAAAGCGGTCACACTGGCTGAAATCATGACAATCGCCAGGGAGAACAACGGCGAGCTGAAGGCGCTTCGTGAAGAGGCGGGAATAAGTGAAGCCGGAAAAATCAAAGCTGGGCTCTATCCAAATCCGGTTCTGGAATTGGATGGCGCTACCGGAGCCCTTACCGGCAGCTCTTCCGAAAACCGCCTAGGCATCGGCATTTCCCAGGAATTCTTGATCGGCGGTAAACTGGAGAAACGACTAGCTGTGGCTGAATCCGAAATTGCAAGGTTCGGGAGCCGGATCAAGGATGCGGAACGCCTGCTTTTGCTGGAGGTGAAGAGCGGGTTCTACGATCTTCTTCTGGCGGAAAGCCGTCTTGAGCTGGCGCACAAGTCCCGGGAACTGAACAACCAACTCCTGCAGATAACCAAAGAACGGCTGGCCGCGGGTGATATTGCGGAACTGGACGTAAACCTGTCCAGAGTCGAAACCGCCCGGAGCGAAGAAAGGAAAATCGAGGCGGAGCGCGAGCTAGTTCCCTCCCGTCAGCGCCTTCTTACTCTTATGGGCGCGCCTACTTTGAGTGACCTCAAAATTGCCGGTTCATCTGAAACAAAACCGGTCACTGCAAATCCTGCAGAACTCAAGGCTATGGCCCTGAAAAATCGCCCTGATCTACAAGCATTGGCAGCGGAAAAAAGCAAAGGAGAGGCAGATCTCACCCTGGCTCAGGCTGATAAGGCGCCCAACGTAACGGCCGGGATCGCCTTCAGCCGTGAAAGCACGCTGACCTCTGTCGGCGGTATGAGTAACCGGTCCACTGACTATCTTGTCGGACTGAAACTTTCAGTCCCAATTCCCTACTTTGACCGGAACCAGGCTGGCATAAAAGAAGCACAAGCCAGAAAAAGCAGCGCTGAAACTCGTCAAGCGTTTGTCCGGCAGAGCATTGAGCGTGAGGTTGAGGCGGCCCATGCACGACTTGCCGCTGCGGAAAAATCAGCAAACATCTATGCCAAGGAGATACTTCCGCAACTCTCTGAAAACCTTAAGCTTGTTCAGGAGGCGTATCGCTTGGGAGAGGTAGGAATTCTGGCAGTGATCGAGGAGCAGAAGAAATTCATCGAAGTAAATGACAGCTACCTCACTTCACTCCACAACTGGAACAATGCGGTCGCAAAACTGGATGCTGCCGTGGGAATTGAACTGAAAACAGATGACGGAGGAAATAAATGAACACCTATAAAACTGCCCTGAAGCAGATGGGAATATTGATGGCTATGCTTTTCATGCTGACCGGCTGCACTCAACAGAAACAAGCCACTGCAGCCGCAGCTGCAGGAGAAAAGGTTGAACCGATTCGGGTTACCGCCTATTCCGCTAAGAGCGAACTGTTTATGGAATATGATCCGCCGGTGGTTGGAGAAAAAACGGGCTTTCTTATCCATCTCACCAGACTGAGTGATTTCAAACCGGTCACGGAAGGGGGCTTGAAACTGGTATTCACCCCAGCCGCCGGAGAGCCTGAAACATTCACCCTGCCTGCTCCTACCCGGAAGGGAATCTACAAGGTCGAGGCTACCCTTGGCAAACCAGGAAAATATTCACTGGAACTGATAACCGATGGCAATGGATTTGGTGACAAAATTTCGGTTTCCGAAGTGCTGGTAATGAACAAGGGTGAGAAGCCAACTGCCGGACAAGCTGCCAAAGGTGGGGCGATTGCCTATCTGAAGGAACAACAGTGGGTCGTTGATTTCATGGTGACCCAACCGGTAAAGAAAGACCTGGGCAGTTTTGTAAACGCCACGGGGGAGCTGGTGCCGGTGTCGAACGCCGAGGCAACGGTTGCCGCACCGCTTTCCGGGATTATTTCGACGACCAGGCAACTGCCGTTCATCGGCAAGAAGGTGGCAAAAGGTGAAGTCGTAGCCCTGATTGATCCGCCGGTCAGACCGGACGGTGGGATCGGCCAGTTGGGAGCGGCCTTTGCTGAAGCAAAAAACCGGGTTGCCCTAGCGCAAAAAGAGTATGACCGGGCAAAGCGACTACATGAAGCAAAAATAGCACCGCTAAAGCGAGTCGAGGAGGCGGAGCTGTCACTTTCCAGTGCTAGGTCGGCTCTTGACCCACTGGAAAAGGCGATGGGGAGTGTCAAGGGTGAAGGTAGCGGCAAGATTGCGGTGCGGGCACCGATAAGCGGCACGGTGGTGGAAGTGACTGCCGGCGCCGGCAAAGGAGTGGAGGCTGGACAACCGATCCTGCGGATCGTCAATACTGGTACCCTCTGGCTCAAGGCCAATATTCCCGCCAATGAAATCGGCTCTACCGGCAAATCGCTCAATGCAACTTTTACTGTTGCCGGTCTGACTGACGAATTCAAACCGACGCGGTTGGTGTCGGTCGGCGACATGCTTGACCCCCAAACCAGAACGCTGCCGGTCCTGTTTGAAGTTCCCAATCAATCCGGTCGCCTCAAGGTTGGACTGTTCGCCAATGTTGCAATCCGAACCGGTTCGGTTGCCGGAGCACTGGCTCTGCCCAAGGACGCACTGATCGAAGATGAGGGGCGCTCGTTCGTCTTTATCCAGTCATCGGGAGAGGCGTTTGACCGGCAGGAGGTGAAGATCGGTGTCGAGGATGGCGGTTTTGTCCAGATCTCCGGTGGTCTCAAGGGTGATGAGCGGATAGCAACCCGCGGCGCCTATTACGTCAAACAGGCTGAGTCAGCTGCCAAGGGCGGCGCTGACCAGGGCCACGGCCACTAAGGAGATATCATGCTCGATAAAATAATCCGTCTGGCCCTGGAAAACCGGCTGATCGTCGTTGTGGCGTCACTGCTGGTTCTGGTGGTCGGAACCTATATAACAATGAAGATGCCGGTGGATGTACTGCCGGATCTGACCGCTCCGACGGTTACCATCATCACCGAGGCGCATGGCATGGCCACGGAGGAGGTGGAGACGGTCGTCACCTATCCGATTGAAACTGCAGTTACCGGCTCAAGCGGTGTACGCCGGGTCCGTTCCTACACGGTAGCCGGTCTCTCCACAGTCTGGGTCGAGTTCACCTGGGGAACTGATATCTACAAGGCCCGCCAGGTGGTCAACGAAAAGCTGCAAGCCTTGGCCGGCGTTCTGCCGGTTGATGCGGTTCCACAACTGGCGCCGATCTCCTCGATCATGGGGGAGATCATGCATGTTGCCTTGATCAGTGACAAACATACCACCATGGAATTGAAGGAAACCGCCGACTTCGTAGTGCGTAAACGGCTCCTGGCAGTATCGGGAGTTTCTCAGGTCTCCAACATTGGCGGTGACACTCGCCAGTACCAGGTGGAACTCGATCCACAACGCCTGCAAGCTTTCGGGGTCACAGTGGGTGAAGTCATTACCGCTCTAAAGGGAGCAAATGAGAATTTTGCCGCCGGGGTTATGAAGAAAAACGGCCAGGAGTACTTGATCCGGGGCGTGGGCAGAGTCCGCACCCCGGCCGATCTGGAGCAGGTTGTGGTGGCCGCCAGGGCGGGAGTGCCGGTCCTGGTGCGAGATGTGGCACGGGTCGTCATCGGCCCGGCCTTCAGATATGGCGACGCTTCAGCCAACGGCAAGCCAGGGGTGGTGATCTCGATCCAGAAACACCCCAGCGCAAACACCCTTGAGTTGACCAAGCGACTGGAAGGAAAGCTCGCGGAACTGCAGAAGAGTCTTCCGGCCGGCATGAAACTGGAGACCGATATCTTTCGGCAGTCGGATTTCATCGAGCGGGCCATCGACAACATCAAAACGGTACTGACAGAAGGGTCGCTGCTGGTTATTGCCATCCTCTTCCTTTTCCTGGGCAATATGCGGACCACCCTCATTTCTATTACCGCCATCCCGCTTTCGCTGCTGTTTGCTATCTTTGCACTCAAGATGTTCGACATATCCATCAACACCATGACCCTGGGGGGGATGGCCATCGCCATCGGGGTCATTGTCGACGACGCCATCATCGATGTGGAGAATGCCTTCCGGCGGCTGCGGGAAAACCGGATGAAACCGGAACACCTGCGCTCCCCGGCGCGCAAGGTGATCTTCGACGCCTCGAAAGAGATCCGCGCTTCCGTTGTCAATGCCACCATGATCATTCTCATGGTATTCATGCCGCTCTTTTTTCTCTCCGGGGTTGAGGGGCGCTTGCTGCGACCACTTGGCATTTCCTACATGGTCTCCATCGGCGCATCGCTGATTGTTGCCTTGACCGTCACTCCGGCCCTCTGTTCATACCTGTTGCCACGGGCCAAGTGCCTGGAGCGGGAGGAGGAAAGTCTCGTCGTCCGCTGGTTGAAACGACTTTATCGCCCCATGCTCAACCTGGCGGTCACACGGCCGAAACTGGTGATCGCGGGATCAGTCGTGGCCTTTGCCCTGGCCATGATTCCGCTCTCCATGACTGGTCGTTCTTTTCTTCCACCTTTCAATGAAGGGGCGCTGACGGTAGTTGTCGTCACCTCGGCGGGAACCTCGCTGGAGCAGTCGGCTGCTATTGCCTTAGAGGTGGAAAAAAAGCTGTTGGCTCACCCGAACGTAAAGAAGACTGCCCGCCGGACCGGGCGGGGAGACATGGATGAGCACGGTAAAGCAGCAAGCATGACGGAAATCGAAGCCAAGCTGGAGATGAAAGAACGCAAGCTTGGTGAGGTCATGGCAGAACTGCGTAAATCAATGTCCGGCATGCCGGCGACCATTACCTTTGGTCAGCCGATCGGTCACCGCATCGACCATATGCTCTCCGGCACCATGGCCAATATTGCCATCAAGGTCTACGGTCCGGAGCTTTTCAGGCTGCGGAGTTCGGCGGAAGAGATCAGGGGCGCCATAGCCGATGTCCCCGGCTTGGCTGACCTTTCAGTGGAACAGCAGAAGGATATTCCTCAGGTCCGGATCGTACCCGACCGGACACAGATGGCTCGTTACAATCTCACCATGTCGGGTGTGGCGGAGGCGATGGAGGCAGCCACCGCCGGTATGGCCGTAACCCGTACACTGGAAGGAGACCGAGGATTCGATGTCGTGGTGAAGTTTCCCGATTCCGCCCGCAACAGTACCGGCGCCATCGAAAACGTCATGATTGATACCCCGACCGGGGTCAAGATTCCGCTTTCCGCCGTGGCTCGGGTCGTTTCCGCCAAGGGGCCGAATACCATTACCAGGGAAAATGCCCAGCGCAAGATCGTCGTTCAGGCAAACGTGACCGGTCGTGATCTGCGCAGTGTTTTTGACGATGTCCGCACCCGCATAGAGCAGAAGGTCAAGCTCCCGGAGGGATATTACGTTGAATATGGCGGGCAGTTCGAGAGTGAGGCCGAGGCATCCAAGACAATCGGCCTATTGAGTCTGGTTTCGTTGCTCTTTATCATTCTGATTCTCTATATTGAATTTCGCTGCTTCAGAGATGCTTTCCTGGTCATGGTCAACCTGCCGCTTGCCTTCATCGGTGGCATCATCGCCGTATATTTTACTTCCAAGGTCATCAGTGTAGCCTCGCTGGTGGGATTCATCACCCTGTTCGGCATTGCGACACGAAACGGCATTCTGCTTATCTCTCACTACAAGCACCTGATGGAACAGGAGGGGAAAACCTTGCAGGAGGCCGTAATGCAGGGCTCGATGGAACGGCTCAGGCCCGTCATCATGACGGCGCTGGCAGCAGGACTGGCCTTGGTTCCGTTCGCTATTGCTGCCGACAAGCCGGGGAATGAAATACTTTCACCACTGGCCATTGTCATTCTAGGTGGGCTGCTCAGTTCGACAATACTAAACATGGTGGTACTGCCGTCGCTTTATTTGAAATTCGGCATGAAGAAAGAGAAGGTATAATCGGATGTTGATCCTGCGCGCCCCTGCTTGGAAGCAACCGGCTGGGGTGTGCAGGCCATTCTCTCCGTCGATGTATTAGAAGTTGAAGTTTGCTTCTTGACATTTACTGTTGTAATTGTTTACTGTTTCACTAACTAAACTATGCGAAAATTAATCCCTCTAAAATTAGTATCACAACTGCTGCTTCTGATCATGACGATCGTAGCGGTGCATGGCGTGCATGAAAGTGCGCACGCCAGCAATAATTCCGTCTCGTCATCGAATGATTCAGCAATCACGCATGCCGAATTATCTGCGCCTCATAAGTGCCCCTGCACCCCGCCTGTACAGCACAACGACTACGACGGTTGTGTCACCTGCGTTAATTGCGCATGCCACGCCCCTTTGACTGTCCAACAGCTGGTAATTAATTATGATCCAGTTGTATTAAGCTTACGTTTTTCTGACCCATACCAACATCTGCCTGAAGTTTTTCTTTCCAAGTTTATCCCCCCGCAAAACCTGGCCTAACACACTACGACGGGAGTAGTTTGCCCTGATTCAGTGACAACTGTATCTTCTCTCCTCGTCGAAGTACGTTCGCAATCTTAGTACAACTCACCATCACAACAGAATAAGGAGGTTATTCCATTGGGAACAACTGTATTTGCACGGGGAGCCTTGCTCCTGGTGCCCGTTATCGTATCTGTCCTATCATCAAGCCTAGTGTGTGCCGAGGAACAAGTAATATCGCTGCCTCAGGTAATCGAGTATTCGCTGCAGAATAATGGCGACTTAAAAGCGCTCCGCGAAGAGAAAGGTATCCGTGATGCCGGCAAGGTCAGGGCTGGTCTCTTGCCGAACCCGACGCTCGATCTTGAGGCCGGCACCGGCGCCCTGACCGGCAGCAGCAGCGAAAACAGCCTGGCTCTTGGCCTGTCGCAGGAGTTTTTCCTGGCCGGCAAGCGGGGCAAGCGGCTGACCATCGCTGAACGCGAACTTGATATCTACCGCTGGCAACTGGCCGACCGGGAACGCCTGCTTCGTGATGACGTGAAGACGGCATTCTATGACGCTTTACTGGCACAACAACGGGTAGCTCTGGCTGACCGCTCCATCGCGCTCAACCGGCAACTTCTCGATGTTACCAAAGATCGTCTGGCCGCTGGTGATATCCCGGAACTTGAAATGAACCTGGTCAAGGTCGAACTGGCACGGAGCGAGGGTGCCAGGATCGATGTGGTAAAGGCCATGCTGCAGAATCAGGCAAGGCTCTGGACTCTGATGGGGCTCCCCATCGGTAGCCAACCCGTAATCTCCGGAAAACTCGATGCGGATATCTCCATGGCAAAATCACCAGCCGACCTGAAGCCGCTTGCCATAAGCAATCGTCCCGATATCAAAGCATTGGAAGCTGAAAAAGGGAGGGGCGAGGCCGACATCACCCTTGCCCGGGCGGAAAGCATTCCCAATCTCACAGCGGGACTCCAGGTCAGGCGCGATACCACAGCCATGGAGATCGGCGGCGTGGAAGGTAAGGATACCGCTTATACCATTGGTGTTAAACTGTCGATGCCTATTCCCGTTTTTGACAGAAATCAGGCCGGCCTCCAGGAAGCCAGGGCCAAGCGAAGCAGCAGCGAGAGCCGCCTGACAGCTATCACCAGAAACGTGGAACGGGAAGTCGAGACCGCCTACGCCAGTTTCCAGAATGCTGCGACGGTACTTTCCCTCTATAAAGCCGACATCATCCCCCAGCTTGAAGAGAACCTGAAACTGACCCAGGAAGCTTACCGTCTGGGCGAGGTCGGCATACTTGCCGTCATCCAGGAACAGAAAAAATTCTTCGAGGTCAACGACGGCTATCTGACTGCACTCCATGACCGTCAGACGGCCTTCGCCAAACTCGAATCAGCAGTGGCAACAGAACTTACCGGAGGTGTGCAGTGAAGAAAAAGGCAATCATTATCGGACTTATCCTGGCAGTCGCTTTAGGCGGCGGCATTTACTATCTCACTTCCCAGAGTAAAAGCGGTGTCGCGGAACATGCCGAAGATAAAGAAGCTGGCCACAAGGATGAAAAGGCCGGCGCCCATGAAGAAGGCAAAGATGGCCATAAGGAAGAAAAAGAAGGACATGAAGGGCACGACGAGGCCGGCAGTGTCAAGATGACCGCCGAGGTGCAGAAGCAGAACGGTGTGGCGGTGGCGCCGGCAAAAAAACAGCGGATGGCCGGTGTGATTAGTGTCACCGGCAAGGTGGAAGCCAATGCCGACAAGATAGCCCATGTTTCACCGCGCATCTCCGGCAAGACCGTCAGTGTCAAAGCTTCTCTGGGTGACAGTGTTTCGGCCGGACAGACCCTGGCAATCCTGGACAGTGTCGAGCTTGGCGAAGCCTTGGGCCGCTATCATCAGTCAAAAACCAAACTGGCCCTGGCCCAGTCAAATATGGATCGGATCAAGAGTCTGGTTGACAAGAAGATCGCAGCCCGCAAGGATATCCTGCTGGCGGAGACCGACTTCAAGACCGCCCAGACCGAACTGCATACCGACGAAGAGCGCCTGTCCCTGTATGGCGTTTCCGCGTCGGACCTGAAGGGAGATAGCCACAAACGACCGCTCCTGCCGGTCAAGTCCCCGATCAGCGGCACTATTACCGAGAAGCACGCCATCGTCGGGGAGCTTTCCGATCCCTCCAAAAGCCTCTATACCGTGGCCGATCTGTCCAACATCTGGGTGCTGGTGGACATCAACGAAAAGGATCTGGCCAAGGTGCGCAGGGGCCAGACGGCAATCGTTAGTATTGGTGCCTTTCCTGACCTGAAGCTGAAAGGCCGCATCACCTACATTGCCGACCTGGTTGATGAGGCCACTCGAACGGTCAAGGCACGGATCGAAGTTTCCAATCCGGGCCGGAAGTTGAAGCCGGAGATGTTCGCCACGGTCGAGCTGGCACTAGCAGCTGATGCGCCGCCGGTGCTGGCGGTGCCCGAAGATGCGCTGCAGGACATGGACGGAAAGAAAGTAGTCTTCGTTGCGGAAAATGAAACTGAATTCGCGGCACGGCCGGTTCAGGCAGGTCGAACGGCAGCTGGCATGGTCGAGATCGTTTCCGGCCTGAAAGAGGGCGAGAACTACGCGATCAAGGGATCGTTCATCCTCAAGTCGGAAGTCAAGAAGGGCGAAATGACAGACGAACATGGCCATGGCAAGTAACTGAGAACTTCTTACATAATTGACCTCACGGGAGCGAGACACCGATGCTAGAAAAATTGATTGCATATACGTTGCGGCAGAAAGGGATGGTTATTTTTCTGGCGCTGCTGATTATTGCATTCGGATCGTACTCATATCTGAAACTACCGATTGATGCCTTTCCGGATGTAACGAACATTCAGGTTGAAGTGGTAAGTCATGCCGATGGTCTTTCGGCAATCGAGATCGAGCGTAATGTAACCTATCCGATTGAGATGTCCATGCGTGGCCTGCCCGATATCGAGCAGATGCGCTCGGTGACCAAGTTCGGCCTGTCGATCGTCACGATTGTCTTCAAGGATAATGTGGACATCTATTTTGCCCGGCAGTTGGTCTTTGAACGATTGGCGGAGGCGCGGGAGAAGGTCCCGAAAGGTGTCGAGGTAGCCATGGGGCCTATCGGCACCGCCATGGGAGAAATTTACCAATACACCCTCGAAGGGAAGATGCCGGATGACCCGCAGGGGAAGATTGCCTACCTGACCAATCTTCGAACCTTACAGGAGTGGGTCATTACCCCGCAGTTAAAATCTGTTGCCGGCGTCAACGAGATCAACTCATTCGGCGGCTACTTCAAACAGTACCAAGTGCTCGTTGCACCGGAGAAGCTGGTGAAATACGCCGTCACCGTGGATGACGTCTATACCGCCATCGGCAGCAATAATGAGAACGTCGGCGGTAACCTCCTCGAACGGGGTACGGACCAATACATTGTTCGCGGGGTTGGCCTGATCAAGGATGTCAGCGACATAGAAAATATTGTCCTGAAATCCCAGGGCGGCACGCCGACCTATATTCGGGACGTGGCACAGGTAAAGGTCGGCGAGGCTGTTCGGATGGGTGCCGCCATGAAGGACGGCAAGGACGAAGCGGTCGGCGGCATTGTCATGATGCTGCGGGGCGAGAACAGCCGAGATGTAGTAAGACGGGTGGCGGCAAAAGTCAAGGAAATGAATGAAAACAACGTGCTCCCCGAAGGGATCAAGCTCGTTTCCTATTATGACCGCAGCGACATTGTCAAGGCGAGTGTGGGCACGGTCAACAGGGCGCTGATTGAGGGATCCATACTGGTACTGATCGTGCTGTACCTGCTCTTGAACAGCATCCGGGGCAGTATCGTCGTACTCATCGCGCTGCCGTTATCACTCCTGGCCACGTTCATCGTTATGAAACTCTCCGGGATCACCGCCAACCTGATGTCCCTCGGTGGCCTGGCCATCTCGATCGGTATGATTATCGACACAACCATTATTCAGGTGGAAAACGTCCAACGCCACCTGAGCGAAGAGGGGGGACAACATCCCAAATTACTGACCGTGCTCAAAGCGGTCATGGAAGTCCGCAAACCGAGCATCTTCGGCGAGCTGATCATCGCCCTCACCTTTATCCCAATTCTCTCCCTGGAAGGTATCGAAGGGAAGATGTTCAGCCCCTTGGCCATCACGGTGGCGATTGCGCTGCTTGCCTCTCTGTTCCTTTCCGTATTCGTTATCCCCGTGCTTTGCATTCTCTTCCTTAAACCGCACCCGGAAAAAGAGAGCTTCGTCATGAAGCATGCAACCAGGCTGTATCTGCCGCTGCTCAATTACGCCATGAACACAAAGCGAGTGGTGTTAAGCGTTGCCGCAATTCTTCTGGTTGTTTCACTCTTCCTGGTAACCCGGCTGGGAACGGAATTCATCCCGGTCATGGATGAAGGGTCGTTTGACATGGATGTTTCCCTGCTCCCCGGTGTTTCCCTGGCCAAGGCGATGGAAGTAAACCAGCTGGCCGCGGCAAAACTGAAGCAGTTTCAAGAATTGGATACTATTGTGGGACGGACCGGGCAGACCGGCGTCGCCATGGACACCAGGGGCTCGGATAAAACCGGTTATGTCGGTATTTTCAAGCCAAAAAGCGAATGGAAGCGAGACATCTCCAAGGAAGAAGTTACCAACGAGATGCGTAAGGCTCTGGAGTCGGTTGCGGGAATTCAAGTCGGTTTCAGCCAGCCAATCCAGTGCCGTATCGATGAACTGGTGGCCGGAACCCGTGCCCAGCTGATTCTCAAGCTGTTCGGTGAAGATATCAACGTGCTCAGTGAAAAATCGGCTGAAATTGCGCGAGTTCTCTCCACTGTTCGCGGGGGCACCGATCTGGCTGCGGAAAAGGTTTCAGGGCAGCCTTACCTGACCGTCAATATTGATCGGGCGAAGATTGCCCGCTATGGACTGAACATCAGTGATGTGCAAAAGGTCATTGAAATCGCCGTGGCCGGTAAATCAGCCTCCAAGTTTTATGAGGAGAACCGCAGTTTCGACATCACGGTACGCCTGCCGGAAGAAAAGCGTAACTCTCTTGACGCGATCAAGAACCTGATGATTACCACGAAAGCCGGCATTAATGTCCCGTTGGAACAGCTGGCCGAGGTGAAGATGATCGAAGGGCCGGCTCAGATCAGCCGCCAGGACGGAAACAGAAGAATCGGTATCGAGATGAATATCACCGGTCGGGATATCGGCGGTTTTGTTGCCGAGGCGAAACAGAAGATCAAGGAGCAGGTCAAGCTGCCGCCGGGCTATTACCTCACCTGGGGCGGCCAGTTCGAGAACCAGCAGCGGGCGATGAAAAAACTGATGATCATTGGACCGGTGGCAATCGGCCTGATCCTGCTGCTGTTGTACGTCACTTTCAGGTCGATCCGTCTGGCGCTGCTGGTCATCTCCAATCTGCCGTTCGCGCTGATCGGCGGAGTATTTGCGCTCTTCATCTCCGGGCAGTATCTGTCAGTGCCGGCGTCGGTGGGGTTTGTCGTCCTGTTTGGGGTGGCGGTACTGAACGGCCTGGTCCTGGTGTCGCGCATTTCGCAGTTGCGCGATGAAGGTCTGGAACTGCCGGATGCCATCAGAAAAGGGAGTCTGGACCGTTTGCGTCCGGTATTGATGACTGCATCAATATCCATTTTCAGCCTGATACCGATGCTGCTTGCCGGCGGAGCAGGGTCTGAAATACAAAAGCCTCTGGCAACCGTTGTCGTTGGCGGATTGGTTACATCTACTCTGCTGACACTACTGATCATTCCGTCGGTGTACAGCTGGTTTGAGAAGAGAAAAGTCGAGGAAGAGATGTGATTGAATCTGTCGTAGCTGATTACCACTATAAAAACACATCAGGGAGAAATCTATGAAAGAGATTAAAGCAATCATTCGACCATCAAAATTACTGGAAGTCACTGAGGAACTTCATGCGATCGATGGCCTTCCGGGAGTAACCATTTCGGAGATCAAAGGGTTCGGTAAAGGGAAGGCTAAGAACGCCAAGGACAAGGTTGTATATGAGTTTGTTGAATTCATTCCCCGCATACAACTGGAAGTCGTTGTCGATGACGAGATGGTTGATGACGTTGTCAATGTGATTCAGAAATACGCCCATACCGGCAATACTGGTGACGGGAAGATCTTCGTGTCTACGGTTGATGAAATAATCAAGATTCGAACCAATGAAAGGGGCAATGATGCTATTTAGTCGTGTTCTGACTGATTGGCTAGCAGCTCGAAACATATCGCTGAAATATTATCAACCTGGAATTGCCGAATGAAACAGATAATCGCCTATATCAAGCCTGCTGCACTTGAACCGGTTACAGAAGCGCTCAGGCATGTTGATGGTCTGTCTGGGATGAGTGCAACGGAAAACAACGGATTCGGCCGCGGCAAAGGCGCGAACCGTAAGAAAGTTGATAGCCAAATCAACTATTTCACCAGAAATATTCGAGTGGAGATCATGGCTTCAGATGCCGTTGTCTGGGAGGTTGTGGATGCCATTCGTCAGCAGGCCTGGAACGGCGAAAAAGGAGATGGAAAGATCTACGTATTGGACGTGTTGGAGGCGGTGCGGATACGGACCATCGAACGTGGCGAAGCGGCAGTCTAGCAAGAAAGGGAGTCTTTTATGAGCAGAATGAAATTGATGTTGTGGACAATGACATTGATGCTGCTAAGTGGTTGTGCTGAAAGTTCAGCCCTGATCAAGGCAAACAGCACAAGCATTCGTACTGACATATATGAGGAATTAACTAACGGTGGGATTGCACCCCAAGGGTTTGCAGATTTACGCATAACCGCTTCGCTGAAGACCCACAAACCGGGCATCTATTCCGCATCAGACATTCACGGAACGCCTGATTATAAGCTGCTGCTGAATATCGATGGCCAGGCGATGATGTTGCAAGGGAATCTGCAAAAGGAAAACAGTGAACCGATAAAACTGGCGGACCCGGAGGCCGGTAACGGCATCAGGTATCGATACAATAATAATCTTCGCTTGAAGGCCGGAACTCACAGAATTGTTGTGGCCCTTCCCGATGATGGGATTGCCGTTGAACGGGAAATAACCCTGACTGGTGGGAGTAAGAACAGACTGGTCCTTGAGCCGATCTACAGCACAAAACCTGGGATGAGGCGTCCAGGAGCTTACAGATCTACCAGTTTCAAGGAGGGGGTCAGGACAATAAGGCTGGTGTTGAATGGACGGGAAATCTAGGGTCATGGCGGGACTGTCCGCAATTCACGACAGCATGTCGAGACAATCAAGCAATGAGGATTTTGAATAAACCAGGCAAGTACTGTCGGTTTTAATAGATTTTTTAGTTCAGTCCTGAGCATGACGTAAAAAGGCTCATATATACAGATGTTCCACAACAAGGGGCTGCGATGATCTTGAATCTAATAAAAATGACTTTCGTCTCAATACTGGCATATCTTTTCTTTTTTGTGGTCAGTGCATCAGCAACTACAGATAAAATCCAACCTGGGCAGTCAGATATGATATTCGACAAGGCATTTCTACAATCAATAAAGAACGTAGTGCTCTATGAACGGATTGTCAAAATAGTAGGTGTGCCGGCTGTGAAAGTCGGTGAAGCATCTTTCAAAATACCTGGCGAGAAGTATCACTGGAATGGCAAGGAAAATACCTCGTTCAACATAAGAGTTATCTCCGGCAAAGTCATCGACGGTAATGTTAAGACACCCGACGGTCGTTTCATATCTCTTGATATTTCTCTTGAAGGCAATGGTGAAATAAATGAACTCGGAAAATAATTCGGCATTTACCCTGAAGAGGTGCCCAATGAGACGATGTAACCTGTATTTTGTGCTGGTCATTCTGTTTATGGTGGCTGCGAATAGCAGTGCATTAGCCCTTGACGAGAAAATGGTAAATGGGATGATCGTTCACGAAAGCTCGAATCCTAAATTAATTACCAATTTCATTGAAGACGTCGTTTCCCTGCTGCCACCGGAAATGGTACAGGCTCTGGAGCCTCACCTTGAAACATTGAACAAGGCGGCCGTCGTCAATGTTAGAGATGATTATTGGCGCAGGAAGGTTATTGACCTTAAAGACTTCAAGGGCCGTCTTGAATCAATCTCAATCAAGGAAGGCGCTGAACTCGCCAGTCAACTGGGTGGAAGTGTAAATAATATTTTTGAAATTGCCCTGCGCCCCAATAACAGTGATATGACGGGTGACGGGCTGAAAATAAATTTAAAAGAAGCGCTTACCAGTTGGAAAAACGGAAAGCATATAGTGAGCTACAACGGCTATAAAGGGCAATCCCTGGACGCACTAATTGACAACCTTTATGACCTGAAAAAATCCAACAAAAAAACATTGTACCCGGAACTGGTTAAAACTACCGCTGATTTGTGGAGCGCCATCTGGCAAAGAGGCGGCGGTAAAACAGAACTGGTTACCAAATCATTTGTGAGAAAGCCGGCTGAGCTCAATTTCAGGAAAAGCAGCCCTGCGCCGAGCTTCAGGAAATAAGGGTATTGTCGTAATGAGATCACCAAACATTCCGAAATATCTGAGATGCTTATCCATAGTCTGCTTTTGCATTTTGATCGCCATGCAGTCCTTTGCGCAAGCATTCCCTCATGGTACTGCATCTGATGATCGGCAAATTACATGCGAAGCAGTGCAGAGTTCGAATGATGATTGCCCCTGCAGTGATAACCATGAAAACAGAGCATGTGATCCTGTCTGTTCATGTTGTTCAATCGTAGCCTCCCTGCCTGAAAGGGTGAATTTTCATTCTTTACCGCTAGCTGCCATTATTTCGCCGGCAGAGCCGCTATTTGTGGTGCCCCAAGTTTATTTCCCCATTTTTGTCCCTCCTCAAAACTGCTCCTGAACGTAGACTTCGACTCTATTCTGAAACAGCACAGCATGGTTGATTATTACCCGGATCTACCAGGATAGTGCGGGTATCTCGGCGCATTATGTTTGCACCACTCGGACAAGTATTTCCAGCCAAGGAGTATTATCGTGACAACTAATGAACAATCAGGAATCCGACCCATCTGGGATTTCTTCTGCTCGCTGAAATTAACCATGTTTACCCTCATCACCCTGGCAATCATCTCAATCATCGGGACGATCATCCCACAAGGGTCGCCACCTCCGGAATATCTGCAGTCCATCAGCCAGACTAAACTGAAGCTCTACCATGTTCTCGGCTTCTTCGACATGTACCACTCATGGTGGTTTATTATGCTGCTTTCCCTGCTGTCGATAAACCTGATTGCCTGCTCAATCAAGCGGCTCCCCGGTATCTGGAAAACGATTACTCAGCCGGTAATGGTCATGGGCGACAGCCTTGAAAAAACCTTGTCCAACGTCACGACCATTGAGACAAGGGGGGATGATTCAACAATCAGAGATCGGGTCGCCGCTGTCCTGAAGACTGAGTTTGCCGATCCGGTGATCACCGAAGACGGCGAAGTATTTCATCTGTTCGCTCAGAAGACGCCGTGGTCACGACTGGCTGTGTATGCAGTTCACTTGAGCGTACTCGTCATATTTATCGGGGCAATCATCGGCTCCCTGTTTGGCTACAAGGGGTTTGTCAATATTGCTGAGGGGGATAGTGTCAGTAAGGTCAAGTCCCGTTCAAACAAAGAAATAGATCTCGGTTTTGCAGTGCGCTGCGAGAAGTTCAGCGTTGCCCATTATCCCAACGGCGCACCCAAAGAGTTCAAGAGCATTCTGACTGTGCTGGAAAACGGCAAGCCGGTAGCGGGGTATGACCGGGTGCCGGTCATCGTCAATGACCCCCTCTCCTATAAGGGAATCACCTTCTACCAGTCCAGCTACGGAAAACTTGGAGAGCACGAGTTTATCATCAGCGATCCTGATGGTACCAACCCGCAACCGCTAAGAATTCAGAGTGGCGGTTCTGCTAAACTCCCCGACGGCAGCGGCATCTGCCTCCAGGAAACAACTCAGGATGTCTCCCCCTTTCAACCGGGAGTGACCGGCCCTGCAGCACAGGTTGAAGTGCATATGGCAAACGGCGGTAACAAGACGTTCGTAATTTATGGGAACAATGCCGCCATGAACCGGATGAACCTCCCGTATACCGGCGGCAAGCTTGTGCAGTACCGCGGTGGAGAAGAGTTCATGTACACCGGCCTCCAGGTGGCGAAGGACCCTGGCGTCTGGACAGTCTGGCTCGGCTGTACTCTGATGATGGTGGGGATCTACATCGCTTTCTTCATGTCGCACCGCCGTATCTGGGTGCGCGTCCAAAATGGAACTGTGACTGTCGGCGGCAATAGCAGCAAGAACCAGGGAGGGTTTCAGCTTTTTATGGAGCAACTGGTGATAAAGCTCAAAAAGCAGCTCCCGTTGGAGGATAATAAATGACCAGTTCATCATTGTTCAATATAACGACCTTTGCCTATCTGCTTTCCATGCTCGGCTTCTTTGCCTTTGCCGTCAGCCGGATCAAGGCCCTTGGCACTGCAGCCAGCGCCCTGGCCTATGGCGGTCTGCTTTCGCAAACAGTTGCCATCGGCCTTCGCTGGAAGGAGTCCTACGATCTCGGCATCGGCCATGCACCGCTGTCGAATCTCTATGAGTCAGTGGTTTTTTTCTCCTGGACGATTGTTCTCATCTATGGCCTGCTTGACCTCAAGTACCGTTATAAGGTCATCGGTGCTTTCGTCATGCCGTTCGCCCTTTTGGGTATGGCCTGGGGACAGCTCAGCCTTGACAGCGGCATTCAACCCCTTGTCCCGGCTCTGCAGAGCAATTGGCTCACCTATCATGTCATCACCTGTTTCCTGGGATACGCCGCCTTCGCCGTGGCCTGCGGCATCTCTATCATGTACCTGATCCGCGAAAAACATGAAAAATCAACCCCTGACAACGAGCAGAGCATTGTCGCTACTTTCCCAACCGGCAGGGTGCTCGACGACCTGAACTACAAGTCGATCATGATCGGGTTTCCGCTTCTGACCCTGGGGATCGTCACCGGTGCCGCTTGGGCCAATTATGCCTGGGGTACCTACTGGAGCTGGGACCCGAAGGAGACCTGGTCTCTGATAGTCTGGTTCGTCTATGCGGCCTTCCTCCATGCCCGGATTACTCGCGGCTGGGCCGGGCGGCGGGCGGCCTGGCTGTCGATTATCGGTTTTGCCGCGACCATCTTCTGCTATCTTGGCGTGAACCTGCTACTTTCAGGACTACACAGCTACGGTGGGTAGCTCTCAATCAATGTATTGATTGTCCTGGGCAGGACATTAAAAGGCTCGTTCAGATTCTGCCGAATAAATAGGATCCTTCTCACGGCAACCTGGAATTGATCTGGTGCGTGGATATGCGCAGGTATTTGATTAACGAATCTGATGAAGAGGCAATAAATGGAATTGGCAAAATCTATTTTCTATTTTCTGGTGGCCGGATTATGCGAAATCGGTGGGGGATATCTGGTTTGGCTCTGGCTTCGGGAGGGCAAAAGTATCTGGCTTGCTTTGATGGGTGGGATAATACTCTGTCTCTATGGTGTTATCCCGACGTTGCAACCTGCAAGCGCACCATTTGGAAGGGTTTATGCGGCGTACGGCGGCATATTTGTAGTTCTTTCAATTCTATGGGGGTGGCATATTGATAAGGTCATTCCGGATAAAATCGATATAATTGGCGGTACAATCTGCTTAACGGGTGTTTTAGTTATCATGTACTGGCCTAGAGGTTGATCGTCTCCGGATTCTCAGTCCATATCGGTATTGGCCCATCTGTTAATTGTTGAGCGTAACAGGTGTTTGCAGATACTACTATTCACAGGAGAAAAATAAATCGTAAGGAGAATATAGTTATGAAAAGAACAGCGATATTTTTTATGGTTTGGACTTTCGCTTTCATGATGACAACGGCATCCTTCGCCATGGATCACGAAAAAATGACAATGGGTAATACAGCCCATGAAGAAGTCGTCGAAGGTGTGAAGGCGACTTTCAAGGTTTTAAGCATGAAAGAACGCATGAAAGAAATGAACATGGAAATGCCGAGAGGTGTGAAGGAAACACATCACATCATGGTTGAGTTCAAGGATGCCCGGACAGGAAATTCCCTAACGGAGGGAGAGGTAACCATAAAAATCCAGAATCCTGATAAGTCCACGCAAACAAAGGAGTTGATGGCTATGAAAGGAATGGCGGGCATGGGGGCTGGTTTTGGCGCTGATTTCGATCTTGCCCAAAAAGGCAAATACGGGATAATGACAAAATTCAAGCTGAAAGATGGCAAGATCAGGAGTTCCAAATTCTGGTACGAGCCGAAATTGAGGTAGGCTACAGTAGATATCATAAACTACATAATCCGTTCATATTCAGAATGTATTTTCTAAAGTGCAGCCGGTGAAATATTCCCGAGCCTTGCATTTGTACACAGTTCTCCTTCAGCTAATGGACTGGACGATTACGAGTCGCTTTATAAACTTCAGTTAGTATCTGAGCCTCTGAGGCGGTACCGAAGAAGGACTATAATTCTCCGGTACCCTGTCCGCAGGAGTAAAATCATTGAATGTGATAGTGAAGTAAATATTTGAATTTTAGTTAAACTCACTTCAACAGAGGTCCCATTGTGATGAAGAAGCAAATAATAGCGTTGGTTGGGGTGATTATCGCCTGTAGTTGCGTAGTTGCCAGGGCTGATCACCCGACGGTCGGATTTAGCGCTGGTCTCGCCGGTCCTGCCATTACCATCCCGGCAACTACCTTGCCGAAGGGAAGCGGGGCAGTCACGTTGCGGGTGGAATATGTAAAGTTTCGCACATTCTCTGATGCCGAACTTGCCCGATTTGCTGCGCAAGGCACCGAGGTCCACAGCGTAGATTATCTTCTTTCTCCGTCAGTGGGTGCAGGCTATGGTCTCACCGATGACCTGACCGTTGGGTTGCGCCTTCCTTATTTGCTGCGTACAGACATCCGGTCGGGACACAATGAAGGTGGTGAGGTCGTGATCGATACCCATGGGAATTCCGACGGCGTTGGCGATCTCACCGTTCTAGGCCAATACCGGTTTGTGAATAATCAGCTCCGCCGTCTGGAATGCGCTTTGCTGGTCGGGATCAAGACCCCGACCGGCGCTACCGGCGTCAAGGATCTGAAAGGTGAGCTGTTTGAAACCGAGCACCAGCCCGGTTCGGGTTCCTGGGACCCGCTGCTCGGCATGGCGGCCAGCAAGCGGTTGGGGGCAATCTCATTCGATGCGAACGTGCTCTATACGTTTGCTACCGGGGGAGCGCAACGGACAAACCTGGGTGACCGGCTGCATTACAATCTGGCGACTTCATATCGTCTGGGAAACGAAAAAAGTCATCTCCATAGTGATGGAACGGCCGAACATCAGCACCTGGAATGGGACTTGATCCTAGAGGTGAACGGCGAATGGCAAGAGAAGCAGACGATTTCAAATGTAGTGGACGATAATAGCGGTGGAAGCCTTGTTTATTTTTCCCCAGGTGCAAGGTTGTGCGGTGACAATGGTTGGGCCGCAACCCTTTCGGTTGGAATCCCTGTTATCGGGGAGCGAAACGGTGTTCAGCATGAAACGGACATCCGTATGGTCTTTGGACTGAGCAAGGGATTTTGATGCACTTGATCTTCATGAGAGGGGAATAGCAGCTCTCCTCCAACACATCTCCATGAAAAGGAGAACCCCATGGAACTGAAAACGCCGTATGCCTTTGGAAAAACCGTAGATATGCCATTTGCCGAAGCTGAGCAGAAAGTACGTGCAGAACTGGCAAAGGAGGGCTTCGGAGTACTCACTGAAATCGACGTCAAAAAGAAGTTTGCCGAGAAGCTCCAGAAGGAATTCAGAGATTACATCATCCTCGGTGCCTGTAATCCGCCCCTTGCCTATGAAGCTCTGAACCGGGAAATTGATCTCGGGACACTGCTCCCCTGCAATGTCGTGGTCTATGTCCGGGATGATGGGAAGACTGCAGTCATGGTTATGGACCCGGTTGCCGCGCTTTCAATGATCGGCAACCCTGAGATGGTCGAGTTTGCGAAAAAGGTTGCAGAAAAGATGGCACGGGTGTTGGCCGCTTTGTAACTGTAAAATTAATCTCGATAGCTGAACAGGATCAGCATGCCCTCGCAACCTGCAACTATAGAGCTGAAAATTGGCAACAGGGATTACTCCATCTGCGTCAGCAACCTGCAGGTCATGGTAATGCTGTTATTAATTATCGCCATTCTGTTCACGGCAAGAAATGCTGTTGCGTCAGAACATGCATCATCCGAATTGAACTGCTCTTCGGATACTGCACAGAAGCAGTACTCAAGCAGTGGCGCCTGTGCCTCCCCTGGCGGCATTTTCCCCGGAACCATGCCCGAGGGAGCGCTTCAGCTGCTTCTTCCCAGGCAGAAAGTAGAGGAAGTACAGAAAGGAGTTCAGCAGGAAATAAGGGTAGATTCAGACAAAGCAAGTCAAGCGGGCAAAAAAATAATTATCTATTTCTTCTGGGGAAACGGCTGCCCTCATTGTGAAGAGGAAAAGAAGTACCTTGATGAGTGGAAACGGGCCTTCCCTTCACTTGAAATCAGGGATTTTGAGGTCTGGTACAACAAGAAAAATGCCGGGGTGATGGCAGCCATGCTTCAGGCTCAGGGATTAAAATCTTCCGGGGTTCCGGTCACCTTTGTTGGTGATCGGGTCTTTTCAGGATTTACTGAGCAGACCAAATTTTCATTGGATAAGCAATTGAAGAAGTGCCGTGAGATGGTTTGTGGAGACCCGGGGGATTTGCTTCGGAAAACCGCACCACCGGATCAGGCAGCGCCAGTAAAACCGTTCGCCACGGTAACCTCTGCCAAGGCAGAGCAGACAGACAAGGACACCTCAGTTATCATCCCCTACCTGGGAGAACTGGATGCCCGCACATTTTCTCTGCCATTGCTGACCCTGATCATCGCCGGCATGGACAGCTTCAACCCCTGCGCCTTCTTTGTCCTGCTCACCCTGCTCGGCCTGCTCGTACATGCCCAGTCGCGCAAGAAGATGCTGCTGATCGGCGGTACCTTCGTATTTTTTTCGGGTTTTATCTATTTTCTGTTCATGGCTGCCTGGCTGAACCTGTTCCTCGTCATGGGGCATGTGGCGGTCATTACCACCATTGCAGGGTGTGTCTCATTGGTTATCGCCGGAATCAATATCAAGGACTTTTTCCTGTTTAAGCAGGGAGTTTCCCTGACCATTGCCGACAGCGCCAAGCTGAAGCTGTTCGACCGGATGCGCAAGCTGCTTCGTTCCAGCTCGCTGGCGTCGATCATGACCGGCGCAATAGTACTCGCGGTCACTGCAAATTTCTACGAGCTGCTCTGTACGGCCGGATTTCCCATGGTCTTTACCCGGGTTTTGACACTGAACAGCCTCTCGCCGGCAACCTATTACCTGTATCTCGTGCTGTACAATATCGTCTATGTAGTGCCGATGGCGATCATCGTCCTCGCGTTCACTTGGACACTCGGCAAACGGCAGCTCTCCGAATGGCAAGGTAGGGTACTGAAGCTGGTTTCAGGCACCATGATGCTCGGATTGGGCGCCATTCTCATTATCAACCCGGCACTGCTTAACAGCGTGCTGATCAGCTTTATAATCTTAGTGCTGGCATTGGCTGGTTCACTGCTGGTGGCTACAGTGACGAAGAGATCAGGTGTTGAGTGAGGAAGTGCAGATGCAATTGATCAACCAGTTTTTGCAGGATAATACAGAGGACTATAGATGACACAGACTCACGCAACCCTTGAACTGAATATTACCGGATTGGATTGCCCGAGCTGCGCCGGGCATCTGGAAACCGTCATACACGGAATTATTGGTGTTACCAAGGTGACCCTGCTGCTTGTTGAGCAGCAGGCGGTTATTCTTTACAATCCGGTGAGAACAACACCGGCGGCGATTCGTGAAAAAATCGTAGACGCCGGATATGCCGTCGTATCCGGTGACGATGAAGAAGCTGTTGCTGAGACAGTAAGCACTCCACCGCTTCAGCCCGGAATAATGACGGGGCGTCAGGACAAACTGCATATCGAAAACATGGACTGTCCGACCGAGGAGGCGTTGATACGCAACAAATTGAAGGGGTTTCCCGGCGTGACTGGCCTTGAATTCAACCTGCTACAGAGAAACCTTATCATCTTCCACACCCTGCCATCGCTCGATTCGGTGATAGAAGCCCTGAAGACCATCGGCATGCAGGTCGGACCGGTGGAGGCGCAGGACGAATTGCCCGAGGTTGAGAAGACCAATTGGTGGCCGTTGATTGTTTCGGGGATTGCCGCTGTTTGTGCTGAAATCATCGAGATGTTGAGCACGGGTCATCACTGGCTGACGCTGCTCCTGGCGCTCATCGCCATCATGACCGGCGGACTGGAAACCTATAAAAAAGGGTGGATTGCCCTGCGCAACCGCAATCTGAACATGAACGCACTCATGTCCATTGCCGTGACCGGCGCGTTGTTCATCGGCCAGTGGCCGGAAGCGGCCATGGTCATGTTCCTCTTCGCCCTGGCCGAACTGATTGAGGTCAAGTCTCTTGACCGCGCCCGCAATGCCATTCGCGGCCTGATGGCCATGACCCCTGAAAACGCAACGGTACAGCTTGCAAATGGCACGTGGAGCGAGGTTCCGGCCAAGGATGTTGCTCTTGGAAGCATCGTTCGAGTCAAACCTGGGGAGCGAATTGCCCTGGACGGCGAGGTAATCGAAGGAAATTCGACCGTCGATCAGGCTCCGATCACCGGCGAAAGCCTGCCGGTGGAGAAAGGACCGGGTGAGCCGGTTTTTGCCGGCACGATCAACCAGGCCGGCTCTTTCCAGTTCAAGGTTACGGCACTGGCGACCAATTCAACGCTTACCCAGATCATCCATGCCGTCGAGGCGGCACAGGGGAGCCGTGCGCCGACCCAGCGTTTCGTTGACCAGTTCGCCCGGGTCTACACCCCTGCGGTATTCGCCGTAGCCTTGGCCGTGGCGGTCATCCCGCCGCTGGCTTTCGGCGGAGCATGGCTTGAGTGGGTGTACAAGGCACTGGTGCTGCTGGTCATTGCCTGCCCCTGCGCACTGGTGATCTCAACTCCGGTTACCATTGTCAGCGGACTTGCTGCTGCAGCTCGTCATGGCATCCTGATCAAGGGCGGGGTCTATCTGGAAGAAGGCCGCAAGCTTGCCTGGCTGGCGCTGGACAAGACCGGCACCATCACCCATGGTAAACCGGTTCAGACTGATTGTGACTTGTTGAATGCAGCCAATACTGAGCAGGTGCGTTCACTGGCAGCAAGCCTGGCCAGTCGTTCCGATCATCCGGTGTCCCATGCCATTGCCGTTGCCGCTGAGGCTGATGGCATCATACTACAGGAGGTTACCGAGTTTACTGCCTTGGCTGGCCGAGGTGTCATCGGCCGAGTTGGTGAACGGATGTATTTTCTTGGAAATCCCCGATTGATGGCGGAAAACGGCTTCAATGATCCCGGTTTATCTGTCCTGATTGCCAGCTTGGAGCGTCAGGGGAAAAGCGTGGTTCTCTTGTCCAATGTAGAAAAACCACTGGCGCTGTTCGGTGTCGCTGACACGATCAAGGAATCCAGTATTGATGCAATTGCTGAGCTGCACCGACTTGGTGTTCGCACCATGATGCTCTCGGGTGATAACCAGCACACTGCCGAAGCTATCGCCCGGAAAGTGGGCATTGATGAAGTAAGAGCCGGCCTGTTGCCGGAAGACAAGCTGAAAATCATTGAAACGTTTCAAGGTAACGGTGGCACGGTCGGGATGGTAGGCGATGGCATCAATGACGCCCCAGCCCTGGCTCGCGCCGACGTAGGTTTTGCCATGGGTGCGGCCGGTACGGATACCGCCATCGAGACGGCTGATGTGGCACTGATGGATGACGATTTGCGCAAGGTGGCTCTTTTCGTACAACTCTCCCGAACTACTTCGGCGATTCTCAAGCAGAACATAACCCTGGCGCTGGGGATCAAGGCGGTTTTCCTCGGGCTCACGCTTATGGGTCACGCAACCATGTGGATGGCCGTATTCGCCGACATGGGGGCGAGTCTACTTGTTGTAGGCAATGGTCTGCGTCTGTTGCGTAAATAGATTGATAATTTAGATGTCGGTTTAACATCTTGAAGAGAAAGGCTGCCGAAAAATCAGGCAGATTGTGCCTCCGTAATGGAATGCATCCTGATTGTTGATGATAATAGGGATTGTCTCGGAATGTTCAATGATTTCCTCCTGCTGGAAGGCTTTTCAGTGAAATGCGCGAACAGCGGCGATGAAGCACTCTCGATACTGAAAGATTCCACTATTCATCTGATGATCACTGATCTGAACATGCCGAAAATGAATGGAATAGAATTAGCCAAGAAAGCATTAATAATAATGCCACTTATGCCAATTATTTTGCACTCTGGCGACATACCGCCAGAACTTCCCTTGCTGGCAGAGGTGGTCGGGATATCCAGAGTTTTGGCAAAACCAGTTAACCCCAGCGTGATGCTGATGGCAATAAGAAATGAGTTGCGTGAAAGTTAGCGTTCATGTCGTTATTGTGTTCGCGCCAGTTGCGGTTGAGTTGTGTAACTCCGTTGATATAGTGAGTGTTTAATGCGGCCCCTTGTATTTCGGACAATCTGTGTACTGCTGCTGCTTTCCTTCGGGATGATGTTTTCGGGAGTTGCTCTCATTGCAACAACTGAATCTCCGGTAGCGATTGGAGCAGTCAGTAATAATCATTGCAACCCCGACGGGGCGCAAAGCTGTCCGCTCCCCTGCACCACACCCGTCTGCCCATTATGTGTGTGCGCTATTGCCGATACTGTTCAGCCGGTTGAAATACTGACCAACTTCCAGACAATTGAGTCCGATTTCCGGGAGGTTGCGCAGTCGATTCCAGACCCGTATGCGGTCGAGATTTTTCATCCTCCGAGACAGAAAATGGTTCGACGTTCATGAGACAGATCGTTTAGCTCAACGAAATCCGATTTAACACTATTTCGTTAAGGAGAATATACGATGAAGAATAAAGTTATGGCATTGGTACTTGTTGCAGCAGTTTTGGCTTTTGGTGGTGTGGCATTTGCCGAAACTGGTCAGGTAAGCGTGAAGGCTATCAGTGCCGATACGGTGAATAAATTCAGACAACAGACGGTTGATTTAAGGGATCAGCTTAAGGTCAAGGATCTGGAACTGCGTGGGCTCTATGCTTATGATGGTATTGATATGCGGCAAGTTGATGCGCTTGAAGGGGATATAAAGGAAATCAAAGCAAAGATTAGGTCCGTTGCAGCAAGCATGAATCTTGAGCCCTGTAACTGTCTGTAGTTGTGAATAAATGCGTGAGAGGGGACTTTTGTTCCCTCTCACGCATTCTTTACTGGCATTGAATGTTCTGAATATTCATCAGAGAGCCAGCCAGTGAAACAAATAATCGTCAACATCAGGCCATCCCCACTTGAAACGGTTAATTGCCCTCATGATTATCAGGGTCAAGGACGGGCAGGTTGCCCACTGAAACGGGAAAGCCCCCTTGGGAAACTTGGGGGCTTTTCTAAACAACCATTAAACGAGAATCGCGTTATTTTTCCTTGAACGTATATCGGTAAGTAAATGTCTTGGGGTCATAAAAATCGACGGGCTTCCCGCCAACTTCAGCATAGGGATAACCAAAGGTATTCAACGGTGCACCGGCCTGCACCGGGTTGAGTATCAGATCACGCCCTCTGGCCAGAACGACCCGGTACGCATCAATGCCACCCCAGAAATATGAACTATACTCCTTCGTCTTCTGATCACCCAATTCAAGTTTTTCAACGAGCATTGCCTTGCGTACATCCGCCGGATCAGCAGTGACCCAGCCATATCCGGGAATGAAAAACTCTGCCCAGCAATGCTGATAGGTGGAGATGTCCTCTTCCGCTTTTTTCCCTAAACGAATACTGAACACCTCCCGCGCAGGGATTCCGGAGGCACGGCAGAGAGCAATGAAAACCGACGAAATATCCGTGCATTTCCCTCCCGGTTTTTTCAATAGTTCACAAACGTCACCCTGGCCACACCCTTTGGTATCAGGATCTCGATACATGTTTCCCACGGTCCACTCGTAAATGGCCCTGGCCTTGGCCAAATTTGTCAGATTACCTTTTGTAATCCTCTCCGCAAGGATCTTAACCTCGCCATCAAGCGGGCCGCGACTGGTTGGTTGCAGATATTCAGAATAATCTGCGCGGTTCCATTGTGGTTCATTGCTCGGCAAGTTTCGTTGGGCGATTTCCTTACGGACTACATTGAAAGTGAAAACGAGCTTGCGACTTACTGCTTCCTTGGGCCACTCTGCATAGAGCATTGGTGTATTGTAGGCCAGATCCGTATATACACCTGACGAAGCAAAATCCCCTGTAACTTTAATGCCATCCACTGTTTGGTTCTTGTCACTGGTCGGATAGGGAACCCATAGTTTCGCCTCCTTGCCATGCCCTTGCGCTGACAGATCAACTTCCAGTGTGACGACACCCACCCGCTGTCCGGCCCCCCAAGCACTCCCGGCAATAAGGCAGCACAATGCCGCAGCAGCAATAAAAATCTTTCTCATTCGATCCCCTTCTTCAAGATTCATTTTGTGGCACAGTCAGAAGCTGCACATCATATATGGAAAAAACGAATGCAACAAATCGATAATACCGATAGATTCGACACTCACTATTGATGCAATAAATGACTCTCACTGGAGCTATATGGGTAAATGCATATTGACAGGGGAAGCGGTAAGTGAATATTATTAGTTGAATGATTGCTCAACTATAGAGGTAGTGATGTCTGAACGCACAGTCTGCTCTATTAATCTGATTAACGAGGCAAAGGTCAAAGCAGTAAGAAATGCCACCCCTCATGAAGAGATTCTGCTCCGCCTGGCCGAAACATTCAAGGTCCTCGGTGACCCAACCCGTGTCCGAATACTCCATGCGCTTTCCCAGGAAGAACTCTGCGTGTGCGATATTGCCAGCCTTCTGAGCACAACCAAGTCGGCCATATCCCACCAGTTACGGCTGCTCCGCTCCCTGCGGGTAGTCAAATTCCGCAAGGATGGCCGGATCGTCTACTATTCTTTGGATGATAGTCATGTGGGCAACCTGCTCTGTGAAGGCCTCAGTCACATCATGTCACAAGGAGTGTCACCATGATCCGGAAGTTCAGCGCCGCCTTTACGGGCGGTGCATTGGGTGCTTTTGTGGACAGCTTCAATATCTGGTTCATGGGAAAGATTGGCGTCAGCGACCTGATCGGATTGTCCATGAAGCCTGAGTTCACCGCACCCTGGCTCTATCAGCGAATGGTCTGGGGTGGCGTCTGGATGTTGTTGCTTCTGCTGCCGCTGCTAAAAAGAAAGGTATTCTTGCGCGGTTGTCTCTTCAGTCTCCTGCCGTCGTCCATGATGCTTTTCATGGTTTTGCCGGGGATGGGCAAAGGGATGCTGGGGCTTGGCTTCGGGGCTGCCACTCCGGTTGTAGTCATAGGTTTGAACTGCATCTACGGGATGGTGGCGTCAGCATGGTTCAAGAACGGAACTTCCTGACATGGGACTATTGGTTTGGAATAAGTATCAGTTCGTGGGGCACCCATGAGGGGGGATGAACTTCATGAAGGTTCGTGACAGCGGTATGCCTGATGAAGAAATGTGGACCGGCTTTTTTGATCCTCCCAAGGTTCTGGCTGTTTTCGGCCTTGATCGAGGCGTTAATGATTTGGTGGAGTTTGGCTGCGGATACGGAACGTTCACACTCGCTGCCGCCGGTATTGCTTCAGGAACTGTTTATGCATTGGACATTGAACCGGAGATGGTGGGTATAGTTCGGCAAAAATGCGTCAAAGCCGGAATTCCCAATGTGCAGGCGACGGTAATCGATTTTGTGGTTGAAGGGAGCGGACTTGCCGGCAATTCCATGAGCGCGGCACTGCTTTTCAATATCCTTCATCACGAAGAGCCGGTGGCCCTGATGAAAGAGGCTCTCCGGGTGCTCAAGCCGAATGGTCTGCTGGCCATCATTCACTGGAACTATGATCCCGCTACGCCACGAGGTCCGGCTATGGAGATCCGTCCTCGGCCGGAACAGTGTGTCGAGTGGGGGCGAGCAGCCGGATTCCATTTCAACGAGATGGATCGCTACGACCTGCCGCCGTACCATTACGGGCTGCGCTTCAGGAAGTGCATCACCTGACGAACGCATGCTTGCGAAAGAATTGGAGTATGGATGGCTCCAGAAGATTATCATAACTCGTACACCATGAGCACGAGCAAGGGGTGTGCGACTATGTACCGAGCCTTTCAGATTACGGTGTTTATTGGGATAATGGCACTTCATCTGATCTATTCAGTCATCCTGAGAGGTTCCGCCTGCGGTCCACAACCCACGGTGCTTTCATACATTACAAACGGTGATGTATTCCTGGGGTTCTCGCTCGCGGTTGGCGCACTATTTACCTGTTGCTGTTTGCGCCGTTTTTCCTACACACGATCAAGAGGAGCGGTCGCCGGCGCTGTCGGTGGAACAGCAGCTATTACAGGCGTTGCTGCAGCCGGATGTTTTCTTACTGGCTGCTGCGGTTCACCGATGCTCATTGTATATGCTGGTATACTTGGTTTTCAAGGAGTAGAAATTCCAAAATGGGGCATCGCAGTTGTCACCACCGTCTTAACCGGTTTCAGCTGGTGGTGGCTCACGCGAACGGGCAAATGCAGCTGCACAAACAAGTCTTGCTAGCACATAGTGTCATCATATCTGCAGTTAATCGCCCCATTTACCGCAGGTTTTAGCTCCGTATTTGGCGATTGTCTCTTGCCGAGGTAAATGGCGAAGAGCACATAGTTACTCGATAGCGATTACAATCCGATTCGTGAGATGGCGAAGCGGGCGAATATGCCGCTGTACCAGAAATATTAGCAGAATGTAGTAGCGTTGAAATAGAAACACACCCATATGGAAGGAGGATTACAAAATGAACCTGAAAACACCGTATGCCTTTGGAAAAACAGTGGACATGACGTATGCCGAAGCTGAACGGAAGGTGCGTGAGGAACTGGCGAAGGAAGGCTTCGGGGTGCTCACCGAAATCGACGTCAAAAAGAAGTTTGCTGAGAAGCTGCAGAAGGATTTCCGTGATTATATTATCCTTGGTGCCTGTAATCCACCACTTGCCTATGAAGCGCTGAACCGGGAAATAAATCTAGGGACACTGCTTCCGTGCAATGTCGTGATCTATACCAGGGATGATGCCCAGACCGCAGTTATGGTGATGGACCCGGTGGCGGCTCTTTCCATGATCGGTAACCCGGAGATGGACGAGTTTGCAAAAAAAATCGCAGAGAAACTGGAGCGAGTGCTTGCCGCGTTGTAAGAATCGCCATAAATTATAAAACAATGTTTATAAATATGTTGACAAATAATTTAATCATAGTAAGTTTGTTCTCATGCGTTCAAAAGCAATTCGCATAATTTCCCTGATCGTCCTGCTTGCGGTGGTATCGATGGTTACCGGCCTCGGAACTACTGCTTCCGCCGCTCATGCCGTAAAGATCGAAAAATCTTCACGCGATGACGGCAAACAGAATGATGGGGAGAAATGTCCAGCGGATGAAAGACAGCAATGTCCTACCCCCTGTGACAGCTCTTTATGCCCGATTTTCGCCTGCATGGTTGCCAACATTGCTTCACCGATTGCGCTTCTGGTTGCTCCCCTGCAAGATCCATTTTTCTTCAGTTTCATTCCAAAGCATATCCCTGACCCCTTCATAACGTCAATTTTTCACCCACCCTCACTCGCCTGAAATCGTAGTACTACAATTCGTCCCAAATTTACCGCTTAGTCTCTTAGATTAAACTCAGCATCTTGCTGTGTGGAATGCCACTTATTGTTGGCTTACCCATATCTCCTGCGGAGTGCGTTTAATTCCATTTCTTCTTAAGATTGATGGGATTGGCTATATCCATTTTGTGGCTGGCAGTGGTGTATTCATAATCAAAGACATAAAGGAGAAAACCCATGAAAAACCGGTTAGTAATAGCGTTTATGGTCGCAGTATCAGCGGCATTCGGTAGTGTAGCTTATGCTGGGGATGCACTTATCAACCCTTGTGTGTCAGTCAACGCGGAAACTGTTAAGCAGTTTCGACAAAATACCGCAACCTTGAAAGAACAGCTTGCAGCCAAGGACTTGGAGTTGCGCAATGAGTATGGTTATGACGGTATCAATATGAGGCGGGTTGATGAGCTTGAAGGTGAAATCAGAGCGATCAAGGAGAAAATTAAGGGTGTAGCAAGAAACTTAAACATCGAACCCGGATCATGCTATCAGCTGTAGTTTATGTAAAAAACGACTTGCAATCAAAATATTCGTATGTAAGGAGAGGAGCCACCGGCTCCTCTCCGATGAAATGTTGGCAAGGATTTACAGTCATTACAGTTAAAGGAGCACGATGTGTGCAATTACAGAATCTCAGTTGTTTTGCCGTTTCTTTTTCTACTCACTGCCTGTGCCGGCAACAAGGCCGGTACTCTTCCGCCAGACGGTTATGTAGAGATAGAAAACCCCGCGTTCACCATGTCAAAGGATGCCCCGACCACAATCTGGGTTCCCAGGAGTTATGTTGAAACAGGGGTGCCCCGTGGCAGTGAACTGCTGAAAAAGGGATATGAAGCGGCAAAGCAAGAGATGATTGGTAACGCGCCGGCCCATCAGATTACAAGTAAGGCGCCACAAACAACACTAAATGTCCCAGCTGTCAAGAGCAGAATCGTGGCGCTGGAAGTCGGACGCAACGGGCTTTTACTGCCGTTTCGAGAAAAGCTGAAAAGTACTTCAGCTGGAATACTGCTTGAGCCTGGTCAGGGAAGCATTGGCAGCTACGGTTCAGTTTCCAGTCAAGCGGAGCGTCTTTCATTGTCCAAACTTCTATATCAGGACCTCAACAGCAATCTGGTGCTGTTTATCATGGCCCCGGATCAAATTGCACCCGGGAAAAAGTTCGTGGTTGAAATCTATGACGGCATGGGCGGCGGCGTGCTCCGCGAGGTTGAAGCAATCATTCCGGCGTACGGTGCCGCCGATCAGGCTGCCAGGGATGCCGCTGTTGCTTCAGCCCTGGCCAGTGTCACGGGCAAGGTGAGAGATGTCGTAGCGCTTGTCCCCTGGTACGGCAGGATAGTCACTATAGACGGTGAAAGGGTTTATATCAATGCAGGCAAAGAAGCCGGGATAAAAATCGGACAGGAATTGAAAATCTTCCGCGGCGGCAAATTTGTGGCAGGTCTCGGTTTTGCCCCCGATGAAATGATAGGCACGTTGAAAATACAAGGCTTCGCGGGTCCCAACGGCGCATATGGCGTTGTCAAGGATGGGCAACAAGTCCGAGTCACCGATCTGGTAGCCAGCGAATAGTTTTAATTACAGACAAAAATGACTATGCGAGTCAGAAGCACATCATCGTTGGCAGCAAAGGCACAAGCTTCATTTGTGCCTCCTTCATATAATGGGGGGCTTTGATCCCCCAATTTTTCTTACGAACGATCCGCTTCGGCGGGTCGTTACCCGGTCAGGGTTAGATTTAAACAAAGCTGGGGTCATTTTTATCGAAAGGAGGAGACCAGGGTTGTGCCGTTTTAATCGTGTGTGCTGGCATATGTAAATTTTTATCCAACAAGGAGGAAGACATGAAGAAAAAGGTACTTGGATTAGTTGCCGTCGGTATAATGCTGACGGTCCCGGCAATGGCGCAGGAAGTGCCGCAGGCCACTGCACCGGCCTACAACTGTGATTTCGAGCCAGCCTGCGAGGTTGCCCCCGGCATCTACGGCAAAATGGCCTCTCCAGTAACAAGCAAATTCAATCTCTCCATCGGCGGATTCGTAAAGCTCGATTATGCATATAACTCCGTCAACCTGGGTCCCAGCGGGGCACTTACGCCTGGAAGCGGGGCAATCCCCAAGAGTTCTTCAACCGCAGGCCAGCAAGACCAGTCGATCCTCACCGCCCGTCAGTCCCGCTTTTGGCTGAAGGTTGCCGGTCCGCCCCTGCTCGGGGCCAAGACCAATGCGCTCATCGAAGCTGATTTTTACGGAGACCCGTCTGCCGCTGCCGAAAGCCCGCAGTTGAGGATGCGTCAGGCATGGGGTTCCATGGACTGGGCCAATACACAGGTGCTGTTTGGCCAGGCCTACGACATTTTCGGGCCGATGATTGCCTCCACCATAGACTTCCGTTCCGGCGCGGCCTTCGGCACCCCGAACAATCCCCGCGTTCCCCAGGTCAGGTTGACTCAGAAGGTAAATCTGAACGCCGACAATTCCTTGAAACTGGTGCTTGGAGTCCAGGACCCAAATCAGAACGGCAACAACAATAACGCGGCCGGCACTACTGTCGGCAACATGGTCAATACGGCAGGACAGGTTATGTTTGTCAGCAAGGCGTTGGGTGTGGCTCCCGGCTATTTCGGCATGTCCATGAATTCGCTGACTGCCGGTTTCTTCGGCCTGTACGGCAATGAAAAGGTCGCAGCCAGCGGCCGGAGCGTGGATTCATACGGCTATGGCTTTTATACCTTCATTCCGGTGCTGAAGTCCAAAGACGGAAAAAATCGAGCCATGACCCTTTCGCTTGAAGGTCAGGTTTACCAGGCGGCCAACATGGCGTTCAATACCGCTACCGCTGGCACTACTGTCGGAGCGGCTGGTAATGAATCCGCAGCCAAGGGATACGGCTTGGCCGGCCAGGCGATCTTCTATCCAACCCAGAATCTGGGGATAACTGCCGGATACGGCAGGAGAAATGCTTATAACTATGCCAGCTACAGCGGCATCAGCAATTTCCAGAAATCCAGCTCCAATCTCTACGCAAACGTTGCCTATGATTTGAACGCCGCTATCAGGGTGGCGGCGGAGTATCAGAATCTGAATACCCAGTATGGCAATAATTCAGCAGGCACATCTGGCACCGGTACAGCCAATGTTGCACGGTTGGCCGCCTTTTACTTCTTCTAGGACGTTTATTAGCAAATCTACAGAAATGAACCAAACATTATATGCTTTCGGCGCACCTGCAACTCCTTCGGGGTGCGCCATTTTTTTGTCTTATTTTCCCAACATATGTCACAAAACGCGGAAGCATTACGCATTGAAACAATACTTTTCCTCAGATGTGACACTATTGTAATATTTTTCGACTATTGTGGCTGCATTTCCACGACTTGTCCGCATCCCTCAAAGGTCAGTCGCAGCACCGGGCATCAACCATCAACAATAAGGAGGAGAAAGTGAAGAAGAAATTGGCAGCAGCAGGAATTCTGGCCATCGTACTTGCCGGCCAGAACGCATTTGCGAAGACCCTTGAGGATGTCCTCAAGGAAAAAGGGGTAATCACCGAGGAGGATTACAAGGCAGTGACGAAGAGCAGGCCTCTGGATTATAAGCTCGGCAAAGGATTTACCTTTACCTCTCCGGACGAAAAATTCCAGCTCTCCCTGGGGGCTCGCCTCCAGAGCCGGTATACCTTTACTGACAACGAAACCGGTCAGGACGTCTCTGAGTTCCGGGTGCGCCGCATGAAACTCTTCATGACCGGTCATGCCTATACGAAGGATGTAACATACAAACTTCAGGTGAATTTTGCTGATCAATCGAAGCTCTTCGAGGATGCGTGGCTGAACTACCGGTTGATGGACGAGACCCAGGTCCTGTTCGGCCAGGAGAAGGTCCAGTTTGCCCGCCAGGAGATCACCTCCTCCGGGGCTCAGCAGTTTGTGGATCGCGCCAACGCAACAGACACCTTCAAGGTTGGACGCGACACCGGCCTTATGCTCCACGGCAAGGTCGCCAAGGGTCTGGTGAACTACAACTTGGGGCTTTATGGTGGTGTTGGGCAAAACACCCTGCGCAGCACTAACAACAACGCCCTTGCCGCTAGGCTCGTCTTCAATCCATTAGGCGAGATGCCTTATTCCGAGGGGGACCTGGAGCAGAACGAGAAGCCGCTCGTTTCGATCGGCACCAACTACTTCAAGAACACCCTGAAAAAGACTAGCACCACTGCCTTCGAGATCAACAACCTGACCTTTGCAGGCTCCAACGGCTGGCTCGGAAAAGGGACTTCCACGTTTAACGCCACGGAGAAGGTCGATATCAACACCTTCGGCGTTGACACCGCCTTCAAATGGATGGGCTTTTCCGCCCAGGGTGAGTACTTCGTAGGGCAGGCCGACGGGCAGGATTCCGATAAAACGCTCCGGGCCCATGGTTTTTATGCCCAGGCAGGCTACTTCATCATTCCTAAGAAGTTGGAGGTTGCCACCCGCTATTCCTATGTCGATCCCAACCGTGACAGCGCCAATGACCTTCGGACAGAGATTTCAGGGGCGGTTTCCTATTATTTCGACAAGAACAACCTGAAACTCCAGGCTGATGTGACCAACATCCATAAGCAGCCAGCCCGTTCCGATGACATGCAGGGTCGTGTGCAGGCTCAGATCGTCTTCTGATTGTACTGGGTAAAAATGCTACACCCGCGTTCATTTGCGCCCTGCTGTTACTTCAGCAGGGCGCTGTTTTTTTTCACATGATGAGCGATTTCTTTGAAAATAGTTTATGCAGAACGCCTTGGGCTTCTCTATCGCGCCAACCTCCTTCCGGAGGATAAGATTGCCGTGGTAAAGGAATACCAGGCAAACGGACATGTGGTTGTTATGGTAGGAGACGGTGTGAACGACGCACCGGCACTGGCTCAAGCGGATGTCGGTATCGCCATGGGGGCCGCAGGAAGTGATGTCTCGATTGAAGCTGCCCATGTCGCGCTGATGCGGGAGGATTGGTCGCTTGTCCCCGAGCTTTTCTGGATTGCCCGTCGGACCATGAAGGTTGTACGGCTGAATCTCGCGTTTACCGCCTGCTACAACGTCGCCGGCATGTCGTTCGCCGCCCTCGGGCTTTTGCCGCTCACTTTGGCCGCCGCACTCCAGTCGCTTCCCGACCTCGGCATTCTCGCAAATTCATCCCGGCTCCTCCGCCAACGGGAAAAGTAACAGCTTTATATGTGAGACAAAGATAACCAACTCGTTGAGCGGTTTACTGTTCGTGATGATGTAACGATAATGGGGCGTTGAGACAGGTTAGGTGTAGATTCGACCTGTACAGGAGTGTCGTGATAAATATCACTTGACACTATTTTTAATTTACAATATTGATATAGAAAATCAATTTCATGTCTGGATGGGTATGTATTCGACAAATGATACACCTTTAAGAAATATATCTTCTCATCGAAACATCGCTGATCAAGTGCTCGAAAACTTCACTGATGCACTCGATTGTCTGACTGCACACCTTATGCTGGAATCCTCCGAGGTCTTGGCGGGGGTGAAACCGGCCAATCTTATTTCCATCGTTAATCGTACCCGCCCGTGCGGCAGGAATCTTTATCTGCTCTGGCAGCAGCACCATACCGGTCTTGCACAGCGCCTTAGCAATCTCAACTTCATGGTACTACAGAACAGGCCGCAATCATTGCTGCTGTTGTGTTACGACCATGACCAGCTTGAACAACATCTGTCTCATCCGGGTATTCGGGCCTTGTTACATAAGGCGGGGTACAAAGACGATGCCACCTGCGAAGACTGGCTGATTGAATTGCGCAACCGGATTGGCTGGAACAAGTCCTTTCCCCATGAGATCGGCCTTTTTATCGGCTATCCAGCAAAAGATGTCGCTGCGTTTATGGGGTTGGTCGATATCCCGTTTGCTTGCCAGGGTCCCTGGAAGATATATGGCAACCCGGCACTGAGCCTTGCCTTAGCGGAGCAATATCGCTGCTGCCGGAAAAGAATGGGTGCCATCCTAGCGATGGGCACCAGTAAAACTCTCGAACTTGATCGTTCAAACCATCCTTTTTTTTGCCATACAGATGAAAATGATTATCAATATCTTAACTATGTCAACTAATCACCAGAAATAACAGATTTTCGGAGGAAGAAATGAGTAAACAAAGCAGCTGCGGCTGCCACGCAGGAAAAGCATGCGAAGAGACCGGCATTAAAAGGATCGTCATGGTAGGCAATCCCAATGTTGGTAAAAGTGCTCTGTTCAACCGATTAACCGGCTCCTATGTGACCGTGTCCAACTATCCCGGAACCACGGTCGAAGTTTCGCAGGGAAAATGCAAGATCGATAGTGAGGAGTATTTTGTCGAAGACACTCCCGGCATGTATTCACTCCTGCCGATCACCGAGGAAGAACGGGTGAGCCGGGATATCCTTCTGACCGGCAAGAGTGATGTTGTCCTGTGTGTGGTTGACGCCAAGAATCTGAAACGGATGCTTTCGCTGGCTTTGCAGCTGGTAGAGGCATCCCTACCGGTCATTCTTGTTCTCAACATGATGGATGAGGCCAACCGTTTAAGTATCAAGATTGATGAAAATGGGTTGGAGAAAAAACTGGGGATTCCAGTGGTGGGTATTTCCGCCCTTTCCGGCAAGGGAGTGGATATCCTGAAGAGCCGGATACATTCCTACTGCCTCCAGGAGAGTACTGCCGAGGTCTTTTATGGCGACAAAGTCGAGGGTGCCGTCAATGCCCTGGCTCCGCTCATGCCCGCAGAAACAGGATTGTCCCAGAGAGCATTGGCACTGCTGCTGATTCAGAATGATCCGAACATCTCTGATCTGGTCCGTTCAATGGAAGGACATTCACCGGAATTCCTGGATAATACTATTGCCGAGTTGGAGAAGAATCTGGCCGAGCCGGTCGGCTACACCGTTCCAATGATGCAACACGGCACTGCTGAAGAGCTCTGCAATGAGGTCTTTAACCCTCCTGTTGACAGGGAGCCTTCCTTTGCCCAGCGCCTCAGCGACTGGACCATGGAACCGTTGACCGGTATTCCGATACTCACGATTGTCCTCTACTATGGTCTGTACAAGTTTGTCGGTAGCTTTGGTGCTGGCACCATCGTCGGTTTTCTGGAGGAGGATATCTTCGGGAAATATCTCAGCCCGTGGATTAACGACATGCTCATGGCTTATGTACCCTGGGGACCGCTACGGGAGCTGATCGGTATGCAGTACGGCATCGTCACCCTTGGCATACGTTACGCAATTGCCATCATTCTGCCCATTGTCGGCACCTTCTTCATCGCCTTCTCAATAATCGAGGATACCGGCTATCTGCCCCGGCTGGCGATGTTGGTAGATCGGATTTTCAAGAAGATCGGTCTCAACGGAAGGGCGGTTATCCCCATGACGCTCGGCTTCGGCTGTGACACAATGGCGACGATGGTCACCCGAACACTTGAGACAAAGCGTGAACGGATCATCGCCACTCTGCTGCTGGCCCTGGCTATCCCGTGCAGTGCGCAACTGGGCGTCGTCCTCGGTATGGTGGCAAATAACCGGGCAGCCATGGCTGTCTGGGCTGTTTTCATGATCGGAATATTCCTGCTGGTCGGCTTTCTCACCGCCCGGCTCATGCCAGGTGACCGTCCAAATTTTTATATGGAAGTTCCACCCCTCAGAATGCCCCGCCCCGGAGCGGTCTTCATCAAGACATACACCCGCATGCAGTGGTATTTCATGGAAATCCTGCCGATGTTCATCCTGGCCAGTGTCATGATCTGGCTCGGCAACATTACCGACACCTTCAAGGTGGTCGTTGCATGGCTGTCACCGGTCATGGGCTTGATCGGCCTGCCCAAAGAGGCGGCAGTGGCTTTTCTGTTCGGATTCTTCAGAAGGGATTACGGTGCAGCCGGTCTTTATGATCTCCAGAAAGCCGGTGCTCTTAGCGGCAATCAGCTGGCAGTGGCGGTCATCACGCTGACTCTCTTCGTGCCCTGCATCGCTCAGTTTCTGATGATGAAGAAAGAGCGCGGGCTCAAGATGGCCTGCATGATGGCGCTGTTCATCTTCCCCTTCGCATTTCTGGTCGGCGGGTTGGTGAATGTCCTGCTGAATCTGACCGGAATTCAACTTTGATAGTCAAAAGCCAAGATAAATAAGACATGGAGATACTATGAAAACGAACGAGCGTATTGAAGAATCCTTGGAGAAGCTTTGGGAGCAGTTGGAGGAAAATTCTGGTGGAAAAATGTTGCCGGAAATTTTCGATCCGGAACAGAACGCTTCACTGGAGACTTTAGAGGAAAAAGGGCTTATTGAAAAATTCCAGGGTGGCATCAGGTTTACCGAGGCAGGGCGGGAGGAGGCACGTCTGGCAATTAGAAGGCACCGCCTTTCGGAACGACTTTTCCATGACATCATAGAGACGAGTCAGGACGACATGGAAGAAGCCGCCTGCCAGTTCGAACATGTGGTCAAGAAGGAGATTGAGGAAGAGATTTGCCGGTTGCTCGGACATCCTGAAACCTGCCCGCATGGAAAACCGATCCCTCCCGGTGCTTGTTGTCAAAAAGCGCGGCTCAGCGGCGACAAGTTTGTGGCTTCTCTTGCTTCATTGAAAAGAGGCGAAAAAGGCGTAATCGCCTACATCAAGGCAGGAGACTCGAAAAAACTCCAGAAACTTATGGCCATGGGGATACTGCCGGGCAATCCGATTACTCTGACTCATGCCTTTCCTTCTTTTGCCTTTACGGTTGGCTACAGTCAGTACGCTGTGGACAGGGATATGGCTGAGGCAATTTATGTGAAGAGGGCCGTGCATGATCATGTCAAATGATAATTGTGAGCAGTTATTGGCGCGTCGAGCTTTTGTCCGATTGCAGGTAGCTGCCAACTGCAAGTCCAGGATCTATGACATTTGACTTAATGCATAACGACAACCGAGCAAAGGAGATTCAACCATGAAAAACGTTCTTCCAGCACTGGCTATCACCTCGTTAACAGCAGCCACGGTAATCGATGACAGGAAGTCGGTGTATATGCATAACCATTCAGGATGTCGTCTGTAAATTTTACAAGGTCCATTTTAGTCAACTCAATTCCATGCTGATATATAATATAATCTAATCCGACAATACTTGTTATCCGAGGAATCCGAGTAATATAAAAACAGGAGGAATGTATGTCGCTTACAAGAGTTCTACCTTATTTAGTACTAGCTGGAGTGATCTTCGCAGTCAGACCAGGATTCGCAGAGGAGGTTAAAAAAATTCAGGACAACTCATTCCTGCTGGAGGAAGCTTACAATCAGGAGGACGGCGTCGTTCAGCACATTTCTGTATTCCAGTACATGAAAAAATCAAAGGACTGGCAGTACACCTTTACGCAGGAATGGCCGGTTCCAAAACAGACGCATCAGTTTTCCTACACTATTCCGGTAACGCATCTCCATGATAACGACTCCACCGGGGTCGGCGATATTCTGCTGAACTACCGCTACCAAGCAATCATGCAGGATAAAATTGCACTTGCCCCGCGATTCTCCCTTATTCTTCCAACCGGCGACTACAAAAAGGGACTTGGAACCGACACTGTCGGCTATCAAGTGAACATACCGCTTAGCGTAGAGCTTTCCGATATAATCGTTACTCACTGGAACATGGGGGCAACCTATACACCACGAGCTAAAGATGCCGTTGGAGAGAAATCAAACGTCCGCGGGTTCAACTATGGAGCAAGCTTGATATATCTGGTTAATCCAAATTTTAACCTGATGTTGGAGGCGGCTGGCACTACTACCGAAACTTCTCCGCTCAACGGTCTGAAATCTACTGAATCGACTTTTTTTATCAATCCCGGGATGCGATTTGCGATAAACTTCGAATCAGGCCTCCAGATAGTCCCCGGATTCTCAGTCCCAATCGGTATTGGTCCATCGGAGGGAGAATATGGAGGGCTACTCTATCTGTCTTTCGAGCATAAAATGTTTTGAACTTTAGGTAAAATCAACGGGGGTAGTGTGGATTGCTACCCCTCATTTAACTCATCGCTCAAAGTCCCCCAGAATTTTATTTGCCTGAATCTATTCATCTACTTTTTGCTGATTTTTGTTTCTTCCGTATTGCTCTTTGCAAGCGGGTTGCTAAACCCCCGTGGCGGCGTGTAGTCCCACTCCATTAGCTCGCACATCTCGGCATTGAGAAGGTTGATTTCCTCTCGAATTTGCTGACTTCTCTCAATAAACTCCTGCGCTTTTTCAAACGTGATGTTCTTGTTGCGCCCCATAGTCATGCGAAGCCGGTGAAGCACGTTGTCATGGGTGTTGAGCATGGTGATGAAGTCGCTCTGGTCCAGAGTCTTCCGGGAGATGACATCGATGTCATCCCTGACAACCTTTTTCAGTTTCCGGTCCTGCCAGGACTCTTTTCCCGATGGTTTCTTTCCAGTTGATTCTTTCTTGTTCTCAGCCATAAATCCTCCCTTGTGTGGTTAAATTCTTCCTGTTGCCCGCATGGCGATTCCTTTGCCAAAGCGGTCCGATAATTCCGAAAACACCGTGTCGTCAAATTTCTTCATATTCTGGACGATCATTTCCACCGCGTTGATCTCCGATGCTGCATTAGCGTAGCTCTGCTGTGCAGCGCCTAGAAGTTGGAGCGTCTTTTCCTCCAGTGTTTGGATATGCTGCATCCCTTCACCAAGTAGTGCCAACTGACAGGTTTCCGGAGAGGCGCCGGCCTTGTTCCCCTTCTGAGATGAAAGGATGTTGCGAGCCATCTCCTGCAACTGGACTGCACGACCGAAGAGATCAAGCAGCATATAGTAGCCGTAAGCCCGGGCAGTCAGTTCGGCCAGTTTGCCAATGACCTCTCCTTCTGTATTGGTGGCCGTGGCATTTTTGAGGATCAGGCCGACGGACAGCGGCGTGCTATTGAGAAACGCCTCTTCATCAGCGGCAAGTGCCGTTTTTGATTTGATCTTTCCAGCAATGGACTGCATCCTGCCGGCCACAAAAACCATCAGGTTCTTGTTGGCGTCGGTGATGTCGGCGCAGGTCCCGGCGGTATCACGTCCCTGAGCAGTGCCGCTGATGAAGGAATCGAAGCTGTTGTTCTTGTCGCACGGAGGGATATACCGGGCCTGATAGGTGGTGCCGGTTGCAGCAGGATTCTGTATACCCACATCGCCGATGAAACCGCGTACCAGCTTGACATACTCGCTGCTCATCCCTTTTTTGCCTGCCAGGTTTTCCAGCACTGAGCCGTCACCAAAGACTTGAAGGATCTCTGCCGGACAACCGGCAGTGGCACTGGTGGCTGAAGTCTGGGTAGTGCCGGGAACACCAGGTTTGTTACCGGCGTTGGCCTTCTGCTCGGTCTCGAACAGCTTGCTGACGTCCTGATAGAGATCCTTGGCACCGCTCGACACCATGAAGTCAGTCTGGGCTGTCTTCATTTCTGCTTTCAGGCTGTCAGACATGACCGATGAAAACGGGCTGGATGCAGTTGCCACAAGCGCCTTAGCCGCTTTGCAGTCATTCAACTGCAGCGAGTTTAAACGGTCCGTAATGGCTTCCAGAGATTTGATGGTGTCAGCAACCTGGGGGGCCAGGGTTTTTAGGGCGATGTCGAAGGCAGCCGCCGGAGCCGCTGACAGGATGTTCTGGAGCTTCTGAACAAGGTAATCGACGTTCAGAAACGAGAAACCGCCGAGAAACATGTCGATGCCGCCGCAACCTGATTTCAGTTTTGGCAACGATGCCGTGAACAGATGATCGTCGGTGTTTGCCCACCGTGCCGAAAAGCTGCCCCCGGTGTAGTAGCCCCGCTTCGACCCTTCATAGTAGCTGGGTGAGGTGGAGCTTTTCTGTTGCACCCAGTCATCGACCCAGCCGGACCATGAAAGAACCGGGTTCAAGGCAATGGATGCCGCCAGACATGCTGCGGTGGTTCTGGTAACTACGGTTCGTTTCACACTGACACCTCTTCTCTCTGTTGCTGTGGGACTGGCAACCTCATGGCTGTTTCTTTTCCTGGAGACGGCGCTTCTTCACGTCGAAGCTGCCTCCCTTCTGGAATTCGTAGAGCGAATACTCTTCAGGGGAGATATCACCCTTCAGGAGACGGACGGCCCGGTATGCCTTGTCCTCGATTTCTTCTGCGGAGATAACTCCCGCCGAGACCGGCAGGTAATCCTGGTTCCCCTTTTGGATCAGGACCAGGGTTGGGGTAATCTCCACGTTGAACTTTGCTGCGAACCCAGGATTCTCGGGGGTGTTGACTCTTTTTACGGTCCAGCCTGTCTCGTTTGTGAACCAGTCAAGGATTCGCGATTGCTCATCGCAGTAACTGCAATCAGGCCGCTGGAAATAGATCAGGGCAAAGTCTTCCCGGTTGTCCCGCAGGGTACGCTGACGCTCCTCGTTGATCTGGGCTATCCTGGACAGGTTGCCTGGTGTGGTGATCGGGTAGTCCTTCTTGGTGGTCAACTCCGGATATTTCTGCCAGACGAACTGAGCCACATTGGAGAAGGCCAGCGCCTTCTTGCGGGCGATCTCCTGCACCTCGAAATAATCCTTAACATTCTCTTCACTGGGCTTCTGGACAGCCTTCTTCTTGAGTGCCTCGGCAAACTCCTGGAACTGATCCGGATGCATCCCCCAGATCTGCTCATAGGTGTAATCCTTGAAGGACGGCACACTGTTCGGCGTTTTCTTTTTCTTTTCCGGCTTCCCGGCAGGCTTCTCCGGTTCCTTCTGGTACCACCACCAGCCCTTGGCCGAGTCGTTGTAGTATCCGGCACTGGCTGTAGCGGTTACAGATAGAATGGCTGCTACCATCAGCGACCTACGCATTTTTCCACCTCGGTCTGCTTTAACTTGATCTCTTTGACCATCCGTTTCAGTTGCGATGTTTTTAATTCTTCGAGCGTCGAGGGCAACTCACCAAAAGCTTCCGCCGTGAAGGGGATGAGCAGGTAGGGAAGCCGCTTGCCGCCTCCGGTGATGATTGATACCTGTGTCGTGTAATATCTGTCCGCAACGTACTGGGTGGCAATGGCATCCCTGGTTCTGGACAGTTCGGATACGACGGTGAACAGCAGGTTACGTTTCTCAGATTCGAAACCCTCAGACGCGAGCACCTTCGGGTCGAAATTACTCACTTCCTTGATATTGGCCCAGAGCCCTTCTGGGTTGACATATACCAGCCCCTGACTGGTGGAGACTGCCGACCACTGCTCTCCCTTGGCGGTCGATTCCACTACGTTGATCCGTTTTTTTATCGCAGCAAGAATGGCATCGGCGTCAAACCATTCGGGAATGTCCTGCTTGGTGGGATAGAACTTCTCCCGGGATTCGAGGCTTCCCAGAGGATGTTCCCGCTCTTCAGTAGGTAGTTGTGTTTTTGCAGTGGTTGGTTTTTGCACCAGGACTTGACCATCAGTCGGTTGTTCCACACCTTTTTCAGCTTCTTGTTTTCTGCGCTCACGCACCTCGGCATAGAGTGCGGACAGTTCGGTTTGGCGTGCTTCATGGTCGCTCAGCTTTAGTCCGTCGGTCAGGATATTGTCGCTTTTGAGCAGGTGATGCCCGGTGATGGCCCGGTTGATGTCGTTCCAATTGGGCAGGGCCATGTATTCCGGCAAGCTTTTCAGGATAAGCCCTGCGATGATCGGATGATCGCCGCTGCTGTACATGCTGTCGTGGTAGGAAGGTATCTTGCCGATGTCATGGGCAAGGGCAATAATGATCATATCTGCCAACAGGGCTTCCTGATCGGCTTTGGCGATGAAATTGCGGGCAACCGTCAGTGTGTGGCGGTAAAGCGGAACAGTCTCCAGCAGGGCATAGGAGTCATCCGAGTATATGCGTTCAGCTTCATCCTTGTGTACCCTGACAACAGACGGGCAGTCCCCCTCTTCATCGAGCAAGGTGAGAATCTTGATGATCAGGGATCTCCGTAACCCATGTACGGAAGGCCTTTGTTCGATCATCTCGGTGAAAAACTGATCAATCTCCTCATGCCTGAATACGGGGCGTGAAAGTTGAGAACTCTTTTTAGCGGCTCGTTCTCGCCAGAGATACGAGGCATCCTTGATTTCGACTTCATCATCTATCCAGAGATGACTCAACTCGGCCAGACTCGACACCTCTGTTGGCTCTACGCTCTCTACTATCGGAACTTCGGGATGAACCCATTTCCTGGAGCCATAGTAGGCAAAGCCGATTCCGACAGCGGCAGATATGCTGAACAGAATCATCTTCATGGTGTGTTTGCCTCGTCCGACTGGAACGGAGACATCATCGAGGTAATTACTGCAGGCGCAGAGGGGAAGATGATCTTCATTTTGGGATCGCGGGCATCAAGAGTGCTCCCCTTGAAGCGCCCAGAATAGGTCATCATGTAAAACTCGCGTGGTTGCAGGCTCAATACGTCCTGCACCCGGAGGATGTCCTGTTCGACCTCCCTGGTCGTGACCTGGTTTGATCCGAAAATCCCGGTCAGTACGTTCTGCACCCCGAAATGCTTTACTACGTAATCGCTGGTCTCAGCATCGGAGCAGCGCATGAAGATCTTCGTATTGGTGTTGTCGAGGATGCTCTTCCCGAACTCTTCACCAATGACCGCGTAGATCTGGTTAACCGATTGGGCAAAGGCGGTCACCATGACGTCGGCTGATCCAGCCTTGGCAAATAGTTCTTCCACCCCTTGATAGAGCAGGCTCTGTGCTTCGTCGATGAAGATCGACAACGGCGGATCGACTTTCTGCCGGTTGGAGAGATAGACCCGTCCCACAAAGGACTGGATCATGGAAAGGAGCACCTTGCCAAGAGTAGCGGATGCTTCCCGTGTAATCATGGCGCCGGTATGGACTACCAGGATCACCCCTTTACCGGCTTCCAGGTTTTTGATGAATCGATTCGAGTCTGCCTGGCCGATGATCTTGCCGATATTTCCGGCTGAGAGTTCCATCAGGGCGGTGCGCAGCGTAGAGGAAACTTTGGCGTAGTACTCCATGGGAGACTTGAGAATATCCTCCAGCATGCCGGCTGTCAGTTCCGCCTCGGCAGTGCCGATGCTGCGGAGCGATTTCATGGTTGCATCGAGGGATTCCCTCCGTATGTGCTGACGGATGGTGTCGATGTTCATGATCGGCAGGTTCCCATGCTTTCTGGCCAGGATGATATAGGCGGAAATGACGGCGGTGGTGATCTCCTTGGCAATGTTGCGGTAGAACGGTTCCCTGCCTCCGAGGATGCCGGAAATGATATGCCCTACCAGTTCGTCGGGCATGAAGTAATAAGCCATCGGATCGACAACTGCTGAGTATTCCGGAAAGATGGGTGTAACGAGCATCAGTTCGTCGAGGCGTTTCGCATTTCGAGCAACTTCATAGATCTTGGTGAAGATCTGCTGATCCCCCTTGGGATCGAAATATACAACCGAGTACCCCTTTTTGATGTCCTGTTCGATCAAGTTCTCGCAGAGGCGGGTCTTGCCGACGCCGGTGGTGCCGAACACGAATGTATGCCGTTTCCGATAGGAGTCAGGAATGGCTATGGGGACGATTCTGGTTCGGTGTCCCAGATTGACACCTGTTCCCAGACTGGTCATCGGATCAGACGGTTTAATGATGCGTTTTGAGAATCGAAACATGCAGGTGCTCTCCCAACTCCTTTCCTACGGAGTTGATCACATCTTTAGGAATACGTTTTGGTGTCACGATGTCGCAGTAGCCCCCCGGAATACGCTGTAGACATTGAATCCCTGATAAGCGACTGCGTTCCTGCAACAGGAGGCGTGGCAGTTCCCTTGAAGTGCGACTGAGCAGAATGCGGACCCTGCTTGATCTGCTGTTGATCATGACCGGAACTACGCTCGTGATGTAAAACTCCTTTACGTTGCCGATTATGTAGAGTCCCTGTTCGTGACGCGGTTGGCAGCGTAGCGGGCAGACACCGGCAATAATCAGCCGTCGGTAGCAATCTGCAATCTCCAGAGAGATGAACAGTGCACCATCTTTGGCTATCCGTAAGATTTCACCGGGGGCAGAGTTGCCTCTCAACGCCTTCAACCGCTCTGCCTCGATAAAAGTTCTGCGCTTTTGCAGTTCAAGTTCGACCTGATGCAGAAGATGTCTCTGTAGCTTACGGTTAATGGTCTCCAGAGTTATTTGAACAGGATCATCTGATACCGGGTAGGCGGTAATCTCCAATTTTTGTTCAATGACTCTGACGCTTACATTTGTACGGAGGGCACTGGTAAGAACCCGGGCAGTCGCAACCTCTATTGCATCAAGGGCTTCACTCTCCGGCAGTTCACTCCTGTCCAGAAGATCAACGTGAAGCAATGCCAAAAGCCTCTTCCCAGGGTGTCATCTTCATGGAGCTGGAGATAACGGCAACTTGATCATAGGTCTGCGTGTTGAGTTGACGCGATTGTTCACTGGTAACGATGCGGGCAATTCTGGCAGCGTACCGATCACGCTTGGACGGAGTACGGGAGTTGTAACACCCGACTGCTGACCACGTATAACCATAGTCATGCATGCACTGGGAAAGTACCCAGGCACCAACCATGACATTGGTGCAGGGATCGGCGAGGATGCCCCAGGGAATACCAAGTTTGCGTAGCGTCGGCTCCCATGAGGAATTGATCTGCATGAGCCCGAAGTCGTAACTGCCGTTGGTGTTTTGGTTGATTGCAATCGGGTTAAAGCTGCTCTCTCCCTTGGAGATCGCATAGAGGAGGTGAGACGAGATCCCATATCTGCTGCCGGCTTCTTCGTAACAGAAGGCAAATGCCGATTCACTCGAAACGGTACAAAGCTCCAGCAGCAGTATCAGGATGGCAAAACGCATGATTCCCCCCATGTATATAATCTATAGGGGGGGCAGGTTCGAGAGGTAACCCTTGAAGAATTGGTGATGACTCTGATTCTATCTGGTCGACAGATGGGGTAATGTTAAAGAGAAAAACCGGGACGACGTTGGCCCGGTTTCATTGAAAACTTACTTGGCCGGTTGTACAAGTAACGAAGTTGCATCTTTCTTGGCGATGTCACCAACCTTGATCTCGCCTTTAATGATTTCAGCCTCGAAATAGTGCTCACCAATAAAGGACAGTACCTTTACCTGGCCCACTTCTTTCTGCTGGTTGTTTTTACCAAAGACTCGAAACACAGGTAACACATCACCGATAGCGATTTCTTTCTGTGCATCAACTTTGCCACTGTGAAAGAGATGCACCTTGTTGCTCATCTTCATGACCACTTCGCTTTTTGCCTTTTTCTCGCCGGCGTGCACGGCAAGTGGCATGGCTACGATCATTGAAAGGATTGCAGCAGTAAAAAACACGGTTAGCCTTTTCATTTTGTCTCCTTTTCGATGAAATTAGTTACTATTGTCGTGCAGTATGATGGCCCTTCCCTTCAACTTTCATGAGCCTCCTTTCCGGCCAAAAAATAAATTCAGCAATGTTTAGCGCAATCATCAGCACTCATGATGAAGGAACAGATTTTCTGCGTACTCTTGTGTGCTGCTATGGCTGCGGGTTTAACAATCGTGAGTGAGATAATTATTAGCATAAGAATGCTGAATTTCAAAAAGAGCATTGGTCCGATAAAATTGAGTTTGTTCACATTCATGGGGGATACTCCTTTAACTGGTTAATGGGAATGACCCCCGCCGCTACCATTGCCAGTACTGTACTGGGGGCGGTCATAGTTTGAGTTATGGTTGTAGTGCTTGCCATCAAGGAAATCGATGACTGCACAGCCGGAAAAAACTATCAGAGATATGAACAGGAGAAATAAAAGTGCAACTTTCATTGAGGCTCCTTTGCGTTTGAATTATAAAATAATGACGTGCCCCTGCAAGGAGGGTTTTCTAGGGTACGCCCGATAACACTTGGCTGGACAGAGTGAATTGAATTGGAGCATGACGGAATCGTTTACTACAACTGACGCTGCAGAAATAATGCAGCACTCCATGGTAACTGAGTACCGTAGCCGCTTTTTCCCAGGCAAGCAGTTCGCCACATACTGGATCACGGACAATTGTTTTCATGAAAGTAGCCTCCAGGCAAGAACCGGGAGGGATTATTCTCCCGGTTATCAAAAGCATAGCCACTAACTGAGGCAACAAGATGGAATGCCGTATTTTTCTGCGACAACCTTGATTTTATTTTTCAGTTCTTTGAGTTCAGCCTCAAGCTCATCGACTTTGCGAAGATCAATTCCCTCATAGCTGTAAAGTCCACGCAGTTCAATGTCTTTTGCCTTTAATGCGCTGGACAACGCAACGGATTCTTGAGTAAACTGCTGGACGATCTGCTTGTTTGTACATTTGCCATCGCTGCAGCACGAGTCTGATGCCGAAGCTGAAACAGCGCCAACTGAAAGAATTCCCATTGCAAATGCCAACCCGATGATCATGTTCTTTTTCATTTTCTTTACTCTCCTTTGAGTTGATTTGTAGGAGCGAAAACCTGTTTGTTATGTTTATACTTATCAACTTGCATGCCATGTTTGTATGAGTATGGTAACATATTGAATATGCGCAACAATGCAGGTTTTAATGTTGGCAAGGTTGATTGTCTTGGTAATGAATATGCTACAATGCCACTCCGTAATCGGAGAATTTTCTGCAGTTCCCTTCAAGCGCGGAATGATGTACTACGCTAAAACAAAAACAACAGTGGATTGAGCAAGGGAGATACTGGTGTGTAAACAAAACGGATCTCGAAGCAAGATCATTTTTCTGGTGAGTGTTATTGGAATAATCGCCATAATGCATTACCTGACGCCTACAGAGCCCCATTCATATCACAAGCTGCACATCATTCTCAGGAAGCTCTACTTCCTGCCGCCGGTCATGGCTGCGGCTTGGTTCGGGCTCAGGGGTGCGTGTATAACGGCATTGGGAGTCAGTGTTCTTTTTATCCTGCATGCCTTTCTGGATTGGCCGGGCAACTATATGGAGCAGGCAAACCAGATGGGAGAGTTGGTAGGATTCTGGATAGCGGGCGTTATACCTGGTTGGTTGTTCGACCGGCAACGGTCGCTTCTTCTGGATCTTGCACATGCCAATGAGGAGACCCTGCTTGGCTTGGTTTCGGCACTGGATCTTCGCGAACACAATACCCGTCTGCATTCACAACGGGTACGGGAGTATACCGAATTAATCGCCACCAAGCTTGGAGTCGATGAAAAGGTGAAACGGGAGATTGGTTTCGGCGCACTACTGCATGACGTTGGAAAGATAGCCGTCCCGGATCAGATATTACTTAAGCCGGGCAAATTGACGGATCAGGAATGGGACGAAATGCGCAAGCATCCGGAGGCAGGATATCGCATTGTAAAGCGGATTGGTTTTTTGAAGGATGCTGCGGAGATAGTTTATTCGCACCACGAACAGTTTGATGGCGGTGGTTATCCGCGTGGACTAAAAGGAAAGAGTATCCCGTTCGGGGCGAGAATGTTTATGGTGGCAGATGTCTATGATGCGTTGACGTCTGAGCGACCCTACCGATCTCCCATGAAGTATGATGAGGCGGCGGCAGAGATCAAAGGTCAAAGTGGCAGCCACTTCGATCCGGTAGTAGTGGACACATTCCTGGCGATCCCCCCTGAACAATTACAGGAAATTTCCAGGCGCTACCAGGATCAGAGTTTATGATCAAGATTCATTTTGCCGTGTAGATTATACTGTATTTGAACGTGGCCGGATCAAGCCAGTCAATAATCTTGCCACCCACCTGAGCGAACGGATACATCAGATAGTTGACTGGTCCGCCTGGCTGCTGAGGGTTCAGAGTCAGATCGCGACCGACTGAGAGTTTTACGCGGTACGGGCCAATGCCGCCCCAGAAGTAGGCCCGGTATTCAGCTATCTTGGCATCTTCCAACTTCAGGTTCTCCGTCAGTATTGCCTTGCGCACATCAGCAGCGTCTACCGGCACCCAGCCATAACCCGGCAGGTAGAACTCCGCCCAGCAGTGCTGCCAGGTCGTTACATCCTCACGGTCCTTTTTCCCCATGCGTATGCCGAATATCTCCCGTGCCGGCACACCTGTTGCCCTGGCCAGTGCAACGAAGACCGAATGGATATCGGCACATTTTCCGCCGGGGTTTGCCAACAGCGTACATACATCACCTGAACCACAGCCGCGAGTTTTGGGGTCGCGATAGGTATTCTCGCAGGTCCAATCATAAACAGCCTTGGCCTTCTCCAGAACCGTTTTCTTGCCAGCAGTTATCTTTGCCGCCAACTTCCCAACCTCGCCATCAATCGGACTGAGTTTCGTCGCCTGCAGGTAAAGGGCATAATCAGCCGGGTCCCAAGCTGCCTCCTTGGCCGGAAAATCCCGTCGGATAACTTCGCTGCGCTTTGCCTGGAAAGAGAAAGTCAGCTTGCGGCTTACTATGTCTTTGTCCCAGCGGGCATACAACATTGGGGTGCTGTAAGTTTTGTCGGTATAGACTGCTGAAGTTGCAAAATCCCCGGAAACCTTCACATCGGTGATGTTCTGATCACTGTCCGATACCGGATAAGGCAGCCAGAGTTCTGTCTCACTTGTCGAGTCGTGAGCTGACAGGTCAATAGTCATGGTGATTGTCCCTGAATGATTATTCACCGGAGCCGAGAGTGCCGGGCTGGCCATCAACAGAAGAAACAGGCAGATAACGGTAAGTAAGTTTAACAAACGCATGGCAGTACCTCGATAGCAGATGGTCGTCACAAGTGCGAAAAAATAACTTATCGGTTGCCGAAGGTCAAACGGTTAATATCGATATCAAGAATGGACTCTATCGGTAAATCAAATACCATTTGGTGTAATACCTGCTCTTAATATGGAGAATATTCCTCACCGGTTTTGAATATTCTTCACAAAAGTCGAATCAAATATACCTACTCCTACAAGACCAGCATAATAATATCATATAGTTATGCAGTGTTGTGGGCTTGGCACGGCACTTGTAACTTGTAACTGACATTACTATCATCGTTAGGATTCGGCCCATGTTCTTGATTAACAACAATACTGCTATAAACATCATCGAATGGGCCGGGGTTGCAAGTTCTCTGACTGGTTCGCTACTAAACGCTCACGGTCGTCGCTGCTCGTTCATGTTCTGGACGCTGTCGGCGTTACTGCTGGGGATGGTGGCTTTTTATTTCGGCCGCACAGGCTGGCTGGCCCTGCAAGTTGCCGGGGTCGCCATCAACCTGTATGGAATGCGGAACTGGCAAGGGAACGCACCAACATGGGCACTTGCCCAAGGGAAATGATTGGAGGCATATCATGACCGCAAAAAGAATAACCACATCGCTGCTTGTCATTACGGCCATTACTGTATTGGTGGTTCTTGCTTTTCGGGTAAGAATCGGCGCAACTGCTGATTCAGTTGCCGTTTTGAAAACAACCGGCATGACTTGTGGCAGTTGCTCAAGCAAAATCACACAAGCACTTGAATCAATGAAAGGTGTTGCGGTTACCGAGGTGGACGTAGAGGGTGGCTGGGTGGTCGTGGGTTATGACACAACGGCGGTCAAGCCGGAGGTTCTGGCTGAGAAGGTCAGCGGAGCCGGTTTTGGCAGTAATGTACATGTCGTACTGACACCGGAACAGTTCAAGCAGATAACCGGCAGAGATATTGGCAAGAAACCCTCGTCTTCGGGTGGTTGCGGCGGTTGTGGCACCAAAGGCGGTTGTGGCTCTAATAAACAAAACTGAGCATAAGGAGATTGGAATGGCAACGAATCGCACGAAGCAGGTTGTATGGGCAGGTCTTATTACTGTGGCACTGTTGATAGGAGCAGTCAGTGTATTTGCCTTCTCGCTGGGCAAGTACGAGAAGGTGAAGGCAATCAACGGCATAATCACAGTGCCGGTTGCAAAACTGGCTGACGGCAAGGCACATTTCTACAAATTTGAGAACAGCGGCAAGGAAATCACCTTTTTTGCGGTGAAGGCAGTTGATGGCAGTTACAAAATCGCTTTCGATGCCTGCGACTCCTGCTTCAAGTCGAGAAAGGGATACGAGCAGCAAGGTGACAAGATGAATTGCAAAAACTGTAACCAGAAGTTTGCCATCAATCGCCTTGGCCCCAATGCAACCGGCGGCTGCAACCCAGGCTACCTTCCCCTTCAAATGGACGGCAGCAATATTGTTATCAAAGCTTCTGATATTCAAGCTGGCGCCAAATATTTCTAAAAGAGCGGGATCAAAACCATGAAACTGCACACTATCTCCATAAACAACCTGAAGCGCCGTAAAGCCAAGATGGCCTTTCTGACCATTGGCCTGACCGTGGGGATTGCCACCATTGTTACCCTGGTCACCCTGACCCGTTCCATGTCCAGCGACATCGAACGCAAGATGGACGAGTTCGGCGCAAATATCCTGATCACCCCCCAGAGTAACGGCCTGTCCATGAACTACGGTGGCATCAGTCTTGGTGGAGTAACTTTCGATCAACGTGAGATACGTGAAGAGGATCTCGCCAATATCATGACCATCAAGAACAACAAGAACATCTCGGCCATTGCGCCTAAAGTGCTGGGTGGCATCAAGGTCGGAACCCACGACGTACTTTTGGTGGGGGTTAACTTTGACAGTGAATTGAAGATGAAACAGTGGTGGAAGATCTTTGGTGATGCCCCCAAAGGCGACAACGAGGTATTACTCGGCAGCGATGCATCAAAGGTGCTCAATGCCGGTCCCGGTGACAGTATCACGATAAAGAACGAGACCTTTAAAGTGGCCGGAATTCTCGATCAGACTGGGTCACAGGATGATTCGCTGGTCTTCGCCAGCTTGCCCAAGGCTCAGAAACTGCTCGGCAAGGAGGGTAAAATCACCCTCGCGGAGGTGGCGGCTCTCTGTTCTGGTTGCCCTATTGGCGATATGGTCACCCAAATTGCCGAGAAAATACCGGATGCCAAGGTGTCGGCCATCCAGCAGGTTGTGGAAGGACGTCTCAAGGCTCTGGACCAGTTCAAGCGCTTCTCCTATGCCATGGCCGGGGTGGTTGTCTTCATAGGTTCCCTGATCGTCTTCGTTACCATGATGGGGAGTGTCAACGAGCGGACTACCGAGATCGGTGTTTTTCGGGCAATCGGCTTCAGGAAGAGCCACATCATGCGGATTATCCTGTTTGAAGCGGCTCTGGTCAGCCTGCTGGCCGGCTTCCTGGGCTATGCCGTCGGCATGGGTGGGGCAAAGCTGGCCCTGCCGTTCATGGCGGAGAGCAAGAATGCCCACTTGGTCTGGGATACAACCGTAGCCTTTGGTTCAATCGGCTTGGCTTTGACGCTGGGGCTCCTGGCGAGCCTCTACCCGGCGCTGCATGCAAGCAAGATGGACCCGACCGAAGCCCTGCGGGCACTTTAAGGCGAGGACACAATGGCACTCATCGAGATTAACAACATAAAGAAACAGTACACCAGCGGTGACGACGTTGTCGAAGCGCTACGCGGTGTGGACATAAGCATTGAGGCCGGGGAATTCATCACCATCATGGGGCAGTCCGGTTCCGGCAAGAGTACCTTGCTGTCGGTGCTGGGGGGGATGAACCATCCCACGTCGGGTGAGGTCGAGATGGCCGGAGTTAAACTGTACCAACTACCCGGTGAAAAGCTGGCCGACTTCAGGGCTCAGAATCTGGGGTTTGTCTTCCAGTCGTTCCATTTGATCCCTTATCTGACCGCCATAGAGAATGTCATGCTGCCGCTGGCCATTGTCAAATCAAGCTCGCCGGAAAAAAGGTCAGCCGCTCGCGGAGCCCTAGAAAGGGTCGGTCTCGGCAGCAAGCTGGACCGGCTCCCCAATCAGCTCTCCGGCGGCGAACAGGAGCGGGTTGCGATTGCGCGTGCCATAGTCAACAACCCGCACATACTTCTGGCGGATGAGCCTACCGGGAATCTGGATTCCAAGACCAGTGAAGAGGTCATGACCCTCTTTCGGGATTTGAATAAAGCTGGTCAGACTGTCGTAATGGTAACGCACAATCCGGAGAACGGTGCCTACTCCGACCGAACAATCACTCTGAAGGATGGGATGGTGGTAGGGCAAGCTTGATAAATGCCGGGGGGAGGGGGGGTGAAAGGATTGAAAGAGCTTGGCGTGCTGGTGGTCGATGACGACAGAGCAATCTTCGATGTGATTGCAAGGATGTTCAGTCACTTCAAGGCCAAGGTAGATTACGCCGCGAGTACGATGGACGCGTTTGATCAATTGAAGACACGTGAATACAAAACGATGATCACTAATGTTGCCATGCCAGGAGTTGATGGGTTGAAGTTCATCCAAAAGGCGCGTGAACTGAATCCAATTCTAAATATCGTACTTTTTACCGGAAGTACTTCTGAACAGCTCTTGAATCTGGCGCTGGATCCCAAGGTGTCGGAAATATCAGGGATACACCGAAAACCGTACAGTCTTGATGACATGCTTTTGGGCATCTTGACTAAAGAAACTGGCAAAACGTTTCTGCTGGAATAAGTTGCTACCCTGACTAAATTTAGAGGCATTCGATGGATGCTATGGAAAAAAGCGCCTTTGTCTTGACGGCGGAGCGAACCCGCATAAACCTCATTTCGTCAACGCAAACTCCACCAGGACTGCCGAAGGTGGACCGTATCGGCGCAAGGATGCGGTCTTTTCGACTATGTTGAATGAAGCCAATGCCAAGATGAATGGAGGAATCGAAGTCGTTGCTCTTTTCGAGGACCAGTCGCCTCTACGTCTCCAGTACGTTCCTTCACTCCCAGATGCCGATGCCAAGGGGTATGTGGCCTATCCGAACGTGAACGTGGTTGAGGAGATGGCCGATATGATGGCAACTACCAGGGCATATGAAGCAAACGTGACCGCCATGAAAGCTGGAATGGACATGCAGATGAAGGTCTTGTCGATCGGCTCAAAATAAGCACCGCAATATTCCCACGTGATAGGAGAAAACATGTCAAACATTTACGACAACTTAACTGATCTAATCGGCAAAACCCCCTTGCTTAGGCTCTCTCGTCTCACCGCTGGCCTGGAGGCAGACGTTATCGCCAAGCTGGAATCTTTCAACCCCGGTGGCAGCGTCAAGGACCGGATAGGTTTTTCGATGATCTTGGCGGCAGAAGAGAGTGGGCAAATTAAGAAGGATACTGTCATCATTGAACCGACCAGTGGCAACACCGGCATTGCCCTGGCTTTTGTCTGCGCCGCTCGGGGATATCGGCTGATTCTCACTATGCCAGACACCATGAGCATCGAACGTAGAAATCTGCTCAAAGCGTACGGCGCAGAGCTGGTGCTGACACCGGGCGCTGAGGGGATGAAGGGGGCAATAAAAAAGGCCGATGAACTGGCTGCCGAGATCCCAAACTCATTTGTTCCCCAACAGTTCAAAAATCCGGCAAATCCCCAGATCCACCGATTCACCACTGCCGAAGAGATTTGGGAGGACACGGATGGAAGGATTGACATCTTTGTGTCTGGAGTCGGCACTGGCGGGACCATAACCGGCGTTGGCGAAGTGCTCAAGAAACGCAAGGCCGGCATGCAGGTCATTGCTGTTGAGCCTTTTGATTCTCCGGTACTTTCGGGCGGACAGGCTGCCCCTCATAAGATTCAAGGAATCGGTGCCGGATTCGTTCCCGATGTTCTGAACCGTGAGGTGATCGACGAGATTTTCAAGGTAAAAAACGATGAAGCATTGATAACCGCCCGTCGTCTCGCCCGTGAAGAGGGTCTGTTGGTGGGAATCTCTTCAGGCGCTGCCGCCTTTGCGGCCCTGGAGATTGCCAGACGACCGGAAAACAAGGGGAAGATGATTGTTGTGGTGCTGCCGGATACCGGTGAACGGTATCTGAGCACGACACTGTTCGAAGACCAGTAGCCGCTTCGACTAAAATGAAGTTATTTCTCTTCGTGATGATCGTTCTCTTATATCTGCCGGCTGCGGTCTTGGCAGACAGCGAATTGCCGGTTGAGAACGGGGTAATAACCTCCGGCGTGGGATTGCGGGTTGATCCGTTCGGCAGTGGAAAACTTGTCTTTCACCGCGGAATCGATATAGCCGTACCGGTCGGAACCCCGGTTCGCTCCGTCCGCAAAGGACGGGTTGTATTTGCTGGGGATCGCAGTGGCTATGGCTCTACGGTCATCGTTGAGCATGCCAACGGAGATCGCACCCTCTACGGACACAACGCATTGCTCCGTGTTCAGCCCGATGAGCTGGTGAACTCCGGTACGGTCGTGGCTTTTTCCGGAAATACCGGGAGATCAACCGGCCCGCATGTGCACTTCGAGAAGTTACCGAGTGGCCGTCCTGTTATAGAAACGGCGGAAACTGAAGAAACTACAACGCTGCAACTAGTTAACAACAATGACCAGCGATACACGCTTGAGCAAAAAATGGATGAATCTGTGAACTCTATTCTTAGAACCATCAACAGAGTTACAACTGCTGGACAAGGCGGATGAACCTTCTGCCAGGAAATTACTGAACTGTTTCTTCATTAAGAAAGGAAAGAGCAATTTTGAGTGAAACCATCAAGACCTCTGTAGAAAATCTGATTGCCACGGTCAAGAAAAATTCACATAAGAAAATACAGTTAGGAGAATATCCATGAAAAAACTGATCCTGCTTCTCATGCTGATTGCTCTTCCAGGCTACGCCTTTGCACTTGAACAGAGCTTTACCCAGCAAGGGCTCAAGGCAACCATAAAGCTGTCACCTGAAAAGCTCGAAACACAATCCAAGATTCAACTTTCGCTCAGTTTGAGCAAGGCCGGAGCAAACCTTACTGATAGAGATGTAACGCTTGAAGTCTATGAACAAAATGCCGATCAGCCGATCATTAAACGCCCGGTTGATGTTCTTGATACTGAATATGTCGATTCCTGGAAGTTCGATAAAGCCGGAGACTATAAGGTGGTTACTGAACTTTAGAGCGTAGCTCTTTCTTTCCCGCCACCGAAACGGGTCATGAAGCAGCTCTTTGATTGTCAAACAGACCTGAATCTACGCGGCATTGTCTCTTTTGGGATGATAATCATCCTCAATAGACCATTTTCGCGGCCCGAATTTACCGGACTTCGGGTGCCACATGCCCCGAATGTTGGTATGGCCAAAAATCCTTTGCAGCCCCTGGCGCACTCTCCCGGCGGTTACGGGTTGTTTCTCCCGCCACGGAGCAACGGACGCCAAGCGTTTCACCTTTGGATCATCAAGCAGCACCAGCAACTGGGGGATGGCATAGCTTAACGACAGTATCTGCACCCAACGATGAAGTACCTGTCGTGACTGCTGCCAGGTTTCCTTCCAGCCCCAGCGATTCTTGAGTTGGTTGAACAGATCCTCAACTGACCATCTGCGCCCGTAGTTGAGAATGATCCGGGCGGGAGACAGCGATACATCGGTAGAGAGAATCAAGCTTGGTTTGGTACGAGTACCATTATCGTTTACCAGTTGGCTCCAGACGATCCTCACGGCTTTGCCGTTTAGAAAGCGAGCCAGCACAATAGCAGAGCGGTAGTACACCATCTGGGTTTTGCTGTATATAAAGCACTCCATGCTTACTTCAGGCAAGGAGTCGATCCATTCGGCAGTTACTCTGTCGCCGTATTTTCTTGGGCGACCCCGCTTGCCGGTACGTTCAGGCAGATGAAAGAGCGCTGTGTCGCGGCGCACCTGACCTATTACCTGCAGGCCATGGTCCAGAGCATATGAGATCAGGGTACAGCGCATATACCAGCTATCCATCAACAGGATGGTCTGGAACGCGGCAAACAAAGGAGCAACAACCCGCAGCAGGGTTTTTGCGGCAACAAGCTTTCCTGAATTGCCCCCCTGCCTTGCCAGTCGAGAGATGAGGGGGATACCCAGTGACCGGAAACCCTTGGAAAGCGTCAGAGCCAGAGTCACCCAGCACTGCCCTCTGACATATGTTGGCCTATTGGTCTTGCACCCATGCTGGTGATGAATAGCCGATCCGGGAGCCTTCTTTGACGATCTGAACACAATCGTATCGTCAATCATGAGAAACCAGCGTCGGCGTGGGAACATCTGAAGTGCAAGACGAGCCGTCTGCTGTCCCAAGGCAACCCGGGACCACTTACCAAAGTGGAGCCACTTGTAATAGCTGTTCCAGTGTCTGACGGTATCAACTGCCAGGATGGCATCGGTCACGAACCCGGTCTGAGTAAGCATGGCACCGAAAAGCAGTTCCAGAAAAGTTGGAACCGAACGTTTTGGGAGAGCCCCAGCCAGAAATGTGATAGCATCGAACAGGGCTTTGGGGATATGGCCGTATCCCTTGTAGCTCATAGCGGCCTCCAGAGAGAAAAGGAATTTCCCTCTAGAGGCCGCGCCTTAATCGCTCTCAAACATCAGATAGCGATTAAGGCGCGGCCATAAAATTGGGCCTCTGTGTCAAGCGATTTATTTATGCCGATGCAAATTTTTTCAAAGAACCGAAAGTCTAAAGTCCAGTAAGGTGGTTATTAAAATCGCTGATAATCAGAAGCCGGATGAGATTATCAGCTACGAAGTCAATGCAACCATAGTGGACGCAGGTGGGGAACATGGGGGTCACGGTTTTTTATCGCATCACTTTGGCGGCGGCAAGTGGGGATGGTGGGGCACCGGTTTAATGCTGATCATGATGGTGCCTATGATGATTCTTGTGCTGTAAGCCTGAACATTATTAGCTTGGTTGTTTTGCTGTCATTACTAAGGAATATTTAAATATCTCATGGAAAAATCATCGATAGTCCGACCCGTTATTTTAATATCCTTCGTCATTGGCATCAGCCTTCTCCACTATTTAACCCCGCTCCATCTTCCGTATCTCCATGCCATTTTTCAAAGGCTCTACTATCTGCCGATCATCCTGGCCGCTCTTTGGTATGGCTTGCGAGGTGGATTGCTCTGCTCGCTCATTATCAGTGTCGCCTATGCCCCCCATCTGCTTTTCCAGTGGGGTGGGCACGTGACCATGGAGATGGAAAAATACCTGGAGATAATTCTTTACAATATCGTCGGTGGCATGACCGGCCTGTTGTCTCAACGTGAACGAGAACGAACAGTTGAGCTCCAAAAAACTGCCCGAGGACTGGAAGAATCCTACCAGAAACTGCAGCACCAATCGGAACGGATCATTTCCATCGAAGAACAATTACGCCGGGCCGAGAAGCTATCCACCCTGGGAGAGATGGCGGCGGTGCTGGCGCATGAAATCAGGAACCCGCTCGGCTCTATCCGTGGAACGGCAGAGATCCTGAAAGACGACTACAAGCCTGGTGATCCCAAACATGAGTTCATCGAGATCCAGATCAAGGAAACGGAACGTCTGAACCGGGTTGTCGAGGATTTTCTCCACATGGCACGTCCGCAACCGGCTGATATGCGTCCCTGCCCGGTGCAGGAAGAACTGGAAATGATTGTGGCCCTGGTTGCTAACGATGCCAGGGAGCGGCAAGTCAAGCTGATCCTGCAACCACCGCCTTTCCGGGTTATAATTCAAGCCGATGGTGAGAAACTTCGCCAAGCCTTTTTAAACATTATCATAAACGCCTTACAGGCCACACCGCCCGGCGAAGGTGTAATAATTTCCACAACGGTGCATCAGGCAACTATCTGTGAGATCCGTTTACGCGATACCGGTCCGGGAATTGATGCAGCGACATTGGAAAGGATTTTCGAGCCCTTCTTTACCACCAAACATGATGGAACCGGTTTGGGGTTGGCCATATCCAGGAAAATAATCGAAAGCCACAGCGGTACTTTGACGTTGGAAAGCGAGTCGGGGCAAGGCACAACCGTCATTATCAGATTGCCGATAAACGATCCAACAAGCGGAGGAACACCTTGAAACCGAAGATACTTGTCATTGATGATGACGCCTCTTTAAGGCGGGTGTTGGAATACAATCTCCAGGAAGAAGGGTATGAGGTATTGGCCGCTTCTTCAGGGGAGGAAGGGTTGTATTTTTTCGGGCAGTTACAGCCCAACCTGGTAATCACCGACATGAACATGCCCGGCATGGACGGGCTCATGGTACTCAAGTCAATCAAGGAGCGTTCTCCCGAAACGCTGGTAATCATCATAACCGCCTTCGGGACTATCGATGTCGCCGTGGAGGCCATGAAGGCCGGAGCCTATGACTACATCACTAAACCTTTTAACAGGGATGCACTCAAGCTGACAGTCAGCAAAGCGTTACAGTTCAGTGGGCTGGCTGAGGAAAACAAACGGCTGAAGAGTGAGTTGTCGGATAAAGCTGATTTCCGCACTATCGTCGGATCATCCAAGGAGATGGAGAAGGTCTTTGAGGTGATCCGAAAGGTTGCTGACACCGAGGCATCGGTGCTTATAACCGGCGAGTCCGGGACCGGCAAGGAGCTTGTCGCACGCTCCATCCATGCCAATAGCTCCCGTCGGGATGCTCCATTCGTTGCCATCAATTGCGCCGCAATCCCCCGTGACCTGCTGGAAAGTGAGCTGTTCGGCCACATGAAGGGTGCCTTCACCGGCGCAATAAGGGACAAGATTGGGAAGTTTCAGCTGGCTGAAGGAGGTACCCTGTTTCTCGATGAAGTCGGTGATCTGCCGATAGAGCTCCAGCCCAAGCTGCTCAGGGCGCTCCAGGAAAAAGAGGTGGAGCCGGTAGGTGGAACAACGGTCCGGAAACTTGATGTCCGGGTGGTTTCAGCAACTAACCTGGATATCGACAAGGCGATTGCAGAAGGCGCTTTCCGCGAGGATCTCTATTACCGTTTGTCGGTCATACCGATCCACCTCCCGCCTCTGCGCGAGCGTCGCAAGGATATTCCGCTTTTGATCAGATATTTCTGCTCCAAACATGGCAGTGAGAAGATTACCTTTGACAAGGAAGCCCTGCACACTCTGGTCATGTGCTCATGGCCGGGAAATGTGCGGGAGCTTGAAAATACCATCGAACGGCTGCTCATTATGAGGAACAGTGATGTAATTACACTCGATGACCTTCCTGAAAAGTTTCGGGGAGACAGCGTTCACGGAATTGCTGTCGTTAAACTGCCTGACGAAGGGTACCCTCTTGAGCAGCTGGAGCGGGAGATAGTTGTGCAGGCACTGGAACGCAACGCCTGGAATCAGGCAGCCGCAGCCCGTTTTCTACGGATTCCCCGTCATACGCTCATCTACCGGCTTGAAAAATACGGGATTACGCTGCCCGAAAAGAAAGGATAGCGGGGGGAGAATACTCCGAACTTCTCCTTTGCTGCAGGCACTGCCTGCCGGAATACCAGATTATTGTGCTAGATGTAACAGATGTCGAAAACGCTAATTGTTATAGGTCAATCCAAGCCATTTGCCCCTTGGCCCGGCCTGCCCTGCTGGAATCCTCGGCTGACTCTCTGATCCTTCCGAGCCTTCTGAGAGCCTCACCACGATGATAGAAATAGAGCGGATGAGGATTTATCCTGATTGCGGAATTGAAATCTTCAACTGCATCCTGAAACTGGCCTGCCGTTTCGAAGGCCTCTCCTCTGAAGCCGTAGATATTTGCAAAGTAGCCAGCCGGCAGACGCTCTCTTGCGGCTAGATCCAGGCATGAGGTGTAATCTTTGATAGCAGCTTGGAACTTGCCTGAATCCACAAAAAAAAGTCCCCGCAGGAAATAGGCCCTAGCGTAAGGCTGATATTCTATAACCCGCGACCAGAAAGTTCCCGAATCTTTCCAGATACCGATCTGCAACTGCGTGACGATACCATAGAAAAGCAGCAGGGATACCGCCAGACCAGCGACCAGATATCGTTGGTATCCATCCCTGATCGCCAGATAAACTCTTACCAGAAGTACAGCTCCTGTAATGCTCAAAGCCACTGAAGGGAGATATGTGTAACGGGCTGCATATGCAACGTCATTCATCTGGAAGAACGCGAGCACAGGCAGTATCGGGAGGATGAAGCAGAGGCTGGTTGCTGCAATCCATCGACGCTCACAAAAGATGCAGACCACAATAAACAGGATGGCGACTGCACACCCTTTGACGATATAGGCACTGGGAATAGGGTCCTCAATGATCCTGAGCGGCAGAATACCGACCGGCCAGATGGTCAGCTGTATGTATTCGAAAATGGCATTACCTGAAAGAACCACCTTCTGCCAGAAAGGCAGACTGGCAGCTCCAGTCTTGAGTCCGCCGTCTTGACCTCCGAGGTAGATTGAAACAGCCGTCATTGTAAATGCGAAAAAGAAAAACGGAACCTTCTCAAAAATTACCCTTGTAACGGTTTCTCTTCGTATCCTCTGCAAAGGGTACCAGTCGAGCACCAGCATGAGTGCAGGGATTACAACGCTGATCGGCTTTGCCATAAACGATAGTAAAAGGAAAGACAATGAAAGAAAGTAAGGAACCTTTGTTTTCCGGCCGTCTGCACCTGATTCCACCCCTTCGGCGAAGTGCAGGTAATAAAGGATCGAAAGAAGGGCAAAAACCCCATTCAGTACACCTCGCCTTTCCGTAATCCAGACCACGGACTCCACACGTAGCGGATGAATTCCGAAGAGGAGCCCTGCCAGCAGCAGCGCAGCAGGGTAGAGAATTTTCAGATCCAATGCCGGATCGAACTCTGATAATCTGTTCCTTAAGATGCGGTCGGCGATCATGACCACAAGCCCGGCATTGACGGAGTGGAGAAGAATGTTGGTCAGATGGAATCCAACAGGGTTCAGTCCCCATATCAGGTGATCCAGGGCATAGGAGAGCCAGGAAAGGGGGATCCACGATCCGCTTATCGGCGCGATCGTAGTGAAGGCCCATTCGACCAGATTCCAGTCGAAATTTTTGAGATACGAGTTATTAAGGACAAATTCATGGTCATCGAAATTAAGGAAGTCACAGGAGAGCGCTTTCAGGTAAACTATCATACAGACAAGGGCAGTTACTATTGCCAGCGGCCATATCTTTCTGCTTTCCGTCATGTCCTATACCTCAGTCTTCCGCAAACCATAAATCGAATGTTGCGAGTACCTGCGAAGCAGGGTATACCGGGTCAACTGGTTTAACACTTTACAGCAAGGCTAATAATGCAAAATAAGAAAAGAATTCTGCTCGCATACCCTCAGATGGGGATGTCCGGCTCCTATGTCCGGCACATACCGCTGAGCCTGCTATATGCCGCAATTGGTTCAATCAGCGCCGGATTTGCCGTGGATATCGTCGATACCAGGCTGAACCCAACTGGGTGGAGAGAAGAATTAAAAGCTACAATAACTCCGGATACGGTTCTGCTTGGCGTAAGCGTCATCACCGGTACACCGGTCGGCAGCGCCCTGGAGATAACCAGCTGGTCAAAACAGAACTATCCGCATATCCCCACTGTCTGGGGGGGGCCTCATGCAAACTTTAACAGCGGAGAGATCCTTTCTGAAAAAAGCGTAGATTATGCAATATGCGGCTACGGCTCAATGCCGCTGGCTCTGCTGGCAAAAAATCTCAGGGGAGACGCTGAAGCCCCGCCCTTGAAGTCGATAAAAGGGCTGATTTTCAGAAACAGCGACACCGGAAATGTGGAGACAGTCCCACCAGAAAACAGCTTCGAGATGGTCAACTATCGGGAAATCCCCTACCATCTCATCGAAAAAGAGATGCCTCGCTATGGTCAGTTCGACAGCGGCGAGCGAATTTTCTCCATTTACAGCTCCATGGGTTGCCCATATAATTGCGCCTTCTGCTCTTCCCCTGCACTTTACAGAGATTTCGGCAGGAAGTACGAGCTGGTATCCCCACAGGATGTTGCAGACCATATCGAATACGTACACCGGGAATACGGAGCAAGCTACATCTACTTCATAGACGACGACTCCTTTGTCAATCCGGATCACCTGGAGGCGATCATCGACGAGATTGACCGTCGCAGCCTGCAGGTAAAACTCGGCTTCAGGGGAGCCCGGATCGATGAGGTCCTGCGAATGGATGATGCGTATCTCGTTAAGCTTGCCAGGGCCGGTACCAATATCCTGCACATTGGCGCCGAATCCGGCTCCCAGCGGATGCTTGACCTTATGCGGAAGAACATTTCGGTCGACGATATTCTTGAGGTCAACCGAAAGCTGGCAAGGCACCCTGAAATTACGGCGGGTTACAACTGGATGATCGGCTTCCCGAGCGAAACAATAGAAGACCTGCGCTCCACACAGAAATTGATAATGCAAATTATAAAAGAAAACCCTAATGCCTTCATCTTCCCTCCAAATAAATACCGTCCGTTGCCCGGCACCGAACTGTACGAAACCTCCCTCAGATTCGGCTACAAACCGCCGGAAACCCAAATGGGGTGGATAGATGTCGAAGTAGAAGGTGATTACAAGTTCCCGTGGTACACCACCGATTTTGCAAACATGGTAAACATGATGCATGTTACTTCATATTTCCTTGACAAAAAGCTTTTCAGTCTGGCGGCAGGCCGCTCATTCAAGCACTTTCTGATCAGAGCGATCGGTCGTCTCTACAGGCCGTTTGCACGGATTAGATACCGTTACGGCATTGCCTCCTGCCTTTTTGAATACTGGATATATAATATGCTTGTGCGTAATTTCAGGAGATGGTCCTGAATCAAATCGCAAGTGCTTAAACGGGCACTACTGAGCTGCAGTGTGATAAAGGGTTTCAGTTCCTAACCCCCATACAGCCTCCTTTGATCATCTCCAGCATGATCGAAAGCTCCGCCTGACAGTTCAGGTAGCAGCGTCGGCACTCCTTTGTCATTGCACGCCTTTTGTTATATTCGGTAGATTTCCAGATTTCTGCAAGCTGTCGACCCGCCAGGTTCATTGGCAAATGACGCCAGTTTGCCCAAGGGTGACAAGGAGAAATGTCCCCATAACAGTCTATAACAATAGAAGCGTTCCCGGCGTGGCATGCGAAAGGGAATGGCTCCCCGGAAAATGAACTCTTAAAAAGTCTGAGGTGAGTTGTTGAGTTGTCAACTATGGACCGCAACTCTTGGTCGCAGGTGATCTTTTCCACAAGTTTGTCCACCCGCCCCACAAATTCCGCATCAAAGATGAAGTCATCGCCAGGATGCCCTGCCTGCATAGGTTGATATGGCATCAACTCGACACCGTCAACACCAACGCTTTTGGCAAAATACAGGATGTTGACAATGTCATCGATGTTGTTCTTGCTTAGCACCGTGAGGATTTTGATGCGAACTGGTGAACCTTGCTTGTTTCGCTCTTCTACAAGCATCCTAATTGCAGCCTGTGCCCGCTCCAGCGCCCCCTGACTCTTTCGGGAGCGACCGTGAATCTCTGCCGTTGTTCCGTCGATGGAGACACTTATGGAGTCAAGGCCTGCCTCAATGAGTCCTTTAGCCTCCAGCTCTCCAATCAGTGCCCCGTTGGTACTAAGATGGGTCATGATCCCTTTTCTGCGTGCATGGGAAATCAACTCAAGGATATCGGTCCTCAGCAGTGGCTCACCTCCTGTCAATGCAATCGCCTTTACCCCCAGCTGTGCCATTTCGTCTATGACACTGCAGAAAGCAGCCGTGTCAAACTCAGGACGTGACTGTTCAGCGCAAGACCTTGCCACATCCGGCATGTCGCAATAGATGCATTTATGGTTGCATCGATATGTGACGATCAGTATCCCGAAAAGAGGTCCGCAAAGAGGTTTTCCTATGAACCTGGAAGCATGAAGGAGGATAAACTGGCTGCTGATCCGTGCAAGCGTGGAGAGCTTTTTCTGCTTGACAACCTTTGCTGCAAGACTGAGATAGACTTTTCTGAGCATTAATCATCCTACTTCATGATGGCTGAGCAAAAACCATCTTGAGTGTACATTTACCATCATTGAATCACGAAACTGCAGCCGAACCTGAAATAGCGCCAACAGAAAGTATTCTCATTGCCAATGCAGTCACAACGATAAGATTCTTTTCATTTTATTACTCTTTTTGAAGTTGATCTGTAGTATGTCGTAAGCCTGTTTGTTAAGATCATAGTTATCAACTTGCATGCCACATCCGGATATAAGTGATAACGTGCTGAATATACAAATAATGTGCATTGAACCATTCTCAAAGCTGATTGTTTTGGTAAAGAATATGCTACATTGACCTTCTGAAATTGGAGAATTTTCTACAGTTACCTGTCGAGCACAGAAATGATGTGCTATGAACCAATATGCTGACAAAAAATCACGTTGGGATTATCTGTTTGGAGCTTTGCTTCACGACGTAGGGAAGATATGGGTGCCAGACCAAATTCTCTTGAAGCCTGACAAGCTGACTGATGATAGGAGTGGCGAGAGATCTGAAAGCATCCGGAGGCTGGATACTTCATGTGATTGCTGAACGATATAGGAACGGAGATTTGCCCGACTGAATCGACATAGCTTTACATAACTTTCTTAATCAAATTACTAAAGAATATTCTACACTGGCTTCGAATATTCTCCACCTATTTAAACCTGTAAAAACAAAACCCATCAGCAATCATTGTAATAAGCCGTAATATCATAGACTTAGGCCCTGCCGTAGGATTGGCACGGCATATGTATTGACGTTTATGTCAGTTTTGACAGGGAATTGATCCGAGGCTTGTCATAGCTTGTCATGAATGTAAAATGAATATCTACCTCACTTCCTGTTATCGCGGTCGTTTTAAGTGGTTCTTTCATTTTGATGGACACTCAAAATAGGAGATCTGAGCAACAATGAAATCATTACTAGTCACCGGGTCCTCTGGTCTCATCGGTTCCGAGGTCGTCACATATTTTCATGCCTTAGGCTTCAAGGTGCATGGGATTGACAGCAACCAGCGGGCCGTTTTCTTAGGACCCCAGGGTGATACCCGCTGGAGCCGGCAGCGCCTTGTCGATTCGCTCCCGAATTTCAGGCATCACGAACTCGACATCCGCGACAGGCAGGGGGTGCTGGCTCTGGTGAAATATCTGAAACCATCAGGCATTATCCACACCGCGGCCCAGCCATCCCATGACCGGGCTGCCGCCATTCCGTTCGACGACTTTGATACCAACGCAGTAGGAACCTTGAATCTCCTCGAAGCTGCACGACAGCATTGCCCTGAATCGCCCTTCATTCATATGTCAACCAACAAGGTCTACGGTGACCTCCCCAACAGCATCCCGCTAGTCGAACTTGAGACTCGCTGGGACTACGCAGACCCTGCATACGCCATCGGCATTCCTGAGAGCGTTTCCATCGACCAGTCAAAGCATTCTCTCTTCGGGGCATCCAAGGTAGCGGCAGACGTAATGGTGCAGGAGTATGGCCGTTATTTCGGTATGCCGACATGCTGCCTCCGCGGCGGCTGTCTCACCGGCCCAAATCATTCAGGTCTGGAACTCCACGGTTTCCTTAGCTATCTCATAAAATGCAACCTCGAAGGGAGAGAGTACACAGTATTCGGTTACAAGGGGAAGCAGGTGAGGGACAACATTCACTCCGTGGACGTGGCTCGATTCATCCATGCATTCTACGATTCTCCCCGTTGCGGAGAGGTCTACAACATCGGTGGCGGCAAAGCGAACTCGTGCTCCATTCTTGAGGCGTTTTCATTGACAGAGGAATTCAGCGGGGAAAAGCAGGTCTACACCTATGTTGAGCAGCACAGGATCGGCGATCATCTTTGTTACTATAGCGATCTGACGAAGATGAAGAGCCACTATCCGCAATGGAATATCTCCATAGACTTGAAACAGATTGTTGCTCAGATTGTTACATCGTGGCAGGAGCGACTTTCTGGTGAAAATCCGACTGCAAAGCAGCAAATCCATAATCACGATATTCCTCGAATGATGAGATATTCCTATGCATAGCACATAGATCTTTGCCTCTATGTATCTGGTGCTTGTTGCTGGTCACATATTTCTATAAAAGGTTTGAAGGTCTGCGAAATAATCCCCATAAGCAACCGTACTCCCGGGTAAAAGGCAATGAGATGACTTATACGAGATCCCTGGCTCTGACCCTGATCGCCATCTCAGTTGTCGCTGGTTATCTACTATTTCATCTCAACGGATATGTTGATGCAACTCTGGTTATTGAAGCAAAAACCCTGGAAATGGGGAATAGGCAGGTCGCTGTTCTTGATGCCGATACCGGCTCCACAAAGACAGTTACATTTGTCGTCGGTGACAACACTGGCGCTGATTGCTTCTACACTATAGAACTACCCTCGATTCACCTCAAGTCCATCAAGATTCCACCTCTTTCTGGCGAGGGGAGATTTCAGGTCGACAGGGTAATATTGAAAAACGATCAGGTCAGTTACATATGGAACAGCAAGGGGGAGTGCGAGCAAAAAACGATACAAAACGGAAAAATACATCGTGAAGCATGCAAGCCCGATTCTCCCGTGCTTACTGCCAATGCCGACAAGTCACTCACGATATCTTCTATTCCAACTTTGGGTATGTTGAAGAGTTTCAAGACCAAAATTACGATTGCTCTCTCTAGTGGGTTGTTAATGTTCTTCAGCGGGATATGGCTGTTAAGACCATTCTCTGGGCAAAAGCCAACTGTCAGCAGTCAGGAGTATTTGCCACGAGCTGCAGTTATATTGTTCGTAATCGTTTACTTGTATCAGTTCTCTTTAATATGGAAATATGCCGTTGATGTCCCTTATTGGGAAGAGTGGGTATATTACTTCGAGCCAAATGGTCTGCTGGATGGATTATCGTGGAAATGGTTATTCAGTTTCTGGGATTTTCATAAAATAGTATTCACTAAATTAGTAGCATGGCTCAGCCTGAAATTAAACTACTTGGACTTTGCCCAGCAGAAGAAAGTTAATTATATTATCTTTGGCGTTATGTTGTTTGCAGTTTATCGGTTCAAGGAACGGTTGCTTGGAAAGGGTAATTTCCAACTGTTCACGCTATTCATGCTTTTTATGTTGTCACCGATAGCTTACGCCAATCATATGGTTGCACAGATGTCACAGACGCATTTTGTTATTCTGTTTTCAGTGCTTGCATTGAATTATACAATAAGTATTGATTATTCAGCTAAAACTGAAATACTTTTTTGTTTATGTGTGATAGCAGCAATGTTCTCCTATTCGCATGGCCTTGCTTTCGCTGCTGTATACCTCAGTTCTAAGACATTTTATACCGTGTACTGCGGTTTAAAGAAGCCTGTTGACAGGAAATCCGCATTGTTGTCTCTGCTTTTGTGTTATCTCCTGATTGCTCTTGGCTTGTATTTCTGGTTTTTCATGGATAAACAGCCTGCACCAAAGTGGCCGTTACTCTTTCCTGTTGATTCCCGATTTTGGGAATGTTTGATCAATCTTGTTGGTTTAGGGTTTGGATTTAACGATGAGGGGATATTTTCAGGAATACTATGTTTGTTTATTACCCTTCTGCCGTGCATTCTCCTTTTTCAAAAGACCGAAACGCGACGGGAAATTACTACCTGGCAAATTGTGACAGCTATACTCGGGATTTTAGCTGCCTTGGGAGCAATCTGCATTGGACGTGGCAGCTTATCGGGAAGCATAAAATCCTCCAGATATGCAGAATTTGCTTTTCTACTCATCCCTTATACTTCGCTAGCTTGGTGGCTCTTGCTGAAAAACGCGAAGTGGAGGGGGCTATTCCTGACGATCTTCTGGATATTCTGTTTCATAACGTATCAAGATGACTGGGCTGCAGCTGTTATTTATCGGGATATAGAACAAATAGATCTCAAGGTCCTGGAATGTGTTGAGAATTACTCGCTGGGAGCTGGAGATGGATTGTGCCCTGAAACGTATGGGGAGCCGATTGGGAAATACTATGATCGAGCAAAAAGGTACGGAGTGAATTTCACAAGGCAGTTCAACTGACAGAGGAAATTTGTACATTGTCTGAATCCAGGAAATTGAAAATCCTGCTGGTGAGTCCTCCTCAGCAAAATAGTTATGGGAAATGGAAGGCGCCCAAGCAGATTCCACTCGGATTGGCATACCTTGCATCGGCGGTGCCTGAAGAAAACGTATCAATTTTAGATATGGAGGCAGATGGGATTAGTCCTGAACATTTCGCAAAAAACCTTCATAGAGGAGAGTACGATCTCATAGGCATATCTGTAGTAACTCCGACAGTTTTTGCTGCACTTGAGCTGGCTCGTATCATCAAGAGTATAAGCCCGGAAACTATAGTGATTTGTGGTGGAGTGCATCCTACAATATTGCCGGAAGACTTTCTGAAAACTGGCAATGTCGATCTTGTAGTAAAAGGAGAAGGTGAGAATACATTCAGGGAGATTGTTTCAATCCTTAAATATGGTTCAAATGATTTTTCAGTGGTCACAGGTGTACTCTTTACCAGAAATGGTCAGGTCATTGAAAATCCAAGTCGCTCACTTATAGAAGATTTGGATGTTCTGAATTACCCATCCAGAGATTTGTTGCGATGCAAAAGCTATTCATTTCCTGATACGCTTTATAAATCAGCCTTTCCGATTATCACCAGCAGGGGTTGTCCCGGATTATGCAATTACTGTATGTCCCACAAGATTCACAGCAGGAAATTTCGCGCAAGAAGTGCTGAAAATGTTGTAGACGAGATGGAAATGCTGGTGAAGGATCTGAAAGCAAGGGAGATACATATATGGGATGACAATTTCGCCACTGACAAAGATCGGGTTTTCGCTATCAGGGATGAGATTATTCGTAGAAACCTTAAGGTGAAAATTGCCTTCCCTCATGGAATTCGTGCAGATTTCCTGGATTTTGAGGTTATCAGCGCTTTAAAAGAAATGGGGACTTACAGTATTGGGATTGGAATAGAAAGTGGTTGTCAACGGATTCTGGATCTAACAGGAAAAGGTATCGACTTAAGGCAAATAGAAGCGTCGATCAGGATTGCACGGAAAATAGGTCTTGAAGTGTGGGCATTTTTCATTTTGGGCCTGCCTGGAGAAAATGCCGCTTCAATACTTGAGACCATAGAATTCGCCAAAAAAACCGATCCGGATATTGCAAAATTTCATATATTGACGCCCTTTCCGGGAAGCGAAATTTATGACTATCTTAAAAAGAGAGATTTAATTCTAACAGATGATTACAGTCAGTACAGTTTTCATACTCCTCCGGTTCACCGCCTAGAGGAAATGGAACCTTCGGATCTACTCAGATGGCAGAGAAAGGCATACAGAAGGTTTTTCTTTCGCCCGAAGAAAATATTCCAGCATATCTTAAGAATAAAAACTCTCTATCGGCTAACATTGAATCTGAAAATTGGATTTGGAATGATCAGAATGATCTTGGGGAGATAACATTGATAGTGTACATCCATCCATAGTCACACATGAGTGCATTTTGTGCATTTTCTACTGTTATGTTTACAGATCTTTATATCCGTATTCAACGGGTTGTACACATACTATGAGGTTCCAAAGAACATAAATGAAAATATTAATCACTGGAATCTGCGGTTTTGTCGGAAGCACATTGGCAAAAGCTTGGCTTGAGGCGGAGCCGGAGCTGACTATCTATGGGCTGGATAACTTCATCCGTCCGGGGAGTGAGGTGAACCGGATTCCGTTGCAAAAAAAGGGTATTAAGCTCTTGCACGGTGATATTCGTGTGGCATCAGATTTCGATGCAGTGCCGGCAGTTGACTGGGTGATTGATGCAGCCGCCAATCCGAGCGTGCTGGCAGGGGTAGATGGTCAAATCAGCAGCCGCCAACTGATCGAACACAACATCCAAGGGACGGTAAACATTCTGGAGTACTGTAAGAGGTATGGTGCCGGATTCATCCTGCTCAGCACCAGCAGGGTCTACTCCATCAAGCCTCTGGCTGATCTGGCCGTCAAGACGGTAGGAAGCGCTTTTCGACTGAGCCTGGACCAGCCATTACCATATGGTTTGAGTGAGGCCGGCATAAGCGAGGTATTCACCACTTTACCCCCGATATCCCTTTACGGCAGCACAAAGCTTGCTTCAGAAATTCTGGCCTTGGAATATGGCGAGACTTTCGACTTCCCGGTCTGGATCAACCGATGCGGCGTCCTGGCCGGAGCCGGCCAATTCGGCCGTGCCGATCAGGGTATTTTCGCCTACTGGATCAATGCCTGGCTACGTCGTCGGCCGTTGACTTACATAGGCTTCGATGGCAAGGGTCATCAAGTTCGTGACTGCCTCCATCCCCGCGACCTGCTCCCGCTCCTCATGCGGCAGACCTCTTCAGGAGCCGTGGCGCCGATTCGTCTTATCAACCTTGGCGGAGGTCTGAGCCATGCTATCTCCATTGCTGAACTGAGCAGCTGGTGTACCGACCGATTCGGTAAACGTTCCGTAGCCGGCAACCCCGAGATGCGTCGGTTCGACGTTCCCTGGATGGTCATGGATGCCTCAAAGGCACAGGATATCTGGGGGTGGGAGCCGCAGACAAGCATCCATGAAATTCTGGATGAAATTGCAACCCATGCGGAGAAACATCCGAATTGGCTGGAGCTTTCGGGGTTCATATGAACGCAATCTCTTGCGACAGAAAACCGCTCCAACTTCTCTCAATAGTCATCCCTGCTCGTGATGAGGAGGCATGCATATGTTCCACCGTCGAGCATCTACATCTGGAGCTCCGCCTCCATGGAGTGCCTCATGAGATCATTGTTGTGGATGACGGGAGCAAAGACCGTACCTGGGAACTATTGCTGGAGCTGGCGCAGCGGATGCCGGAAATGAAGCCGGTACGGAACTGTGATTATAACGGATTCGGCCTCGCAATAATTCGCGGGCTGGACAACATGATTGGAGACGCCGTTGTAATTATGATGGCTGACGAGTCCGACGACTGCCACGATGTTGTTCGTTACTGGCAGGAGCTTGACAGGGGGTGGGATTGCGTATTCGGCAGCCGCTTCATTAAAGGCGGGGGGGTCATCGACTATCCTGTAATCAAGCTGGCCATCAACAGGATAGCCAACAGGTTTCTACAGTTCATGTTCGCCATAAAATTGAACGACACCACCAATGCATTCAAGGCGTATCGCAGAGAGGTCATAGAAGGTTGTCGCCCTCTTATTGCCCCGCACTTTAACATAACGGTCGAACTCCCTTTAAAGGCCATAGTGCGCGGGTTCAACTGGACCACTATCCCCATCACCTGGCGAAATCGAAGAAGTGGTGTCGCAAAGCTCAAGATTAAAGAAGTGGGTAGCAGGTATCTCTTCATCTGCCTATATATCTGGCTTGAGAAGTATTTCTCCTGCGGGGATTACAGGAGAAAAGACTAAATTCCTGATGCGTCTGACTATAGCAGCTGGAGCGGGAAGCTGTTGTGGAGCGCAACTCCTGGAATCAGACCGCAGCCGAACGTTTTTGAAGATTCCCCGGCATACGCTCATCTACCGGATCGAGAAATACGGCATAGTTTTGCAAGGTCATGATTAGTTGATAAAATAACATTAAAGAAAGCTCAATGTTTTACGATTAAATAACAAGTGGTTTACTCGGAATTACACTGCAGAATATTCGTAACATTGTGAAGGATATTCTGCAGTATTTTTTTATGGCTAGTCAAAAAATCTATAAATATCAACTTAGTATGTATTGGCATGACCTGTGTAGTGATACCTGTAATGTAAACTGATTTCCAGGAGTCCCCATGAAAAACCTTCGCTCACTAATTTTACTTATGCTGCTATCTCTTTTGCCTGTCTTGGCATGGTCAGAAGAAGTAAAATTACCTGCCGAAGATCTGGCAACTCTTGTTTCTTCTGCAGTCGCCAATAATCCCGAATTAAAGTCTTCCAAGGCCAAGTGGCAGATGTATGTCAACAAGGCCAGGCAGGCGTCAAGCCTGGAAGACCCGATGTTCATGTTCAAGCTGCAGAACATGCTTGCCCGCGAGCCGCTGGTTTTCAACAAGGATCCCCAGTCCGCCAAGGTGATCGGTATCTCGCAGCAGATACCCTTCTGGGGGAAGCGGGCCATCAGGCAGGAGGTTGCCCAGTACGAGGCAGAATCCTACAAATGGGCCATCGAGGAACGCAAGCTGGAGCTGGCCCGGATGGTCAAGGAAACGTACTACCAGCTGTATGCCGTGGATAAATCCTTGGAAATTATCGACAAGAACCTGCAGATTCTCGCAGACTTCGTGACCATTACGGAGTCTAAGTACTCTGTCGGTCAGGGGGTGCAGCAGGACATCTACAAGGCCGGCCTGGAAAAATCCAAGATGCTCGATATGCAGATTACCCTGCGGCAGCAGCGCAAGAGCCTGGAAGCCAACCTCAACTACCTCCTCTATCGTCCCGGAAGCACACCTGTCGGGACCATCGCCGATTTCGCCTTGCCGCAACTCTCGATCACAGCCGAACAACTGAACCAAACCGCCTATGAGAAGCGTCCCCAAGTAAAAAGTCTTATCAGTCTGGCAAACAAGGGACAGGCGTCTCACCGCCTGGCACAAAAGGAATTTTATCCCGACTTCAACCTCTCATTCGAGTACATGTTCAAGGAAGCCATTTCGACCGAAATGGTCAGTGATCCAGGCTACAACATGTTTACCGTTGGTCTGACCTTTAATCTGCCATTCCAGCTGGAACGGCGCCGGGCAATGCTTGCCGAATCAACGTCCGAGACGAACATGGCGACGGAAGAGTTATACGGTTTGAAGAACAACATCTCGTATACCATAAACGACACCCTTGCCCAATTGGAGCGCCGCCGGAAACTGGTGGAGCTCTATAAGGGGGGCATCATCCCCCAGGCAGAACAATCCCTGGAGTCGGCCGTCATCAGCTACCGGGTGAACAAGGTGGATTTTCTGACTCTCCTCGACGGCAGGGTGAATCTTTTCAACTACGAGCGTGAACTGTACGAGTCGCAGGCCGAGTATATGATGAAGCTGGCTCAGCTCGAAGCGACGATCGGAACCGATCTCGTATCTATGCCATCGATACAGAAAATATCACCGCCGGCTGCCGAATTGGAACAATCAAAAAAACCAGCTGCGGCTCTGCCTGCATCCGAACACTCTCAACATAATTAAAATTTACAATACCGAGGTACGGCCATGGCCCTGAACAAGAAAATCGCAATCCCCTTGGTGGTAATTATCCTGGCTGCAGCAGCAGGTGGCGGCTGGTTCCTCTGGCAAAAGAAACAGCCCGGTAAGGCGACTGATCAAAAGGCGGCCCAGGGCAAACAGCTCTACACCTGCTCCATGCACCCCTTTATCATCAAGGACAAGCCGGGCACCTGTCCGATCTGCGGCATGGAGCTGATCAAGAAGATTGAAGGCGCCGGAGACACCGGTACCCAGACCCCGGAGCAGAAACAGCTGGCCGAGATGCTCGGTCATGTCTCCATGTCCGCCAATCAGCGCATCATGGCCAACGTCGCCACCGTGGCGGCGAAACAGGGCACCCTGAACAAGGAGATCAACGCCGTCGGCATCGTCCAGTACGACCAGACGCGCCAGGCCAAAGTCACCGCCTGGATCGCCGGCCGCATCGATAAGCTCAATGTCAACACTGTAGGCGCATATGTTTCCAAGGACAAGCCGGTGGCAGAGGTCTACTCGCCCGACCTGGTGGCGACCCAGCAGGAGTACCTTCTGGCGGTAAAAAGCCGCGACCAGTTGAAGAACTCCCCGATTCCCTCCATTTCTCAGAACGGCGACGGCTTGGTGGCGTCGGCCAAGCAGCGTCTGATGCTCTTCGGGGTCAAGGAAAACCAGATCAATGAGCTGGAAAAGGCCGGCAAGCCGATTATCAGGCTTCCGATCTACACGCCGCTCTCCGGCATTGTCATCGAAAAAATGGTCCAGCAGGGGCAGTACGTCAACACGGGAGAGGTGCTTTTCAATATTGCCGATCTATCAAAGGTCTGGGTGGAGATCGATGTCTTCGAAAATGAAGTCCCGTATGTGCGGGTTGGACAGCAGGTGGAAATACGCTCAGCAATAGAACATGGAGCCATGTTCAACGGCAGGATCAGCTTCGTCTATCCGTTTCATGACCCCAAGACCCATACGGTCAAGGCACGGGTGGAAATGCCCAACCCGAAGCATGCATTGAAACCGGACATGTTCGTCAATGCGATCATCAAGGTTCCTCTGGCCAAGGGGATCGTAGTTCCGGTTACGGCGGTAATCGACACCGGTAAACGCCAGCTGGTCTGGGTTGAGATGTCTCCGGGGATGTTCGAACCGCGTGAGGTACAGGCTGGCGAGCGAATTGACGACAAGGTTCAGATACTGTCCGGTATCAAGGCTGGTGACAAGGTAGCGGTTTCAGGTTCCTACCTGATCGACTCGGAATCGCAACTGAAAGGCGGTGGCCAGGACCACAGTCAGCATACCGGAGCCAAGCCTGATACCAAGGGTCAGACCCAGTCAGCAGGCCAGCAGCCACAGGGAGGGCATGAGGGTCAAGTCGTAGCGCCGGCACAGCAACCGCCGGCAAAAAAAGGGACTTTGAAGATGGATGACATGAAGATGTAATGACAAACCACCAAACGATCTCCCACAAGGATTGCTGCCATGATTGAAAAGATTATTGAATATTCCGCCCGCAACCGGGTCATCGTCCTGATGATGTTCGGCCTGATCATCGCCTGGGGGCTCTGGTCGGTCTACCGAACACCGGTGGATGCCATTCCCGACCTCTCGGACAATCAGGTAATCGTTTTTACCGATTACCCGGGGCGCTCGCCGCAGGTGGTGGAGGACCAAGTCACCTATCCGCTGGCGGTCAACCTGCAGGGACTCCCTCAGGTCCGTGCTGTGCGGGCCTCCTCTGCGTTCGGTTTCTCCATGATCTATGTCATCTTCGAGGACAAGGCCGACATCTACTGGGCCAGGACCCGCGTCCTTGAGCGGTTGAACTATGCCGCCTCTCTTCTCCCTGCCGGTGTTGTCCCGACCCTCGGCCCGGACGGCACCGGTGTCGGCCATGTCTTCTGGTACACCATCGAGGGGAAGGGGTACGACCTGGAGCAGCTCAGGACTCTGCAGGATTGGTTCGTGCGGTATCAGTTGAACACTGTCCAGGGTGTGGCTGAGGTGGCCTCCATCGGCGGTTTGGTGCGCGAGTACCAGATCGACCTCGACCCGAACAAACTGTTTGCCTATAAAATCAAGGTCGGCAAGGTCATGGAGGCGGTCAAAGCCTCCAACAAGGATGTGGGTGGCAGGCTGATCGAGCAGGCTGACGCCGAGTACCTGATCCGTGGCCGTGGCTACGTCAAGTCCAAGACCGATCTGGAGAACATCGTGATCGGCGCCGACATGCGCGGCACTCCCATTTATCTGAAAAACCTGGGTACCGTTCAGATGGGGGGCGCCATCCGGCGCGGCCTGCTGGAGATGAACGGCGAGGGGGAAGCGGTGGGCGGCATCGTGGTCATGCGGTACGGCGAGAATGCCAAAGATGTCATCGACCGGGTAAAAGTCAAGATCAAGGAGCTGGAGAAAGGACTGCCGCCCGGCGTCAAGATCATGGTTTCCTACGACCGCTCCGACCTGATACAGCGGGCCATCGATACCCTGAAGAAAAACCTGCTGGAAGAGTCGATCGTCGTCTCGCTGGTGATCCTGATCTTCCTGCTCCATTTCCAGAGTGCGCTGGTGATCGTTTTGACTTTGCCGATTTCGGTGCTGATCGCCTTCATTACCATGAAGCTGATGGGGGTCAGTTCGAACATCATGTCGCTCGGAGGAATCGCCATCGCCATCGGCGTCCTGGTGGATGCCGGTGTCATCATGGTGGAGAACTGCTACCGCCACCTCTCCGAGATGCCGCCCGAGCAGCGGGCCGAAAAAAGGCTGGAAGTCGTCATTACTTCAGCCAAGCAGGTCGGCAGGGCGATCTTCTTCTCCCTGGCGATCATCGTCCTCTCCTTTGTGCCGGTCTTCATGCTGGAGGGACAGGAAGGAAAACTGTTCCACCCGCTGGCCTTCACCAAGACATTCTCCATGATGGGCTCCGCGCTGATCGCCATCACCCTGGTGCCGGTGCTGATGTATTACTTCATGCGGGGGAAGATGCCGCCTGAGAGCTCCAATCCGGTTTCCACCTTCTTTATCAAACTCTATTCGCCGGTGATCCGCTGGGTGCTGGTCTGGAAAAAGACCACCATCGCCCTTAACCTCGTGGCTCTTATCATTGCCGTACCGCTGTTCATGAGCCTGGGGAGCGAGTTCATGCCGCCTCTGGACGAAGGCTCCCTGCTCTACATGCCGGTCACGCTCCCCAATGTCTCCATTACCGAGGCCAAGCGGCTGATACAGGTGCAGGACACGATCATCAAGAGCGTGCCCGAAGTCGAGCATGTCCTCGGCAAGGTTGGCCGGGCCGAAACCTCCACCGACCCGGCGCCGGTCTCCATGTTCGAGAGTATCATCATCCTGAAGCCCAAGGACAAATGGCGAGCCGGCATGAAAAAGGCTGACATCGTGGCCGAGCTGGACTCGAAGCTCCAGCAGATCGGCGTCCGCAACGGCTGGACCCAGCCGATTATCAACCGCATCAACATGCTCTCTACCGGGGTGCGCACCGACCTGGGGGTCAAGATCTTCGGCAATGACCTGAATGTGCTCAAGGATCTGGCGCTTCAGGCAGAGACCATCCTCAAGCCGATCAAGGGTGCCGCAGACGTGGTGGCTGAACGGGTCACCGGAGGCAATTACATCGACATCGACATCGACCGTGAGGCGGCCGCACGTTACGGGGTGAGCGTGGGTGACATACAGGATGTCATCGAGACTGCTCTTGGGGGCGAGATGCTCTCCACCACCGTTGAAGGGCGCAACCGATTTCCGATCCGGATCCGATATCTCCGCGACTACCGCGACAACATTCCGGCCATTCGCCGTATCCTGGTGGCAGGCATGGAGGGGGCTCAGGTGCCTCTCTCACTGGTAACCAGGCTTAAAATCTCCACAGGTGCGCCGGAGATCAACAGCGAGGGGGGACTCTTGCGTTCGCTGGTCTTTCTCAACGTCCGTGGCAGGGACATGGGGGGCTTTGTGACCGAGGCCAAGGAGGTGCTGGAGAAGAACCTCAAACTGCCTGCCGGATACTACGTTGCCTGGTCCGGGCAGTGGGAGAACCAGATACGCGCCAAAGCCCGCCTGCAGATACTGGTGCCGATAGGAATAGTGATCATCTTCATCCTGCTCTTTTTCACCTTCCATTCTGCCCTGGAGGCGAGCATGGTCATGCTTTCGGTTCCTTTCGCACTGGTGGGCGGAGTCTATCTGGTGTATGCCTTGGGCTACAATCTCTCGGTTGCGGTCTGGGTAGGTTTCATTGCCCTGTACGGCATTGCCGTGGAAACCGGGGTGGTAATGGTCATCTACCTGCACGAGGCGCTGGATAAGAAGCTCATCAACGGGCCGTGTACCGAACAGGATATCTATGACGCGACTTTCGAGGGGGCGGTGCTTCGCCTGCGTCCCAAACTGATGACCGTGGCCGTGGCCCTGTTGGGTCTGCTTCCGATCATGTGGTCATCGGGCACCGGTGCCGACGTGATGAAGCCTATCGCAGCTCCGATGATCGGCGGGATGATCTCGTCGGCGGTACATGTGCTGATCATGACGCCGGTTATCTTCGTGATGATGAAGAAGCGGGATTTGAAGAAAGGCAGGCTGAAGTATTCAGGGATGAAGCATTAAGGAGTTGTTTATGATTAGTAATGATACAGAACATGCCGCTATCCATGACAATCAACAGTCCATTGACCCGGTCTGCGGCATGACAGTTGACATAGCTGCACCAGCCGCCACCCTGTTACATGAAGGCACGACATATTTCTTTTGCAGTACCCATTGCCTCGAAAAATTCAAAACATCCCCGGACAGTTTCACCGGAAGCGGTATAACGAAACCGGAGCAAACGATTACACTCGCCAGTGTGAGCGATCTCAAGACCAACATCTTTACCTGTCCGATGCCTCCGGAAATTGAGCAGGAGGTGCCGGGTTCCTGTCCGAAATGCGGCATGGCCCTGGAAACTCTTGTAGAGGCTGGTCCTGCCGAGCGGATCGAGTATACCTGCCCCATGCACCCGGAAATCATTCAGGACACACCCGGTTCCTGCCCAAAATGCGGTATGGCGCTTGAATCCCGGACATTGGCAGTGGCAGAAGGTGAAAACCCTGAGCTGCTGGATATGAGTCGACGTTTCTATTTGAGTCTCATCCTGACTATTCCGGAATTCATTATCGCCATGGGGCATATGCTTCCCGGGCACCCCCTGGAGTCACTGGCATCACCGCGCACCTATGGCTGGATCGAGCTGCTGCTGGCGTCACCGGTGGTGCTCTGGGCAGGCTGGCCTTTTTTCGTGCGCGGATGGCAATCCCTGGTAAATCGCAGCCTCAACATGTTTACCCTGATTTCTCTTGGTGTTTCCGTAGCCTACGGCTACAGCATCGTGGCTACACTAATGCCTGGCCTCTTCCCGCCTTCTTTCCGCGGCAGTGCTGGAGAGGTGGCCGTCTACTTCGAGGCTGCTGCAGTAATCATCACTTTGGTACTCCTTGGTCAGGTGCTTGAGTTGAAGGCCCGCAGTCTGACCGGTGCTGCCATCAAGGCGCTGCTGGGGCTTGCCCCCAAGAGTGCCAGACTTGTCCGGGATGACGGTACGGAAGCGGATGTCCCTCTCGGCCAGGTCCATCCCGGTGATCGTCTCCGGGTGCGCCCTGGTGAGAAAATACCGGTGGATGGCACGGTACTCGAGGGAACGAGCAGCGTGGATGAAGCCATGATAAGCGGCGAAGCGATACCGGTCGAAAAGGAGGCCGGCAGCCTGGTTATAGGTGCCACGGTCAACGGCACCGGCAGCCTGATAATGCGCGCAGAAAAGGTTGGAGCCGAAACTCTGCTGGCTCAGATCGTCAAGATGGTTTCAGAGGCCCAGCGGAGCCGCGCCCCGATCCAGAAACTGGCCGATGTGGTGGCCGGTTGGTTCGTGCCCACGGTAATTCTGTCCGCCATTGTCACCTTTATTGTCTGGAGCATCTTCGGTCCGGAACCTCGCATGGCCCACGCCCTGATTAACGCTGTGGCGGTACTGATCATTGCCTGCCCCTGTGCCCTTGGCCTGGCCACTCCAATGTCAATCATGGTCGCTACCGGCAAGGGGGCGACTATGGGTATTCTGTTCAAGAACGCCGAAGCGATCGAACTTTTGCGCAAGGTCGATACCCTGATAGTGGACAAGACCGGCACGCTCACCGAAGGGAAACCTAAACTGGTCGCGGTTGAAACCGTTGACGGATTCGATGAGCAGAAGCTTCTTTACTTGGCGGCAAGCCTGGAACGGGGGAGCGAACACCCCCTGGCCGCGGCGATTGTCGGCGGAGCAGAAGAGCGCGGCATCGACACAGTTGCAGTTGAAGAGTTTCAATCGATTACAGGCAAAGGTGTCACTGGTCGAGTTGATGGCATCGAAGTAGCCTTGGGAAACCGGAATTTGCTTGAAAGCCTGGGTATTGAAGCCTCTGCGCTCCTGAATCAGGCGGAATCTATGGAGGGCAAAGGGCAGACCGTCATGTTTGTGGCAGCAGACGGCAAGTCGGTCGGATTGCTCTGTGTTGCCGATCCGATTAAGGAGACTACTCTTGAAGCGCTGCGCCAGTTGCACGCTGAAGGAATCCGCATCGTGATGATGACGGGCGACAACCGAACAACGGCCCAGGCAGTAGCTGAAAATCTTGGAATCGACGAGGTACTGGCAGAAGTTCTCCCGGAAGGGAAGGCCGCCAAGGTGAAAGAACTTCAGGCTGAAGGGCGCTTTGTCGCCATGGCCGGTGACGGCATCAACGATGCTCCGGCTCTTGCCCAGGCTCAAGTCGGCATCGCCATGGGCACCGGTACTGATGTCGCCATGGCGAGCGCAGGTGTAACTCTGGTCAAGGGGGACCTGCGCGGCATCGTGCGTGCCTGCCTTCTGAGCAGAGCCACCATGGGCAACATCAGGCAAAATCTGTTCTTTGCGTTCTTCTACAACGCCCTCGGCATTCCTTTGGCAGCTGGCGTCCTGTACCCATTCTTCGGAATCCTGTTAAGCCCGATGATCGCCGCCGCAGCGATGAGTTTCAGTTCTGTCTCTGTAATAGGTAATGCGCTCCGCCTGCGGAGGGCCAAAATATGAATGAAGCCACAGAGCTGTTATGGAGCAGTCGCATCCACCAGAGAATATGCTACACTTGCTGAGGAATAGTCTCCAACAGCAAACCTTTGATATGTTAAATAGCCCTCAATATCAGCATGTTACCTCTTGGCATGACGAATGCTATAATATACACCAATATCTAGACCAACAAAAAGGAGACATAAACAATGAAAAAGTTGACTGTACTGATAGCAGCAGTTCTCGCCTTTTCAGCCCCAATGGCCGCCCTTGCCATGGATCACAGTGCCATGAAGATGGATCATGGCGATCACCAGGGTGATGTTGCCCATGAGGAAGTGGTCAATGGCGTGAAAGCAACCTTTAAGGTCATGAGCATGAAGGAGCACATGAAGGCAATGAACATGGAGATGCCCAGGGAAATGAAGGAGACCCATCACATTGCGGTTGAATTCAAGGATGCCAAAACAGGAAAGGCCCTGACCGAAGGTGATGTGAAGGTTAAGGTTCAGAACCCTGACAAAAGCGACCAGAGCAAAGACCTGATGGCTATGCAGGGTCATTTCGGCGCCGACTTCGATCTGTCCAAGAAAGGTAAATACGGAGTGATGTGCAAGTTTCAATTGAAGGATGGTAAAGTTCGTAGCGCCAAATTTTGGTACACGGTAAAGTAGTTCACACCATCTTCTTGGATGCGATGGGGATGGTTCAAGGATATGAACTATCCCCATTTGCGTCGGAGCGTCCGATGAAAAAATGCTACCTGATGTTACTGCTGATCCTTACGATTGCTGGCATGGCCGGCTGCAATAAAAAAGAGACAGCCTCGCAACCTTCTCAACCGGGAAAAGTGATTGCGACCACAGCCTACGAGAAGTATTTCGGCTCCGCGCCGTCGGTTGACAAGGGTACGGCGTACGCTTTTGTGATCTATTTCCCTTCAAGCAAAACGCCGGGCAAAGTTGTTCCATTCCCATTTTTTACCTTCGACGAGGGAAGCATTAAAAAGGTTGCCATCGAGCGTCTCCTGAGCGGTATGGAGATCGGAAGTTACCAAGGCGAATTTATTCCGATATCTAGCGAGATACGTCTTATTGCAATCAATGATGATCAAGGCACGGTAACAGTCAATTTTAGCAAAGAGTTCGATAAATCGTCTGAAGCTACAACCGCACGTGCACTCACCTTGATATTACGTCAGTTCAAAGGAGTCAAAGAGATTCGGCTCCAAGTAGAAGGCAAGGAGAGTCCGTTAAGTGCTTTGAGTAAAACTGTAGACGAAAGCGTTGTACAGCAGCCGTCATCACCACGTCTTTTGAGTGTTACCGCCATGATGGATAAAGGGGCCAAGGACATTGAAGAAGTGAATGCCTTTTTCGACCGTCCGGTGGAGGTCAAAGAACTGAAGCTGCTCTCCAGAGATGGGCAACAGTATGCAGGTGACCTGTATCACTCTGTCTTTGACATGGCCGCAGTTCTCAAGCCGAAAGACCCTGCACAATTCAAGGCACGCATGCCGATCAAGGTACGTTGGAAGGTCGTTGATAAGCTGGGCAGACAGGCAGAGGGTGAAAATGTGTGGCTTCTGGAAGTGAAGGGACATTGAGTTAGTAAGACTCCATTTCCAAGTAGTCAGTCTAGATGCGAGGTGGTTTGAGAATCTATCTGTTGAAAAGTAAACTAGAAAACGTAAATGCCGTAGCGAGGTTGGTATGAGAGTTTCTGACATTAATTCACCCAAGACAGAGTTATGGGAATCAAATATATCAAATCGTTTTCCCCTGTCAGCACTGGTCGTTCTGTGGCTGGGAGTGATTGCCGGCTTGGTTTTTTCGGTCATGTCCGCCTTGAATATCTGCACCAGTGCTTGCAATGAAGTCTCTCTATATACAATTTTCGGCCTGAATTTCGGTTGGTTCGGGGTTGTTTTTTTCACTCTGCTTATGGGGATGCTAGTCCTGGTACGCCGTTTTGTCTGGTCGGAGATGCTTATCATCCTTTTAGTCTCTGCTGCTGCAGGCGCGGAGTTGCGATTCATCTGGCTCCAGAAGTATGAAATCGGGAAATGGTGTCCACTCTGCCTGTCAATCGCAGCGGCTATTTATCTGATGGCAATCGTACTTTTGCTGAATAAATGGAACAAGATGCAATCGAGGAGAGCAAACATGAAAACGTATCTAAAGTTCATAACTACCGTGATGCTTGCCGCTGTTATTGGTTTGTCCGGCGCAGTTCTTGGGGTTAAAAAAGTGGCGGAAGCAGCCGAATTGAACATGTTTCTCGGCAAAACGGACAGTCATACAGTTGTATATTTCATAAACGACTGGTTCTGTCCGGCCTGTCGCAGAACCGAACCAGCTATCGCGAAGATGTTTCCCAAAATTGCCGCAATTGCCAAGGTTGGCTTCGTCGATATCCCTGTCCATCCGGAAACCACTAATTTTACCCCCTACAATACGCAGTTTCTTCTGTATGAAAAGGGGAAATACATCCAGCTGCGCGGGGCATTGGCCGTCCTGGCAAAGAAAACGAAAACTCCGTCTCCCGAGGATGTTCAGAAGGCAATTGCCCCTTACGGTGTCAAGCTGCGCTCCATGAACTTCGCCGACATAGAATCCGGCATGAACTGGAACGAGAAGATAAACCGGACTTACGAAATCAAGGCGACCCCGACAGTAGTTGTTATGAACGAAAAAACCGGCAAACACGTTAATCTGGAAGGTAGAGAAGATATAAGCTATGAGGGAATTATTAAAGCTATCGCTGAAATGGGAAAATGACATTATATCAAAAAAAGGACAATGAAGCTGATTCAATTTGAGAGGAAATCATGAAAAGATATGCAATAGCTGTTATTGCCATTCTGATTATTCAGGGTTTGGCGTCTGCCCATGAAGGCGAAAATCATACAAAAAGGCACAAAGAATATACTCAGATGGAAAAGCTTCACAAGATAATGCCCATGTGTGCCCAAGTCCAAGTAAATATCAATGAAGCATTGCTAAAAGGAGATGCCGCAACAATCAAGAATGAAGCCGGGAAGATCCTAGCAGCACTTCCTGATCTGAAGAAGTCTAGGCCGCATAAAAATATCGAACAGCGGAAAAAGTTCGTGAGACTTGCGACAAAGCTGGAAGAACCGGTAACTACCACGGTATATCTGGCAAATAAAGGAGATTTTGCCGAGGCGAAGGTTGCTTTCAAAAGGGTTGAGGAAGCATGCGCTGCCTGCCATGCTAAATTCCGTGATTGAGCCTGCCGTAACATGAGAGGAGTTCCTGGTTTGGTAGAGTAGCGCCTTTTCTTGTAGATTGACCGTAGCGGTTTGAGCCGGCGATCGATAGTGGCAGGGCTCATTGTTATTATGGTAGCAACGGTCTATGTAGTAAAGGTTCCTCAAATATTGTTCGATTTCCGGGAAATCTTATTTAATGAACGTAAAAATTCTTCTGGTAGAAGATAGTCATGATGATATTTTTCTGGCTAAGCGTGCTCTTTCCAAGTTACAGCTAGATGATGTTGACATCGTTCATAATGGCAGAGAGGCACTGCAATATCTGTTTGGAGATGAAATCTTCAACTCAGTCTCAGCTATTATAAATAAGCCTGACCTTATCCTGCTAGATCAGAGAATGCCAATATTGGATGGATTACAATTCATGGAATTTGCCCACAGGGCACTTCATACTTACAATATCTCGGTAATAGTAATCACATCCTCAACACTTGAAATTGAAAAGGAGAGATTTTTCGAGCTTGGTGTAAAGGATTATATTGGAAAACCCATAAATATTGAGGGGCTCAGAAGAGCAATAAATTCAGTTTTGAATTAGTATCAAGACACAACAGAACACTAATAAAGCTAGCAACTATTTATAGCGGTCCCGGTTTTCTTGGACACGAGATTGTGTTGAATCAAATGGATGGTGTCAAAAGTTTCATGAAAAGCTGGGATGACGAAATGGATTGAATCGCTATGAATATTTACTTTATTGCACCTCAATTATTCGTGTCAGCGGTTGATTTATCGGCTTATGCACTGGACCCTTCCTTCTGCACTACAGGGTTCAAAAGTGTAAGCAAGAATTTCTCCCACGCGATTAATGCGATTTCTTTCTCCTTATCGTAACGGTATTTATTGTAAACACCTATGATCCCAGGCTTTGTGTGGTTCAAGACTTCTTCAGCGTGTTCGTCTGAGACGCCAACCCGTGGCATGTTAGTCCGAGCAGTGCGTCGAAGGTCGTGTGGAGACCAAGGAGTCATACCGAAATAAGGCTCCTTTCTTGCCTTGATTTTTCTAGTCCCAACCAGCTTTACAATTTCGTCTGATAAATAACCCCTGTTGATTGCCTGAGCAAGCGTGTTTACAGCAACATGTCCATTGCTTCCCTTATCTGAAGGGAAAATATAACCTTTTCTATTCCCTATGAGGGAAAGAGCCGTGTCCGTCAGGTAGACTCGATGCTCTCTTTTGTTTTTTGCGACAATTGCGGGGATTGTCCACCATCTGTCATTAATCTGATCGCTGTGCATCTGCGATATTTCACCAGATCGTTGAGCTGTAACGAGGATCATTTTGAGAGCACGTTTCACAGAATCGGAAGAGGGTGATTTGGAGATCGACGTCCATGCCTGAAGAACCTCGGAATCATCCAGTACCCGTTCACATACATTTGTTCTGGCCTTTGGAACTGCTTTCGTTATTTGCAGGAAAGGTTGGTTTTCAATCCACTCCCGTTGCAATGCGTACTCAAATATTTGTCTGCCAGCTTTGAGTACATTCCCCGATTGTCCCGGTGCGCGTGACGCAATACCTTGAATAAGCGTGATAGCGTCTTTACGGCGGACCTCTGTTATGAGCATCTTTCCAATTGAGGGGATGATGCCGCTCTTGGCTGCATAAAGGAAATTCTTACGGGTTTCAATTCCATGATTTTCTTTGGAGTATAAGACATAGTAGACTGCGACAAGCTGTTCAACTGTAGAGGGAATAAAACCAACGGGTATCCCATCGTCCATAAGAGACGTGAAGGTGTATGGCTCAACCACGTCGGTTGTGATGTCGATTTCCTCGGTCTTTTTTCGTAATTCCTCAGTGTCGGCTTTCTTTTGGTCACGAGGGTCGATTCCATTTTTCACAAGTTTGTAAGCGTCATTATATGCTATTCTTGCATTTGCAAGAGAGCAATCGGGATAATGCCCTAGAAGAACATACCCTTTGCTCTTATTCAGCTCAAATAAGTACACAAAGGCTTTTGCTCCTGAGGGTAGGACTTGTAGAGCAAAACCCCGTCCCTCTCTAAGGTAGTATCGCACGTTTTTTGGCTTCGCTGCAGCAATGGCTTTTTCCGTGAATTGTTTACCCATTTTGCTTCCTATTCGTGTTTCCGTTTTGTTTCCGTTTGCACTTTCTGAAAAGCCATGTTTCCGTTTTGTTTCCGTTTTGCAGTTGGCAAGCAGAGAGATGTTTTTAAACAGCTAGAAACGATAAATATAGTAAAAACAGAGATAAGTCAAGGTGATAAGTGGGTTGGCTGATGCACTTGGAAACAAAATTTAAACTCTGGAAACATGAGACTTCAATATTGCCAAGGTTGAAGTCGCGGGTCCGAATCCCGTTTCCCGCTCCAAAAGAAACAAAGGGTTAGCTCAAAAAGCTAACCCTTTTTTTCATGCATTTCCCCCCGATTGTGCTGTAATTGTGCAGTACAGACTGAGTTGCAATTATTCCCTCTTTTCAATTTTCCCTGACTCCTTAACAATTATGATAGCCTTTATGTCAATCGGCATTAAAAATTGACCCACCATCGGCGGCCGATTCTGGCCCACCCCAGGTAGTTGTTTTTAGCTATTAGTCCTCGTCCTGATTCTCAAACTATCGATTCCTGTTTCGACTCTTTCACAGTGGTGTGTGACAGTCAAAGAGTGCCGTGGTCATTTTTCCGGCGCAGGAAAGTCGCTACAGTCAGCCAGTGTAAAAGGACACGCCGTCTAACTTCCTCCTGGATTGATTCAAGGGAAGCTTACGGTCAGGTGGTCTCATGACGATTGTCTTTAATAACATTCGTAACTGTAAAATTTCCCGACAGGGTAAAATAAAAGGGCGATACCGAAGCAGCGCCCTTTTTGTGTAACTATGTGTGCCGTACTGATTATGCTTTGTTCTGACGACGTTTTCCATAGAGAGCAAGTCCTGCCATGCCGAGACCAAGCAGGGCTATCGTTCCCGGTTCTGGTACCGGGTTGGTTGGCTCAAGAAGTATTGAAGTTTCGATGAGGAAGTTTGATTGGGTTGTATGACGCTCGGCAAAAAAGAAATCAAAACTATAATTGGAGCCCTCTGTCAAGCCAAGGGTGTCCAAACTTACAGCACCGCTTACAGCAGAATGAATACCGCCCAGATCGACAGCTAGTTTTTTGTTGATGAAGACCCAAACATCGTCATCACCTGTAAAATTGAAAGTCTGCCCGGCAACGTAGGTAAACGCAGAATGCAATTCGTAAGTGAAATGATAGTTGTGATTCCGGCCTTGATTGCCAGTAAGCATGTTGTCAATTGGGAAAAAGGAATTGCTTGAATACCTATATACACCGTTTAACTGTTGCTCTAGAGTAATACCATAGTCCATAGAATATGCGTTGTCGTTATACCACTCGTTAAATGTATCTGCAGAGGTAATTGAATCGTTGTTTTTAGGAGGATCAGATAACACAGGTTTTCCGTCAGCACCGAGCGTATTGTTAACCATGCCAGTCACAAGATTGTTAATCGTTGCTTCAAAATCTGGGTTATAGTTTGCTGAGCCGACGCCTGTCGTAAAGTCCCTGACAGTGCCGTTTAAAGTGATCGAGGTTGCCATTGCACTTGTTGCCACCATTAGCATCGCCCCTGCCAGTAATGCTACAATTTGATTTTTCATTTTTTTCTCCTTTAGACTATTTGTTATTTCAACAATATTTAAATTTAGTTTCAATTTTAAAGCAAAGAATGTACCAATCTCATAACAGTATAAAATTACTAATAAACTTAAATGGTGTTTCTCTATCGAATTCTATTATGTAAAATTTGTCGACAAACGCTTCCGTAATGCGCTGCTGTAGCCAAAATTCCAGCCGTCAGAATACGGTGGTGTGACGGGAGAAGATAGAGGGATCAAGTCTCAACTTCTGACAAAACAGAAATAATGAGCCGATATGTCAAGAGTTGAGACTTGCCCCCTCAGTTTGACCTTTGAAACAACTTATGGCATATTCCTCCAACATAAAAAGAATCTGAGATTGCGAAGAAATTGACAGTTATATTTGGTGGCATTACAAACGATAAAAGCGGGCAGTAGCTTTCTGCTCTAACCAATTCGCTATAACTGACCGATAAAGTAGTCAGGCCGGCACCTACGACATTGGACTGAAAAGGACATTATGAAAGTAAAAGTGGACAGCGTGCTTCTTGAACACAGCATCCAAAAAGGAACCTGTCCCCTTGGGTCACTCTTGAGAATGGGTTTAACATTTTTACTCAGTGTCAATTTTGCTCAATCAGCCTTCTTTATTCATCAGTTGACCATTATTGCTGTCGTGATGGTATCGCTTTTAAATGTTTCCCCTGCACGTGCATCTTGCGGTAATCCGCCACTAGCGGATGTTGACTGGAGCCATTGCGATAAAAAAAATGCCAATCTGACCGCTGTAAATCTCATGATGGCCAACCTGAGTTATGCAGATCTGTCCGGTGCCAGCTTGAAAAGCGCGGATCTGCAAGTGGCCAATCTAAGTCATGCCAATTTGTCCGGTGCCAACCTGTCAGGGGCGGATCTGCAAGGAGCAGATTTTAGCGGCACCATTCTGTCAAATGCGGATCTTACCGGGGTGACCGGTCTAACTGGCTCACAACTGCTTCAGGCTTACAATCTGCAGGGGGCGAATCTTTCAAACTTTGATCTCAGCGGATTTGACCTGAGTTCCGTTAATCTGATCAAAGCCAACCTTTCCAATGCCAACCTCACCAATACCAACCTGACAAATGCTAACCTGACAAATGCTAACCTGAGCGGTGCCAACCTGAAGGAAGCCAAACTGCAAGGGGCTATCCTGAAAAAATCCGTTCTGGTAGGAGCGAATAACGTAACAAGCGCCCAATTGCGCAGCGCCGACAATCTGCAGGGAGTGAATCTTTCAGGGAACAACCTGAGCAGATTTGATTTCAGTTCCCGCGACTTGACCGGGGCCGACCTGTCCAGGGCAATCCTGGACTCTGCCAATCTGGGCTTCTCAACTAATCTGACCGAAGCAAACCTGACCGGAGCGGATCTGACTTACGCCAACCTGTCAGACGCCAATCTCACCGCCGTAATCCTGATCAAGTCAAATATTACGGAACACCAGCTTCGCAGTGCTGCCATCTTGAACCGGGTAATTCTTTCCGGTCTCAACTTGAGCAACTTAGATCTGAATTCATTGAATCTGACCGAAGCCACTTTCGACAACACCAACCTTTCTGGTGCTAACCTCTCCGGCGCCGACCTGACTAATGCCAATCTTGCCAACGCCAATCTTTCCAAGGTGAATTTTACCGGAACCATGCTGACCGGGGTGACCAATTTAAAAAGTGATCAGCTGCGCAGAGTTTCCAGTCTGCAGGGGGTGAATCTTTCCGGCATGGATCTCCACAAATTTGATCTGAGATCTCATAATCTAACCAGCGCCAACCTTACCAAAGCCGATCTGGTATCAGCCAACCTCTCCAATGCTAATCTGACCAATGCAAACCTGACGGAAGCAGACCTGACCAATGCAAATCTGACAGAGGCAGAGCTGACTGATGTAAACATGAATGATGCAAACCTAAACGGAACGCTTGGAGTGACTGCTGAGCTCTTGAACGTTACGAAACCAAGCGGCTTTAAACCTGCAACAAAAAGCCGTCCATCTCATTAAATTCTCTGAGTTAATATCTTCTTTCAGTCAAAATGCCCTGATGGCAAACGAATGGAACATAATGAACTGTATTGGCTAAGATGCACCTAGATGACAAGCTGAATGGCAGAGACCTGGAAATATTTAAAGAGCGAGACAGAAAGCTTGAAGAAGCCAGAGAACTGAGAAAACAAAAACGACAGCAAGCAAATTCTGAAATCAGGCACTCAGGGGAAACTTACTTACCCTTAGATCAAGCGGCCTGTAAGTCCAATTTCGACTGAGGCGATACAGAATTTCAAACGCGTATCCAATAAGGCTGCGCACCATTATCTAAAAAAAACCGGCAGCTTGAGTGTTGCAACAGAGAGCGAATATATAACCATGAAATCTTCTGTTACACCAATACGCCGCTCTCCTGAAGAGCAGGCAAATTTTGAAGCGACGTTTAAAAAAATTTTTGAACATGGATTTGGCTTTAATGAAGTTATTGGTCTTAAGGTCGAGTCTTTTGACCCTGAATCGCCTCGATTAAAATTCGAAATGCGTCCGGAACTGGTGGGCAGTTTTATCCATAAACGTCTTCATGGAGGCGTCATCGCAACTGCACTGGATACTGTAGGCGGTTTTGCGGTTGCTGTGGCCGTTGCCGACAAATACGCAAGTGAAATGGCAGAGCAGATTGTCGCACGTTTTAGCCGCTTCGGAACTATTGATTTGCGGGTCGATTACCTGCGTCTAGGTGTCGGCCGCAGCTTCCATGCCAGTGCGAAAGTTGTACGCTTGGGTGGACGCATCGCCTTTGTGCAGATGGAATTGAAAAATGATGCCGATCAGTTGATTGCAACTGGTACGGCTACCTACATAGTCAGCTGACGTTGCACATTGGCGTGTTTCAAATCTATGATTCATTGAATATGCTTTAGTTTAACTTATTGTACCGTTAGACAATATAAACAGGCTCCATTCCCTTAAAAACAAGAGAAGATAGAGGGGGGTGAATTCACCACCCCTTTTATTGCTTTTCCCGGCAGAGAACAATACCTGTCGATTGCATAGTCATTACTATCTCCCGTTTCTGAGTCAGAACTTCGACAGATATGCCGACCATGCCCCGATCGGGTTTTGAGCGAGAGCGCCGTGCCTCCTGGATGGTCACTCTGATGGACAAATCATCACCTGGCCGCACCGGTTTGAGCCATTTCAGATCCTGCACCCCCGGTGACCCGAGGCTGGCAACACCGGAAACATAATGGTCAACCAAAAGCTTCATCATCAGACTGGCGGTAAGCCACCCACTGGAGATAAGGCCGCCAAAATGGGAATTTTTAGCCGCTTCAGGATCGATATGGAACGGTTGGGGGTCGTATTTACTGGCAAAGTCGATCACCTCTTCTTCGGTGACGGTTATGGTGCCAAATTCGTATTTAGAGCCAGTAACATAATCTTCGAAGTAGCGATTATCTTTGGCAACGCTGAATGTTGAACGGTGCATAAACGTTAAACTCCTTTGCATTTGTGGTGAGGGTCATATCAGGCGGCTCATGCTCTTTGAGGTGGCTGGGGGTAGTGAGGCTGTCTGATGGTAAAATAAGCAATGTCTCTATGTCGTGTTGTCGTTTCTGACTTCAGGATGCCAGTTTCAGCTGTTTGAGCTTTTGGCAATAAGCCTCATCCGATGCCTGTTTGTCAAGTGTCAACGAGACACTGATACGGGTCAAATGAAATATGAGACTCACCCTATGTAATCCTTTTTGTACTTCCCCTCCCAAAAGATACTGATCTTGCCAACTCTGAAGCGAGCATGCATCGGCCTTTCCAGTAATATGAGACAACAAAATGCCAATCGACTTAAATAATACTTGCAATATGCAAATAAAAAAGATAGCGTAATTGAAAAGAGGGGGGCGCTATGGAATCGATACGGGAGCAGTTGCAGCTATTCACGAAGCGTTTCGGACTGCTGAACGAGTCGTGCTGTGACGAATGTTGCGGTGAGCAGGTAAGTATGACCCAGAGTCATATTCTGTTCGAGGTGCGTCGCTCGGGGAGCCCTTCGATGCAGCAGGTGGCTGAGGAGCTGGGCGTTGATGTGACCACGTTCAGCCGTCAGGTGAAGGCGCTGGAGGCCAGGGATCTTCTCACTCGATCTGTTTCTCCCAGCGACCGTCGGGTCACTCTTCTGGGGCTGACCGGTGCCGGTGTGCTGGTGCTTGAGAAGATCGATCAATACATGGCGGCGCGGCTTGAGATGGTGTTCGGCGGCATGACGCCTTTTGAACGAGAGACCGTTGTCAGGTCGCTGGGGTTGTTGAATGAGGCTGTTGCTAAAGCTGGTGAAACCGACGCTGGTTCGGGAGGTACAATTGCATGTTGCAAGTAAATAATGGTAAGGCAGGCCAATTCAAAATAAAAAGTGTCCGGAAAACAGTTTCGCCCGCAGGGAGTGCCTGCAGTACGTCCGAATCGGCAAACGGCTTAGATACGCCCCCCTGTTGAGGCCCCACAACCCCCACCGGCGGTGGCGGAATCACGGAAAAAGTTCCCGGTTTTATTGCATGGCAGGAAACTCCGGTCGGCCCTGTACCACGCATTTCTTCACAACTGAACGTGAGTGATCAGTTCGGGGCTTGCAAGGCTCGCTGGGGCATCGGGCGGATGAATTACATCGTTCCCCCCGGTCTGTACGCCATCGGTACACCGACGGCACATGATCCGGTGCTGGTGACTGCCAACTACAAGATGAGCTACGATATCGTTCGTCACGAGTTGGCGGGGCGCAATGCCTGGCTGCTGGTACTGGAAACCTTCGGCATCAACGTCTGGTGTGCGGCAGGGAAGGGGACGTTCGGTACAAGCGAACTGGTGAAGCAGGTTACCTCGACCGGTCTGGCCAGGGTCGTCAGTCACCGCCGCCTGATTCTGCCGATTCTGGGCGCTCCGGGGGTCGCCGCCCATGAGGTGGCCCGGCGCAGCGGTTTTTCGGTCAGCTATGCCGCCATACGGGCCGCCGACCTGCCGGAGTATCTGGATAACGGCACGGTTACCACGCCGGAGATGCGTCAACTGACCTTTACCCTGTACGAGCGACTGGTGCTGATTCCGGTTGAACTGGTGATGGGACTGAAATCGATTGCGGTCATTAGCGGAGTTGCGCTGTTGCTGGGCGCCCTTCTGGCCGGTCCCGCTGCCGGATTCACCGCTGTTATCGCCTGTCTGGGCGCCTGCCTGACCGGGATCGTGCTTGGGCCGCTGCTGCTCCCCTGGCTGCCGGGGCGCAGCTTCGCCGTCAAGGGGGCCTTCGCCGGCCTGCTCTGGAGCGGCCTGTTCTACTCCCTGGCGGGGGGGGCGGGGTGGAACGGCGCCGTCACTGCCGCACTGTTTCTGGCTCTGCCGGCGCTCAGCGCCTTCTATACGCTCAACTTTACCGGCTGCTCCACCTATACCTCCCGCTCGGGGGTCAAGAAGGAGATGCGCATCGCCTTGCCCGCCATGGGGGGGGCGATGATTGTCACTCTGATCCTGCTGCTGGCAGGGAAATTCCTGTAAGGAGAACGGTATGAAAGGGTTTCGTTATCTGGAAAATGTCGCAACGCTGAAACTGGATCAGCCGGCCTGCATCGGCTGCGGCAGGTGTCTGGAGGTCTGTCCGCACCAGGTGTTCTCGTTTGCCGACAGAAAAGCTTCTCTTCGGGACCTGGATGCCTGCATGGAGTGCGGCGCCTGCGCCGTCAACTGTCCGGTCAAGGCGATTTCGGTTGATGCCGGAGTCGGCTGTGCCTCCGGCATGATCAATGAATGGCTGCGGGATCACAACTTGGCTAAAGTGGGAGGGAGCGGCTGCTGCTCCTGAAACAGGTCTGAAAGCGAAAGGAACTACAAACATGGACTTTTCTACTATTTATCAGGAATATCACCCCAGAATTCACCGTTATCTCACCCATTTATCCGGTGAGACGGAAGCCGTCGATCTTACCCAGACAGTTTTTCTCAAGGTAAGCCGGTCACTTGACGGTTTCCGTGGTGACTCCTCCCTGTCCACCTGGATCTACCGCATTGCGACGAACTCGGCCCTCGATCATGCCTCTTCATCACTGGCACGGCAAAAGGAAAGTGAACAACAGCTCGACGATGACGCTTCGCTTGACGATTTTCCTGATAGCGGTGCGCAGGGGGCAGATCACGAATATATCCGCAGAGAGATGACCGCCTGCATACGCGGTGTGGTTGACCAGTTGCCAAAAAATTACCGCACCGTACTGCTCCTCAGCGAATTCGAAGAGATCACCAACGCCGAAATTTCTGCGATTCTCGGCATCACTCTCGATACGGTCAAGATCAGGCTCCATCGTGCCCGCACTGCCCTACGGAACGCCATGGAATCTCACTGCAGCTTCTATCACGACGAGCGGAGCGAACTCATGTGCGACCGCAAATCGAAATAAATTTTCTCCCGGTGTATCTTTTAGCGTGTCTCCTCCGTCTATAGTGACAGAAGCAATTACATTTCAGTATTTGAAAAGGAGCCACACAATGACCACTCTGAATCCACGTGAACACGAACTCGTAGCACTCGGTGCCGCACTGGCAAGCAACTGCGTCCCCTGTATCGAATTTCACATTCAGGAAGCCCGTAAGGCGGGGCTAAACGATGCGGAAATTACGGCCGCGATCGATCTCGCTGACAAAATCAAACGCGTACCGGCGGATAAAGTGCGGGAGGCGGCTTCCCGTAAGCTTTCAACGTCGGCATGCGAACCGGTGGCAGCGCCAGGCGCCTGCTGCGCAAATGCGACAGAAGCCAAATCATGTTGTTGAGCATGCTTCCGTAACGCCGCAAATTTTAATGGGACTAAGAAAGGCCGGAATGGAAATTCCGGCCTTTTCGCTTTTATAATACTAGAAGGTTGGCTCTAATTTAACTTCAACTTTCTTCTTCTTTAGCTTCTTTATTGTGAAATTTTCATATAGAATACGACGGCATTTCAGATGTTGTCGTGGCATCGGATCGTATTTATATTACTGCTTACTCAGAGGGGAATGTTTCATCAGACAGCCTGGGATGTTGGCCAGACGTCTTTCTAATATCCAAAAAGGAGTGTTAGTTAACGGTATGTTTTCATGTATATCAGAAGGTTACGTTTATTTGGTTTTAGAATTGGTATAAAGGTTTAGGTTTTGGGAGAATGTTGGCCGGGTCTGATCAATAACAAGTTGGATTTTTGGAGAACACACATGTCACGTGCGGTAACAGCTGATCATGTTCTTTTTGACGAATGCATTGACGCATTCAGACGAGAACAAAAAGACTCCACATCTGATTTTATGGGAAAGAGTAAATCTTACCTATTGACGGCATTTGAACTCAATCAAAATCGGGATCTTGGCATTTGTGTTGTTCATCTTTCCATACGAGTCCATCTACCGGGTACTTACTCGGCCTTTATTTCTGTGGTAGAAAATCCTGACTGGGTTGGAACACATAACAGCCACCTGTTCGGGATAGCCTAAAAACCGCTTGGTTAACTCCCACACCGTTGGGTGTATATGAAGGTAGTGTAGGATAGATTGCAAAAGTGGATTAAATCTGTAAAACATTTACAGGTTAATACGCTGTCGTCATTGAGGGGGGGGGCTATGAGCAAGCAAATAATGGGTGCTATCCTGGCGCTTAACCTGCTTATCGGTTGTGCGACACCGCGGTTAAAGCCAATACGCCGGGGCGAGCCGCTTTCGATCGTGTTCACAAGGAGCCCGCAAGCCGATGGCGTCATTGATATCCGCAACGAAGATCTTGGTAGCAACACCAAGACTGGCGCCGGAACCGGAGCAACGGGCGGCGCGGTGGCCGGCGCCGTAGCTGGTCTGTCTTGCGGTCCTTTCTTTATCATTTGCAGTCCAATCTATGCCTTAGCAGGCGCCATCGTCGGGACAGTCGCGGGCGCGGGAGTGGGCGCGGGGGTGGGCATTACCGGCGAGCTTTCAAGTGGAAAATCCGCTCAGTTGCTCGATAGGGTGATGCGTGTGCAGCAGTCTCACTCCTTGCCAGCCGAGCTGCAGAAGAATGTCAATGACCGGGCACAAAAGTACTGGAAGCTTGGTACAGGCCAGTCGGCGGCTCTGGTGACCATCGAGCTGCAAGATCTGCTGCTGTCCTCAATGCGTGATGAACAAATCAACTGTACGGTAAGGGTATTGGTATCTGTGCAAAGAGGCGTTGCGAAGGATGTTAAGACCACAGAACAAAAAATGTACCAGTATGTTGCCCCCACCAGCAGCCTGTCAATTTGGCTGGACGAGAGCAACGACTTTATCGACACACTTCTGACAAGCGCCAGTCAACAAATCGCCGCCCAAATTGTTTCTGATCTGGCCATGAACTGAGATGTCGCTAAGTATGCTTTTGGAGATGCTGAAAAAGGCGTGAAATTAGTGCAACTGGTATTAATTGGAGATGCTGAGAGAAGATAGAGGGGGCAAGTCTCAACTGCTGACAAAACAGAAATAATGAGCCGATATGTCAAGAGTTGAGACCCCTTAGTTCTCTTCTACCTGAGGCAGGAGTCGAATGAGGTAGCTCCTCACGTACGGATCTGTGCGGGCAACGGGCATTCCTACCGCAATCCGAACTCTTCACGTATGAATTGGGATCACCTGTATTGAATGATTCAGCGAGGACGACCAAAGTGATATGTGCTCTAGCTAAACATCTCAATGAAAATAAAAAAAGACGACCAAGTGGCCGCCCTTTTTTTGTAAATATTTCCGACAGATAATTTTTTATCAATACCATCCACGGATTATACGTTTTTACGCTTTCTCCAGAAAGCAAGTCCGACAAGGCCGCCACCAAGGAGAAGCATGGTGGATGGTTCCGGTACAGGATTGTTGGGTGTTATGTCGCCAGATATCAAGAGATTATCCGTGTCAGTGATGAAAGTAAGGGCTCCATCGGCACCAGCAACACCATAAAATCCACCAATAAAGACTAAATCCAAAGTACGATATAGATCAATAGGATCGGTGAAAGTATTGTTTACGCTTACCCGGCCAGAATAAGTTGCTTGTACTTCCAAATTACTGTTGTTTGTAATGGCACTGACAATCTCAAAAGGCCAACCCCTTGCAGAACCATCGGAAAGCGATGGATCCATTATTGCGTCAAATACGGTATTTCCGTCACCGGCATCGATTGTAAGACCAAGCAGTAAAGCTGATGTTGTAAGAGTCCAATGCCCACCAAAAGTATCTCCAGTTTCTTGGAGGCTGAAGTAAGTCCCCGTTGCACTCCCAATAGCTCCTGAATGCCCCCAGGTGGCTGTCTGGTCGCCACTGAAATAGTGTGCGGTCACAGTCATGCCATCCATTTGTGTGCCATTAGTCGCGTACCCGGTAAGAGAGGTAGTATTCCAGGTGGGATTGCTGTTGTCGTAAAGAACCGTAGAGCTGTAAGCAAAAGCATTTGAAGCAAGGAGAACGGCGCATAATGTTAGTAATATTTTGTTAATCATATTCAATACCCCCTTCTGTATTTTACTGAGTTTAAGTCTTAATTACGTAAAGCAAATAGCTTGCCAAGTATGTAACACGCTAGAATTAAACATTTGTTAACTGATTGATGTGCTGATTTAGTGGTAGTGTAAAATATATCGACAACGGATAAATATTAAATTAAATTGGGGAACAGCTGGAGAACAAACCGCAGAGGGTCAGACCTAGTAAACCAACGGCTAAAAAGCGAAGTCCCAACCATAAGGTTTGATCCGACCTGCAAGGTCGGTTCAAACCTTTGTTCAAGAAGCCTGGGCAAATTGGCACGCTTCTTCCTATAATGGGTAATGGTTCAGATGTTTTTTATTTGAGTAGTTGTCTCGGGTGGGGGTGTGGCGGTTGCAACGGCAATTAGCTCTTTTTGTCTCTCTGCTCAGTTGTTTTTCGATGTTCAGAACCTGTCTTTCAGAACCGTTTCCGAATTTATCGGCAGGTTTCCGGGACTGAGGACGTACCTCTCCCGTTACCATGGTTTATCGCTTTAAATCAGGCGCTCTTTGACAACAATCAGATTTTGATTTTTCCCCTCCGTAATGCTATCCCGACGATCCCCGAGCCTGTCGCTGTTCCGGGAGGGTAGCAAACAGATACCGCACTGGGCTGCCGCAGTCACGGCAGGTGAGAACCGCTTTGACTTTGCATTCAGTTTTGCACTCCGGCGTCTTTATGCCGTACGCAAGCGCGATTTTCGCTTTGACCTCCTCAAGTGATACTGCGGCATTCGGGCTCATAAAGCCGTAATAGCGCACCTTCATAAACCCGGTTGGCAGTACGTGCTAGAGAAAACGACGAATAAACTCCATAGCGTCTAGATCCATGGTTCGCAGCCGATTGCTGCCATGTTTCTTGTAGTTGAAAATAACTCTGCCGTTTTCTACCGTTACGATGCGGCTGTCGGAGATGGCCACGCGAAAGACGTAAGGGGCAAGATACTTGATGCTCGTCTCGCTTTTGCCCACTGCCTGTGAGTTTACGTTCCAGGCTTTTTGCCATACCTCTTTGGGAACGTGACCTGCCAACCCCGCCTTCTTCATACGTTCCATGAACTTGGCGCGAAAGATAACGGAGAGCGCCTTCACCGGTACAAAGAACTGTTCTCCGCTGCGCCGCCAAATCTCATCAGTGGTAGAGATCGCTCCGCCGGGGACAACATAATGGATGTGGGGATGATACTGCAACTGCCCCAGGTGTGCAGCACGCCAAAAAAACCGGGCTGGTCGCCACCCACATGCCGAGGGTCGAGACAGAGCTTCTTCATGGCTTCAGATGATGCGGCAAACAACGCGGCATAGCAGATCCTCTGATGGGATCTGATAAAATCGCGCAACTCTTCAGGCACCGTAAACGTGATCATGAAGTGATGTCCGGGGAGCATTCGCCCCATCTGCCTCTCCAGCCACAGCCTGGTCTTATGGCTTTGACACCGTGGACAGTGGCGGTTGCCGCAGGAGCGGTTCAGGATGTGGTCGAGTTCGCATTGCTCGCATCGGTACACAACGGTGCCGTTATCCTGTGTGCGACAGCGCACGATGGCATCAATGACCTTCTTGTGTTCATGTGGTATTGCATCACCAAAACGACGCAGGTATTCAGGTGCAAATTGCCGGAAGATATCACTGATTGCTCCCATCAGACGAGCCCTCCCATGATGCGGTTGATCACCTCGACCGCCTCATCGTGCCCCTTGCGGGTCAGATGGAGATACACCATGGTTGTTTCAATCTTGGAATGGCCGAGATAGCGCTGAATAACCCTCAGGTTCACCCCTTCCCCTAGAAGGTGTGTGGCGTACGAGTGGCGCAGACAATGAATGTGAACTGAACGTTTGATAACCCCGGCTAGTCGTACCGCTTTCTTCATGGCTATCTGGACACTGGATTTGCCCATGGGGGATTGGGTGGTGGCAGCTATCTTTCGTCCACGCCCGACAACAGGAAAGATCAGGCGTAGGTTTCTGTGAGACTTCCAGTGATTACGCAACACCTCAAGGGTCTGCGGCGGCAGTGGCACCATGCGATCCTTGGCTCCCTTGCCGCGATGTACGTAGATGAGCATCCGGTCACTGTCAATATCACCGACATCCAGGTATAGTGCCTCCTGAAGGCGCAGACCACAGGAGTAGGCAGTTAACAGGAAGGCTCTGTAGTGGGGAGCGTGTACGCAGGACAAGATACGCAGGATCTCCTCTCGTGACAGGATAGCGGGGAGCTTCTTGGAACGCTCGGCTCTATAGGTAGCCAAAGATGTTCCAGTCTCGCTGTAGGATCTTCTCGAAAAAGAAGCGCATGCCGCTGTAGCAGACGCGGAGCGTAGCAGCAGACCATTTGGTAACGTTTAAGCGGTGGAGAAAGTACTCCTCCAATTCGTCCTGGGCGATGAGGTCGGGGGTCTTGCCGTAGAACTCCACCAGCAAGCGCACCTCGCGGGTATAGGTGTACTGCGAACGTTGCGATAGTCCTGCAAGTTGCATTGCCTTCATAGATATTTCGTACCAGTCGTTCATCATGTTCTTTCTCCTTTCAAAGTGTGATGCCTGAGAAAGAAGGAATATGTGATTGAACGGCTGGTACGGAAGAAATTTTAGTGGAATTATTGAGGAAGGTTTTTGCTGTTGATTTTACTGCCGCGATAGCGGCTTACTTGAACCAGGCAGTTGGACACAGGTCGGGCGGACAGTCTACCCGAACGGGTCAACTGCGCGAACCGTTATTATGGACCAATTTTCGGAGTTGAAATGATATTGCCCAGTTCCTGCAAGGGGCCAAGCGGATTTACCACCTCCTTGTCCAGGCTGATCAGAGGTTCTCCGTACCAGAATTTCTCGACCACAACAGAATCGACGATCAGAAACGAAGCTCTGATCCGCCACCCGGACTCTCTGGTCTTTTTCTTGAAATTAAAGGTGTCCAGCCAGAAGTTTCCATAGCGGTGACTGTTGACAACCTGCGGCTCGAATATATAGCCGGTGCACTGTTCCCGTACCTTGAGACAGAAATCAATGCCAGCTCCCAAATCGTCACGTTTCAGTGTTGAAGTTGCCACTGCTATATCCACAAAACTGAGTATTTTTAAATTTGAAGTCGAATAGATGTTGAAGCCGAGTTTCTTGATGTCATGTACCGTTGATTTGCTCGGAGTCACTTTGTTGTATGCGTCGACAACGTCTTTGTATGATTTCCATGGTGAGTTTGTAACCGTAGTGGAGTGTGGCAGCAGTGCGACACACCCGGATACGGCTATCATTGTCACAAAGACGATTAATGTTGCAAGCTGCCTGTTCATACGTTATGCCGCTCCTCTGCGGCTGTCATTCGATCCAATGCCCTGGTCTATAGAGCTGTCATGAGTATTTCCACCTGCCGGATACGTGTATGTATTTTTCAAGACATCAACTGTTCCGCTAATTAGATGCTCAGCAACTGACGTGCCAGAAAAATATACGAATGAAGTGACTGCAACATGCTGATTATGAATATGAAAATAGGATGATGGGAGATGAACGTACACGAGGACCGTCAATGAAACCCGTAATGTCTGACATAACTGTCATATTTAACGGTATTAACGGGAGGGAGTAGGAAATCTATGGGGTCATTTTTGACATTTAAAACAAATTAAGATACTTAAGCGATAAAGACCCAAGCTGATCCAGGTATAAGACTAACAGGTTTTCCTTTGCGTTCTCGCATGGAAGCGCCTGATTTTGGTGGCGTCTTGCCTAAAGGCACCTACTTCTGGTTGCGGTTCAAATGTCTTTCAAGGATTTAGTGGCTGAACTTGTACTGCCTGATTTTTCGATACAGCGTGTTCCTGCCGATCCCCAGTGCCCTGGCTGCTTCCGTGATATTCCACTGGCAGAGTCCCAGGGCTTTTTTTATGGTCTCCGCCTCTGTCTCCTTTAAGCCGTGCCGGGCGGACGATGCCCCCCCGCTTCCCCGTAAAGCCGAGAGTGCGGCGGTCTCGATGCCGTGGAGCGCGTTAAGGAGACGATCAAGTTCCGGCGGGGAAAGCTTCTCAAGTAGGGCGGTGTCGTCTGCCCGCACCTTGAATAGCTCGCTGGCAAGCAGGAATTCGGTTGCCCCGAAGATATCAGGTTTCGCAGCGCTCCCGGCCATTGAGTCGGCTCTTATAAACCGGGTATTCAGATGGCTCGGGAGAATGGTGTCGTCGGGGCACATCACCACGGCCCGGCGCATGACATTAACCAGTTCGCGGATGTTACCCGGCCAGCTGTACTGCTGCAGCAGAGTCAGAACCCCCGGCGAGAGCCGCGCCTTGGGATTGAACAGGTGGGCAAAGTGCTCCGCCATCATCGGGATGTCCTCGCTACGCAGCTGCAGCTGAGGGATCTCCAGGCGCACCACGTTGAGGCGGTAGTAGAGGTCTTCGCGGAAGGTCTTCTCATGGATGGCTTCTTCCAGGTCCACATTGGTGGCGGCAATTACCCGTACATCAGTCTTGATTGGCCGCTCACCGCCGACCCGCATGAATTCGCCGGTTTCCAGAACCCGCAGCAGCTTGACCTGGATCATCGGGCTGGCGTCGCCGATTTCGTCAAGCAGCAGGGTGCCATGGTTGGCCAGCTCGAAAATGCCGCGCCTGGTCTGGCTGGCACCGGTAAAGGCACCCCGCTCGTGGCCGAACAGTTCGCTCTCCAGGAGGTTTTCCGGCAGGGCGCCGCAATTTATCGGGATAAAGGCCGCTTCGGCGCGGTTCGAGGCCATATGAATGAAACGGGCCAGCACCTCCTTGCCGGTGCCGGTTTTGCCCTGGATCAGCACGTTGATATTCTTGCCGGCCACCTTATACGCCAGCGAAACAAGGCGCCGCATCAGGGGTGAGCTGCCGACCTGAAAGCCAACCGCGCCCGCGACTTCGGCCCATTCTTCCCGAGCCTGATCTCCGTGCCGCAGTGGATCCCCCTGGGCGGCGGCCCTGGCGATCAGCTCCTCTATTTCGCCGATGTCGTCAAACGGCTTCTCCAGGTATTCGTACGCTCCCTGCTGCATGGCGGTCACCGCTGTTTTGACGGTACTGTAACCGGTCATGATGATGACCTCGCAGGCGGGTTGGCGGCTCTTGATTGCCTGCAGCAGAGTCAGGCCGTCGGTGTCGGGCAGTTTCAGGTCGACCATGGCGACGTTGAAGCGGGCCCCGGCCAGGGCGCGCATCGCATCCGGCTCATTGGTTGCAGTGGTTACCGCATACCCTTTTTTGGTCAACAACCGCCGGAAAAAGTTGCAGACATCCGCTTCGTCATCGATGATCAATATGTTGATTTGCGACATTATTTCCTTCTTTCCAGCAGCATCACTGCTGGTCAATCGGCAGCAGCAGGGAGAAACAGCTTCCCTGACCCTGGGTACTGGCGACTTCAATGGTGCCGTTGTGAGATTCGGCGATCCCCAGGCTGACCGAGAGACCGAGGCCGGTCCCCTTTGTGGCCTCCTTGCTGGTGTAGAACGGGGTAAAGATCTTGGCCAGATTTTCCGGGGGGATGCCGATGCCGTTATCGGTGACGCTTAACACCGCCCAGCGCCGCCCGCTTTTTACCCGCAGTTCTGTTGCTACTTCGATTGTTTTCTCACTTCGTTCCACCTCCGTCAGGGCATCACGGGCATTGATCAGGAAATTGGTCAGCACCTGCTGGATCTGCGGGCCGTTGGCGATCAGGCGGGGGAACTCCTCCGTCAGCTGCTCGGTGATCGTGATCCGGCTCCGGTTGATCTGATACTTGATCATGTCGAGTACCTGCAGCGCCTCGCTGTTCAGGTCTATTTCCGATGCCGGCAGCTGATCCTGACGGGAAAAGGTCAGCAGGTTCTGGATGATCCGTTTACAGCGGAGTCCCGAATTGACGATGTCGCCCAGTTCATCGGCCCGCTCCGGCTGCCCGCCCTCCTGCAGTTCCCTGGCTATCAGCTGCGCCGTGCCGATGATTACGGTCATCGGGCTGTTCAGCTCGTGGGCCACCCCGGCGGCCATCTCTCCCAGAGCCGCCAGCTTGGCCGACTGCACCAGGCGCCCCTCCATTTTGATCTTCTCGGTCACATCCGTGAGGATGATGGTAACGGCCGCCAGCTGTTTATCATCCGACAGTACCGGATAGTAGGAAAGGTCGAGCACCAGCCCCGTTTCGGTCTGCCAGCGCCGATACACCGGCTGACCGGTTCGCCGGACTTCCTGAATCGGACACTTCGGGCAGGGTTCCGTCCGGCCATGCAGCTTGGCAAAACATTTTCTGCTGAGCGCCTGATTCCAGAAACTGCTCATCGCCGGTGGAAGACGGTCGTTGTGCTGCAACACGTTGTAGTCGGTGTCAATCAGGAATATCGGGTCGGTCACCGCCTTGAAGGTGGCCTCCCACTCCTTTTGGGCGCGCGAGACCTGTTTGTAGAGGCGGGCATTCTGGATGCTGATGGCCAGCTGGTCGGCCAGATGCTGTACAAAACTTATATCCGTTTCGTCGTAGGAGTTGACGCCGACACTGCCGACGATCAGGGCACCGATCACCTCATCCCGTTTGAACGTCGGCGCGATGGCAAGTGTCCGGAGCGTCCCGGGAAAGGGAGGGTTGATCCGGATATGATCGAGCTCCTCCGGAGGCAGATTGAAAATTTCGGCCTTTTTCTGCCGGATGACCTTGAGCGAGGGTGAGTGTGCGGGAAAGTTTTCGATCCGGCAGAAATCCCGCGGCGCTACCGCCTTGAGAACCAGACCGCTGTTCATCATCGCCACCAGGCCGAGAAAGTCGCAGGCAAGGGTCTGGGGGAGATTGGCATACCCCCGGTCGATGATGTCGGCGATCGACATGTCGATATTGATGTCCCGCGCCAGCTGATGCAGTATTTCCAGGCGGTTGTTCTGTTTCAGTACCTCCTGGCTGCGCTTTTTCAGCTCCACGTAGTAGTTGAGCTTCGACGAATCGACGCCGGTCAGCTGTTCCAGAAGCTTTTCCCGGTCATCGGCGAACGTATTCATGCTGTCGGCGTCACTCACAAACAGCTCCTGAAAATATCCGCAATATCCTCCCGGGTGGCCTGACGCGGATTGGTCACCAGGCAGGCGTCCTTCATGGCATTTTCGCTCAAGAGCGGAATGAATTCCTCGCTCAGGCCGATATCCCTGAGCCCCTTGGCCAGGCCGATGTCAGAGATCAGCTTCCGTACCGCAATCACCGCCTGCTCCGCCGCTTCCATGGGGGAGAGGCCGGCTACATTCTCCCCCATTGCTTCGGCAATATCCCGGAACCGTTCGGGGCAGGCGCTCAGATTGAACTCCATGACAAAGGGAAGAATCGAAGCATTGGTCTCACCGTGATGCTGGTCGATCAGGCCATCGACCTGGTGGGTCATGGCGTGGGTGGCGCCGAGTATGGCGTTGGAAAATGCCAGACCTGCGGTCAGGCTCGCCATGGCCATGTTGGTGTTCGCTTCCATGTCCTGCCGGACGGCTACGGCCCGCCGCAGATAGCGGGAGGAGAGTTGAATCGCCTTCAAGGCGTGGATGTCGGTCAGCGGGGTTGCGGCCAGCGAAACATAGGATTCGACACCGTGGGTAAATGCGTCTATACCGGTGGCTGCGGCCAGCTTGGCGTCCATGGTCTGCACCAGTTCCGGATCGACAATGGCGATGTCCGGTACCAGCGACTTGGAGATGATCGACATTTTCAGCTTCCTGACCGTATCGACAATGATGGCAAACTGACTCACCTCCGATCCGGCCCCTGATGTACTCGGGGCGATGACCATCGGCGGCAGGGGACTGCTGATCTTGTTGATCCCCTCGTAATCCTGCAAAATTCCGCCGTTAGAGGCCAGAATGGCGATGGCCTTGGCCACGTCGGTGGGGCTGCCGCCGCCAACCGCGACTATTCCGTCACACCCCGACGCCTGATAGCGCCGCACACCTTCCATTACCTCGAAGTCCTTCGGGTTGGAGGTCAGCGCGGAAAAAATCTCAGTCTCGACTCCGGCGGCATGCAGATAATGCACGGCCTGATCGACCCACCCCGCCTTGATGACGCCCGCATCGCTCACCAAAAACACTTTCGATGCGCCGATGCGAACGACGCTTTCGCCGAGTTGGCTTAACGAACCCAGCCCGAAGATGATTTCTGGAGCGACAAATTTGCTGATGTTCATGGTTACTCCTCATGGCGGTGCCGTTTCTGACACACTGCCTGATCGGGATGCGGTTTCATTTTAGAACCATCTGTACCGGAATGGAACAGTTTTGTTGCTGGCAAGAGGGAAAACAAAGCGTAATCATCGAAGCAGCTCATTTACAGACATGAACTGCTCATCGCTCCGATCTCACTGAATCGTGCGACCTGCAGATGAAACGCTTTTCTCATGACTTCGGACGCTGACAGGTTTGTCACCTCCATGAGGTGTTTGACGTTAAACATTTCGTCGTCACTGATTCTTGCGGAAACAATCGTGTCTTTGGTGATCTCTTTGTATTTTCTTTTCATACGGTCTCTCCAGAGTTTAATGAATGATTCTGATGGAACATTGATCCGGCATTTATGCACAGTTGTGCCGGACACGTGGCAATTTTGATACCAAGTGAGCTGTGATGCCGGGAAGGGGGGAGGGTCATCTGCCTCAATATAGTGATTACATGGGAATGAGATCTGTTTACCGAATACAAAGGAAATAGTGAACTGTGTCATCCGGGTTATCCAGCAGGTGTATTAGCTCGTTCCATAGTAGAACAGGCGTTCCACAGTGGAACATTTATGCTGTTCCTGTTTGGAACAGAACCGGTCGAGAAGACCGTGTTAGTGCTGGTGCAGCAAAGTACAACATACTAATATCGCACGATATTTTGCTTTTTTATTGTATGTGAAATATCAGAAATATGGTTGGCATATGCTATGCGTATACAGAATCATACAATTTACCGTTCCTGATGGCGGTGACACTAAAACAGAAGAGAAGGAGAACAACATGGCATTAGCAGATCAGACATACGGTTTTTACATTCCGACGGTTTCATTGATGGGCGTTGGCTGTTCCAAAGAAGCAGGGGACCAGGCCAAGGCACTCGGCGCCACCAAGCTGCTGATCGTCACCGACGCAGGGTTGGCCAAGATGGGTGTTGCCGACACGATCAAAGGGTACATCGAAGCTGCCGGTCTCAAGGCGGTGATCTTTGACGGTGCCGAACCGAACCCGACCGACAAGAACGTTCATGACGGCGTAAAGGTTTATAAAGATAACAACTGTGACGGCATTGTTTCGCTTGGCGGCGGTAGCTCACATGATTGCGGCAAGGGTGTGGGGATGGTGATCGGCAACGGCGGCAATATCCGTGACCTTGAAGGGGTCAACAAGTCCACCAAGCCGATGCCTCCGTTTCTGGCCATTAACTCCACTGCCGGCACCGCCTCCGAGATGACCCGTTTCTGTATCATCACCAATACCGAAACCCATGTTAAAATGGCCATCGTTAACTGGCGCTGTACGCCAAATATCGCCATCAACGATCCTCTGCTGATGGTCGGTATGCCGCCGGCATTGACCGCAGCTACCGGCATGGACGCCCTGACACATGCGGTTGAGGCCTATGTCTCTACAATCGCCACCCCGATCACCGATGCCTGCGCGATCAAGGCCATCGAACTTGTCGCGCAATATCTGAGCCCGGCAGTAGCCAACGGCGAGAACCTGGAAGCCCGTGATAAGATGGCCTATGCCGAATATCTGGCCGGTATGGCTTTCAACAACGCCAGTCTCGGGTATGTGCATTCCATGGCTCATCAGCTGGGCGGCTTCTATAACCTCCCCCACGGTGTCTGCAACGCCATCCTGCTCCCGGCTGTCAGCCAGTACAACCTGATCGCCTGCCCGCAGCGTTTCGCCGATATCGCCGTTGCCATGGGCGAAAAAATTGACGGCCTTTCGGTTTCGGAAGCTGCTGAAAAGGCGATCAGCGCCATCCGCAGACTGTCGGCTTCCATCGACATCCCCACCGGCCTCAAGGCGCTTAATGTCAAGGAAGAGGATCTGAAAGTCATGTCTGAAAATGCCAAGAAAGACGCCTGCCAGTTCACCAATCCCCGCAAGGCAACACTTGAGCAGGTAATAGAAATATTTAAAGCAGCAATGTAATAACGGAAAACTCAACTTTCGCAGCTGTAAAAATGTCCCCTCCCCCCTGGCGGGGGAGGGTTAGGGTGGGGGGGGAGGTCGCCATGGAATCAGCATGTAGCAGCTTCACCCACCCCTCAATCCCCTCCCGTCAAGGGAGGGGAAGTTAAACATCTCGGGGGATACTAACGTGGATACAATTTTACGCGTCAACATGAGCGATCTGAGCACAACAATCGAGAAGGTGCCTGCCGCATGGGCCGGTCTTGGCGGTCGCGGCCTGACTTCGACTATCGTCGCAGCTGAAGTACCGCCAACCTGTCACGCTCTTGGCGCACAAAACAAGCTGGTGTTTGCTCCGGGTCTGTTGACCGGAACCGCAGCTGCCAACTCCGGCCGCCTCTCTGCCGGTGCCAAGAGCCCCCTCACCGGAACCATCAAGGAGAGCAACGCCGGTGGCACCGCCGCGCAAATGCTGGCCCGCCTCGGCGTCAAGGCGCTGATCATCGAAGGGCTCCCCACGGAGGAAAAATGGTACAGCATTCATATCAACAAGGATGGCGTCACTGTTCAGGAAGAAACCGAGCTGGTCGGGAAGAAAAACTTTGCCGTGATTGAAGCCCTTGAAGCCCGCCTTGGCAAGAAAACCGGCATTCTGACCATCGGTCCGGTCGGCGAGCTGAAAATGACCGCGGCCAACATCTCGGTCAAGGACCCGGACAGCAAGCTGCGCAGCCATGGCCGCGGCGGACTCGGCGCCGTCATGGGCTCCAAGAAAATCAAGTTCATCTCCATCGACGATCAGGGCGCCGCGGGGGTGAAAATTGTCGATCCGGAAAAATTCAAGACTGCGGCCCGGATATTTTCCAAGGCGCTGCTTGACCACCCGGTGAGCGGCCAGGGGCTGCCGACCTACGGCACCAACGTGCTGGTCAATATTCTCAATGAGGCGGGCGGCCTGCCGACCCGTAACTTTACAACCGGTCAGTTCGACGGGGCCGACAAGATATGCGGCGAAACCTTGCACGACACCATCGTTGCCCGCGGCGGCAAACCGAGGCATGGCTGTCACGCCGGGTGCATTATACAATGCTCACAGGTTTACAACGACAAGGAGGGTAACTACCTGACGTCAGGGTTCGAGTATGAAACAATCTGGGGACTGGGCGCCGATTGCTGCATTGACAACCTGGACGACATCGCCCGCGCCGACAGCATCATGGATGATATCGGCATCGATTCGATCGAAACCGCCGTCATGTTCGGCGTGGCAATGGAAGCCGGGATTCTCCCCTGGGGAGACAGCAAGGAGATGCTGCGCCTGTTAGCTGAAGAAATCGGCACCGGCACACCGCTCGGCCGGATTCTTGGCGGCGGCGCTGGTTCAGTCGGCAAGGCGTACGGCGTTACCCGTGTTCCGGTGGTAAAAAACCAGGCTATACCGGCCTATGATCCCCGTTCGGTCAAGGGTATCGGCATCACCTACGCCACCAGCACCATGGGGGCCGACCACACCGCAGGCTATGCCATTGCCACCAATATCCTCAACGTCGGCGGATATGTCGATCCGCTCAAGAAAGACGGCCAGGTCGAACTGTCCCGAAACCTGCAGATTGCCACCGCAGCGGTCGATTCCACCGGGATGTGCATCTTCATCGCCTTCCCGGCCCTTGATATGCCCGAATGCCTGCCGGCCCTGATCGACATGATCAACGCCCGCTTCGGCATCTGCCTGACCGGCGACGACGTGACCAACCTCGGCAAGCATATCCTGAAGGTCGAGCACCAGTTCAACATTGAAGCCGGTTTCTCCAACATGCACGACCGTCTGCCGGAATTTTTCAGCACCGAAAGAGTGGCTCCCCACAATGCAATCTGGGATTTCAGCGCTGCAGAGATCGACGAATTCTGGAACTTCTAGTTTCTTACGTTACGGCAGGATCCCCGGGGTTTTAGAAACCCCGGGGATCTGAAATGAGTCTACGTGCCGCCAAGCATGGTATTCTTCTTCGCTGAAGGAAATTTCCGATTGATAAAAAATGCTTACCCGGTAACCGGTAAACACCGCTTACCGCACCCACTGGGCCCGATGTACCCTGACGGGACCAAAAGCGTAGACGTTACATAAACTATCCGTTACACTACGGCACCCGGAGGCGTCAGCCTTGGTCACGGGAAAAAGCTCCCCCACAACAGCAGATTGAAGAGGACCAACCATGGTAACGGCAGATTACGAAGCAGTGAAAAAACATATCTACGTCAGCAATCGGGAATTTGTCAGCGGACTCGTCGAGGTGATCGACAACCGGATTACGCTCAACATAAACAGTGATTTCCTCTCAATATCAAACTCAGGTATCACCGGCATTATTCCGCTCGATTCCGGGGATGATGCCGCGAGCATCGGCAAAATGAGGGCCGCAGCCGAGTATTTTGCTGAATTGGCACACGACCTCCGGCAGGCCGCACAGTTATATCAATCCCGGGAACCCGAGACAGTCACGCCGGTCGAAGTCGAGGCAAAGCCCAGGAATCAACAACAGCAGGCGGAACACCTCGATAAGATACATGCCATACTGGAACAGCTGCCCGAAGAAGAGAAAGCGATCTACCAGAGGTTTGGCTTTGGCGAACGCGCGGGAATGTACAAAATGGTAGACTACGAGACGGACCCGGTCAAAATGCAGGCGATGATTTGCACGATGATAAAAACCATTTCAGAGAAAAAGGGTGAGTAAAGGGGAAACCTATGGAGTCATGTTTGACATGTAAACATTCTGCGGAAAAATTACGCCATGCAACGTAACCCACCATATTTATGCCACTTATTAATATCTCCGGGAAAAACCATACTAACCCCATATATGGATGGTCCGAGTATACCTGATGCCTGATCAACAAAGCCCTGTGCAGCTAAAAAAGACAATTACCCTCTGGAAAGGTTTGGCGCTGGCGGTCAGTACCGTCATCGGCTCCGGTTTGTTTGGGCTGCCCGGTATGGCTTTGGAGATCGGAAATGTCCTTACCGTGGCTGGCGGGTGGTTGCTCATCTCCGTAATGCTCATACCGCTGGTTTATATATTCACCTACCTTGGCCTGACCTTCACCTCATCGGCCGGTCTGTCAAAATATGCGCAGGTGAGTTTGGGCGACTGGGGGGCTCATGCTGTGACCGCCGTTCTCTGCGGCACTTTCGTGGTCGGGATTCCGGTCCTTGCCATTATCGGCGGTGCATACGCGCAAAACATCTGCGGGTTACCGGAGAACGCGGTGTATTGGCTGGCAATTGTCATTCTGATCGTGGCAACCGGTTTTAATCTGATGGGAGTGGCGGAGGTAAACTGGATAAACAGCGCTTCGTTACTTGCGTTGATTGTGGTGACGGCGTTCATTGTCTTCTCTAACGGGTCGTTTTTTATCATCGGATTGCACGTGTTTGGTGAAACGCTTGCCGGGAAGGAAAATCTGAATTATGCCGACTTGTGGCGCACGGCAGCGCTCCTGTTCTGGGCATTTATCGGATGGGAGAATCTCTCCTTCAGTATGGAGGAATTCAAGAGTCCGTCAAAGACGATTCCCGCTGTGTACTGGGCCAGCTTTGTCCTGGTAATTACGCTCTACATGGCGCTGACAATTACGAGTATCGGCGCCGAAGTGTCGGGCGTTTCCGTCAGGGGCGCATCAGGCCTGTCATCGTTGGTCGGCCGGACAGCAATCGGTTCACTGCAGGTTTTAGTTATGATCGTAGTAATAACAGCAAATGCATGTGCCTGGGTCATGGGTGCAAGCCGGCTCTATTATGCTTCAGGCAGAGATGGTATTTTGCCGGCCATCGTCGGCAAGCTGACCATCAAAGGCATTCCTTTCAACAGTTTGCTGCTCTCATTGGTGATCTATTGTTCGGTGATACTTGCGGCCGGTTATCTCAGGCTCCCGTCGGCAAACCTTGTCCTGGTCGTCAGCCAGAACTTTCTGATTCTCTATCTGTTAAGCATTTTCGCCTACTGGAAGACCGACAGGAGAAGCCGTAGATGGCTTGTAACCTTACTTGGTTTGCTTTCATGCGGGTTTCTCCTGTCCGGATTCAACTGGTGGGTTTTGTATCCAGCCTTTTTACTGGGTGCCGGCTATTGTAATTATCGCCGTACAAAGCCAGGTATGCCGGTTTCGTGAGAAGACCCTATGGGAGAAAAATCCGATTGAAGCATGAGGGAAAGGCTGCAAACGTAATGGCAGCCTTTCTTTTTCGATAATATATGAGCATGCTCATTTAATGATTGCTTTTATTTGTAGCTGTTATTATAGTGAGCGCGTTCATATAAATGGATTGAGCATTATTGGAGAGAGTCGATGCGTATCAGCGAACAGGCCAAACATGAAAACAGGATTCGCATTCTGGAAAAAGCGGTGGATATCTTCACCGCCAAAGGCTTTGATGCGACCACTACCCGTGACATCGCCCTGGCTGCCGGGTTGGCGGCCGGCACCCTGTTCAACTATTTTCCGAGCAAGGAGACCCTGGCGATGACCATGGTCACCGAGGCCCTCGGCCAGGGGCGGGAGGATTTTCAGCGCCGCCGTACCGGTGACGAGGATCTTGCCGAGGAGCTGTTTCTGTTTGTCGCTTCCGGTCTGCGCCGGCTGCGCCCTTTGCGCCCTTTTCTCGGTCCGGTTCTGGAACGTTCCTTGAGCCCGTTTCCCCGAAAGAGCGTCTGCCAGGAGGGGGAGGCCGCCCGCCAGGAGCATTTGCACGCGGTGCAGGATATCATTGCCGGACACGGTTTTGCCGAAGCCCCGGATTATGTCGCCATGACCATGTACTGGTCCCTCTATCTCGGCATCCTCGCCTTTTGGACCAACGATATATCCCCCAACCAGGAAGAAACCCAGTCACTGATCGACTATGCAACCCGCATGTTCGTGCAGATTATTTCCGGCGTTGTGCCCGGCAAAGGAGAAGCGCATGCGGAGTGAAAAGATCTTGGAACAGGAACTGCTCAAGGCGCTTCCCAAGGATCGTAACAGCGATCCGGCCGGTCTGCACCTGGCGAATTTGGTCACCAGTGTCTCCAACAAAATGGTGCCGGTGAATTCCTTTTCCCGAATCTGGATCCTGGGCTCTCTCCAGGCCAGGGTTACCTTCGGATATCTTGCGTACTGGCTGCGCAGTCGATTCAGCGACGCGGAAGAAAAGCAGCGGCTCAAAAGCGAAGCTCACCTGGCCGCCGCTCTGCAACTTTTCGGCACCATGGGGTATCTGCGCGGCGCGGTGATGAAAGTTGGACAAATGCTGGCCAATCTCCCCGAGGTGGTGCCGGAGGAGTTTGCCGAGGTGCTCTCCGCGCTGCATTTCGAGGCGCCTCCGATGCACTACTCTCTGGTGCGCGAGGTCTTTCTCGACGAGTTCGGCCGTGAGCCGGAGGAGATGTTCGCCTCCTTTGAACAACAGGCCTTTGCCGCCGCCTCTCTGGGACAGGTGCATCGCGCCCGGCTGCAGAGCGGAGAAGAGGTGGCGGTAAAGATCCAGTATCCCGGTATCGCCCGAACCATCAAAAACGACCTGCGCGCTCTCCGTCTCCTGCTCCAGCCGCTCTGTCTGACCAGAGATTGGGAGGATACCATCGCCAAACTGGTCGACATTGAGCGGATGCTGCTCCTGGAGACCGATTATATCAAGGAGGCCGACCACTGCCGCCAGGCCAGGACCGTCTTTGTCGACGCAGACCAGGTTGTGGTGCCGAAGGTCTACGACGGCTATTCCTCCAAACGAGTGCTGACCTGTGAATATCTGCTCGGCTGCCATATCAATGAATATCTGCAGAGAGCCCCGGAACAGGCGGAGCGGGATCATTTCACCACGCTGCTCACGGTAGCCACTTATCGGCTCTACTACCGCCTGCACTGGCTCCCGGCCGACCCACACCCCGGCAACTTCATATTTATGCCGGACGGACGCCTTGGTCTGATCGACTTCGGCTGCACCCTGGTCATGAACGATGAGGAATGGTGCGATTCCAACGCCGCGATTCAGGCAGCGTTGGACCGGGACATGCCCGCCTTGAACCAGGCAATTGCCTCTGCGTGTCGTTTCAACCATCCCGACGAGATGGCGCCGGACCATCTGGAAGTTATCCGCCAGGGATTCTGCTGGTTCATGGAACCGTGGCAACATGAAGGGCTCTTCAATTTCGGGGACAAGGCGTTCTTTCTGCGCGGCATCGAAAATGTCATCGAGGCGGCGCGCAAACGCTATACTCGCAGCGTTCCCATGACCATCTGGTCGAACCGGTTCACTTTTGGCGGCAGGGCCTTCTGTTACAAGTTGCAGGGGCGCTGCGAGTTCAGGAACATATTTCTGGGGGAGTCGGCTTGGCAACATCAAAAATTGTAGGGGCGCGGCCTCGGCCCGCCCTTGTCGCCATATCGGTCATCATCGCCATTGTCATCAGGGCGGGATCGCAGGCCGGGGCAAGCGCAGGGTGGGGCAAGCATCAGGGCGGGGCAAACCCACGCCCCTACATGCACCTTCAAAGGAGACCATACACAATGCTGAAACTCCACGACGTAATCAAAACATACGATGGTAAATCCGAAGTAAAAGCCCTGGCAGGGATCAATCTGGCCATCGGGGCGGGCGAAATGGTCGCGATCATGGGGCCGTCCGGCTCGGGCAAGTCAACACTCTTGAACCTGCTGGGAGGGCTGGATGTGCCAACTTCCGGGCAGGTGGTGGTGGCGGGGACGGACCTCGCCGGGGAAACCGAAAAGGGGCGCTCCCTGTTCCGCCGCTCCAAAGTTTCATATATCTTCCAGGCGTACCATCTGATGCCGACGCTGAAGGTAAGCCAGAATGTGGCCCTGCCGCTGCATTTGGCCGGAATGGCGACCGGGGAGATCGAAAAGAAGGTCGCTCAGGCGCTCAAGGAGGTCGGACTTGAAGCGCGGGGCAGCCATCTCCCCGATGAACTTTCCGGCGGAGAGCGTCAACGGGCCGCCATTGCACGGGCGCTGGTCACCGATGCGCCGCTGCTCCTGGCCGATGAGCCGACCGGCAATCTGGATTCGGCCCGTGGTGCGGAAATTCTGGAGCTGCTCAAGACGATCAATCGGGAACGGGGCACCACCATCGTCATCGTTACCCACGACCATAACGCCGCGTCTGCCTGCAACAGGCTGATCAAACTGCGGGACGGCAAGGTGGAGGGGGATAGCTCCGTATCCGGAGGTGCGGCATGAGGTTTCTGCTTCGTACCCTCTCGCTTTCCTATGTCAGACGTCACCTGGCCAAGACGATCCTTACGCTCCTTGGCGTGGCGGTCGGCGTGGCCACATTCAGCTCCATCGAGAGCGCCAAGGAAACTCTGGTCAAGGGTATCCGCTCCACAGTTGACCGGGTCGCAGGCAAGGCCCAACTCCAGATCACTATGGAAGGTGGAGTGCCGGAGGAAGTGCAGGAGCAGGTGCGCGCCATACCCGGTATCCGGGCCACTTCGCCGGTCATCGAGCAGATCGTCACCCCGGGAAAAGGTGAGCTTGGCAGCCTCATGGTGATCGGCATCGATCTGCTGGGAGACCGTGAGATGCGGGATTACGGCTTCGATGGGGATGACGCCGATCTGGACGATCCGCTCCTCTTTCTCGCCCAGCCCGACTCGGCCATCTTTACCCGCCAGTTTGCCGGGAGGGCCGGTCTGAAGATTGGTGACAGTATCACGATCAAGGTCCCAAAAGGGGTGAAGCGGGTTACCGTTCGGGGGCTTCTAACCCCCAAAGGATTTGCCGAGGCGTTCGGCGGCAACCTGATGGTGGTGGACGTGTATGCCGCTCAGGAGCTCTTCGGCCGGGGGCGGCGCTTCGACCGGATTGATGTTCGGCTTGACGAGGGGACCAGTGTCGCCCGGGGAATTGCAACGCTGGAGAAAACGCTTGGTCCCGCCTACCGGGTGGAAACTCCCGGGAAGCGGGGTGAGCAGATTGAAAAAATCGTCGCCAATTTCGTGGCCGGGTTCAACATCTCCAGCGGGTTTGCCCTTGCCATCGGCATCTTCCTGATCTTCAACGCCTTCAATGTGGCGGTGAACCGGCGGCGGCGCGACATCGGCACCCTGCGGGCTCTGGGAGCCACACCCCGTCAGGTACAGTTTCTTTTTCTTGCCGAAGCACTGGTTATCGGCATTGTCGGCGGCCTCCTGGGCACTCTGGCCGGTACCACTTTTTCACAGTCTTTCCTAAAGATGATGGGGCAGACATCCGAGACATTGTACGGTGTCACCAGTTCGGGGACGGTGCGGCTTCCGCCGGTTGTCGTCCTGCAATCCATGTTTCTCGGCATTGTCGCCTCGCTGATCGGCGCCTGGGGGCCGGCTCTGACCGCTTCCCGCATATCACCCACCGAGGCGTTTGCCAAGGGAGCCTTTCAGGCCCGTGCCCCGGGCAGGTCTACCCTGCGGATTATAGCCGGAGCGGCCACACTTGGCAGCGCCGTCGTCATGGCTCTCAAGCCACCCTATGGCGGCAATCCGTTCATCTTCACCGAGCTGTTGTTGGGTGGCGCCGGAATCGTTCTCCTCATCGGGCCGCTCTCGCGGTTGTTGCTCATCGGCCTCGTCCCGCTGGTAACACGCTTTGCCCCGGTGGCCGGGCGGCTCTCCGGCGATGCTCTGCTTGGCAATGCCCGCAGAACTTCCGGCACCATCATGGCCATGGCCCTCTCTCTTACGTTTGTTCTCGGTCTGGGCGGGTACATGGGATCGACCAAAAAAGCGCTTGACCGCTGGATGCTGGATGCCCTGACCTGCGACCTTTTTGTGCGGGCATCGGCCAATTTCAACCGCCCGGATTTCCTCTTTCCCGGTGGGCTGCGTGACGAGTTGTTACAGTTACCGGGGGTAAAGAGTGTGGAAAGTTTTAGGGTGAACCGCCCCCTCTATCAGGGGCATCAGATCCAGGTCACCTCCATTGAGATCGCTCCTTTGCTGGAACGGATGACATACGACTTTACCCAGGGGAATGTCGATTTGATGCGCCGCGGGCTGACTCAGGAAGGCAAATGCGCGGTGTCGGACAATTTCTCCCGGCGTTACAAACTGGGTGTCGGGCAGCAGGTGGAGCTGGCTACACCGGGAGGTAACGTGCGTTTTACGATTGCCGCTGTGGTGCGGGATTACGGCTCCGACCAGGGGACCGTGCTGCTGGATCGCAGCCAGTTCCTCCACTACTGGCAGGATGACCGTATTGATATCTACGACGTCTCGGTGCTCCCCGGCGCCAACGTTGCCCAGGTGCGCGACCTGATCCGCGCCAAGTTGGCAGGCCGTTATCCGGCGCTGGTTTCCACCCGCCAGGAGTTTATCGCTGAAATTACCACGGCGATCGATGCCTTTTACGCCCTGACTCGTGTCACGCTCTTTCTGGCCCTGCTGGTCGCATTTCTGGGCATTGTCACTGCGCTCCTCATCTCGGTGGCGGAGCGAACCAGAGAGATCGGCATACTTAAGGCGCTGGGCGCTTTGCCGGGTCAACTCGTCAGGGGAATCGTACTGGAAGCGCTGCTTCTGGCCATGGTGGGATTTGTACTGGCGCTTCCGGCCGGTAATCTCTTTGCCTCATTCATGGAGGGGCCGCTTGCCGAACTGTTCACCGGCTGGATCATGCCGCACTCCTATCCGTGGGAAATACTTGGGCAGCTTTTCGTCGCCCTGCCTTTGATATCGGCCCTCGCCGCATGGGTGCCTGCCCGGCAGGCGGGGAAGATGAAGATTGTTGCGGCGATTGAGTATGAGTGACGAATCTCCCAATCTTGGAGAGACGGAACACCAAAACCTGTTTCACGCAACGACGCGACGACGCAACGTAAAACCAGGACAAAGAATTTGTTTAAACCTATAAAAAGCAGTTATCCACGAAAAGCACGAAACACACGAACAAAATCATAAAAATATGCAACTACTTGGCGTAACCTGTTTGGTGAATTACCGTTTTGCTGTAATGGTTTAATTTTTCGTGTCTTTTCGTATTGTTCGTGGACCCAAAAACCGTTTTTTAGACAGGTTTAAAGGACTTTCGTCGCGTCGTTGAGTCGTCGCGTGAGTAATGTTTGTTTTTTGAAGTTTATGTTAAAGACAAAAAACATGCTATCTGTGGAGGTCGATATGTATCTAACCGGAAAGATAACAAAAACCCTGTTCCTTTTAGCTCTTGCAGCCCTTTTGGCAACCTTCTCCGGACTGGCCTTTGCCGCCGATGCCCGTGCGCTCCTGAAGGAATCGGAGAGCCGCCATCGCACCAAAACCCAGCAGTACGCCGGGGAACTGACGGTGGTGAACAAGGAGGGCAAGATCCGGAAAAAGGGTTGGAAAAGTTTTCGGGAAGGATATGCCGGGGACGCGAAGAATCTGATCCGTTTCACCGATCCCCCCGAAGTGAAAGGGGTTGGTTTCCTGTCGGTAGCGCGTCCGGGGGCGCAGAACCCGGATCAATGGCTCTACCTCCCTTCCATGAAACGTGAGCGGCGCATTGCAACCCAGGACCGGGACAGCTCCTTTGTCGGCACCGACTTCAGTTATGAAGATATGGAAGAGTTCGACCATGAGAAATACAAAGTAGAGCTTCATGGGGAACAGTTGGTCGATAGTTTCCCCTGTTACGTCATTGAGGCAAAACCCTTGGAGAAGAAGGGAAAATCGACCTATGAGAAAAAAATACTCTTCCTGCGTAAAGACAACCTCTATCTGCTTCGGGAAGATCTCTACCGTAAAGGGGAAAAAGAACCGGGCAAACGGATGATCCTCTCCGATCTTCAGCAGGTGGGCGGCCATTGGGTGGCGCGGAAGATGGAGATGAAAGATCTGAAGAAAGGGAGTACCACGACGGTGCTTCTTAAGGAGATCTTGTTTGACAAGCCACAGCCGGTAAGCCGTTTTACCTTGCAGAACCTGAACCGTGAGGGTGGCGAGTGATCTTCAAATTCGAAATCAAAGCGCTACCTTTGTTGGCTCTTCTTCACCGCCTCAATTCTCGCCGCCATGATTTCAGCTTTGATTTGAAATCGGAACTACTTTACCTACACTTGTTCTTGCTGCTCCTGCTCCTTCCACTGCCAGTCATGGCCGGGGAGATTTCCGGATATGCCGAGGCAAAGGGATTTGCGTATGCGGAGCGATGGCCCGGGCGCGACAACCGGGGGCTTGGGTGGGGAACGCTCTTCACCAAGTGGGAGGAAATGCTTGGTGAAACACAGTTCACCGCTTCGCTGCGTGGAGAAGGAATCACTTCAGGCGAGCAGCAGGGTGTGCTCGACTTTGATCCGGCAGACAGGAGACTCCGGCGATCACCCGTCTCGGTGCGGGATCTGTGGCTGCGTATCCCCCTCAATTCGACCCATGACCTCCAGTTGGGGCGCTTCCAGCTCGGCTGGGGAAAGACCGACGGCTACTCACCAGCCGACGCCTTTCTCCCCCGTGACCTTACCGATCCATTTGCCGACGAAAAACTGCCGCTCTGGGCTCTGCGTCTGAACGGCTACAATGGAGCACTCCGTTACGAAGTCGTCGCCAGTCCCGTGACCACACCCTGGCGCCTGCCGCCGCTCGGGAGTCGCAATGCGCCGATACATGCGGGATCATTTCCTTCAGGAACCGTTTTCAACGAAGTTGCATCATCCCCTCCCGACATCGGTTTTGCCGCCGTACGGCTCCAGTCGGCCTTCGGGGATTGGGAAGTGGGGGGGTGGGGAAGAGCAGGGGTGCGTCCCGCGCCGCTTCTGGAGTTTCGGATCGATCAGGCAATCTCCACTACCACCGGCTTCAGCATTCCGGTAGAGAGGCGCTATGCCAGGGAGGAAGCGGTAGGTATCGAGCTTTCCCGGATTATCGGCTCCTGGATCGTGCGAGGGGAGGGTGCCGCCCTCTTTTCCCGCGATTGCGACCTCGGCAATGCGCTCATCGGCTCCTTAAGCGCCGAGCGTGGCTTCGGCGACGGCACCTTCCTCATCACCCTGGCGGGAAACGCGATTTCTCCCCCGGTCGATGCATCACAGCTCTTTGACCGAGCGATCCTCCCCGCAGTTATTGCCGCATGGAACCGGACCGAGGAGTGGGGGGAATGGAAGCTGGTCTGGAGTGCGGGGCTCAAGCATGGTGACGGCATGCTCAAGGGGGAGGCGGGGTACAATATTTCCGACATCTGGAAACTCACCCTTGGCGGTGAGCTTCCGTACGGCTCAGAGGAAGGCGTTTACGGAGCCCTTAACACGGCTCGGCGGGTTCACGTTGCATTGCGGCGAAGCTGGTGATAATCTCATAATACAAAATATGAGTGTGAGTGATACCATGCGCAACTGTTCAATCAGGAGGTACATAGATGGCTGAGAGAAGAACAAGAATATTAATCCTGTCGTTTGGAATACTCATCTCCGCATCATTGCTCTGCCACGCCCAGGAAGCGGGAAAACTGTTTGATGTGAAAATGCCGCAGGAAGCGGCATCACCGGTTTTAGTTCCAGAGCCGGCAATTACCCCTGACCTGAGAATGGAACCGGCAAAACCTGACAGGAAAGTCCCGGAAAAGTCATGGTTCCGGCGACTCTTGGAAGGGACTGCAATAGGTGCCGCAATGTATAACACGGAAAAGCACAGTGATGGCCGCCCCCAAGTCAATTCATACGGCGCTCGGCCATGAGTACCGTCATCTACTATTACACCGGCACCGGCAATTCCCTTTGGACGGCGCGCACCCTCGCAGAGAAGCTTGGCGACACGGAGCTTGTGCCGATGCACCGGATGAATACCGGCTCGAATGCCAGCGAAGCGGATGCCGTCGGTCTCGTCTTTCCGGTTCATATCTGGGGCATCCCGAGTCTCGTACGTAATTTCCTGCAAACAATGGAAAAACGCCCCGGTGCCTACTATTTCGCCGTTGCAGTTAATGGTGGACAGGTAGCGCGCACCCTTGTCCAGCTCAAGGAACTCATGGCTGAGGACAACCTCACGCTTTCCGCCGGGTTCGATATTATGTTTCCGAGCAACTATATTCCCTGGGGAGGGCCGGTGCCGGTGGAGCGGCAGCGGAAGCTCTTCACCGATGCGACGGAAAAAATCAACGTCGCTGCGTCGTATATTTCAAACCGTAAAGCGGGGCTCATCGAGAAGGGGCCAATGTGGCAGCGGGTGCTGTTTACCGGATTATACAAGCTGACCTACGACCGCGTGAAGACGCTGGACGTGAACTTTCATATCGATGGCGCATGCAGTTCCTGCGGCATCTGCGAGAGGGTCTGCCCCGTGAAGAACATCACGCTGGAAGCGGGAAAACCGGTCTGGCACGGCAACTGCGAACAGTGCCTCGCCTGCATCCAATGGTGCCCCGAAACATGCATTCAGTACGGGAAAAAGACGAAGAACTACGAACGGTATCACCACCCCGAGGTGAAGGTGAAGGATGTTTTCCGTGAGCTCCTGCAGTAGATAACTGGATTCAGAAAGGCCGGAGTGATAATTCCGGCCTTTCTGTTTCTGCACTCTCGATTCTGACTTTATTCAACCCGTTTGACCTTGACAGACTCCTGATGGAAAGTTACAACGACTCATCGTTAATGGGCTCCTAATTAAACAGGTGTGCTCTCGTTTTTTTAATAATACATTTTCATGCTCAGAGACTAATTGCCTTGAATACAAATTGATAAGGAAAGGAGCAGACAAATGCCGGTTATAACAATAGATATTGGTATTCTGGACAAGGAAATGAAGGCGGGACTCGTGAGGGAGTTGACGGCAAAGGCGAGTGAGGTTACTCAGATTCCCGCAGATAAATTCATAGTGCTCATCAACGAGATGGAGCGGGACAACATCGGTGTCGGCGGAAAGTTGCTTTCGGAGATATTGAAGTGAATCGTTGGGGAAACAGTGGGAACGTTATCTGTTACAGGGAAAGCCTGAAGATGCTGAGGTTCTGGAACTGTCTGTTCCCCGCAATCCTGCGCGTAACACATATCTTTTGAGGGAGTTCATTATGTCTGAAATTTTTGGTTTCGATGTTTTTTCTCCCAAGGAAATCGCTGCGCGGGTCGAAACAGTCGGCGTGGCGAAGGCGCGCTTGCCTCTTATCCCCATGCTGATGCTGAGTGTGTTGGCCGGCGCTTTTATCGGTCTGGGCGCTCTCTATTTCGTGATTGTCAAATCAGACCCAAACGTGGGTTTTGCCGCCAAACAGGTGCTCGGCGGCGTGACTTTTTCTTTGGGGCTGATTCTTGTCATCGTCGCCGGTGCGGAGTTATTCACCGGAAATAATCTGCTGGCAATGGCCTGGGCTGACGGGAAAATTTCCACACGTGAACTGCTGCGGAACTGGGCGATTGTCTGCGCCGGTAATTTTATTGGCGCAGTTGGACTTGCACTCCTGGTTTTTCTCTCACATCATCCTGAAATGAACAACGGCGCAATTGCGCAAGAGTATATCAGGATTGCCGCAGCCAAGGTCGCCATGCCGTTCTGGACGGCCTTCTTTAAAGGCATTCTCTGTAATATTCTGGTGTGTATGGCGGTGTGGATGGCGTTTGCCGGACGAAGTGTCATCGACAAGGCTGTGGCGATTGTTTTTCCCATATCTGCTTTCGTTGCAGCAGGCTTCGAACATAGCATTGCCAATATGTTCCTTATCCCGCTCGCCATGCTGTTAGAGAACTTCGGCACCAGTGGCGTGAACGCCACTGCCATTACCTGGACTGGGTTCTTTGGTAACCTGGCGCCGGTAATACTGGGTAATATTGTTGGCGGCAGTGTTTTGGTCGGGTTGGTGTACCACCTCATCTACCGGAATGAGCGGTCTGGCAAGACGTAACAAACCAGTCAAACAGAGTACCGCGTTCCTGATTACGTAATTCATTTAAGGATAAGAAAAAATTATGAACAATTCTTTCGTGTCACCGGACTCTGTAGGGTGTAGTGCTGAACGTCTTGCCCGCATCAAGCCCTTCATGCAGTCGTATATTGATTGCCACGGGTTCTCAGGTCTGACAACACTGCTTGCCCGGCGAGGAGGGGTCGTACATTGTGAACACGTCGGTTTTCAGGATCGCGATAGAAAAACGCCACTGTCGGACGATACAATTTTTCGTATTTATTCGATGACAAAACCGATCATTTCCGCTGCATTAATGACGCTCTACGAAGAGGGGCGCTTTCAGCTCACCGATTCTGTGTCAAAATATATTTCCGCATTCCGTAAGACGAAGGTGTTGCACGGCACGTTATCGGCGGGAAAGGAAGTCGATCTTGTGCGCCCTGTGACGGTACGTGACTTGCTCACACATACGGCGGGTTTGACCTACAATTTTCTTGAGGATTCGCCGGTAAGCGAGCTGTATCGCAGTGCCAACCTTATGAGTGATCCGGGTCGCCCGCTGGAATCAATGATCAATGAATTGGCCCGGATTCCGCTCGCGTATCAACCGGGCACTACCTGGCATTACAGCATGGCTACCGATGTCATTGCCCACCTTATAGAGGTCCTCTCAGGTCAGCCACTTCAGGATTTCCTGCAGCAGCGGTTGTTTTCTCCATTGGGCATGAACAGTACCGGTTTTTCCGTGTCACCAGCTGAACATCATCGCATTGCAACCATGTATGGTCATCCGGATATTACCACCTCTACCTTCAGCACTATTATTGGGGCATGGAAGAGCGGTTTTAACGAGCAAATAGACGTTGAAACCACATATCCCGCAGCGAATAGCCACAGCTTCGCCCGTGGCGGGCACGGCCTCTTCTCTACCGCCAGAGATTACCTGCGCTTTGCACAAATGCTGCTCAATCGCGGTACGCTGGATGGAGTACGTATACTCTCGCCACGCATCGTTGACTTCATGCACCTGAATCATCTCCAGGAGACTCTCCTCCCCTTCGGGATCGGCGGCATAATGCGGAGCGGTTATGGCTTTGGCCTTGGATCGCGAGTGCTCCTGAACGTTGCAGAGTCCGCCCTGCCGGGATCAATCGGTGAGTATGGCTGGGCCGGAGCGGCAAAAACCTATTTTTGGGTCGATCCTAAAGAAGAGTTGATCGGTATTTTAATGGCACAATATATGGTAAGTTTCGACACACCGGAAAGGGATTTTCAACTGCTTGCGTATCAGGCACTGGAATAGTCGCAACCGGGATTCAGCAGAGTGCCGTTTTTTCCGCTTTTAAAGACAAGCTCTGAACTACCAGAGAAAACTTATGAACAGAGAACGGATAAAACTCATATTTGCGCGGGCCAACGAATTCAGGGAGGGGGACCTTCTGGTCGGCGGTACTGTCGATGAAGTTGTCAGGAGGGACGCGCAAAAAGAAATTTCCGCCATGAATATCGGCACCATTTCTCATCAGGTATTTGTTGAAGACGCCATTTCAGAGGCGCTTTCCCGCTCCATCAACAGGCAGCTGCTCAATGAAATAGCCCACCTTGCAATCGGGGATGTGAAGGTGATCCTGACCGGTACGACCTGCGCTGCGTGGGTGAGCAGATATCGTGTCGGCCTGCCGAGCGAAGTCATAGCGGCGCTCGTCAAGACTATGAGTAATGATGAGCTTTCTCAGGTGTCACGCTCTATCGTCAATACTTTGCCGAACAAAACGCCGCATGGCCCTGTCACAATCGGGTCTGCGCAGCATTTCGGCAGCCGTATTCAGCCGAACAGCCCCGGCGACAGTGAAGACGAAATCCTCTTTTCAGTTCTTGAAGGCCTGACGTATGGCTGCGGCGACGTCATAATCGGCCTTAATCCGGCCAGTGACGACATTGAAACCATTGTCAGGACTGAAATACTGCTACAGAGCATTGTTGAACGCCTGCAACTCCCGACCCGTTATTGTGTGCTTTCCGATATGGTCAAGCAGTCTGCAGCACGCGCCATGACAAAAGTTGATGTTGGCTTTCAGAGTCTGGCCGGGACCTCAAAAGCCTTGGTTGGCATGCTGGGCCTCGATGTTGAAGGGTTAGTGGCGCTTTCAAAGGGGTTTGATGGCCTCTATTTTGAAACGGGGCAGGGTTCGGAGGTCACCAACGGGTCGGCAGAGGGTGTTGACATGGTGACGCTGGAGTCGCGCTGTTACGGACTTGCCAGGTACCTGGGGCAGCAGTGTCTCGGGAAATGGATGATTGTCAACGATGTTGCCGGTTTCATCGGCCCTGAAGTATTCCGGACAGGCCGGCAGCTCATGAGAGCCTGCCTGGAGGATTCGGTAATGGCGAAGCTGCACGGTATAACAATGGGTCTCGACGTCTGTTCGACGTTCCATATGGGCATTGCCCCTAGTGAACTTCGTATCCTGACCGAGAACATTGTACGCATGGCGGCTCCCTCTTATCTGATGGCCGTTGCCGGGAACGCCGATCCCATGCTCGGCTATCTGACGACGTCGTACCGTGAACATCCGCGGCTCCGGAATGTGGCGAACAAATGCATTTCAAGCGTTATGGAGAACAGGCTTACCGCACTCGGCGCCCTTGATTCGGAAGGCAGAACAACCGGCATGTCTGAAAGAACAGCTCATCTCTATGCCCGGTATATGAAGGGGGGTGGAGATTCCCGGCCTGTCGATGTATTACAAACAGAAGCGCTCAGGAAGATAGCCTCCCTGCAGGAAAAGGGGTGTGATCTCGGTTATGGTTTCGGCGCGGAATATTCTGAGCCGCCGTTAGTCTCTGCCCGGCTTGATTCTTTGTACCGGAATGCACGACGGGCCCTGTATGCCACTCTTGACGCCGCTGTTATTCGGGACTGCTGCCCGCATTATCTTGCGGTTGCATCAAATGCAACAGACCGGGAGGATTATCTTTGCCATCCGGCTTCCGGCGAGTTGATACATAAAAAGGATGCCGCGGTCGTTTACCGGCTCAACGCCCAGGGGACGGTCGCTCCGCAGCTTCAGTTTGTCATATCGGATGGCCTCAATGCAGACAGCATCAATGAAAGCCTGCGCAGCATTCTACCTGAATTGAGATGGTCGCTACAGGCGGCAGGATTCCGGGTCGGCACCGTTGATGTTGTCATTAAGAACGGCCGTGTTCGGGCAGGCTATCATGTGGCGCAGTTGCTTACACCGGACATTCTGATTCATGTTATCGGAGAACGACCGGGGACCGGCCTTAACCAGCTTTCAGCGTACATGACGTACGGTAGAGATCCGACAGGGAATTTTCGCTGGAGCCCGGAGATGGACCATTCCCTGACAACTGCTATCTGCGGCATACATCCCAGAGGAAAAAGAGCTGATGCCGCTATTAACGATATGGTAACCTGTGTCAGGCGCATGATCGAATACAAACGTTCCGGTATTTTACTTGAATGTTATGAATGAACCAGAATTTTTTATCATGGAGTGAACGAGTGGATATTAGAAAACAAATCCTGAGAAGAAACAAAACTGTTGCAACCGGATTGATGATAGGAGCTGCGATACTTTTCGTCGTTGCGCGCTGTCAAAACGGGATTGGCGCATGGGAGTGGATTGCAGCTTTTGCCGAAGCGGCTATGGTTGGTGCCCTGGCAGACTGGTTTGCCGTCGTAGCACTTTTCAGGCACCCGCTGGGCATTCCGATACCGCATACGGCCATAATCAAAAACAAGAAGGATGCAATTGCCGGAAATCTGGCGGACTTTATCCGGGATAAGTTTCTTGCCCCCGAGACCTTGCTATGCAAGTTGAGAGAGCTAAATGTGGCCGAGCGGCTTGCAGCATACGTTATGTCCGGTAGCAACGCTGATGGCGTCGCATATGGATTAACCCGTGCAGTTTCTGAATCGTTGGGCTTCATTGATGATGATCGTGTCCAAAAAATCCTGCGGGCGGCACTTTACGACCGCGTTGAACAGTTTGATCTCTCTTCTTCAGCTGGGACGCTTCTCGACACACTCAGAAATGACAATCGTCATCAAATAGTTCTTGATGAACTTCTCAATCGTGTTGCTCTGTGGCTCGCAACTCCGGAAGCGCAAGCAGGCCTTGCAAACGCTATAGATTCAATGATTACAAAGGATTACCCGCTCCTTAGTCACTTTATTCCCAACCGTGAACAGTTTTCGCAAGGAGCCGGTGAAAAGATTGCAAGGAAAATAAACGAATATATTCAGACGGTTAATGCTGATCCCACCCATACACTCCGGCAGAAGTTTGACAATAACGTGGCGGATTTTGTCGACAGATTGAGAACCGACAACGTGTTGCGAGCCAAAATAGAGGCGATCAAGCTTGAGGCGGTACAAAATCCATTTTTAGCTGATTATGTGAAGAATCTTGGTAATGATCTCAAAGTTTGGTTGAGCAATGATCTGAAACAGCCGCATTCAAAAATTCAGGAGAAGATTTCAGAAGCCGTTTCCGGTCTGGGTAGCACATTGTCAAAAAATCAGGAGTTAAAAGATTCATTAAACGAACACTTGGAAAAGCTGTTGCGTACCTATGGTGATGCCGTGCGCACGGTGATCGCAAAACATATTTCAGAAACGGTGAAAATGTGGGAGACCGATGAGTATGTCAGTGAAATTGAGTTGAGTATCGGTTCCGATTTACAATTCATACGTATGAATGGAACATTGGTTGGCGGTGTTATCGGCCTGCTGCTTCATGCGGTCTCCTTGCTGCTGAAATAAGATCTCTTGGATACAGGTATCTCGTTTGCAATATAATCCGGTTATGTTAATCTGAACCATCTGGTCACTACAAACGTTCGGGAGGAATGCCATGCTTGAGTTACTTGAAAAGGCTGTTATGACGTCAATCGGTGTTGCGGCTATTACGCAGAAAAAAGCTGAAGAGCTGGTTGCAGAAATGAAGGATCGCTGCAAAATAAGTGAAGATGAAGGGAAGCAGTTTATTGACAAAATTCAGAGCCTTGCAAAAGAGAGCCGGGAAAAGGTTCAGGCGCTCGCCGAAGAGGAAGTTCAAAAGGTCGTTGACCGCCTGGGATTGGTTTCGCGGGAAGAATTTGACCGGCTGGCCAAACGGGTTCAGGAGCTGGAATCCCGCAGTAGCAATTAGTCCATGCTCCCGTTTCTGAGGATCAACCGGAATATCCGCAGCATCAGGCGCTATCTGAATATTGTTCGTGTTCTCAGCACCTATGGTTTTGATCAGGCGCTTGAGATGATCGGGCTTGCCGATGTCGTGGCGCGAAGCCGGAAGCTGTTCAATCGCAAAAAGTCTGATATTGCCAGGCTCACTTCTGCAGAGCGGATGCGCCTTGCACTGGAGGAGCTTGGGCCGACTTTTATCAAATTGGGGCAACTTCTCTCGACCAGGCCGGATGTCATACCGCATGCTTTCGTGCTGGAGTTTGAAAAGCTGCAGGACAATGTGCCGAGCTTCTCGTTTGCGGAGGCGCTGGCACAGATAGCTGCTGAACTGGGAGCCCCGGTTGAACAATTATTTGCGGAGATAGACCCTGTGCCGCTCGCCGCTGCTTCTATTGCCCAGGTTCATAGAGCCAGGTTGAAAACGGGTGAGGATGTGGTCATCAAGTTGCGTCGCCCCGGGATAGTTGCGGTGGTGGAATCAGACATAAGCGCCTTGATGGCGCTGGCCGGTCTTGCCGAACGTCACATTCCCGGCAGTGAGTTATATGATCCGGTAGCTGTTGTGCGTGAATTTGCACGGACTATCCGCAGGGAGATGGATTTTTCCCGCGAAGCGCACACCATCGAAAAATTTAGAGATAATTTTACAAATACGCCATGGATGCACTTTCCCCACGTATATTGGGAGCAAAGCTCCCGAGCTGTCCTGACTATGGAGTACATTGCCGGGATAAAGATCTCCGACCGGGATAAGCTTGTTGAGCAGGGACTTGACGGGAAACTGATTGCCCGACGGGGTGCGGATTCTTTCCTTGAAATGGTTCTGACGCACGGTTTTTTTCATGGTGATCTTCATCCGGGAAATGTGCTGATCCTGCCAGATAACGTAATATGTCTGCTTGATTACGGCATTGTCGGGCGGTTGGATGAAGGGCTTAAAACGTTCCTGATTGATATACTCACTGCTATCGTCAAACGGGACATGGACGAAGTTGTCTCACTGCTTCTTTTTGCCGGGGATATAGCGGACACGCTGGATAGTCGCTCGCTTAAACGGGATCTGGGCTATTTTATGGATGGCTACTACGAAATGCCGCTCAAAGAGCTTGAAGTGGGGCGCATGTTGATGGAGTTCATCGAAATTATCACCACGTACAGTATCAGAATACAGCCCGATCTGATGTTACTGGCCAAGTCGTTGGTGTTGATCGAAGGAACGGGGCGTGCACTCGACCCCTCCTTTGATATGGCTGATCGCCTGCGGCCGTTCATTGTAAAGGCCATTCGACAAAAACTCTCTCCCCGGCGGGTTACACGAGAGGTCAACCAGATTCTCGTTTCTTATCTTAATCTGGCGCGCAACATTCCGCGTGACCTGAAAGAGATTATAAATCGCGTCAACCGCAACAAATTCAAAATTGACCTTGAACATCGAGGACTGGATAAATTTACCGCTGACTTTGACCGCTCCATCAACCGTCTTTCAACAAGCATGTTTCTGGCGGCGATGATCATCGGCTCTTCGATTATCATGCAGACCGATAAGGGGCCAAAAATCTTGGATTTTCCCATGCTTGCGTTTATGGGCTATACAATAGCGGGGCTTGTGGGACTTTGGCTGGTTTATGCCATCATTCGTTCCGGCAGGATGTAGGGATGTCGTTTTAAAACAGGCAGTTCAATAACACGGAGACACGGAGAACACTGAGAAACCAAAGGCTTAAGGTTTAAAACAAAAACAACTTATTGGTGAGTCATAAGCTTCTTATATTATCTGCAACTCTTCAATGTTACTCCGTGTTCTCAGTGTCTCCGTGGTTCAAATGCTTTTTGTAGGATAATTACTTCCGGATCAGCTCCAGGATCTTTGCATACAAATCATCGCCATCCTTCCCGGTGACCTTATTCTTGTCTACAACGGCCATGGGCTGTTCCCGGCAACAGCCACACTGCTTGACGCAGCTCTTGATTTTTATGTTCAGATCCGGGAAATCCTCTTCGAGCCGCCGGAACACCTTGCCTTTGCCCTTGTTGTTTTCGCAGAAACGAATCTTTGTTGTCATCGGCTACACCGCCAGAACTGAACCGACCGGGGCAACAAAAACCCGTTGTGCCATCTCTCCGTCAATCATTAGAATACCATGCCCGTTATCACCGACCAGTTTGAGCTTGGCAATCAGGTCACGGTCATTGTTCTCTTCCTCAATCTGCTCGGTAATAAACCATTGCAGGAAGATCTGGGTTGCGTGGTCTTTTTCCTGTACCGCCTGCTCACTCAGGTTGTTGATGCAGGACGTAATTAACTGTTCATGGGCATAGGTTTTTTGCATCATGTCGAGCAACGATTTATACTTGTTGGGGACAGCCTTGCCGGCCGGCATGGAAATGACGACCCCCTGGTCAGCCAGGTAGGTATAAAACTTCATGAAGTGTATCATCTCTTCACGGTACTGCACAAAAAACCAGTTGGCGGCGCCTTTCAGCCCTAAATCGCTGGCACAGGAAGACATGACGAGGTACAGGTGAGCAGAGAAGAGCTCAAGGTTCATGTGGGTGTTAAGAGAGTCGGACATTTTTTTACTGATCATGATCGTAAACCTCCGAGGTTATTTTCTTAGAGTATAGCCTAAAAAATGACTTTTTAAATCCTGAATAAACGGGGTGTCACTTTTTAATTTGAATTGACGGTGTCGGAGTAGATTGAAAAAGTCTAAAAACTAAGAAACTCCCGAGGAGAAACATCGGCAGGCTGAGTAACTGCCCCATGGAGAATATTCTGAAAAAGGTGCCCAGCTGTGCATCCGGCTGACGGAAAAACTCAACAATAAAGCGAAAGAAACCATATCCGGCTACAAATGTCCAACAGGCTATTCCAGGCACCGGTGAGCGGCGCGACATGGTACGCACAATGAAAAACAGGAGAAGACCTTCCAAAATCGCTTCATAAAGCTGGGAGGGATGTCGCGGTACTCCGTCGCTGCCGGGGAAAATAATTCCCCACGGGGCATCAGTCGCTCTGCCGTATAATTCTCCGTTAATGAAATTGCCGATTCGGCCCAGTCCGAGTCCAACCGGTGCGCAGAGCGCTGCCATGTCGAACAGTGCCAAATACTGAATTTTTTTTCGGGAGGAGTAGAGCCAAAAGGCCAACGCAACCCCCAAAAAACCGCCGTGGAATGACATTCCACCTTCCCAGACGGCAAAGAGTTTGAGCGGGTTTTCAAGATAAAAGCTGAGGTTGTAGAAGAGTATGTAGCCGATACGACCACCCAGAACCACACCCATAGCCCCGTAAAAAACCAGATCGGCGACATCATCGTTTGTCAGAGATAGTTTCTTGCGGGCAACCTCGGAGCGGATAATGAAATAGGTGGCGATGAAGGAGAGGACATACATCAGCCCGTACCAGCGGAACTGGAGCGGGCCGATGCTTAGAAAAACAGGATCAAAATGTGGAAATGGCATGAAATTGTTTGAACTCCTTCGTTACACTCCGCAGCCGCAGTTACGGGAACACGAACCGATTCTCATTTTAAGGGCTTTTATAAACGATGCTTCCGTAGCGTTCCGCAGCTCTTCGACGACCGGTGCCGGTACCGGTGAATCAAGCGACAGAATAACCATCGCCTCACCTTTTTTAACACTGCGGCCGAGGTTCATGGAGGCGATGTTGATGTCGTGCTGCCCCATGATGGTGCCGATTTTACCGATCATGCCGGGACGGTCTTCGTAGTTCAGCAGCAGCATATGTTCATCAGGTGCAAAGTCCATGGTATAGTCGCGCAGGCGGACGATGCGCGGCTGCCCCTCAAAGAGAGTGCCGGCAACCAGTCTCCGTTTTCCCTGACCTTCGAGGATGAGCGTGATGACATTGGAGAAGGCGTCGGACTGAGTAGATTTGGTTTCTTCAACGACTATCCCCATTTGCTCGGCAATCAAGGATGCGTTGACCATATTGACATCCTGATCAACCTTGCGGTTCAGCAGCGCCGAAAGACCGCATACAGCGAGTGGTGAACAGTCATAATGGGCAATGGCACCGCTGAATCCGAACGTAACCTTTTCCAGATTGGTTTCGACCAACTGCACACCGAAATCGCAGATAACACTCATCAGATTGAGGAACGGCCGCATCTGATCCATCAGGGCCATGTCGAAGCGGGGGATGTTAACGGCGTTTTCGAGCGGTTTGTCATCCAGGTAGTTGATGATTTCCTGAGATACATCAATGGCAACATTGACCTGCGCTTCGAATGTGTTGGCGCCAAGGTGCGGAGTGACCACCATGCTTTTGTGCGCAATCAGCTGTTTGAGAGTGTCAGAAGCTGGTGGCTCTGCGCTCCAGACATCGAACGCACCTCCGAGCACTTTTCCTGAGTTCAGGTTGTCAAGCATTGCCTGTTCTTCAATGATGCCGCCGCGGGCTACGTTGAGAACGATCACGCCACTTTTCATCAGGCCAAACTCACGTGCTCCGATCATTCCTTTGGTCTCTTCAGTGAGCGGGGTGTGGACGGTGATGATGTCGCAGTTTTTATAGATTTCGTCATGAGACACCAGCTTGACCCCCAGGTCATGGGCGCGTTTGACGGAAATATACGGATCGCAAGCCAGTACTTCACATTCAAAGGCTTTCAGGCGTGTGACAACACGGCCGCCGACTTTGCCGATGCCGATTACCCCGGCAACTTTGCTTCTCAGTTCATGACCGGTAAAGGGTCCTCTTTTCCATTCACCTGATTTCAGGCTGTTATTGGCGACCGGGACGTTGCGACAGAATGCAAGCAGCATCGCCATGGTGTGTTCTGCGGCGCTGTTGGTGTTGCCGAACGGGGCGTTGACAACGATTACCCCTTTTGAACTGGCATAATCAACATCAACATTGTCGATACCGACGCCGGCCCTGGCGACCATCTTCAGGCGGGTGGCCGCATCCAGAAGCGCCTTGTCAACCGTTGTGCCACTCCGGGTGATTATGATGTCGTAGTCACCGATAACAGCAAGCAATTCATCTTTTTTCAAGCCGAGTTTCACGTCCAGCTGGATGCGGGGTTCCTGAGTCAAGAGCGCCAGTCCCTCCGCCGAAACTTCATCAGTTACAATAATCTTCATGACGGAATCTCCAAATACTGTGGAATTTTGACTCCACACAATAGCCCTGCAGAGAAAAAAATGCAAGCATGACAGCCGTAAATAGTGGTATACGGTTGAGTTATGAAACCATTTAATATTGTTCTGATCGAACCTGAAATCCCTCCTAACACCGGTAATATTGCCCGTTTATGTGCTGCTACCGGCACGGTACTCCATCTGGTAGGGCCGCTCGGATTTTCTCTGGATGACCGTTATCTCAAACGGGCCGGACTTGATTACTGGGAATTTGTAGCTCTGAAACGATGGACTGATCTTGAAGCGCTGCAGGCTTCCGCACCTGAAGGGCGTTTCTTTTATCTGAGCACCAAGGTCAACCGGAGCTATCTCGATGCCGGTTTTCAGCCGGGGGATTACATTGTCTTTGGCAAGGAGACCAAGGGGTTGCCGGAAGACCTCTTGAATGCCAATCCGGAAACATCATTTACCATTCCGATGCCGTCGGAAAAAGTGCGTAGCCTTAATCTCTCTACCTCGGCAGGGATCGTGTTGTATGAGGCGTTGCGGCAGAGCGGGGGGCTTGGATGATTGACAAGCTGAAACATCCATACCTGACCGCTGACATACCCGGCATTGGCGGAACAATCAAAGGCTCTTCCGAAGATTTTATGGTCGAGGAAATTCCCTCCTATATCCCCTGCGGCTCCGGTGAACATTGCTATCTGACCATTGAAAAACGTGGCATATCAACGTTGGAGGCCATCAGCCGTATTGCGAAAATTTTAAAGGTTCCGGAGCGCGATATCGGTTATGCCGGCATGAAGGATGCTGTCGGCGTTACCCGGCAGACTATCTCCATACAGAGGCTTACCCCGGAAAAAGCACTCGACCTGAAGCTGGATGGGGTGAAAATTGTTGCGGCAGAGCGACACTCCAACAAGCTTAAGCTGGGACATCTTAAGGGGAACAGCTTTTGTATTGTCATTCGGGGTGTTTCTGACTCTGCGGCAGAGTTAGTCCCGCCAATTCTTGATATGCTTGGCACGCGTGGTGTTCCAAACTATTTCGGTTATCAGCGCTATGGTGTGCAGGGTAATTCACATTTGATCGGTGCCGCCATGCTGCGTCAGGAATGGCGCGAGTGCGTCGATTGGCTGATGGGCGAACCGGATTCGGTGCGTGATCAGGAGTGGTCGGACGCTATTAGCGCCTATCGTCGGGGGGATCTGCACGACGCGCTGCGGCTTTTCCCCCGTCATTGTCGCAGTGAGCGTGATGTGCTGCAACGGCTGGTCAGCCGTCCCGGAGAATATGAAAAAGCATTTTCTGCGGTTCATCCCCGTTTGAAAAAACTCTATCTTTCGGCAACGCAATCATTTTTGTTTGATCAGACTGTTGCGCTCAGGATTGGCCGTCTTGACGAAATAATTGCCGGCGATCTTGCCTGTAAACATGCCAATGGCGCCTGTTTTCTGGTTGAAGATGCTCTGGTGGAACAGGAGAGGGCTGCGGTGTTTGAAATATCGGCAACAGGGCCGATGTTCGGCAGCAAGATGAAGATGCCTGAAGGGGCTGTGCAGGAAACTGAGTATGAAATATTGGCGCAATCTGGGTTGACTCTGAACCTTTTTGATCTGCAAGGTGGTTTGCGTATGGAAGGAGAACGCCGGCCTCTGCGTGTTCCCGTCGAAGATTTTTCCTGTAGCGTTTCCGGAGATGTTGCCACGGTAAAGTTCTCTTTGCCGAAAGGTTCCTATGCGACTTCGCTGGTTCGGGAGATTACCAAGACGTTCTGAACTTTTGTCGCAAGACCGATACTCGACACAAAAAAACCGGCAGCGAACCGGTTTTTTTGTGCCGCAATTACATCGGATTGTCAGGCTATTTCCTGACGAAATCAGCTTTTGTAAACGAATATTCGAAATTCATGTGATCAGTGTAGGTGCCATTCAATATGCCGACGACATCTTCAGTGAATACCAACTCCTCATCTGTCGGGATAACGTAAACTTTGACCGGGGAATCATCGGTAGTAATCAGGGTTTCCCGTTTGCGCGTCATGGCACTCTTATTGCGCTCGCGGTCAAGAATAATGCCGATATGATCAAGCCCCTCAATCGCCTTTTCTCGGATGACGGCGCCCATTTCTCCTACACCGGCGGTGAATACAACCGCATCAAGTTTGCCGACAGCAGCCATGTAGGCTCCGATATATTTTTTCAGACGATACGCTTCAATGTCCAGGGCCAGTTGACAGCGTTTGTCTCCGGCGTTGGCGTGCTCAATGACGTCACGGCGGTCAGTAAAGCGGCCGGTAATGCCTATGACACCGCTTTTTTTATTAAGAATGCTATCAATTTCCTTGGCGGAGAGGTTGTTCTTCTGCATCATGAAAGCAGGAATGGCCGGGTCGATGTCGCCGCAGCGGGTTCCCATGACCGCGCCTTCGAGCGGAGTGAGTCCCATTGTGGTGTCGACAGAAATACCATTTTTGATGGCACAGTGGGAAACTCCGTTGCCAATGTGCATCGTGACAATATTGGTCTCTTTTGGATTTTTACCGAGCAGAGCTGCCGCACGTTTTGATACATACAGGTGCGAGGTGCCGTGAAATCCGTAGCGGCGCACCTGATGCTGTTCATACCATTCGTAGGGTAGCGGATAAATATAGGCATGCTCAGGCATCGTTTGATGAAAAGCGGTATCGAAAATGGCAATATGCGGGATGGTAGGCATCAGGGCCTGCGCTGCTTCAATTCCTTCGATGTTGGGGGGATTGTGAAGTGGCGCCAGATGTTGCACTTCTTTTACGGCATGCAGCACGCTTTCGTCTATCATGACGGAACAGGTGAACTTTTCGCCGCCATGCACGACCCGATGGCCTACGGCATTTATTTCATCGACATTTTTCAGAACGCCATGATTCCGATCAGTTACGCTTCTTATGATAAGGTCGATTGCTTCCTGATGATTGGCGCAGTCCTGCTCATGGTGATAGTTTTCACGGCCGGGTACTTCATGTACGATATAGGAACCGCCGATAATAACCCGTTCTACCATGCCTTTTGCGACGACTTCCCTTTTCGCCCAGTCGAACAGTTGGTATTTAACAGACGAGCTGCCGCAGTTTAGTGCCATAATAATCATGTGTGCCCCCTTTAATAAACAGAAGAATTGTATTACAATATCAATAAAAAAATAACACCGAAACTAAAATAACTAGCTGTAATAAAAACGTTTTTGATATATACACGGAACTCGGAACGAATTCAACAAAATATGTTCTGAAGGATTTGAATCAGGAGATTTCTTTGCTGGACATTTAAAAATCAGTATGGTACATCACACTCCGCTTTCCGTCTGGAAAGCTAATCTAACAAGGAGGTGAAATTGTGGCCCATACTATTACTGATGATTGCACAAATTGTGCAGCATGTGAAGATTCCTGTCCTGTTAACGCTATCAGCGAGCAGGGTGCGAAGCGTGCTATCGACGCCGATACCTGTATCGACTGCGGAGCATGTGTTGATACTTGCCCCGTAAGCGCGATCCATGCTTAATTGACATTGTTCGCACTGCAACAAAAAAGCCCGTGGCAACACGGGCTTTTTTGTTGCAGTGGTACTCAATTATCCCTGTGCCGTCGGGCCTGTTCCCGTGAGCCTGGGCAGATATCGATCTTTCTCGCTGTAGATACAGCCGCAGTATTGCTGGCGGTACAAACCCAGTTCCTTGGAAAGTCTGATTCCTTCCTGCCATCCTGAGCGAAAATCCTGATAGAAAAACGGTATCCCGAATTCATTGCCGAACTGTTCGCCCAATCCTTTGATTTCATCATGGTTCTGATATCTGCTGTAGAGCAATGCTGCGGTAAAGGCATCGAAACCTCCATCAGCAGCGACTGCGGCTGTTGCCCGCAGTCTCGACGCGTAACAATAGCTGCAGCGTTTCTCCGGTTCGGCGGCAACGTGGCCCAGAAAACCTTCCAGGTCGTAGTCGTTATTCAAAATCAGTGGCATCTCTTTCTGCTCAGCCATTTGGATTGCTGCGTCCCGCCTCCGGGCATACTCCAGATAGGGATGAATGTTGTGGTTATAGAAAAAGCCGGTCACATGGTGACCGGCTGACCTCAGTTGCTGCAGCGGGAAGAGTGCGCAGGGTCCGCAGCAGGTGTGCAGAAGGATATTCATTACAGGTTACCCAACAGATGTCCCATCTTTTCGCGCTTGGTTTCAAGGTAACTGCGGTTGGTGTCGGTCGGTTCCGCTTCAATTGAAACCCGCTCAACAATATCAATACCATAGCCTTGCAGGCCGACAAGCTTTTTTGGATTATTGGTCAACAGGCGAATCTTGGTGATGCCGAGAGCCAGCAGGATTTGCGCGCCGAGACCGTATTCACGCAGATCGGCCTTGAAACCGAGCTCCAGATTCGCTTCCACCGTGTCCCGGCCATTGTCCTGCAATTCATACGCTTTCAGCTTGTTGACCAGGCCGATGCCGCGTCCTTCCTGGCGCATGTACAGTATTACTCCGCACCCTTCTGCAGCAATCTGCATCATGGCATGATGCAGCTGTTCACCGCAGTCGCAGCGCTGGCTCCCGAGAACATCCCCGGTCAGACATTCAGAGTGAACACGGACCAGGATCGGCTGATCTTTCTTCAGTTCACCTTTTACCAGAGCGATATGTTCAAGTTTGTCGATATCGTTTTCAAAACCGATAGCGCGCCATTCTCCGCCAAAAGAGGAGGGGAGGTGCGCTTCTGCAACCGTGCGTACCAGACGCTCATTTTTCAGACGGTAGGCTACCAGATCGGCAATAGTGCATATTTTTATATTATGCTCTTTCGCGAATACTTTCAGTTCAGGCATGCGGGCCATTGTGCCGTCGTCATTCATTATCTCACAGATGACTCCGGCCGGTTTCAGGCCGGCAAGGCGAGCCAGGTCGACAGAACCTTCAGTCTGGCCGAGACGTACGAGCACGCCACCCTTTCGTGATCTGAGCGGGAAAATATGGCCGGGACTGACCAGGTCTTTGGCGCTGGCGCCATCGGCGACAGCGGTTACAATTGTGAGGGCCCGATCAGCTGCCGAAATGCCGGTGGTAACGCCGTGCTTTGCCTCGATCGATACGGTGAATGCTGTTTCAAAGGGGGATGTGTTGTCGCGCACCATCGGCCGCAATCCCAATTCATCGCATTTTTCCGGCGTCAGAGTAAGGCAGATCAGGCCGCGACCGTACTTGGCCATGAAATTGATATTTTCCGGTGTGGCTGCCTCTGCCGCCAGAGTCAGATCTCCCTCATTTTCACGATCTTCATCATCAACAAGAATGACCATTTTTCCCTGTTTGATGTCTTCGATTGCTTCTTCAATAGTTGATACAGACATGTTTGATCCTCTCTTGTTTTTAAATAAAGCCATTTTCTGCCAGTGTTTTTATGCTCAAACTGCTACCGGATTTCCAGGGAGACGTCAGTCGCTCCACATATTTCCCTATTATATCAGTCTCAATGTTGACCTCGTCCCCAACCTTCAACCTGTCAAGGGTCGTTGCTGTCTGGGTAAGGGGGATTATGTTGACGGAGAAACCGTCCGTTGTGACGTTGTTGACAGTAAGACTGATACCGTTGATTGCAACCGAGCCTTTGCGTATCAGATAGCGGGCATAGTCAGACGACAAAGTGAATTCAAGGACCCGATTGCCGGATGTCTCACTCATCCTGGTGAGTCTCCCGATACAATCTATATGGCCGGTTACAATGTGTCCGCCCATTCTGTCACCAAGTCGCAAAGCGCGCTCAAGGTTGACGCTTTGGCCGCTCCGCAGGCTGCCAAGAGTGGTGGTGGACAGCGACTCCGGCGAAACATCAAACGTCAGCACGGCTTCACGCGTTGCAGTCACCGTCAGGCAGGCGCCGTTGACGGCCACTGAATCACCGACGGCAATTTCTGATGTCGGCAGGGTGCTGGTTACGGCCAAAAGTGCTGCCGCCCCACGTCTTTCACAGGTCGTTACTCTGCCGATGGTTTCGATCAGGCCGGTGAACATAACGGCTCCGGACGGGCGGTTACGACAATGTCTGAACCGATGCGGCGTATATCGGTGAAGTTCAGTTTAATTGCGTGGGCCATGCTGGTGATCCCCTGCAGGGTAAACGGAGCAAAGCCGTTGCTACCGATTATTTTTGGTGCCACGAAAAAAACCAGTTCATCAATCAAGCCCTGCTGCAGCATGTTTCCTGCCAGATGGCTCCCCCCCTCGAGAAGAATGGATTGCACACCCATTTCCCCCAGTTTCTGCAACAGGTCTTTCATGGAAACACGGCCGTCATATTCATCGCAGACAACTATGGTTGCGCCCTGTTCAAGATACGGGCGATGTACGTCTGTATTACTTTCAGCAGTGGCGATGATGGTCTTGGCTGAAAGCTCTCCGTTAAGAATAGTAACGCTCTTGGGCGTTCGCAGCCGGGTATCCACAATTACCCGCAACGGATCTTTTCCCCGGACATGTCGTACGGTTAGTTGGGGGTTATCAGCGATAATCGTGTCGACCCCAACCATGACGGCATCCATGTGTGAACGCATCAGGTGCACCTGTTTTCGGGATTTCTCGCAGCTTACCCAGCGCGACTCTCCGGTGATGGTGGCGATGTTTCCGTCCAGCGTCATAGCGCTTTTGTAGGTTACATAGGGCATAGCGGTTGTTACGTACTTTATGAACGGCAGGTTGATGGCACGACACTCCTCTTCCAATACCCCGCACGAAGTTGTAATGCCGGCTGATTCCAGCGCCAAAAGTCCGCCGCCATTCACGTGAGGATTGGGATCACGCATTCCGGCGACAACTCGTCTGACACCGGCTTTGATGAGCGCATCGCTGCATGGAGGTGTTTTGCCGGAGTGGCAGCACGGTTCCAGCGTCACAAATATTTCAGCATCTCGCGCAGCATCGCCGGCCATTTCGAGAGCGTGAACTTCTGCATGAGGTCCGCCGGCTTTTTTGTGCCACCCTTCACCGACAACCATACCATTGTTAACAATAATACAGCCGACAGCCGGATTTGGTGACGTCATTCCGATACCCTTGCGGGCGAGAGTCAGGGCGCGTTTCATGAATTTCGTGTCAGACGTCATAAATCCTTCTATTGGTCAAAGGTAAAGGAATATTAAAAGACTTTTTTGCCACTTGCCGCTTATTTCTTCAATAGTTCCTGCAATTCCTGCATGAATTCACTGATATCCCTGAAAGACCGGTAGACTGAGGCAAAGCGGACGTACGCTACCTCATCCATACCGTGCAGCTCCTTCATAACCCATTCACCAATGGTGGTGGTTGAAATTTCCCGTTCCGTTGATTCCTGTAGACGTGTTTCCAGGCGGTCAACCAGCAGTTCGATGTCGCTCTTGGAGATAGGACGTTTTTCGCAGGCTTTGACGATGCCGCTAATTATTTTGAAGCGATCGAACGGTTCGCGTCGCCCGTCCTTTTTGCACACCTGCGGCAGCATCTCCTCAATTCGTTCATAGGTGGTAAATCGTTTGCCGCACTGCTCGCATTCGCGTCGGCGCCGGATGGCCGAACCACCCTTGTCGGGTCGAGAGTCGACAACCTTGCTGTCAAGATTGTTGCAGAAAGGACATTTCATGGAAGCTGCTCCCCACTTTCAGGGGCAAAGTGGCTGATGGTGACACCGCTTTCGATGATCATTTCTTGAGCCAGTTCATCCGCATATCCCTCTCCGTAGAGAACTCTGGATATCCCGGCATTGATAATCATTTTTGTACAGATGATGCAGGGCATGGTGGTGCAGTACAGTGTCGCGCCGTTGATGTTGGTGCCATGCTTGGCGGCCTGTATGATGGCGTTCTGCTCGGCGTGAAGCCCGCGGCAGAGTTCATGGCGCTCACCGGATGGAACGTTAAGCCGCTCGCGCAGGCAGCCGACCGCCTCGCAATGAGTAATCCCGGTAGGGACACCGTTATATCCGGTGGCAAGAATATTGCGATCCTTGACCAGAACCGCTCCTACTTGTCGACGTAAACAGGAGGATCTGGTCGCCACGAGGTGCGTGATGTCCATAAAATATTGATCCCAGGATGGGCGCTGCATATATGGAGAACTTCCCTTCTGATAGATAATCTGAATGGTAAAGTATCTTACTCTGGTTGTCAGGTCAATATTGATCCCATTTTTTCAATATAATTTCTTTGTGCAGAGCACAATATGTATTATATTCCCCAAATATACGTAAAAAAAATTCGTCCACTTCGTCCGATGGGGTGCGGCACAAATATCTGACGAGGTCGCTTCTGTGTTGATACCGCAACCGCACCACCACATACTGCTTGTTGATGATGATGTTGGAATCTGTTTTACCCTGAGTAAGCTTCTTGAAAAAGAGGGGTATCACGTTAAAGTCGCTCCCTGTCTTGATGATGCACGAGAACTGGTTCAGAATGCGCTCTTCGATTTGGCCTTTATCGATATCATGCTTGCCGACGAGAGCGGGATTGATCTGTTGCGTGATATAAAAGCGTCCGCTCCGGCTACACAAGTTGTTATGTTCACCGGTTGTCCGCAGGTAGAATCTGCGGCAGAGGCGGTGCGACTGGGTGCCTTTGATTATATTACCAAACCGGTGCGTTTTGAAACCTTGATCGCAGTCACCCGTCATGCGCTAAGCGTAAAAAAATTACATGATGAGCGGGAGCGCCACCGAGCCAACCTTGATGCAATATTCCGGACGGTTACCGACAGTATCGTCATGATCGATCAGGATGGTCGCCTGGCGCAGTATAATATCATGGCAGAGCACATCTGCGGATATCGCCGTGAGCTTATTGGAAAAAATGCAGCTGAAATATCGCTGGGATGTAGCGGGGTATGCCGGGATGCTCTGCAGGAGACGCTTGGCAGTACTGTCCCCTCTGTGCTGAAACGAATCGAATGTCGTCCTGCGTCCGGAAAAACTCGCATTGTCACGGTGACCGCAACGCCGGTAACCGAATCAGATGGCTCAGTCAGCGGGGCTGTTGCCGTCATCCGCGATGAAACGGAGTTGGTGGAGCTGGAACGGTCACTCCGGAAACGGGGTAAATTTCATGATCTTATCGGCTTCTCGCTTCCGATGCAGCGGGTCTTCAGCATGATAGAGTCACTGGCCAATGTTCCTGCTACTGTTCTGATCAGCGGCGAAAGCGGCACCGGAAAAGAGCTGGTTGCTGCGGCGTTGCATGAAAGCGGCAGCCGGGGAAAAAAGCCGTTTGTGAAGGTAAACTGTTCGGCGCTGTCTGAGCATCTTCTGGAAAGCGAGCTGTTTGGTCATGTGCGCGGAGCCTTTACCGGTGCGATTGCCGACAAAATGGGCCGCTTTCAGAAAGCGCACGGCGGCACGCTCTTTCTGGATGAAATCGGCGACATCTCACCGGCAATCCAGATGCGGCTGCTGCGGGTACTGCAGGAAAGTGAATTTGAACGGGTAGGGGAGTCGTCTTCAACCAAGGTCGATGTACGGATCGTTGCCGCGACAAATCAGAGTCTGGCGGAGAAGGTCAGCCAGGGAGCTTTCCGGCAGGACCTCTATTATCGTCTGAATGTCGTGCGCCTCGATTTGCCGCCATTGCGGGAGCGACGTGACGATCTTGAGCCTCTTGTCGCCCACTTTATAGCCCATTTCAACAGCAAGTTCTCCCGATCAATATCTGCCGTATCAGATGACGTTATGTTGCACCTGAAATCCCATAATTGGCCCGGCAATGTCCGTGAACTTGAACATGCCATCGAACATGCCTGTATTCTCTGTAAAACTACCATTATTGCGCGCTGTGACCTGCCGCAAGACCTTTTCGTCACCATGCAGTTTCCCGGTGACTCTGTGAAGAATTCTTTCCCGCCCCAATTCCCTTCCGGCACAAAACTATCCATTGCGGAAGCGCTTGCAGCATCACGCGGCAACAAGGCTCGTGCTGCAAAAATGCTCGGGATCAGCCGCATGACTCTCTATCGGCAGATGGGCGCAGGGGAGTAGCCATAAAACTACATAGCACGATAGTTGCGTTACACGTGCCCTGATTTAACTAATGCGGAGAACATCCGATAAGATTTGCAGTAGCCTTAAAGAAAGCGCACGCCTGTTACGTAAAAGGGGGGACATTATGTCTGATCAGCACGCTGCGATCGAACCGGCAATTGGCGGTAGTGAAGTTAAGAAACTGGGTTACAGTCTGTACGTTAAAATTCCGGATAATTGTCTGGAGTGCCGCTGCAGTTATGTCCCGCATGAGCAGGGCTCCATGATGACCCGTGATGAACTGACGGCCTATCTGAAACAGTACAACGTTCGTGAAGGATTGGATCAAAAAGCCTTTGATGATTTTATTGCCAAGGTTGCCGTCGGCCAGCAGCAGATCGATGTGCTGCTGGCTTCCGGAACAGCTCCGGTGGCCGGCACAGATGAATACCTCTCGCTTGCCGTGGTACCGTCAACCGCAATCCAGAGTGGTGATGATAACGTAACGGAAGTTGACATGCACATTGTGCAATCATTTATTAACATATCCAGCGGCGATGAAATTGGTCGCATTATTCCTGCTGAACCGGGTATTCCGGGCAGAAATATTATGGGTTTGCCTATTCCTGCCCAACCTGGAAAACCGTTGAAAGTGGCCATTGGAAAAAATATTCACGTTGAAGATGATGGCTCGCTCCTGATAGCTTCTGCAACCGGCCGCTTCTGCCAAACTGCGGGAGAAGTCTCAGTTGAGGAACAGTATATTGTCAAGGGAGATGTCAACTTCAGGGTAGGTGCAATCAATTTCAGCGGTGTTGTCGAGGTGCGTGGCGACATCCTTGATAATTTTGACGTTACGGCAACAAAAGGGCTGACGGTATCCGGGAATATCGGTGTTTGTGCTATTGTCAGTGAAGGTGACATCACCTTTTGCGGTATGGATGGCCAGGAGAAGGGCACCATTGTCTGCGGTGGGACACTGCGGGCCAATTTTATCCACGATGCTACCGTTGAATGTGCCGGTGATGTACTCGTAGGAGTCGAGATACATAACTGTACCATCAGAGCCCTCGGCCGTGTCGTTGTTGACAAGGGTGCCATCACCGGTGGCTTGTGCATTGCGCAAGGCGGCATTGAGGCAAAAAAACTCGGCTCGGCATCCTCTCAGCACACCAGGCTGTACGCCGGGGTCGATTATCACGATATTGAACTGCTGGAACAGTTGTATGCCGCGCTGACTGAAACGCAGAATAAATTGAAAGAGACCCAGTCACTCTCTGAAATCACCGAGATACGCAAGACAATAGCCTCCCTGAGCGACAGTATCATGGCTATCAGGAATAAATCTGATGCTCGCGCCAACGCCAAGATCAATGCAAAGGCGGTGCTGTATGAAAATGTTCAGTTGACGGTCGGCAGTGCCACGGAAACAATTACAGAGCAGAAAGATGGCCCGCATAGTGCTATTGAGAACACCATTGACGGAGGTATCCGTTTTCTCTCCATGACCAATCTCGACGTCAAAGCGGTAGATATTGAGCATGCGTTTGTCCGTGAGCAGAAAATGTCGTTGCGCTAATCGTAAAAATGTAACATATGTTACATGGTATTGCGTAACATGTAACATAAAAATGAATTAATTGATACACTCTCCCGGCATCTTCCCCCAGGTACTATTCCGTTTGCAGTCTCAGAACCCCTTACAAAACAACCCTTGTCCCCAAATTCTTGCCTCTTGCCCCTCATTTGGCACACTTGCTGTAAACAAAAAATAACTAATGTTATTTTAACGCCAGAAAGGGAGGAGACAAAGCATGGCAGAGAGTATTGAAACAACCCAGTACCTGACGTTCAACCTGTCCGATGAAGTGTTCGCGGTTGATGTCGGGAGAGTCCGTGAAATTTTGGAGATCACCAGCATCACCAAAGTTCCGCAGACGCCTGATTTCATGCGCGGGGTCATCAATCTGCGCGGCAGTGTTGTGCCGGTGATTGACCTGCGGCTCAAGTTCGGCATGAGCGAGACTGAGCGCACTGTCAACACCTGCATCATTGTGGTTGAAGTGAACATGGATGGCGAAACGATCGTGCTTGGCTCCCTTGCCGATTCGGTGCAGGAAGTCATCGAGATGGAGCCGCAGCAGATCGAGGCGGCTCCGCATATCGGTACCCACCTGAACACCGATTTTATCAAGGGGATGGGCAAGCATGACAGCCGCTTTGTCATGATTCTTGATATTGACAAAATTTTTTCCGGTGCAGAACTGGAAGCGGTAACCGGCGGACAGACGGTCTAAAATGGCGTAGAAATAAAAATCCATGTACGGGAGGACGTTACAATGAGTTGGTATTACAATCTTAAAATCAGTGTGAAACTTTTATCCGCGTTTATCGTTGTTGCTCTATTAGCCGGCATCATCGGCTATGTCGGTGTCACTAAGCTTAACCAAATTTCAACCGCCGATACCATGCTTTACGAAAAGGGAACCGTTCCTATCGGTCAGTTGGCAGATTTTTCCATTTCATTTCAACGCATCAGGGTAAATATTCGCGATATTATTGCTGCTACAGATTTGGAGGAAAAGAAAAAATATGCAGGGCGGATTACCGATTTACGCAAACAACTTGATGAAGCGGCTGCCGCGTATGAAAAAGGGATCATGGGCGAAGGAATGAAAAAACTGTTTGCGGATTTTAGTAAAACCCGTGAAGTGTATGGTCCCATGATTAACAAAATGGTCTTGCTCGCCATGGAAAGCAAGACAGGCGAAGCGTATGCTCTGATGAAGGGAGACGGAGCCAAGGCCTCCCGTGATGAGCAGACTGCTATCGAAGCGTTGATGGATGCCAAACTCAAAGACGCCAAAGCGATTTCTGACAACAACACGGTTATCGCTAATAGCGCTTCACGTCTGATGATAGGATTTGCCATAGGTGGTGCGCTTATTGCTATCCTGTTCGGTTTCATCATTTCCAACATCATCAGTAACCCGTTGCGTAAGGGAGTGGTCTTTGCCCAGGCGGTGGCTGCCGGTGACTTGACCCAGAAGATAGATCTTGATCAAAAGGATGAAATCGGCCAGTTGGCCACAGCTCTTAATGATATGGTAGCCAAGCTGAGCAGCATCGTCGGTGAAGTCATGGCCGCATCCGATAACGTTGCTTCCGGAAGTCAGGAGCTTTCCTCCACCGCCCAGCAGATGTCCCAGGGGGCCACCGAACAGGCCGCTTCGGCTGAGGAGATTTCCTCATCCATGGAAGAGATGGCCTCAAGCATCCGCCAGAATACCGATAACGCCATGCAGACGGAGAAAATCTCCATCAAGAGTTCCGTCGATGCCAAAGATGGCGGCAAAGCGGTTGTTGAGACTGTTGCCGCCATGAAGGAAATAGCCACCAAGATCAGCATTATTGAAGAAATATCCCGTCAGACCAACCTGTTGGCCCTGAACGCCGCCATTGAAGCAGCCCGCGCCGGTGAACATGGCAAAGGTTTCGCTGTGGTTGCCTCGGAAGTACGTAAACTTGCCGAGCGCAGTCAATCAGCAGCCGGCGAAATTTCCAGCCTTTCCTCCCGCAGCGTGGCTATTGCCGAACAGGCGGGCGAGATGCTGACCAAAATGGTGCCGGATATTCAGCGCACTGCCGAACTTGTACAGGAGATCACCGCCTCCAGCAAGGAGCAGGACACCGGCGCAGAGCAGATCAACAAGGCCATTCAGCAGCTCGATCAGGTCATCCAGCAGAACGCTTCCGCGTCTGAAGAGATGGCTTCCACCTCGGAAGAGCTCTCGAGTCAAGCAGAGCAGTTGCAGCAATCCATCAGTTTCTTCGACATCGGTAATGCGGGGCGGCGTGCAGCGTCTGTCGCCACTGCCCGCAAACCGGCGCATAAGGTTCAGATTGCACACGCCAAAGGGGCAGCGGCAAAACCGGCAAAGCAGGCTGGTGGCGGCGTTCATCTGCAGCTCGGTCAGGCCGGTCCGGATCATCTGGACGACGAGTTTGAGAAGTTCTAGAGGCTGGGGACAGAGTAGGGTCGCGGTCATTGACCCGCCAGACTTTGACGTTTTTATTGATGGTTACCACGACGAATGTGGCGGTTTCTCCAGGGCGGGTCTAAGACCGCGCCCCTACAAAAACGTTCTTGGCCCATGACATTATGAAAAACTTCCGCAAAAAACACATGTCCCCACGCTCTCCCAAGGTGCCACAAAAAATTGTGGCACTTGCGGAGGGAATGGCGGACGATTTCAACAACATCCTGACGACGGTTATGGGTGTCTGCTCCCTTATCGACAAGGATGATCCTGGAAACAAGGAGCTGATTCAGTATGTGTCGCTTATACGGACCTCTGCGGAACGTGCGGCGGTACTGTCCGACCGGTTGATGCATGTCGCCACGGCAGAAGAGAAAACGGCAAATTCGGCTCCTGTCTCTGTTTCAGTACGTGACAAAAGAAAAAAAAATGATATAGATTCTACAGAAAATAATTCTGGAGACGCTAAATTATGAAGTCGGGCATTATTCAGCAGGATTTTTCTCTGACCGATCATACATCGCCCGGAGATGAGCGTATGCCCCGCATACTGATTGTGGATGACGAACCGGAAATTTGCCGAATGTTGGCACTCTGCTTTGGTAAAAACAATTTTTGTATCACGTGTGCCGAAAGTGCTGTTGAAGCCACCACACTGCTGGCTTTGGATGAATATGATGTTATAATCAGCGATGTCATGATGCCGGGTATGGATGGCATTGACTTTTTGGGCCGGGTGCATGAATCCTGGCCGGACGTCCCCGTTATTCTCATGACCGGTCATGCTCAATTGCAGATGGCCGTTAACGCCATCAAAAACGGCGCCTTTGATTTTGTTCATAAGCCGTTCGATATTGACTACATGCGAAAAATAGTGCTGCGGGCGATCAACTACCGCACCATGCAGAAAAATGAAAAAAATTATCGTGCTGAACTTGAGGTTACCGTGACGCGGAGGACAGCTGAGCTAAAGGCGTCCATGGCGGAACTTGATTTTGCCCGCACAGCGCTTCAGAGAGCTGCTGCAGATAAAAATACCTTTATGTCGACCGTTTCCCATGAAATGCGTACTCCAATGAATGGCGTCATTGGTTCACTTGAGTTATTGGGGGAAGAAAAGCTGAGCGGCGCTGCCGCTGAATATCTGGCCATGGCCCGCCAGTCGGCTGACAGTATGATGACGTTGATAAATCAATTGTTATCTTTTACTACTCAAAATGTTCAGAGTGGCGGAAGCGTTCCCCATGATCTGATAGATATCCAAGCCCTTCTACGGGCAATCATTGCAGATAACCATCCGCTATTTGTGCGAAAAGGGCTTGCGCTTTCGCTGCAGATGGCAGAGGATTTGCCGCGAAAAATCTGGTCTGACCGTGAAAAAATGAGTCGTCTGTTTGAAATTTTGCTTGGCAACGCTCTCAAGTTTACCAAGCATGGCGGAGTAACACTTGATGCTTCACGTGTTTCTTCTCAGAAAGAAGGAGATTTGCTCGTTTGTACCGTGACGGACAGTGGCATCGGAATTCCTGAGGGGATGTTGGAACAGATTTTTGAGCCATTCTATCAGGTAGACAGTTCCTTATCCCGTCGCTATGAAGGTGTAGGGCTTGGGCTCACGATTGCCCGCCAGAATGCCCTGCTGTTGAACGGTACTATTCGGGCCGAGCACGTTTCTGATGGTGGCAGTCGTTTTGTTGTGACCTTGAAAATCAGTACACCATGAGAGAAGGAGAACGCCTGTGAAATGTCTTATTGCCGAAGATCATCTGCTGTCCCGGCGCATATTGAAGGAGCTGCTCTCGCCTCAGTTTGACTGCGACATCGCGGTGAACGGTCAGGAAGCGATAGATTCTTTTATGTTGGCACATGAATCAAAGCGTCCGTATGATGCAATTTTTCTTGATATCATGATGCCGGAAGTAGACGGTATGGAGGCGCTGCAGTGCATACGCGCTCTGGAGCGGAAAATGAATATTCCGCATGCACTGTGGGTAAAGGTAATTATGGTAACCGCCCTGGATGATCCACACACGGTTATCAGGTCATTTAATGAGTGTGAGGCCGATTCATTTATCGTTAAGCCGCTCAGCAGACACAAGCTTGCACATGAGTTGCGCAAGCTCAATCTGCTGAAATAGGATTTGATTATGATGTCGCAATACCAGAACAATTCTTCTCTGATCGACTGGAATAATGTTGTTGTTCCGGCTATTGATACGTTGCGGCAGATGGCCGGTACGACGGAAGACGAGTTTTTGCAGATCGGGTCACAGTTGCAGTCGTTCTATCAGCGTTCGGCGGATATTTCCGGAATGGCTAATCAGCTGGTGTCGGTTGTCTCCGGTGAAAATGTGGTGTCGTTGACAACGCGCCTGGAGCAGATTATGGCAGATATGGACGCATATTTAGCCAATGCCCGGATTCGCAGCAATGATAGCTGCACTACCCTTGAACAGGTGCAGGCGCTCCTCGATAAGCTTTCCGAGCCGATGGAAGGCTTTCAGAAGATGAACAAATCGCTCCGCATGCTGAGCATCTCAACAAAAATCGAAAGTGCCCGCCTGGGAGAGACCGGCAGTGGTTTCGTTAATCTGGCACAAGATGTTGAAAAGCTTTCATATCAGGTGCATGAAAAATCCGCTGCGATTCTGGCTCATCGCCATCTGCTGGCCACTATGATTGCCGTCAATGTAGCCACTGTTAATTCAAACGAGGCTGGACAGGACGCCAAGGTGGCGTCTATTCTCCGGGATACTGCCGGCAACTTGCAGGCACTTGTCGCGGTGAATGAACGGTGCACCCTATTCGGCGGTACTGCTTCCATGATTTCTGGTGAGGTTACCGGCAGTATCAGTGAAGTTGTCTCTTCGATGCAGATGCACGACATGACCCGCCAGCAGCTGGAACATGTTGTCGAAGCATTGGAGCGACTTTCCGGTGAGTTATCAGGTTCATCAGCGCCTGAGGCAGAGGAGAACGGCGTACGCAGAGTAATCGTTGAAGCGGGTGATGTCTGCGAACTGCAGGAAGCCCAGCTCCGATTTGCTTCGGGCGAGCTATATTCGGCTGTTTGTACGATCATTGATAACCTGCGTGAGGTCGCCAGAAAACAAGCCGTGATTGCCCAGGAGAGTATGTCTATTGCCGGTTCAACCGATACGACCGACACTTCGTTTGTGGATGTTATGAGCCAGGGGATGCTCGCCGTGACGGCCGAGCTGAAATCATGCGCATGGGCTGACCAGCAGACGACTGACACTATGAAACAGGTGGCTCAGACAATTGATGAAATTGCTGCGTTTGTCACCGATATAGAAGCAATCGGTTCAGAAATTGAACTTATCGCGCTTAATGCGCAGGTCAAGGCGGCGCTTACCGGGCCAGAAGGGGCTGCGCTGGGTGTTTTGGCCGAGGCGATCAAGCGGCTCTCGGATGAGGCTGGTCGTCACACCGATGCTGTTGCCGATACTCTGTCTGGTATTCATTCAATAACGGAGCATCTGCTGGCTCAGGCGGAAAATGAGGAGAATCAACTTGGTGCACGCGTTGCGACAATTCAGGAAGAACTGTCAGTTGTTCTACGCAGCATGGGAGAGATGAGTACAGAAATGCGTGCCGTCCTCTCCGGTTTGAATGATCGGGTACTGAGCCTGACAGAAGATGTGGAGAAGGCCACTGCCGGTGTGGATGTTCATGAACGAATAAAAGCAATGTCGGGTACTGTTCTTGCTGATCTCGAACAGATTGTTGCACAGTCGCGTCAGATTGAGCCGGCCAGCAACGAATTTAAGGAAAACCTCCGGCATATGGAAGAACATTACACCATGGAAAGTGAACGTCATATTCACGAGGCACTTGCCCGCAAGCGCAGCGGCCAGACAGCTGCCGTAGTACAAACGACAACGAAGAACAATACCCCGGATGATTCCGAATTCGGCGATAACTTTGATTTGTTTTAACAGGAGTCCAATATGCCACTTAACAGCTCAGTCCGTGAAACGGGCAACATTATTATCACCAGTGGCGACCGCCTGACGATTGAAAACGCCGCAGAATTTTTACAAATTATCCGCGACGCACTGGAAGCATCCAAACATGTTGCGATAGAATTTGAGCCGGCGGTCGAGATCGATATCACCGGTCTGCAGATTCTCTGCTCAGCCTGTAAAAGTGCAGCGGTACTTGGCGCCATTTTTACATACCATGGACCTCAGCCGCCGGCATTGACGGACATCATTGCCGGCAGCGGAGCTGAACGTCACGCAGTATGCAAGCACAACAACGATTCTACCTGTATCTGGTTTGGAGGTACTAACTAATGGCAAAGTTAATTATGTCGGCTGACGATTCGGCCAGTGTTCGGCAGATGGTGGCATTTACCCTTAAACAGAACGGCTATGATGTTGTTGAAGCGGTCGACGGCAAGGACGCGCTCAATAAATTGGCCACGCAAAAGGTCGATATGCTGCTGACCGACCTTAATATGCCGAATATGGACGGCATCGGGCTCATCAAAGGGGTTCGCGCCGGCACCCTGAACAAATTCATCCCGATCGTCATGTTGACCACCGAATCAAATGACACCAAAAAGGCCGAAGGCAAAGCCGCCGGTGCCACCGGCTGGATAGTCAAACCGTTCAAACCGGAGCAGTTGATTGCAGTGGTTAAGAAAGTACTGGGGTGAGACTATGATGGAAGAAGCCATTGCAACGTATCGTGAGGAAGCCGGTGAACTGCTTGCTGAACTGGAAACTTCTCTGCTCGATCTTGAAGAGACACCTGATGACAACGAGCTGATCAACCGGGTCTTCCGGGCCATGCACACAATCAAAGGCTCAGGAGCCATGTTCGGGTTTGATGAGATCGCCTCTTTCACCCACGAAGTCGAAACCGTCTTCGATATGGTACGTAACGGCAAGATGATTGTCACCAAGCGTCTGCTTGACCTGACACTCAAATCCCGGGATCACATCACGTACCTTCTCAGCTGCCCGCTCGGAGAAGAAGTTGACCGTAGCGATGGTGACGAGATTATCGCCGGGCTGCGCCAACTGGTGCCGCAGATCGAAATGCCGCAAAAAGGTTCCAGCGACGTACCGGTAATAAACCTTCCGCCAGTGTCAGAAGAAGAACTGGCCAATGAAAGCACCTGGCGCATCCGCTTCCGTCCTGCGACGAATATCCTCATGTGCGGTACCAATCCGCTCTCTCTGGTTAATGAGCTTCGTGATCTAGGGACAGCACATGTTGTCGCCCAGTTCGATGAAATTCCTCCGCTCGACAGCCTCGTTGGTGAAAATTGTTATATTTACTGGGACGTCATCCTGACGACGACTCGTGGAGAGGACGCTATAAAGGACGTTTTCATCTTTGTCGAGGATGACTGCGATATCAGAATTGAACTGATCGATAAAAGTGGTTTAATAGACAAAGATCAGGGTTACAAGAAACTGGGCGACATCCTCGTTGAACGTGGAGACCTCTCTCCGGTCGAAATGCAGAAAGTCCTGACGTTGCAGAAACGCTTCGGAGAGCTGCTGGTGGAACAGGGGATTGTCTCTCCAGAAAAAGTCCAATCAGCCCTTGTTGAACAGCAGCATGTCAAAAGCGTTCGCAAAGAGCGGAGTGAGACGCCGCAGGTGGAAGCGGCCGCCAGTATCCGCGTTCCGGCCGAACGTCTCGATCAGCTCATCAACCTGGTTGGTGAGATGGTCACCGTACAGGCGCACCTCTCCCAGGTTTCCATGGCTGGTGGCGACGCTACTTTTATTGCCATATCAGAAGAGGTGGAGCGTCTCACCAACGAACTCAGAGATACCGCCCTCAACATCAGGATGCTGCCGATCGGCAGTACCTTCAGTAAATTCAAACGCCTCGTCCGTGACCTCTCCAGTGAACTCGGCAAGGAGATCGAAATGGAAACTTTCGGCGCTGATACCGAACTGGACAAGACCGTTATCGAAAAGCTTAACGATCCGCTGGTGCACATCATACGGAACAGCATCGATCATGGTATCGAAATGCCTGAAGCCCGGAAGGCGGCCGGTAAAACTTCACGTGGTACGGTCTATCTGGGAGCCGAACACTCCGGAGACTCGGTGCTGGTGACCATTCGAGACGACGGAGCCGGTCTCGATCGGGACCGCATTCGCGCCAAAGCGGTAGAGAGAGGCCTTATCTCGGCCACGGCGGATGTCTCAGACAGGGAAATATATGCACAAATTTTTGCCCCCGGTTTCTCGACCGCCGAAAAGGTAACCAGCGTCTCCGGGCGCGGGGTGGGGATGGACGTTGTTAAGAGGGGTATCGATGGTTTACGCGGAACAATCGGTGTAGACAGTGTGCAGGGTAGCGGCACGACCATCACCCTCAAAATCCCGCTGACCCTTGCCATCATCGACAGCCTGCTGGTCAAGATCGGTAAAGATCACTTCGTGCTTCCGCTGGCGGCGGTTGAGGAGTGTGTTGAACTGACCAGGGAGGATATCAAAAACTCGCATGGCCGCAATCTGGCTAATGTTCGCGGTGCTATAATCCCGTACATCCCGTTGCGCCAACACTTTTGCATCACCGATCAACAACCTGACATCGAGCAGATCGTCATTGCCGATATTCATGGAACCAAGGTTGGTTTTGTAGTTGATCACGTCGTGGGTGAACACCAGACCGTCATTAAATCGCTTGGCAAGATGTACCGCGATGTCAAGGGTGTCTCAGGCGCCACCATCCTGGGTGACGGCACAGTTGCCTTGATACTGGATATGGGTGTGCTTCTGCAGTCGGTGGAGGAATCTTAGTGGCAAACCCCCATGACAACATGACTCCCCGCCTGCCGGCTACTCTGTCCGACAAGCAGTTTAATCGATTCAGCACCTTTATTTACGATAATGTCGGCATTAAAATGCCGCACGTCAAGAAGACCATGCTTGAAGCTCGGTTGCAGAAACGGCTGAAGGCAAATGCTATTCACTCATTTGAGGAATACGGTGACTTTGTCTTTAGTAGTGAGGGACGTTCGACCGAACTTATCCATTTGATTGATGTCGTGACTACTAACAAAACGGATTTTTTTCGTGAATCCGGCCATTTTGAATTTATGGTAAAAACGGCATTGCCGAACGTTCTTCTGGATCGAGGAGATGTTTTGCGAGATCCGGTCCGGATTTGGAGTGCCGGTTGTTCAACCGGTGAAGAACCATATACCCTGGCCATCGTGCTTTCCGAGTTTGCTGCCGGCCGCCCCAATTTCAGAGCCGCCATCACCGCTTCAGATATCTGTACGCAAGTTTTGCAGACAGCAAAAACAGGCATCTATCCTGAAGAACGAACCGATCCCATTCCATTGAACCTGAAAAAAAAATATCTGACGCGCAGTCGGGAGAAATCAAAGTCTCTTGTGCGGATCTCCTCTGCCGTACGTTCACTGGTTACTTTTAAACGTATTAATTTTATGGATGATGATTTTGGTCTTTCTGAAAAAATGGACATTATCTTCTGCCGCAATGTAGTTATCTACTTTGACAAACCAACCCAACAGACCCTGATGAAGAAGTTTTATAAGCAACTGAGACCTGGCGGCTATCTGTTTATCGGGCATTCAGAAACATTAAGCGGGCTGGATGTTGATTTTAAGGCAGTAGCTTCAACGGTGTACCGGAAGTGATGTCAGGGGCGCCCTGCACCCTATGAAAACTCTTATCGCCTCACATACGCAGCATATTTATCTCAAACCGGGCGAAGTTATGATAACACGTACTCCGATGCTGATTTCAACCGTTTTAGGATCGTGTGTGGCGGTCACCATATTTTCTGCCTCCCGTGGTTTTGGAGCCATTTGTCATGCCATGCTGCCGGAAAATACCGGCCGGGATAATGATTTTCGCTATGTTGATACTGCGTTACGACACATTCACAATAAAATTCTCGAATACGGTATTGGAAGTGATCTGGTGGTAAAACTTTTCGGCGGTGCACAGGTGCTGGACGTCAGGGCGAATGATCCGAGCCGACTCACCATCGGTGACCAGAATGTCTCGAAAGCCGAGGAGGAGCTGAAATCGCTTGGATTCAGTGTCACTGCCCGGGATACTGGTGGTCTGCTGGGGCGCAAACTGTTTTTTTGTACTCGCAGCGGCGATGTGTATATGCGCCAGATGCGTAAGAAAAAACCTGATCTATAACAAGGAAAGGACGCCATGAAAAAAATTACGGTCTTGGTAATAGACGATTCTGCTCTGGTTCGCCAGACACTATGCGATATTTTGAACTCGGATCCGGAAATAGAGGTTGTCGGCAGTGCCGCTGACCCTATACTGGCCGCAGAGCGAATGAAAACGGTTATCCCCGATGTCATTACGCTGGATGTTGAAATGCCGCGCATGGACGGACTCACCTTTCTGCAGAAGCTGATGAGCCAGCATCCAATCCCGGTAGTTATGTGTTCCAGTCTCACTGAGCGAGGCAATGAAACGGCGCTCAAAGCCCTTGAATACGGCGCTGTTGATATTATTACCAAACCGAAAATGGGCACGAAGCAGTTTATCGAGGAATCCCGGGTACGCATTTGCGATGTGGTCAAAGGTGCTGCGGCCGCCCGTCTGGGACCGATGCGGGCAATGCATACCATGAAGGAGGTTTCGCCCAAGTATACTGCCGATGTCATCATGGAAAAACCGAATACGAAGGCGATGATTCAGACGACCGAAAAGGTCGTGGTGGTGGGGGCATCAACCGGCGGTACCGAGGCGCTCCGGGTCTTTCTGGAAATGCTGCCGGAGGACACTCCCGGAATTGTCATTGTCCAGCATATGCCGGAAAACTTTACCGCCGCCTTTGCCAAACGGCTCGACTCCATCTGTCGCGTAACGGTAAAAGAAGCGCAGGATAATGACACTGTTGTCAGAGGAAGGGCGCTGATAGCCCCCGGTAACCATCACATGCTGTTGAAGAGGAGCGGTGCTCGTTATTACGTCGAGATAAAAGACGGCCCGCTTGTTTCTCGCCATCGACCGTCTGTTGATGTGCTGTTTCGCTCTGCCGCTCGCTACGCCGGTAAAAATGCAGTAGGTGTTATCATGACCGGCATGGGGGATGACGGCGCCCATGGTATGAAAGAGATGCACGATGGCGGAGCAGTCACGATCGCCCAGGACGAGGCAACCTGCGTAGTCTACGGTATGCCGTGCGAGGCGGTAAAGCTTGGCGGTGTTAACAAGATTATGCCGCTGCAAAATATTGCTCATGAAGTCTTACGGCTGTGTAGCTGATTTTGGAGGTTCACCATGACATCATCACTTGACGAAGCACTTCAGCGTTCTAGCCTTTCCCAGTCAAACCAGATGGAGATGCTGACGTTCCGTCTGACTGATAATCAGCTCTACGGCATCAATGTGTTTAAAATTATTGAAATAATCGAATGTCCGCGAAAAATAGACCGCATGCCCAATTCTCATCCTGCGGTCAAGGGTGCGCTCGATTTTCGCGGTAACGCGTTGGCCGTCATTGATCTCTCCGAGGCCGTTGGGCTGCCTACCAAAGAATTTCGCACCGAACTGTCCTACATCATTATCTGTGAATATAACCGCAGCTTGTCAGCTTTTATCATTCATGCCCCGGACACGCTTCTGACGCGCAGTTGGACTGATGTTCACAAGCCTGAAGGGATCAGTGCCGTTTCGCTGGTTGCAATTGCGTATGCGGACAGTGGCGAGGCGATCATGCTGCTGGATATTGAGTCTATTCTCGCCAACGTGGTCGGTATTGAACATGATCTTTCAAGCAATGCCATGACCGATGCTGAAGGCAAAGGGAGCGGGCGCCACGTGCTCGTTGTTGATGATTCGCGGACAGCAATCATGCTGCTGCAGTCGGTGCTGGATAAAATGGGTTTTACCAATACGGCGGTGATGTCAGCCGACAAGGCGCTGGAATACCTAGAAAAGGAGCATGACAAGGTTGATCTGGTGATCTCTGATATTGAAATGCCGGGCATGGATGGTTTTACCTTCTGCCGCGTCTTGCGGGAGCATAATGATTACCGGCATTTCAAGGTTATCCTGCACAGTTCGATGAGCAACCCGTCCAATCAGCTAAAAGCCGAACAGGCGGGCGCCAACAGGTTTGTGGCAAAGTTTGATCCAGATTCACTGTCGGAGCAGATATTCAGTCTGGTCGAGATGGGGAGTCCCGCATGAACGTAACTGATGATGCTTTGATTGAAGAATTGTCAAACCGATTTGCCCAAAGCCGCAAGGCTTTTTCAGATTTGAGCGTAGTCAACCGTAAATTGTTGGAGATGAACGAACGGTTGGAGCGTTCTGAATCCCTCAAAAGCAACTTCCTCTCAAATATCCGCAACGAAATCATAAATCCACTCAACGCGATTATGGGCCTGGCCGCTCAGTTGGCGCAGCTTGGCGCCGGTAATGACGAAATCACGTCGCTCTCTGCGCTGATTGGCGCGGAAGCCAACCAGCTTGATTTTCAGCTGCGTAATATCTTCATGGCGGCAGAACTGGAAGCGGGAGAGGTTAGCCCGCACTGCGCTAAAGTCCATATTTCTGAGCTGTTGCGTGATCTGGTGGAATCGTTTCTGCACAATGCAACCAAAAAGAACGTGACGCTTATCCTGCTTGAGTCAAAGGATGATGACGGCGGTATTGTGGCTGTTGATTCAGAAAAAATGCGGATTATTGTCTCCAATCTGCTTGCCAATGCTATTGAATTCAGCAGAGACGGCGGTGCGGTCGAGGTTTCGTACTCAATTCTGGGGGATGGTTCCCTACGGTTTTATGTTCAGGATCATGGTATCGGGATTGCGGAGAAAGATCAGCAACGCATCTTTGACCGCTTCGTTCAACTGGATTCCGGAACCACACGCGCGCATCTGGGGCACGGCCTGGGACTCAGTATTTCCAAAGCACTTGTGGATCTTCTGCAAGGCAGTATCAGTCTGATCAGCACTCCTGGCGATGGTACGCTGTTTACGGTGACGATTCCCCCCTGTTCAATTCTGGACGATGAAGATTCATTTCTTGAAGCCGGCAACCTGTTTCTCTTTGATGACATGAGAGAGGCATAGTTAGCGTGAGCAGTAAAGATTCGCTCAACAAACATTTCCTCTTTCCCGGCACTATCTTTGCCGACCCCCTTGCATATCAGATCAGCACGGTTCTTGGTTCATGCGTGGCGGTTTGCCTGTGGGATCAGGTAATGCGCAGAGGCGGAATGAACCATATGATGCTGCCGTTCTGGAATGGTGAGGGGTTGGCAACGCCCAAGTATGGCAATATTGCCATGGAAAAATTGTTAGCGAAGATGCTTTCAATCGGCTGCCATCGCGAACATTTGGTCGCCAAGGTATTCGGCGGAGCCAATGTTTCCGGAACAGGCCTCGAAGTGTTCATGATTGGTGATCGCAATATTACTTTGGCGTTTCAGATGCTGGAAGAATTCCGGATTCCGGTTGTTGCCAAAGATATTGCAGGCCAGGTCGGCAGGAAAATTGTCATGAATACCGGAACCGGTGTTGTACTGGTCGGTAAAGGGAGAATGGCGGCTTTGGCGGAGAGACGTTGAAAAAATTCATGAGCATCAAATTTAAACTGGTTGCTACAATAAGCGCGTTTATTACGGTGCTGCTGATCGCCATTGCAACCGGTACGTATATCTATTTCCGTGATTCGACCAAAGAACTGATATTTAAACAGCAGTTTTCGATGGTTACTGCTGTGGCTGCAGGGCTTGACGATGTTGTCGTTACGAGCCACAGCTTATTGATTGCCACAGCGGGGGGCGCTCCACTTAATGCAATTCACGATAGTAAATCAGTGCAGGGGTGGCTTGACGACAAAACGGGAATTCGCAAAATATTTGATCACGGTCTGTTTCTCTTTGACGCAGAAGGTTTTATGATTGCGTCATCGCCAAAAGAAAGTTCCCGTCACGGTACCTCCTACGCACACCGGGAGTATATACAGAATACCCTGACAACCGGTAAGCCGTATGTATCACTGCCGTTTATCTCTTCAATCAATCAGCACCCGGTTATTATGATGACGGCTCCGGTTCGTGACAAAACCGGAGCAATCACGGCAATACTCTGCGGAGCACAGAACCTTGAGCAGAAAGAGGGGTTTCTTCATGAACTGAGCAAAGCCAAGCTTGGATCTTCAGGTTATATGTACCTGTTCGGACCGGATCGCACCATGATCATGCACCCCGATGCATCCCGTATTATGAAAAAGGATGTCCCACCGGGGGCAAACGTGCTCTTTGACAAAGCGCTGGAAGGCTTTGAAGGGTCAGGCGAAACGATCAACTCAAGAGGTCGTCACTTGATGGCCTCCTTCAAAAAGCTGGAAAGTACCGGTTGGATTTTGGCGGCAAACTACCCGATTGAAGAGGCATATCAGCCAATTACCCAATTTAGAAACTATTACGCGGTGGGGTTGTTTTTTGTCCTGCTGATAGCTGTTTCTCTTGCCTGGTGGCTTGGAACCGGGATCACGGCGCCTCTGGAAAATATTTCCCAGCAGGTTGTAGATATTGCGTTATCCGGTGGCAGTATGTCCCTGAAGGTTGCATGTGACCGTGCAGATGAACTTGGTCTGTTGGCAGCCTCCTTTAATCGGTTGCTGGTCGAGGTTGAGCGGCGGGAGATGAAGTTGCTTGATTTTTCTGCCCGAATGGAACAGAAAACTGCCGAATTGGGTGGTGCGCTGATTGTCGCCGAAGAGGCTACCCGGGCCAAGAGCGAGTTTCTGGCAATGATGAGTCATGAAATCCGTACCCCGATGAACGGCGTAATCGGCATGTCCGGGCTATTGCTGGATACCGATTTGACTGATGAACAGCGCGAATACGCAGAAGTTGTCAAAAAAAGTGGCGAAAATTTGCTGGGATTGATTAATGATCTTCTTGATTTTTCAAAAATTGAGGCGGGTAAACTGGAGCTTGAGCTGATTGATTTTGACCTGCGTGCCACGCTGGAGGATACTGCTGAACTGCTTTCGCTGCGCGCTGTAGTGGCGGGTATTGACCTGATCTGCCGGATAGATCCTGCCGTGCCGACACTGCTGAAGGGTGATCCGGGCAGGGTGCGTCAGGTAATAACCAATCTGGCCGGAAATGCTATAAAATTTACCGCCGTCGGGGAAGTTGTTATATGTGCGGACATTGAATCAGAAGAGCCGCTGACGGTTCGTTTTTCTGTCAGTGATACCGGTATCGGTATTCCGGAAGATCGATTGGCGGCAATTTTCAACCCCTTTACCCAAGTTGACGGCTCAACTACCCGCAAATACGGAGGAAGCGGTCTCGGCCTGGCAATCTGCAAGCAGCTGGTAGAGCTTATGGGTGGTACAATCGGGGTAGAGAGTCAGGAGGGGAAAGGATCAACTTTCTGGTTTACCGCATGTTTTGACGCATCGCCTCATTGTGACGGGCTGAAGGCCGAACCGTCAGCGGCTATCGCGGGTGCGCGAATTCTGGTTGTTACTCAGAGCTTTACCAATCGTATGCTCTTACTTACGTTGTTAAACAGCTGGGGGTGCCAGTATGAAACTGCCAGCGACATCGAAACCGCACAGGGGCTTCTGCGAGACGCTATAGAGCAGGGTGAACCGTTCCACGTTGCGCTCCTTGATCAGCAATTGAAGGATGTAGACTGCCTTGATTTCGGTCGCCGGATAAAGGCTGATGCCAGGCTGTCCTCTACGAACCTGGTCATGATGACAGCTCTGGGGCAGCGCGGTGATACTGCAATACTCAAGCAGAATGGATTTGTCGGGAGTTTGTCCAAGCCGCTGCGACAATCACAGGTGCATAAATGTCTGAATATGGTTCTGGGACACGTCGATGCTGCCGCGAATACGGAAACAAACACCAGCTATTCTGCGCCAGGTTTTCCTCTCAGGGGGGCGCGTATATTGCTGGCGGAAGATAATTCCGTCAATCAGAAGGTGGCACAGAGCATGTTGAACCGACTCGGCTACAAAGCCGATGTTGTCGGCAATGGGATTGAGGCTGTCAGAGCGCTGGAGCTGATCAACTATGATCTGGTGCTGATGGATTGCCTGATGCCGGAACTGGATGGTTATGAGGCAACCGCACTGATACGTGGAGTTCACTCAAAAGTGCTTGATCACTCAGTGCCGATTGTCGCCATGACTGCCAACGCCATGCAGGGCGATCGGGAAAAATGTCTCGAATCCGGGATGAACGATTATCTTGCCAAGCCGGTACGGCAGGAGCAGCTTGCGCAAATTCTATCTACTTGGCTGGAAACAGGCGGTGCAACGGTCGATTCGGAATGTCAGCTACAATGCGAAGCCGCTCCTGGCTCCGGCAAAGCTATTTTTGATGAGGCCGACATGCTTGAACGTCTTGAAGATATCGCCTTTGTACGGAGTATTCTTGCAGATTCTCTTGAAGAGTTGCCGCTGTTGCTTGTTGAGTTACAGAAAGCCTGTAGCGGCGACGATTGCCTGCTGATCAGGCGGCAGGCTCATACCATGAAGGGGCTGGCGGCAAATATCAGCAGTGAGGCACTGCGTGAGAGCGCTCTGCGTGTGGAAAACGCAGCAAAAGAGGGTGCGGTTGAGGCTGTGCGGGAATTGCTTCCGGATGTGGAGCGGACAGTGCTGCTGACAGTTGAGATGATCAGGAAGTCATTGTAAAGGTGTCGTGAGATTGCTTTGAGATTTCAGCTTTTCAAGTAAGTTTGTATAGCCTGGCTAAAACTGTACATTACTGTTGCAAGTAGAATCCAATACGATTCAAATTTCCGATTTTTGTTCGTATCTTGACACCCTCGGACTTTTGCGGTAACCTGCCACGTCCTACCACAGGACACCTGACGTTTTCGTCATAATTCCCGTACGTTAAAAGGTCGCTTTGGCATGAAAATTACAGCGGTTATCCCTGCCCGTTATGCATCGACACGTTTTCCAGGTAAAGCTTTGGCGGAAATTGACGGTCGTCCGATGATCCAGCATGTCTATGAGCGTGCTGCTCAGTCAAAACTGGTGAGCCGGGTTATAGTCGCCACTGATGATCGGCGAATTGCAGATGCGGTCAGTACTATTGGTGGCGAAGCTGTCATGACCTCGACAGATCATGAAACCGGAACGGACCGCCTTGCTGAAGTAGCGGCAGGGTTGGATTCTGACATAATTGTCAACGTTCAGGGTGATGAACCGCTGATCGACCCGGCCATGATCGATCTGGCATTGCAGCCGTTTTTGGAAGAGCCTGATCTCCTGATGGGAACCGTTAAAACCCGCATAAAATGCCTGCATGATTTTCTTTCTCCAAATGTTGTTAAAATAGTGACAGACAACCGTGGTGATGCTCTCTACTTTTCTCGTTCACCACTCCCCTTTTTCCGCGATAAATGGAAAGATCTGAAAGACGACTCTTTCTGTTGCGGTAAACTACTCTGTTACAAGCATGTTGGATTATACGTCTATCGTCGTGAGTTCCTGCTTACCTATGCTACAATGCCGGCAACGTTTCTGGAAATATCAGAAAAGCTGGAACAGCTGCGCGCGCTTGAAAATGGCATCAAGATCCGGGTGGTTGAGACTGAATTTGAGTCGATAGGGGTAGATACGCCGGATGATTTGATTAAAGCACAGGAGCAGTATCGTAAATTCCATAAATAGAACTACCCTACCCCTTTTAGGCCCGTATTTGGGCCCTTCTTGGCAAGGAGGGGGCTTACAATATTCAGGAGCAGATAATCATGAAAACCAAGTTTATATTTATCACCGGAGGGGTCGTTTCGTCGATCGGAAAAGGACTCGCAGCCGCTTCGCTGGGGGCGTTGCTGGAAGCGCGCGGGTTGCGGGTAACTATGCAGAAACTCGACCCGTATATCAACGTTGATCCCGGTACCATGTCTCCTTTTCAGCATGGTGAGGTTTTTGTTACCGATGATGGTGCCGAAACCGATCTTGATTTGGGGCATTACGAGCGTTTTACGAGTGCAGTCCTTTCCAAAAAGAGCAATTTTACGACCGGCCAGGTTTATTTTTCCGTTATTACCAAGGAGCGTCGGGGCGATTATCTGGGGGGGACGGTTCAGGTCATTCCGCACATCACCGATGAAATCAAGCTTAAGATTATTGAAAATGCCAAGGGAGCCGATGTGGCTATTGTCGAGGTTGGCGGGACTGTCGGCGACATCGAATCACTGCCGTTTCTGGAAGCAATCCGGCAGTTCCGCTTTGATCGTGGACCAGGGAATGCCCTGTACATTCATGTGACACTTGTTCCCTACATTCGCACTGCGGGGGAGTTGAAGACCAAGCCGACCCAGCATTCAGTAATGGAACTGCGCAAAATAGGTATTCAGCCGGATATTCTGCTCTGTCGCTGCGAGCGTGATCTTCCGGAAGATATGAAGAGAAAGATTGCCCTGTTCTGTAATGTCGGTGAAAAGGACGTAATTCCGGTTGTTGATTCCGAACATATTTACGCGGTACCCCAGGCATTGAATAAAGAACATCTCGATGATCAGGTCGTCGAGAAATTGAATATCTGGACCAAGGCGCCTGATTTGACCAAATGGCAGGATGTTGTTGAGAAACTGCGTCATCCCAGTAATGGCGAGGTTCGTATCGCGATCGTCGGCAAATATGTTGACCTGACGGAATCATACAAATCACTTGCCGAGGCGCTGACTCATGGCGGCATTGCCAATGACAGTCGGGTTTCCTTCAAATATCTGGATGCAGAAAAGATAGAACGTGACGGCGCAGATGGTCATTTTGATGATATTGACGGAATTCTCGTTCCGGGCGGTTTTGGCGAGCGCGGTACCGAAGGGAAAGTCATGGCGATCGAGTATGCCCGCACCCGTAACATCCCGTTTTTCGGGATTTGTCTTGGCATGCAGATGGCGGTGATTGAATTTGCCCGTAATGTCTGTGGCATAACAGAAGCCTGTTCGAGCGAATTCTGCCAGGAAGGTGCCGAGGCGATAATCCATCTGATGGAAGATCAGAAAGAGGTCAGCAAAAAAGGAGGTACCATGCGTCTTGGCGCGTTTCCCTGCTCCATAGCCAAAGGAACGCTTGCCCATACGGCGTATAACGAAACTGAAATTACCGAGCGTCATCGACATCGCTATGAGTTCAATAATGCCTATCGTGAGCAGTTGACAAGTAACGGTCTCATACTCTCTGGTGTGTATAAAGATAAAAATCTTGTTGAAGTGGTTGAAATTGCGGATCATCCCTGGTTCCTGGCATGTCAGTTTCACCCCGAGTTCAAGTCAAAACCGCTGGTTCCGCATCCGTTGTTCCGGGCTTTTATCGCTGCTTCGATGGCGCAGAGAAACAAGGGGTAGATCATGACTCGTGAAATTATTTCCGGAAATGTTAAAATTGGTAACAATCGCCCCCTGGTATTGATTGCAGGTCCCTGTGTGATCGAAGATGAATCTGCAACCATGCGGCACGCAGAGCGGCTGATGACGATTTGTAATGGTCTTTCCATGCCACTGATCTTTAAGGCTTCCTATGACAAGGCCAACCGCACATCCATCAACGCCTATCGTGGGCCGGGGATGAAAGAGGGGCTTGCGATTCTCCGAAAGGTCAAGGAGTCGCTTGGGGTTCCGGTGATTTCCGATATTCACTCAATTGAGCAGATCGCTCCTGCGGCTGAGGTGTTGGACATTCTGCAAATTCCCGCTTTTCTCTGCCGTCAGACTGATCTGTTGGTCGCAGCAGCAAAGAGTGGCAGAGTTATCAATGTAAAAAAAGGTCAGTTTCTGGCTCCGTGGGATATGAAAAATGTTGCCGGAAAAATTGCGGCAAGCGGTAATGAAAACATAATTCTCACAGAGCGGGGGGCGTCTTTCGGCTATAATAATCTGGTGGTAGATATGCGCAGCTTTCCTGTCATGCGTGCTACCGGCTATCCGGTAGTGTTCGACGCTACCCACAGTGTGCAGCTTCCCGGCGGCCAGGGTGACAGTTCGGGTGGCCAGCGCGAGTTTGTCGAATATTTGTCGCGGGCAGCCGTTGCTACCGGAATTGACGGCATTTTCATGGAGGTGCATGAAGACCCTGATAAGGCGCTCTGTGACGGACCTAATTCGATTCAGTTGAGTGAGCTTCCGCAGTTGCTGAAAACTCTTAAAGCACTTGATGTTGTTGTCAAACAGAGGTCTGCATGATGTCATCTATTGATGAGGCTCGCCGGGTAATCCGGGTTGAAGCGGACGCGCTTTCTGCACTGGCTGATCGAATTGACGAATCGTTTGAGCGTGCAATAGACGTGATTGTCAGGAGTCTCGGCAGAGTGATTGTTAGCGGTATGGGTAAGTCCGGACTTGTCGGACAAAAGATCGCCTCAACTATGGCTTCAACCGGAACGCCCGCGTTTTTTCTTCACCCGGCTGAAGGAATTCATGGTGACCTCGGCATGATCATGAAGGGTGATGTCGTCATTGCTATTTCCAACAGTGGCGAGACGGAGGAAATCCTCAGAATACTCCCGTCAATCAAGCGACTGGGGGCGCATCTGATTGCAATGAGCGGCAACCCGACGTCAAATCTGGCCCGTTCGAGCGATGTATTTCTTGATGTATCTGTTTCAGAGGAGGCGTGTCCTCTCGGTCTTGCTCCTACCGCTTCAACAACGGCAACCCTGGCAATGGGTGACGCTCTGGCAGTTGCACTTCTGGTAAAGCGCGGCTTTAAGGCGGAAGATTTTGCCATATTCCATCCCGGCGGGGCACTGGGGAAAAAACTGATTTTGAGAGTAGAAGACCTAATGCATTCCGGTGAAGCCATACCACTGGTTCAGGAAGATGCCGTGATGAAGGATGCCCTGTTTGTGATTACTGCAAAAGGCCTTGGTGTTACCGGCGTCTGCGATTCAAACGGTGCGCTGAAAGGTGTTATTACTGATGGTGACCTGCGCCGGGCGCTTGAAAAAGGATTCAACATTCTCAATCAACATGCTTCAGAAATCATGAAGAGCGGGCCGTTGCGTATCAAACGTTCGGAGCTTGCCGCTGCGGCTTTGCAGATAATGGAGCAGCGGGCCATTACATCATTATTCGTTTTTGAAAACGACCAGATATCATCACCGTGCGGCATTATCCATCTGCATGATATTCTCAAGTCCGGTATTGCCTGATGTATGATAAATTAGCAGACATCCGCCTCCTGCTGCTTGACGTCGATGGTGTTATGACTGATGGCGGCATTATCTATGACGGCAACGGCCTGGAAACAAAAGTTTTTAATGTCAAAGACGGCCACGGTATTAAAATGCTGCAGAGGCATGGTATTGAAGTTGGTATCATAACCGGCAGAACCTCGCTGGTCGTTGACATCAGAGCACGAGAACTCGGGATTAATCTGGTCTATCAGGGGGCGCTGAAAAAACTTGAGAGCTACCTTGATGTAAAGCGGAGGACCGGATTCACTGACAGTCAGATCGCCTATATGGGCGATGACGTCATTGATGTTCCGGTAATGCGCCGGGTAATATTTGCTGCTGCTCCTGTTGATGGACAGCTCGAAGCCAGGAATACTGCTCACTATGTAACAAGCTGTGCCGGAGGACGAGGGGCAGTGCGCGAAATATGCGATTTGATTCTCAAAGGGCGTGGTTTGTGGGATGAAATTGCGGCCCGTTATGAACTGTAATACAAACTCTGTGCCAAAAGCATCAAACCTTTCACGTTATGCTGGACAGTCCCGCTCCTCAATGGTATAGTTCCTCCCAATTATGGTATCGCCCGTTTATATCAGGCCTTTACTGGCACTACTTGTGATGGCGGTTATTATCGGTATCGCGGTCGTCGTTTTTCGGAATGGTTCTCAGGAGTCAAAACCGGTTCCGCCGGCTAATCAGCAGCTTCCCCAAAACATCGATATTGCCCTGAAGAAAGCCCGTTTTTCTGAGATTCAAGATAGTCTTCTTGTCTGGGAACTCATTGCAGGACGAGCTGAATATGATAATTCCGGAGAAACTGCCTACCTGAAGGAAATCAGAATGGAGTTTCAGAAAACTCCTTCTCAGGGAGCAATAACTGTCACTGCAGACAGTGGTGAGTATTACAGTGCAAAGAAAGATATCCACCTTAAAGGCAATGTACATGTCGTTACGGAAGAAGGAGCACACTTTGATACGGACTCAATTATCTATAAGGGTGCACTAGATCAGTTTACAACAAAAGCCCCCATTGTTTTTCGTCAACAACGAATACAGCTGACTGCCGTTGGTATGGATTTAGGTGTAAAAAGTCAGAAGGCTTATTTTAGATCTGCGGTTGCTGCTTCAATTGTCACGAATCAGGTGTCCCAATGAAACTGAATTTTATCTGTATCGTTTTTATATGTGTCTTGTTTTCTGTTTCGGGGTCAGCAGCGCCATCTGGCGTTTCGCCAAAAGATAGATCCACTCTGCCGATCACCGTTAAATCTAATGAGATGAACGCTGATAACAAAGGGAAAACGGCGGTTTTCTTCGGTAAGGTTGTCGCGAAACAGGGCGATATCACGATATTATCCGATAAACTTGTTGTCAGTTACGCTGAAAAAGGCGGAGAAGTGGAGAAGGTCGAGGCGTTTGGTAATGTCAGAATCATCCAGCAAAACAGGACCGGTTTCTCTGATCAAGCGGTGTACGAAAACAGTACTGGGCGTATTGTTATGACCGGATCCCCCCGGGTTGTGCAGGGGGACGACCGCATTAGCGGAAAGGTTATTACCTATTTTGTCGACGAAGAAAAAAGCTATGTAACAAGCGATGGTGATCCAAAGGCACGAGTCGAGGCGGTCATAAATCCGGCCGCAAGGAAGAACAATGCCGGGACGCCTTAATTCTTCGAAGTTGTGGACGAAAGCTCTCAAGAAAAGCTACGGCGGTCGTCATGTGGTCGGAGGTGTAGAAATTGCAATAACCTCCGGTTCTGTTGTCGGCCTGCTGGGACCAAACGGGGCCGGTAAAACAACAACATTTTATATGGTTGTCGGGTTGGCACAGCCTGACAGCGGTCAGGTTTTTCTGGGTGATGAAGAAATTACGGCGCTTCCAATGTACCAGCGGGCACGGCGTGGTATCAGTTATCTTCCTCAGGAAGCATCTGTTTTTCGTAAACTGACCGTGGCTGATAATCTGATGGCTATTATCGAAACCGTTGAACCGGATAAGAACGTACGTCGCCAGAGAATGGAACAGCTCCTTGAAGAATTTTCCATAGCGCACATTGCCTCAACCATGGGATATGCGCTTTCCGGCGGCGAACGGCGTCGGGTGGAAATTGCCCGGGCACTGATCACCAACCCATTATTTATCCTCCTGGATGAACCGTTTGCCGGGATTGACCCGATAGCTGTCGCAGATATTCAAGGGTTGATAGTTTCCCTGAAAAACAAAAATATTGGTGTTTTGATTTCGGACCATAACGTCCGGGAAACCTTGGGTGTTTGTGATTCGGCATATATTTTGAACTGTGGTGTGGTGCTTGAGTGTGGAACGCCTGGCGAGATTGCATCGAGTAAGGAAGCTCAGGAAATATATCTGGGGAAAGATTTTCGCCTCTGATTTTTGCGGGTATTACTGAATTTAGAATTCAAATATTGAATTGAGGTCACTGTTACATGGCAATGGAGATGCGCCAACAACTTAAAATGTCCCAGCAACTGGTGATGACTCCCCAGTTGCAGCAGGCTATTAAGCTTCTTCAGTTGACTCGTCTTGAACTTCAGGATTTGGTAGTTCAGGAGCTTGAGGAAAATCCGCTGCTTGAGGAATCCTCTGACATGGAAGAAATCAGGGAGCCCGATGCGCTTGAAGTGGCGGAGCAGGAGCTTGATCCGGTGCAGGACAGTGTCGAATTCCGCGAAGTGGAAGCCGGCGAGGAAACCCTCCGTGACTGGGATAGCTACCTTGACGGGTATAACTACAGCTCAGGGGAACAGCAGTACGGCGGCGAAGATGAACGCCCATCATTTGAAAACCTTCTGACAAAGAAAGGGACTCTGATTGACCATCTGTTGTGGCAGCTACACATGGGTCAGTATTCAGAAATGGATGTTCGTGTCGGTGAGGTAATCATTGGTAACGTAGATGATTACGGCTATCTGCGGGCTTCTCTTGAGGAAATTGCCGCAGCAAGTTCTGCGACTGAAGAAGATGTTCAGGATGTACTTGATTGTATTCAGGAATTTGACCCCCCCGGCGTAGCTGCCCGTGATCTGCGAGAATGTCTTCTTATTCAGGCCAGGAATCTGGGTATGAAGGGGAGTGTCGTTGAAAATATCCTGCTGCATCATCTTGGCGACCTGGAAAAGCGAAACTACAAACAGATTGTCCGCTCGTTAAAAGTAGATTTAAATCAGGTGCTGATGGCTTCAAAGATTATTTCCGGATTTGACCCACGCCCCGGATCGTCTTTCAGTACCGACGATGTTCATTATATATCTCCCGATATTTTTGTGCATAAAGTTGGTGACGATTATGTCGTCATGCTGAATGAGGAAGGGCTGCCCAACCTGAAAGTCAGCACCCAATATGCAGATGCTCGTGGAAATGGTACGATTGATTCACAGGCGGAGCATTATATTAACGACAAGGCGCGTGCTGCTGCCTGGCTTATCAAAAGCATTCAACAGCGACAGAGAACTATTTATAAAGTTGCAAAAAGCATTATCCGTTTTCAACGGGAATATTTTGATCGTGGTATTGAGTATCTTCGCCCTCTGGTGCTGCGTGATATTGCTGAAGATATCGGCATGCATGAATCAACAATAAGTCGGGTTACCACAAACAAATATATGCAGACGCCACAAGGATTACTGGAACTGAAATATTTCTTTAACAGCGGTCTCTCGACCAGCGAGGGAGATTTTGTCGCTTCTGAGAGTGTTAAAAACAGAATCAAGGAAATTATTGAAAAAGAAAATCCTAAAAAACCGCTTTCCGATCAAAGGATTGCTGAATTACTGGAAGGGCAGACGGTCAATATTGCCCGGCGAACAGTAACCAAGTATCGTGAAATGCTTAATATGGGATCATCTTCTGAACGCAAAAGACATTTTTGACATACTGCTGTTTCGGCAGTTGTCTATTTCACAGCACCAACCACACAGGAGGATTTCATGCAGGTAACTATGACATTCAGGCACATGGAACAAAGCGATGCCCTCAAAGCGTACGCTGAGGAAAAACTTGAGCGGGTAACAAAGTATATTGACAGCCCGATTAATGTGCAGGTTTATTTTTCTGTTGAAAAAAAGATTCGCCACATTGTCGAAATAGTTATTAATTCAAAGGGGGTCAGCACAAAAGCATCTGAAGCGACACATGACATGTATGCCGCAGTTGATGCGGTAATTGATAAAATTGAACGCCAGTTAGTACGCTACAAGGAAAAAATTAAAACCCATAAGCCAAATGGTGACGAACATGGACGACAACTCTCGAAAAGGATTTTTGAAGCCGAGAGCATTGAGGCGAGCACCGGTTCAGTTGTGATCAAAACAACTACCGAAACCGCCAAACCTATGTCCGTAGAAGAGGCTGTCATGCAGATGGATCTGCTTCACAAGGACTTTATCGTCTTTACTGACGCCGACAGCAGTGAAATTAATGTGCTGTATCGTCGCAAAGACGGGAATTATGGCCTGATTGAGCCACAGCGCGCCTAATAGACAGAAGCCATTATGGACGGTATTTCACTCTCAATACAAGACTTGCTGACAGATAAAGAGTATGGTCTCGGTTTGTCTCTTCTGGCGGGCAAGCCGGGGCTTACTCATCGTGTCTCAAGTTCACGTATTCAAAAACCGGGACTGGCTCTGGCCGGTTACACCGAGCACCTGCATCCCGACCGGATACAGGTGCTCGGCAACACGGAAATTTCTTATCTCCAGCAGAGTGATAAACAGGTCGTTGCTGAAAAACTTACCACTCTCTGTAATTTTCCATTCTCCTGTTTCATTGTAACCAAAGGATTGCGGCCACCGCCGCTTCTGCTCGAGCTGGCTGAAGCCCGCTCTATTCCCGTTCTTGCCACCTCGCATCAATCGTCTACGTTTATATCACTGATAACTAAATTTCTTGAAGAGCGGCTGCTGCCGATTACCCACCTGCATGGTGTTTTGATAGATGTCCTGGGAGTAGGTGTTCTTCTTTCCGGAAAAAGCGGTATCGGCAAAAGTGAATGTGCTCTCGATCTTGTGATCCGAGGGCATCGCCTGGTTGCGGATGATATGGTATTCATAAAGAAAAAGATGCCGGCGGTGCTGGTCGGTCAATCAGAAGAGGCGTTACAGTATTTGATGGAAATCCGTGGTCTTGGGATAATTAATATCAAGGATCTTTACGGGGTTTCAGCGATCCGGGACAAAAAAATAATCGACATGCAGCTGGAACTTATGGAATGGGATGAATTACATGAGTATGATCGTTTGGGAATTGATGATCATACGGTGACTATCCTTGGTATTGAGATTCCTCATATCGTTATTCCGGTCCGTCCCGGCAGAAATCTGGGCTCAATAATAGAAGTTGCCGCTCGTAATCATCTCCTTAAAGGAATGGGGTATCATTCGGCCCGCGACTTCCAGGAACGCCTTCTGGCACGTATAGAAGCCGGACCGCTCGGGGATGAGGTAGAGTAGGGCATGCGTATTATCGTTATCACCGGTATGTCCGGTTCCGGGAAATCAACTGCAGTAAGAGCCTTGGAAGATGAAGGATACTACTGTATTGATAATCTCCCGGTACGTCTGTTCCGACCCTTTGTGGATTTGATCGGCAAATCGGGAGAGAGCTTCAAAGGCATCGTACTTGTTGCAGATATCCGGGGACGGGAGTTTTTTAAGGGGTATGAAACTGCTTTTCAAAAGATTACCGAAGTTGGCCACACGGTAGAGATTTTTTTCTTTGATTCTCTGGACGATGTTCTGGTGCGGCGTTTTTCTGAAACGCGTCGCCGCCATCCAGTTGATGAGTACTGTACCGTTGCTGAAGGTATTCGCATTGAAAGAGAACGGCTGAGCGGCCTGCGGCAGATTGCGACCAGAATAATTGATACCTCTGAGTTTACGGTCCACCAGCTTAAGGAATTCATCCAGAGGATCGTTAGAGGTGAAGAGAAAGAACATCAGCTGGTCGTCGAAGTCCAGTCTTTTGGGTTTAAGTATGGAGTACCACTAGAATCAAGTATCGTCATGGATGTCCGCTTTCTTCCGAATCCGTTTTTTGTTCCGGAATTGAAAGACGGTTCCGGTCTTGTTGACGAGGTTCGTGATTATGTTCTTGATAATATTGTCACCGCACAGTTTATGGACTACTTTTTTCCGCTTCTGGATATGCTGCTGCCGGCACATCGTCAGGAAGGAAAATCCTATTTAACCATTTCTATCGGGTGTACCGGTGGACGTCATCGTTCCGTAGCCATAGCTGAGGCTACCGGAATGCATCTTCAGGAAATGTGGCCCTTAGTGCGAATTACTCACAGGGATATTGAAAAGGGGCTTAAATGATTGGATTAGTACTTGTTACCCATGCCGGACTGGCGACTGCTCTTAAAATGTCAGCGGAGATGATTGTCGGCCCCATTGGGCTCTGCGCGGCTGTAGAAGTTGCTCCTGATGAACGGGCTGATGACATTATGGCTCGTGTTGTTGCAGCAGTGGAAACAGTGCAATCAGACGGTGCTATTATCATGACCGATCTTTTTGGCGGCACGCCATCAAATATGGCGATATCTTTTTTGAAAGAAGGGTGTGTGGAAGTTGTAACCGGTGCAAATTTGCCGATGCTGATTGCATTTTGTTCGCACCGTGATCAGATACCGGTTGCCGAACTTGCTGCAGATTTACAACGAAGCGGTCGTGAAGGAATCATCGTCGCCGGGGAATTTCTGAAGTAAAACAGGCTCTCAAGGAACCAGAAACTATGCTCCAAAAAGAATTTATGATCATAAACAAGCTCGGATTGCATGCCCGCGCATCAGCACTATTTGTAAAAACCGCCAGCCGTTTCAGTTCCGACGTCAAGCTTGCACGCGAGGGTGTTGAAGTTAACGGAAAAAGCATAATGGGTATCATGATGCTCGCTGCCTCAAAAGGATCTGCCGTAATTCTGACTGTTACCGGTGCAGATGAGGGTGACGCATTTCAGGCCATCGGTGACCTTATCGCCAACGGTTTTGGAGAGGAATAATATGCAGACTTTCTCAGGAATCGCGGCATCGCCCGGGATTGCAATGGGAAGATTGTGCATAGTAGATCGTCATCGAGCCGTTGTGTCGGAATACTCGATTCCTTCCGATGCAATTTGCCGCGAAATCGACCGCCTTGCTCAGGCGATAGAAGATACCCGCCTCGAACTTGAAAAGCTGAAATCCCGCCTTGCAGAAACAAACGGTGAAGGTCACCTCTTTTTCATTGAAACCCACTTGATGATTCTGGCAGATGAACGCCTTGTCTCTGAAGCCTCTGAGATCATCAGAACCGGTATGATAAATGCTGAAGGTGCCTTGCGGCGTACTCTGCATCGCTACCGCGAAAAGTTTGCTCGTATTGATGATCCGTATTTACGCGAGCGTATCAGCGATGTTGAGACCGTTATTGAACGGGTATTGCGCAGTATGAGCGGCGAGGTTGTTGAGCCGCTTCCACAAAATGATGAACTGATAATTATTGCTGCCCACGATTTCCCCCCTGCCGACATGCTTCAGATCAATCGTAATCATGTTCTTGCCATCATAACCGAGATAGGCGGCCGGACTTCCCATACGGCAATATTGGCGCGTGCCCTTGATCTGCCGGCGGTTATGGGGGTTGAGGGGATAGCTGATATGCTGTTTGATGGTGTATTCGTAATCGTTGACGGGTTATCCGGAACCATAACGCTTGACCCTGATCAGGATACGTTCAAGTCTGCACTGAGCCGCAAGCAACATTATGAATATGTTGAATACGAACTTCTGAAATCCGCTCCCCTCCCTGCGGTTACCCGTGATGGTCACCAGATGCATCTGCGTGGCAACGTCGAAATTCCGGAGGAGGGTGCTTCAATACTCCTGCATGGAGGGAGTGGTGTCGGTCTGTACCGTACCGAAATGCTTTTTATGAACCGCCCGGTTATGCCGGATGAGGACGAACAGGTGGCGATCTATCGCTCCATGCAGCTGGCCATTGCGCCGCATCCGCTCACCATCCGAACTCTTGATGCCGGCGGCGACAAGCTTCTTGAGGGGATGGACCAGTCCGTTGAAACTAACCCCGCCCTCGGGGTTCGGGCTATCCGCCTCTCCTTAAGCATGCCCGAAGAGTTTAAAAAACAGTTGCGTGCCATTTTGCGGATCAGCGTTGACGGACCGATACGAATTATGTTCCCGATGATTTCGGGTATGGAAGAGGTTCGCACAGCAAAAAAACTGCTTGAAGAAGCGAGACGTGAATTGACCGCTTCCGGTATTCCCTTTGATAGTACGGTTCAGGTCGGTGTAATGATTGAAATACCGGCTGCGGTAACCCTTGCCGACCTGCTTGCGCGTGAAGTTGATTTTTTCAGTGTCGGCACGAACGACCTGATTCAATACACTTTGGCAATTGATCGAAGTAACGAACAACTCTCGCATATGTATCAACCGCTCCATCCCGCTGTATTGAGGTCGCTTCGCCGGATTGTGCAGGCAGCACACGGTGCAGGAATTCCCGCGTGTCTCTGCGGTGAGATGGCCGGTGATCCTCTTTATCTGCCAGTACTGTTAGGGCTCGGTTTTGATGAACTTTCCATGGGAGCCGGTTCAATTCTTCGGGTAAAGCAGATTCTCCGTCGCTGCACTCTGGAGCGTGCTGCCAGAATCGCTGAAGGCTGTTTTGCCTTTTCAACCGCTGCTGAAGTCGAAATGTTTCTCAAGTCCCAAATTACTCTGGATGTTGCCGAAAGTATCGACTGATGACTCCACTTATTCTCTTTCCAGCGGTTGCATTTATTTTCGGTATGATTGTCGGCTCATTTCTAAATGTCTGCATCTGTCGAATGCCGAAAGACGAGTCCGTTGTTTCTCCTCCCTCGCACTGCCCTGGCTGTTCCTCTCAGATTCGTTGGTATGACAATATCCCGGTTGTAAGCTACATTTTTTTACGCGGTAAATGCCGGGGGTGTGGTACTCACATTTCACTTCAGTATCCGTTGGTCGAGCTGCTCAACGGTGCTCTAACGCTTTTTCTATTCATCCGCTTTGGCCCGACGCTTGCTTTTGCAGCACTCTTTATCTTCTGCTCGGCATTAGTGGTCATCACCTTTATCGATTTTGAGCATCAGATCATTCCTGATGAAATATCGCTGTCCGGTATTTTGATCGGGTTTTTTTTCTCCTTTTTTCTGAAAGGCCACTCCTGGCAAAATTCTCTGCTTGGCATTTTGCTTGGCGGTGGCAGTCTATTACTCGTTGCCTACGCATACCAACGATGTACCGGTAAAGAGGGTATGGGGGGAGGGGATATCAAACTGCTGGCTATGATGGGGGCTTTTCTGGGATGGAAGGCGGTGCCGTTTATTATTTTCACCAGCTCGCTGGTAGGCTCGCTGATCGGCGTTTCCATTATGCTGTTTCAGAAAAAAGATTCCAAGCTGGCAATTCCGTTCGGCCCGTACCTCGCTTTTGGTGCAATTCTGTATATCTTCTACGGGAGGCCGCTCATCCGGTGGTATCTCGGTTTGAGTGGATTTGGTCAGGAATAGGCCATGACCGCCTATCGTCCCAGTTTGACCGTTTCAATTCTTGCATTTCTTGGTTCCCTGCTTCTGTTGACCTGGCTCCTCTTCAGCCTGCTGGCCTTTAAAACTGCGGCCAACGATTTGTATTCTCAAAAAGCTGAACATGCCCGAACACTGCTCAAGGTTTTTGTAAGCCTTCTCCCCGACTCAATTCCGACGTACCCTGAAGGATTTATTCCACCTGATTCACAAGCTTCACGCTATATTCAAAAACTTTCAGAAGAGTCCGCTTTCAATCGTATGACCCTGCTGGATAGAAACGGCAAAGTAATTTTAAGCGCAGGTCAAGAGGAGAGTGATCAGTATACTCCGTTTCAAGACCTTACAAAAACTTCAGATGGGAGCTATCTCCGTTCTGATGGTAGTGGCGTCGTTTACCTTATGTCCATAGTGCGTGATGGCGAAGCTGTCGGCAAAGCAGGGTTATTGCTCTCTCTGGCTCCCGAAAAAGCCCGATTAAACAGATCGCGTCAGATACTGATGGTCTATTTCGTGCTCGATTTTATTTTATTGCTCGGATTAGGCTCTTTTGTTCTGTCCCGGATTGTGGTTAATCCGATTAACCGTCTGTTGTCAGCTACGGAAAAAATAACCGGTGGTCAGTATCATCAACGGTTGAAAGTGTCGGGAAGTGTCGAACTTGCGCGACTTGCTCATGCCTTTAACGACATGGCCTCTGCGCTGTATACCAAAGATCATCAGGTTACCGAACAGATGGCTGCTCTTGAAAGAGCAAACAGCGAACTTCGCCTGGCTCGGGAGGAAACTCTTCGTACTGAAAAAATGGCTTCCATCGGTTTACTAGCAGCCGGTATGGCTCACGAAATCGGAACACCACTCGCATCTATCATGGGCTATGCCGATCTCTCTGCCGGCGAACAGCCGGACAATCCTGCTATTCAGGATTATGCACGGCGCATCGCTGACGATTGTTCCCGCATTGACAGGATTGTCCGGGGTCTGTTGGATTTTTCCCGACCGCGGACTCCAAGCGAAGAGCGCACTGATATACGCGAAATAGTTCTTGCAACAGTCGAGCTTATGACTCAACAGGGCGTATTCAAACATTTGAATTTCACAATGGAAATTGATGAAGGGCTATTACCTGTCCGATGCAATCAGCACCAGTTGCAACAGGTAATTATTAATCTGCTCTTAAATAGCCGCGATGCCACACCGGTAGGAGGAACCATCACGATTAGAGCCTGCCCGGAAGCCTCTCATATCCGTTTAGAAGTTATTGATAGTGGTGCCGGAATTCCGGTTGAGTCTATGAGCCGAATTTTCGACCCGTTTTATACTACCAAGCCGCCAGGCAAGGGGACCGGTCTGGGGTTGGCTATCTCTGCACGGATCATTGAAGGTTTCGGTGGGAGTATTTCCGCATCAAGCACGGTTGATAAAGGGAGTTGTTTCACTATCCTGCTGCCGCTGGTGCATGCAGATGAAAGGAGAGATGCGTGAGTAACGGCCAGCATATTCTTGTTATTGATGATGAAGAAAATATGCGCCATATGTTATCAGTCATGTTGACTCGTCAGGGATATCGCGTGAATCAAGCGGGGAACGGTGCAGAAGGATTGTTTTGTCTCGAAAAAAACGTCTACGACTTTATCCTCTGTGACATCCGCATGCCTGAAATGGACGGTAAGGCATTTTTGATAGGGGCGCTTGAGCGGTGCGTTGCCGCTCCGATTATAATGATGTCTGCCTATGGTTCTGTAGAAACTGCCGTGGAGTGTATGAAGCTGGGGGCATACGATTTTATCTCAAAGCCGTTTAAAAAAGATGAAATCATCATGGTCCTTAAAAAAGCCGAAGAGCGGGAGCGACTGAAAGAAGAAAACAGTCAACTGCGGAGTGTCGTCGCTGGCCAGTTTTCCTATAGTGGTATTCTCAGCCGCACTGCCAGAATGCAGGAGCTCTTCAGCCAGATTAAAAAGGTTGCCGATTTAAAAACAACAATTCTGATACTGGGTGAATCCGGCACAGGAAAAGAGCTGGTTGCCCGTGCTCTTCATCAGAACGGCAGGCGATCCGGGCACTCTTTTGTAGCAGTCAATTGTGGAGCTATCCCGGAACATCTGCTAGAAAGTGAGCTTTTTGGGCATATCAAGGGCGCTTTTACCGACGCATCCAGTGACAAAACGGGACTTTTTGAGCAGGCAGACGGAGGGACGCTGTTTCTCGACGAGATCGGGGAGATGCCGCTTGCGCTACAGGTGAAGTTGCTGAGGGTACTTCAGGAAGGTGAAATCAAACGGGTTGGGGGGGCGCTCTCCAAAAAAGTCGACGTCAGGGTCGTCTCAGCCACTTCCCGGGATTTGTCTGCCGATGTCGCCAGTGGCCGTTTTCGCGAGGATCTCTACTTCCGGTTGAATGTTTTTTGTCTGCAGTTGCCGCCGCTACGTGAGCGGGTGGAAGATATCCCGCTGCTTGCCGAGTATTTTCTGAGTCGCTACGGAAGCGACAGTGATAGTGATAGTCAGCCCTTTCACATTGACCCGGAAACAATGCGCAGCCTGATGGCACATCACTGGCCGGGTAATATACGGGAACTTGAAAATGCCATCGAGCGGGCCTGCATCCTTTGTATCGCAGGTCGTATTACCCCTTCCTGCCTTCCGCCATCAATTCGTTTGCTGGATAAAAACGGTTCGGTCGAATCAACTGACGATGAAAATCTTTCCATAAAAAAGGCCGAAGATATCATTGAACGGGAATTGATCCGAAAAGCTCTTGTCAAAACAGGCGGCAATCGAACCCATGCGGCAAAAATTCTGGAAATAAGTCATCGTTCACTGCTTTACAAACTTAAGGAATATGGAATAGAGTGACGAAAAAATTAACCAGGAAAGGAATTATCATGATTAAAGAATTATGTATCGCAACTGCTGTCTCTGTTTTTCTCGTATCATCCTCTTACGCCATGGCCAAAGAAGGGTGTGGCGGTGTTTGCAACACCTGCCACTCCCTTACTGAAAAAGAGGCTACTGATATTCTCAAGAAGATTGGTGGTACCGTTACCTCAGTCAAGCACTCACCTGCCAAAGGGTTGTTTGAACTTCTCGTGGAACGGGACGGGCAAAAAGGCATTCTCTTGATGGATTACGGTAAGAAACATCTGATTCAGGGGATGGTCGTTGACATCGAGACGCTACAGCCTGCCTCAGCGCATCAGCAAAATATCGCTCAGCCCAAACAGCAAACCTCAGTTGACGTGTCGACTATTCCGGTGAGTAATGCCGTGATCATGGGTAATCCTAAGGGTTCAAAAAAGATTTATGTCTTCACCGATCCCGACTGCCCATACTGTAAAAAAGGTCATGTCGAACTGAAAAAACTTGCGAAGATCGCTCCGGATGTGGCGATCCACATTATGCTGTTCCCGCTGCCCATGCATCCGGCGGCCTATGATAAATCGAGAACAATTATTGAAACCCAGGATCATGGTTTGCTTGATAAGGCTTTTGAAGGAAAGGAAATTCCGAAACCGACCAAGGAAAGCAGTAAAAAAGCCATTGATGAAATAGTGAAATTTGCCAATGCTAACGGTATTTCAGGAACACCGACCATGGTTATGCCGGACGGCACGATTCAGGTCGGCATGCGTGATGCTGAAACGATGAAGAAGATGCTGGACGGGAAATAAGCATTTTTTGCATTTCCGGATTTTAACTGTGGCCCCTAGCTATGAAATACTTGCATAGCTAGGGGCTTTTATCTGCCGGCGACATTGAAATATATTGCATAGTTGTCGCTTTATTTTGTAAAAACTCAATAATATTGGGCTAATAGGTTTTTGGTGACAGTGGCACTAAAGTTGCTTAAATCCGGGTGCCGCTTATTTACAGCATACAATATATGCCGTGTAATTATTTGCCAAAGGGGAAAATCATGAGCGAAGTTTCAGAAAAAGAGCTGTCTGATATCGAACTTTGCTACAAAGCGATGGGGCTTTCATTCAGTGACAACCCGGAGCAGGTTGAAAAAACCTACCGGAAGTTGAAGGATGAATACGGTAAGGCCATGCGATCGCCAGATCTGGGCGAGCGAACAACTGCATCTGAAAATTTGAAGCAGCTGGAAGAGTTGTTTACAACCATAACCGGATCGTTGATCTATAAAGATTACGCCCGGGAATATGAAAAATATAAAGCGGAGAAAGCAGAACAACTGGCGGAACGTAAGCAGAAACAACAGCAGCAGCCGGTTATTAAAGAAGTGATGGTCAACTGCCCCTATTGTAAAAAGCCGATTCCACCGAAACTGAAGGTCTGTCTTTACTGTCATGGGAAAATATTGACGCCGATGGAACAAATGATGGCGAAGGTTTTCTCAACAAAAAATCTTGTCATCATGACGGTTGTTGTTGTGCTGGTTATTGCTGGGGTGGTTTTAATTTCAAACCCGCGGCTATTAGGACGATAGGGTCTTTTACGTGTTTGTGGCCACATTATATTTTGAATTGAGTTGCAAGCAAATAGATGTCCCATTTTTTTTCTGGCACGTCGTTACTTATTTGAGCAACATGTGTGACTAAGAGAGGTGCTACCATGAGAGGAAGTTTGCTGCAACAAACACTGGTCGTTGTTCTGATACTACTGTCTGGATTGTCTCTGTCATCGGTGCCTGCTCTTGCAGACACTCATGGTGGCGAAATCAGTGCCTATTTCGGCACGGATACCACCTATACTCCTTTATCAGGTGACAGCGATACCGCTACAGCCTCCGGAAACGGAATCGGTGGAACGGTCACCTATGGTGGTAATAATCTCACAAATGGCACCAATCCCGGCTATTCTACTGGCACAGACAGGGAGTGGAATGTCGTGGTTACTCCCGCCGCCGGCTACAAAATTTCCTGGATTAAAAAATGGCGTAGGGGTAATAGCTGGAGCAGTGAAAGTCTGGACAATCATGGTGATGGTCCAACTACGTTCGAATCTAAATTAGAGGACGGCAGAAAACGTTGGATTGCGGTCAAGTTTGAAGCGACGTCTACCAGTTACAATGTGTCGTATAATTTCACCGCTGCGGATAACCCGTCTGGAACAACCTGTAATACTACCGCATCGGGCAGTCCGGCGAGTCCACAGTCGGTGCTTTTGAATGGCACGATTTCATTCACTTTTTCCAACTCGGTCGGTACCTGTGTTCTCGATTCGGTCAGTTTTGACGGCGGTGGTTTTTCTACCGCCGGCATTGTCGGCAATGTCTATACCACCCCTCCAATTGACAAAACTGTTGTGGTTCTGCCCCGGTTCCGTGGCTCGAGCTTTAGCATCACGTCCAGTGTCGATGCTGCAGGATCGGCAAATTGCGGCACAATCTTGCCCGGCCCCGGAACTAATATCTATGCGGCTTCCGGAACTGAAAGCGCGACGTTTACTTTTACGCCAAACTCCGGCTGCGCCATTGACAGCTTGCTTGTTGATGGTACTGCAGTCCCCTCTCCGACCGGCACCTATACCTTCTCCAATATCAACGCCAACCACACAATTACGGTGAAATATATCACTACCATGACTTTCGCAGGAACCGGGTATTGTCAGATTCCCGCATTCATGTCGGGGCAGTCGGCGCTCAAACCGAATGTTCTGATACTGTTTGACACATCTGGCAGTATGGGTGACAACCCCTATTCGGGTAAAACATATGACTGTACGGAAACCGGTGCAAAAAGTACTCTCGCAAGCTGCAATAATTTTGACGGCTATTTTGACAAAACCAAGATGTACGCGGCTGGCGGTACTTCGGAATATCTGATTGCCCCCTCAGGCACGACCCTGAATCTTTCCCCTGCAACCGGAACCGGCACCAATAAAGGTTTGTCAGGGAACTATCTCAACTTCACTTATATGAAGAAAGTCGATATCATCAGAAAAATCCTTGTCGGCGGACAGGTGGCTTCCGGTGCCAGCTACAGTGCCAGGGGATCTGCAACGGGAGGAACCAACACGAGATTTCTGATTACCGAAGGGGGCAAGAAAATTGAGTATGGAACCAGTGATCCGACCGGGATTATCCAAGCGGTGTACGACAATGTTCGCATCGGCATTATGGTATTCAACCAAAATGGCAGTAATAAAGCTGCGGTGGGGGGGGGCGATGGCGGCAATATTGCGGCGCCACTCGGAACCAGCCTTGCTTCATTGATATCAATTGTGGAGAGTAACGCCACCGATCCGGGCGGTTATACTCCGCTCGCAGAATCTCTGTATGAAGCAACACGGTATTTCAGAGGAACAACCAGCGCCTACAACAGCAGCGTCGATTATGGCAACACCACTGACTTTCCGGTTGTATCACCTTTTTCTCGACATGCCATCCAGGCAAGCTGCCAAAAACATTTTGTACTGGTTCTGACGGACGGTGAGCCGACCAACGATACCAACGTGCCGGACGGCCCAGGCAGCGACACAAATATTACCGATGCCAATTTTTCCAACTGGTGGTCTACGGTAAACGCGAGCGCAACCAAGCCGGCAGCTCTGATGGGCGCGGTCGCATACTATGCCCATACCAAAGATATGCTCGACCTTACCAAGACGCCGACCGACATAAGCAGTATCAATAACCTGACAATTTTTACTGTCTATACTTTTGGCAACGCGGCTGCAGGTGTGACGAAGCTGAAAGAAGCAGCCAGATTCGGTTCCTTTGTCGAGACAATCGCAGCGCACAACGCAAAACCTGATATTGCTACGGAATACTCTTCCGATGGCGGCGCTACCATCAATAATTACTATCAGGCTGATGATGGGGAGGTGCTGGCAGACAACATATCCAGTGCTCTCAGTAAAATAATAGCATCTTCTGCGTCGGGGACTGCCGCTGCTGTTGCCAACAACAAAAGTGGTGAACGTGGCGCCAACATGATTCAGGCACTGTTTTACCCGCAATGGCCGGATGACAATAAAATTAAATGGCTGGGCGAAGTACAGGCGCTTTGGTACTATCTTGATCCGATCATCAGCTACAGCGGCATATATGAAGACAGTAATTATGACAAAAAACTTGACCTCATGGTTGATGGATTGCCGCCGAGTGACCCGTTTCAAACCAGATCGCTTTGGCGAGCCGGCAAGCAGCTGCAGGTAACCGCTGCTGCCGATCGAAAAATTTACACTTTGATAGATAGTAATTCTGCGCTGACCGCAAATGCCAACACTTTTACTGCCGGTGCAGGCGGCGCTCCCGGCAATCTTACCGCAACCAACCCGACCCTAAAATCTCTGATGAACATCAGCGCGCTTACTGATGCGCAGGCGGGGGTACTGCTTAATTATATTCGTGGTGATGACACCAGCCTGTATCGTTCCCGTACCGTAACATTTGTGGATCCCTCATGCCCGAGCGGAACAGCGGGGTGCACAACCTCAACCAGCGGTGTATGGAAACTCGGGGATATTATTAACTCAACTCCGCAGGTTCAGTCTTCGGTCGCCCTTAACGCCTATCAGAATGCGTATGCCGATTTATCATATGCGGATTTTATCAAAACCGCAGCGTATAAAACCAGAAATGTCGTCTATACCGGCTCAAACGACGGCACATTTCACGCATTTAAGCTTGGCACTGTTTCCAAATTAAGTGATGCGACAAATCCATTCTTAATAGCAGAAATGAAAAACGAGGATTCCCGTACCCCTAAACCGGCCATCGGCAGTGAAGAGTGGGCCTTTATTCCAAAAAACGCCTTGCCATATCTGCAAAATCAGGCAGGGACAAATTACTGCCACCAGAGCCTGGTTGACGGCGCACCGGTTGTTGTTGATGCTGCAATCAACCAGTATACAAACTGTAAATTACCTGACGGAACGACCGCTGCGACTAATTATTGGGATTGCGAGCGTAAGGTTGATAGCTGGAAAACCGTTGTAGTCAGCAGTATGGGACTTGGCGGAGCGAGCCGCGATGCCGGTGGTAGCTGTAATGAATCGTACGGACCTGATAACATTGCAAGCAACAATCCTGATTGTGTAAAGTCGCCAATTACCGGCGTAGGGCTTTCATCCTATTTTGCTCTGGATGTTACAAATCCCATTACTCCAAAATATATGTGGGAATTTTCCGACAGCCAAATTGCCGATAACGCGGACAAGGGACTCGGTTTTACAACTCCCGGCCCTGCTATTATTCGAATCAATGCAGTCGATTTGAGCGACTGGCCAGATAGGAAAAGGAATGGTCACTGGTATGCGGTTTTTGCTTCGGGACCAACCGGTGGTATTTCCGACCCGAATATTGGATCGTATTACAAAGATGCTTTCAGCGGCCATTCGGACCAGAATCTGAAGGTTTATATTGTTGACCTTAACGCGACAATGCCCTTTACCAAAGGAACCAATTACTGGGTCAAGGATACTGGGATTCCATATGCCTTTGCCAATTCACTCAATGGTGCGGCAATAGACCTTGACCGCTGGAATTCACTCAAAGACGGAAATTACAGCGATGACGTCGTCTACATTACGTACACCAAAGCTTCATTGACGAGTAACGCCAGCCCGGCGGGAGATTTTCCCTCCTCTGCAACTGCCTGGAATAAAGGTGGTATTATACGACTGGTGACCAACCATAATCCTGATCCGTCAACCTGGTTCCTGAGTTCACTCATCGGTTCTCAAAATGACGTTGGTCCGATAACAACCTCTATTGGAAGAATGCAGGATCGTGCCAATAACAAGCTGTGGGTGTATTTTGGCGAAGGGCGCTATTTCTTTCCGGGGGATGAAATGAGCACCCAACGAAAGTTTTTTGGTGTAGCTGATCCCTGTTACAACCAATACACCGACTCTACCAGCAACTATAGTCAGCATGCCACTGACGCTTATAGCAATTATGCCCTTGGTACAACCGCCGCCAGTTGTGCTGAGATTGCACTGGGTGATCTGCAGGATCAGACCGCTTCTTCAGGTACTCCGGCGGCTACATTGGATGCCGGTAAAAAGGGCTGGTTTGTCAACATGGCAGCCGCATCGGGGTCAATTGGGGCGGAGCGCGTTGTCAGCGACGTGACGGCAGCTTTTAATGGCACCGTTTTCTACACCTCATTCATCCCCAATCTGTCTGATGTCTGCCAACCTGGCGGTAGCACATCAATGTGGGCGGTCAAGTATAATACCGGTGGAACTCCAGCTTCCGATGCGCTTGTCGGCAAGGCTCCGATTCAGACTTCCAGTGGTGGTGTAAAACTGATCGATCTGGCAACCTCGTTTACTCAAGCAAGTGGTCGCAAGTTAGCAGGTTCTCTGTCACCAATGGGAATGGCTCCGAAAGGTAAATTCCCACCTTTGCTCGCACCAAAGGCTATAAAGCAGATTCTTAATATTCAGGAGCGGTGATCATTTTGCCTCGTGGAGCATGATATGAATGTATACCGCACTAAATTTTTAGCGAACGCAGCCGGCTTTTCACTCATTGAGCTGATTATTGTGATAGCAGTTATTGGCATTATTTCAGGCGCTGCTACCTTTGGTTTTAATAATTGGCAGAAAAAAGGGTGGGTCGAAAGACAGATAACGCAGATGGCTTCTGATATTAATGAGGCCAGAATCAGAGCCTTAACAACAAAACAACGACACAGCCTGACGATAAATGCAAATAGTTATGTATTTAAGTCATACAGTACCGATACGTATACATCACCTGCCGACCTTGCGGCTTATGGTACCGAATTCGGTGGCGCTCATAGTGTCCAGTATCCGATGAAGATGCTTAACGGAACCAGCTATGGTGGTGAAATGTATGTAATTAACGAGCGCGGGATGCTCGAAAGTACCACCACCACGGTTCTTCTTGGTGGTGACGGCGCCAATTATGGTTCAATAAATTGTCTGAAAATTCATACGATTCGCGTAAATGTTGGTAAGCTGAACGCCTCGGGAGCATGTGATGATAAATAAAAACTCAGGTTTTACTCTGATAGAATTTCTTGTAGCCATTGTTATTTTAATGATTGGGCTGCTTGGCATGCTGTCAGGGGTTAACCTGGCTATTGAAAAAACCGTAGAAACTTCTCTGCGAAACGAGGCGATTACTCTTGCGGATGAGAGAATGATGCATAAGCGTGCCAAGGCATTCAGCGCCCTTTCTACAGGAACTACAAATGCTCCGCAAAGTGAAACAAGCAGGTTTTTTCGGGGAGTCTACAAAAATTATTCTGTGCAGGAAATTGTCACTCAGAGTACGCCGAATTCCAAAGAGATAATCCTGAATGTTTCCTGGAAATTTAAAAACAGGAAGAGCACGCACTCAATATCGTCCTTTGTATCAACCACTCCCCAGTGAGGTGCCGTGTGAGACTCTTTCAACTACATAATATTTCAAAAAAGAATGGTTTTACACTTATTGAAGTTTTAGTAACTATGACGCTGTTTCTTGTCATCCTGATTATTGCAAGTAATGCATTTAATCTTATCGTGTCAAAGTCATCATCAATTTCAAAAATGGAAGAAACCAATATTGAGGGTGTGATCGGACTTGAAGTTATGCGGCATGACCTGGCACAGATGGGGTTTGGGTTGCCGTGGGGCTTCAGCACGAAAAATTCGGCCGTCACCCCAGCCGATCTGGTAGATAGCAGTATCACATATTATGAGGCGGAAAACGCCCTCGGGGCAGAGCTTAATGATTCATCTGCGGCTAATAGTAACCCTGATTCGTCTTCTCCGTTTAGTAGAGTCCCGAGAGCACTGGTAGGGTTTGCCGGTTTTGGTAACTATGCTTCTGATTATTTTGCGATTAAAGGTACAACAATTGGTCGTGAAAAATCAGCTCAGCGCTGGACATATATTCCATTTCATAATTACAGCGCATCACCTACGTGGGAATCACAGCCGGTTACCTTGGCCTCAAGTAGCCCTGTAACTGGTGATCGCGTAATATTTATCAATTCAAATGTAAATGATATCGCTAACAAGGATCATCGCCTTATCGTTGACCCTAATGATGATGAAGAATTCTCTGTAAATTATAATAGCATTGTCGGTTGGTACCTGCCGCTTGATGATACCAGCACCTATATGGTGTATGGCGTTGATAATCGCGCATTACGCATGCCGTTCAACCGGACTGATTTTTTTATCGGAAATACGGCAGGTACGGTGCCGCCTTTTTGTGCGCCGAGCACCGGAGTACTTTATAAAGGGACGGTTAATCAAAGCGATGGTGACTATACTCCTTTGCCGCTGCTTGATTGCGTAGCCGATATGCAGGTAGTATTGGGGTGGGATATATCAGATGGCGGCAACGCTGGCGAAGTAAATGGGTACTCAACCCTGCCCAAAAAAACTGATGGATCAATATCTGCAACACCGGCAGATGCCACTGTTGCAATTCAAGGCTGGATGAAGAGTGCCAAGGGACTTCGAGAGCACCTTAAGGTCGTTAAAGTATATATTTTAGCCCAGGAAGGTAAGTTTGATCGTACGTACACGGCACCGAGTACCAGTATTAGAGTAGGCCCATCGGCTTCCGATATTCAGGGAAATAATGGTTTGAGCCCTGTCAAAATATACACTCTGACAGAGCCTCAGACCCATTATCGCTGGAAGCTTTACCGAATAGTAGTTCGTCCGAAGAATCTATACAGCAATCAACGTTGACGAACTAAGTGAGGTCAGTGAATGAGAGTTTTACATAACGAAAATGGTATCGCTTTGATAACCGCATTAATGTTTACGGCGCTTTCACTCGTAATTACGATGTCGCTTCTCTATATGGTTACCGCCGGAATACGTTCATCAGGTGCGATGAAACGGTATCGAACCACGACTGAAGCTGCGTATGGCGGAACAGACATCGTGGTGAAAGATCTTATCGCTGCAAGTTTTGCTTTTCATGATTACTCAGTCGCCAATCCGGGAACCTCTTTTAGCTCGTATATGACTGGTAACGCCAACGGCTACATGAAAAATCTAAATGCTCCAAATATTTCTGCCTGTTTGCGCGCCAAATTAACGTCACCAAAAAGCAAATGGTCTGTTGCGTGCTCAAACGCTTCACTGAATGCAAAGGAAGCCTCTGATATCACATTTAACTTGAACGCAGCATCGGGAACACCCTTTGCTGTGTACTCAAAAATTGTTGATACTATGGAACGCAAATTTATCGTAATGGAGTCTTACAGTGCTGCTAGTGGAGGTTTGGGGAAGAGGTCAAAAACTATTACTGTTGCCGGGAATTCTGATACAAGCTCAATGGCGCTTGAAAGTGGCTCCACAACAGATGGTTCTGGTGTTACCGTACCGCATTACCCCTATATGTATCGTATAGAAGTTCAGGCAGAGCGACAGCAAAATGCCACAGAAAAGGCCAAAATGTCAGTACAATACGCATATTGAAATATTTCACATGCTCGGCGTCTTGCTTGTACAGTCGCTTTAACTTCTGTCTACAGTTTCTGCATAGCGCACTAACCTCCATAGAGACATGTTCTGCCAAAAGAATTGGTATTCCGGCGAAGCCGACCGATGTACCTGACATAATGGCGGCCGCCGTTCCGGCGTGAAGCCGACCGACGAACCGCTGATGGCGACCGATTGGTTGTGAGGTCGCGAGGTGTGTTTTTACTC
>JAQTZV010000035.1 GCA_028687585.1 Desulfuromonadaceae bacterium | reverse complement strand
TTTCCTCATCGGGAAACTGCTTGTTAAACTCTTGGATATTCATGGCATACCCTCCTTGGAGAGTATGTTACATCAACCATATGACAGCTTACGTCATAGCAGCCTGATTATTGGTTATAGTTCCGAATTTTTATCATTATCATGATTATGGATATTCCGTGCGTATTCCGCAATTCCACACCAACTTGAATTGATGTGATTCATACATGCCCGATAATGCATAAGTATTGGTTGCCGTTCTTCTTTAGATATAATTAGTCATAACTAATAAACATTCATTTGCATTTTGCGTATTCAGATAGACAGAGTGTTTGTGCCATTAAGCTAATATGTATGCGTACAACAATATTTTGATCTTACGATATTTAGATATAACACGGTTTTTAGTGATTGGATTTATGAGTTTCTGTCAGTTGTATATGGATGATTCTTGTGATCATTCATGAATAATATTATTGTGAGCGTTGAATATTCGGAAGGAATCTTTATTTAATATCAGTCTAAATAGCTGAAAAAACGTATATATAATATGAATATAATTTTGTATTTATCTGAAGATGTATTTGGGTGGTTATATATGTAGATCGGTGATGCCCAATAATAATAAAACAATATTTTTTTATCAAAAAAATACTTGACCAAAAAATGCGTTTCGCGTAAAGTGCACTTATTAGTTTCACAAATGCGTATCAAAAACAGGTACTGAATTGATATTATTAAATAAATAATAAAATTTTAGAGACTATGTAGAACTGTCTGAGTGCATAATCGATCGAATGTTCTGGTTATAGCAAAACAACGTTGCTGAAAATGATATATCACTTTGATTGTCAACTTAACGCGTCACAAATGTTTCTAAGTAAAGGCTTAATAGCTCATCGTATGAACTACTGCCAGCCAAGCAACACAGGTGAATGGACGGAGAGTCACAACTGAGTGCAGTCCAAAAAAAGGAGGGGCGAATGGAAAAACAAAGGAACAGAGTTAAAGAAGTTTCGGGATGTAAGAAGACTCACACAGGTCTACTTGCTGTCGCAGTAATGTCGCTGATTGGAATCTGTAGTACTGTTGAAGCATTTGAAGTTCCGACTGGAAACGAGGATATTGAGTTGCGCTGGGATAATACACTTAGATATACCTACGCGCATCGAGTATCCGGGCAGAACAAAGCGCTTTTAAATAGTCCGAACATGGATGATGGTGACCGCAATTTTGATGTCGGGCCGATTTCAAATCGTCTGGACTTACTCTCAGAGGCCGATCTTGTCTATAAAAAGGATTATGGTATCCGTGTCAGCGGTGCATTCTGGTATGACCAAACATACAGAAGAAGTGATTTGGACAATTCTTCCCCCGGTACGTCAAACCATCTGGTAAACGGGATACCAACGGTCGGTTACAGTGATTACTCTGACCGGCATTTTTCGGGGCCAAATGGTGAGTTACTCGATTTATTCGCCTTCGGTAAATATACAATCGGTGACATTCCGATACAGATGAAGGTCGGACGTCATACCGTCTATTGGGGTGAAAGCATGCTGGGTAATGGTGGCATGCACGGCATTTCTTATGGGCAGTCGGCAATCGATCAGTCAAAAGGTTTGGCTCAGCCGTCAGTAGAATTGAAAGAGCTGTTTCGTCCACGTAATCAGGTTTCTGCACAGATCCAACCAACTAAAGAGCTTTCAATCGCCGGAAATTATTATTTTGAATGGGAAGCAAACCAGTTTCCTGAAGCGGGTACCTATCTGGGGTTCGCGGACCCACTCGGGAATGGCAGTGAGTCGATTGTTGCCGGACCTGGAAGAGCGTTGAATGTCGGTGATATTAAACCGAAGCAGTCCGGAGATTTTGGTGTTTCAGCTCGTTGGAGTCCTGAAGGTCTTGCAGGAACAGTTGGTCTCTATTACCGGAAGTTCTCGGATACATTCGGCCAGATGAATATGCAGGGTATGCTGCTCACCCCTCCTGTCAGTCCAACCGGCAATTTTATGTTCGTGCCTCAACAATACCGTTGGTCGTATGCGTCAGGGATTGATCTTTACGGCATAAGTTTCTCGAAACAAGTCGCTGGTATTAGTATTGGTACAGAGCTCTCCTATCGTAAAAACATGCCTCTGTGGAGTAACGCGAACGTAGCTGTCACCAGTGTGTTAGCTCCCGGAGGACCTCCCTCTGCGGTCCCATATAGTCCCTATGCCGGGGGAGCACGTGGAGATACGTGGCACGCAGTGGCTAACTTCCTCTATTTATTTCCGAAAACCCCTTTGTATGACACTGCAACCGGTTTGGCAGAGTTTACCTGGAACCGTCTGGGTTCAATAACGTCGCGGGCGGATCTTGCCAAATGGGGCAACAATACCTCCTCCGATGTAGACCGGATAACAAAGGATTACATCGGTGGCCAGATTAATTTCGAACCTACCTGGTATCAGGTTATAGCCGGTGTTGATTTGTCGATGCCGTTAAGTGGATTTATGGGTTTGGTCGGCAATTCGGCTGTAACGGGTGGTGGTACCAAGAACGCCGGAACGTATAGTGCAGGTTTTACCGCCGACTTCTTCCAGAAATACAAAGCAAATCTTTCCTATATCGGCTTCTTTGGTCCCATGGGCACACTTGATCCGAATACCGGCGAACCTTTAAACGGCAACAGCCCGTTCACATCATTAAAAGATCGCAACATGATAACGTTAACGATGAAAACCACATTCTAGTGAGAGGAGTAAAACTATGAAAGTAGCAACAAGTATTATTGCGGCTGGTATGGCGCTGGCTCTTGCAGGAACAGTCATTGGTGCCGTTTCGCCAGAGGAAGCGAAAAAGCTTGGTACAACATTGACGCCAATCGGGGCGGAAAAGGCCGGCAACAAGGACGGCTCCATCCCGGAATACACCGGCGCACCAGCAGCGGCTACTCAAAAAAAAGGTAAGATATCTCACAAAGACCCTTTTGCTGATGAGAAGCCAATCTTCTCTATTACCAGTAAAAATGTGACTCAGTACTCTGACAAGCTTACAGAAGGTGCAAAAGCTCTGCTAAAAAAATATCCGACCTATCGAGTAGATGTTTATAAGACCCATCGAACTACCGCACTTCCTAAATGGGTGAACGACGCCACAATAAAAAATGTTGGCAAGGCAAGCACCGTAAACGATGGATTGGCGATCAAAAACGCACATGCATTTTATCCATTCCCGATTCCCAAAACAGGCAGTGAGGCCATGTGGAATCATCTGCTTGTATACAGCCCGAATGAAATTCACAAAGCAGAAGCCTACACTGTGGATGCCAATGGCCGATCGGTGCTAACAGCAGATTATACTGTAACGTTGGAGTTTCCTTACTGGGATACGTCCAAAAGCAATGTTGATTACTTTTTCCAGGTGTCACAGAAATACAAGGGACCTGCGAGACGTTCCGGTGAGGCACTTATGCTTATGGAACCGATAAACTCATCGGAAAATCAGCGTAAAGCCTGGCAGTACCTGCCCGGCCAGCGAAGAGTCAAACTGGCGCCGGATGTCAGTCATGACGCACCGGAACCGGCAACTTCGGGCGCCACAACCTTTGACGACAACATGCTTTTCAGCGGCTCGATGGAGCGCTTCAACTGGAAGCTTGTCGGCAAGAAAGAGATGTATGTCCCCTACAATAACTACAAGATGGCATATCATTCTACGCCAGAAGAGTTATTTAAAAAAGGACACCTAAATCCGGACTTTGTTCGCTGGGAACTCCATCGAGTCTGGGTTGTAGAAGCAACTTTGAAACCAGGAAAACGCCATATCTACCACAAACGTATTTTCTATCTGGACGAAGATTGCTGGAATGCATCCGCCTCTGATCAGTACGATGCGCGTGGACAATTGTATCGGGTTGGTTTCTCCTATATGACTCCTATTCTCGAGTACCCCTCGCAAAATAATCAACCGTTGGGGCATTACGACCTGATTACCGGTCAATACAACCTGAATGGTTATTCACCTAAAGGCAGTACCGAAATATACGGCAAACTTCCGGAGCGGGAGTGGTCTCCTGATGCACTGAGCGGAAGTGGTGTTCGCTGAATGAAGTTTGTACCCGATGGCTTTATGCCATCGGGTACATTTCTAAAGACCTAATGCAAAACAGTATCTACATCTCAGGAGTAACCATATGAAATACCGTAGATGGCAGATTGGAGCAGCATCTGGTGCACTCCTGGTATCTGTAGTCGTATATGCTATAAGCAGTGCTGAGCCTGTCTATAAGGATATTCTCGATACTCCTGCTCAAATGAGCAAATTAGCACCAGTCACCCTGCTTAACAGCGTAGTGTTGGCCGGCAAACGACTGATTGCCGTTGGCCATCGCGGTCACATTGTCTATTCCGACGATCAGGGTACAACCTGGACGCAGACAGTTGTTCCGGTGGGATCTGATCTCGTGTCGGTATATTTCCCCTCAGAAAAAAACGGTTGGGCTGTCGGGCATGACGGGGTTGTTTTGCAAACCACCGATGGCGGAATTAACTGGACAAAACAGCTTGACGGTCGTGGCGCAGCGGAACTGCTGTCAAAATACTACAGCAGCAACAGCAGCAACGAATTCGGTGCAAGTTCCCTGCAAGAGGACATCAAGCGCTATAAGGAACAGGGTCCGGATAAACCCTTCCTTGATGTCTGGTTTCAAAATGACACCACTGGATACATTGTTGGTGCCTTCGGCCTCATCTTCCGCACCAGCGATGCAGGCAAAAGCTGGACCCCACTGTTTGACCGCATAGACAATCCCAGGCGCTACCACCTCTACGCAATAAAACCGGTCGGCTCCGACCTTTATATCTGCGGCGAACAGGGGAGTGTATTCAAGCTTGACGCCGCCGGGTACTTCAAAGAAATCAAAACACCTTACACTGGAACATACTTCGGCGTTACCGGCACACCGGGAGCACTAATTGTTTACGGCATGCGCGGTAAAGTGTTCCGCAGCAGTGATAATGGCAGCAGCTGGAAAAGTGTTGAGACCGGTGTCCCGGCTGGTATTACCGGTTCCACCATCCTTGAAGACGGTCGCATCGTTCTCGTAAGTCAGATAGGCAACGTCCTGATCAGCGATGATAACGGAGTAACGTTCAAGCACCTTAAAGTTGAAAAAACTTTAGCAGCAGCTGACGTAACATCCATCAACAAGGACACGCTCGTAGTCGTTGGATTCAGAGGCGCAAACATAGTTCCTACAAAGTAACGTAAGACTTCAGGAGAAGACAATGGCAGTTGGAATGGGCAAAATAGATGATATGCCGGTGGTTAAAAGAATTGAAGACTTTGACCAGAAATCTGGAAACAAGCTTGAGCGTCTGGTATTCAACAACCGGATGGCGGTAATGATCATCTGTGCGGTTATAACAGTGATCCTGAGCTATCAGATCACGAAACTGGTATTTAACGCCAGCTTCGAGAAAATGATCCCGCAGAGCAATATTTATATCAAAAACTATATGGCCAATAAATCGGAACTGCGCGGCCTTGGTAACTCTATCCGTGTCGTTGTCGAAAACCCTCAGGGCGATATCTTTGACCCGGCCTTTCTTGAAACCCTGAAACAGATCAATGACGACATGTTTCTGGTGCCTGGTGTTGATCGCGCCTGGATGAAATCCATCTGGACCCCTTCAGTGCGCTGGAATGAGGTTACCGAAGAAGGTTTCGCCGGCGGCCCCGTGGTCCCGGATAGTTATGACGGGTCACAGGCCAGCGTTGAACAGGTCAAACTAAATATACGGCGCTCCGGCATAACCGGGCAATTAATTGCCAACAATTACAAGTCGGCTTTGATCTTTGTTCCCCTGCTGGATAAGGACACGGAATCCGGGAAACCGCTTGATTACAGTCTGTTTTCCAAACGACTGGAAGAAATCCGGACCAAATACCAGGCGTCAGGCATGGCCGCTAAAGGCTCAGAACCGGCGAAGCAAGGCGCCAAAGTTAATGTTCATGTTATCGGCTTTGCCAAGCTGGTTGGAGATCTGCTTGACGGACTGATGCAGGTGATGACTTACTTCGGCGTTGCCGCAATAATCGCCTCAATCATTATTTTCATTTACACCCGCTGTCTGCGCAGTACTGTACTCGTTATTTCCTGTTCTATCGTAGCGGTCCTCTGGCAGTTGGGATTGATCTCAACGCTCGGTTTCGAACTCGACCCCTATTCAATCCTCGTTCCGTTCCTGATCTTCGCTATCGGGGTTTCCCACGCTGTCCAGAAAATGAACGGAATCATGCAGGATGTGGGGCGAGGTACCCATCGCCTGGTCGCTGCCCGCTACACCTTCCGTCGTCTCTTTCTTGCAGGGATGACAGCGCTTTTGGCCGATGCGGTCGGTTTTGCCGTACTGATGTTCATCGACATTCCGGTCATCAAGGATCTGGCTCTTACCGCCAGTATCGGTGTTGCCATCCTGATCTTCACCAACCTGTTGCTGTTGCCGGTACTGCTCTCATTTACCGGCGTCAGTCCGGTCGCTGCCAAGCGCAGCCTTGATGAAAACAAGGATGAGAGCGCCGTTGAAGGAACAGGACGTTTGTGGAGTTTGCTCGACCGTTTTACCGAGCGCCGCTGGGCCACCATAGCAGTAGTCGTTTCCGTCGTTCTGGCTGTTATCGGTTTTGTCGTCAGTCTCAACCTTAAAATCGGCGATCTTGATCCCGGTGCGCCAGAACTAAGAGCAAATTCACGCTATAACAAGGATAATGCCTTTATTACCTCGAACTACTCACTATCCAGCGATCAGTTTGCAGTGATCATGAAGACCCCTCCAGAAGGGTGTCTCAAGTATGAGTCCATGATTGAGGCTGACCGCCTTGCCTGGGAACTGAAACAGATTCCCGGAGTCCAGACCACCATCTCCCTGACCGATACGGTACGGCAGATCACGTCCGGAACCTTTGAAGGCTCCCCCAAATGGTTCACGCTGTCGCGTAATCAGGACATCCTCAATTTTGCAGAACAGAACGCATTGAACAATAACCCTGACCTGTTTAATCCCGACGGTTCCGTTATGCCAGTTATTGCGTACCTAATCGATCACAAGGCAGCAACGCTCGACCGGGTAATTGCGACAGTTGAAAAATTCTCTGCAGCTCACAGCACCAAAGATCGCCAGTTCCTACTGGCGGCGGGTAACGCCGGAATCGAGGCCGCTACCAATATCGTAGTCAAGGAAACCAACCGCACCATGCTGCTGTACGTGTACGGAGCTGTTATCATACTCTGTTTCATAACTTTCCGCAGCTGGCGGGCAGTAGTGGTGGCCGTACTGCCGCTCATGCTTACGTCAATTCTCTGTGAAGCACTAATGGTAGCTCTCGGAATAGGCGTAAAGGTAGCAACCCTGCCGGTTATTGCGCTTGGGGTCGGAATCGGGGTTGACTATGCCCTCTATCTGTTGAGTGTGCAACTGACCCAGCAGCGCTCCGGACTCCCTCTGGGCCAGGCATACAAGAATGCGGTCCAGTTCACTGGCAAGGTGGTCGGTCTGGTCGGAATCACCCTTGCGGCCGGAGTTGTGACCTGGGCGTTCTCGCCGATCAAATTCCAGGCTGATATGGGAATTCTCCTAACTTTCATGTTTATCTGGAATATGTTCGGCGCGCTAATTCTTATCCCATCATTATCACATTTTCTTTTGCAAACGGTTGCCGTCAAAGGTGAGGAAACTATTGCTGAGCAAATCAATGAAGTAAGTGAAGCTACATTGTAAAGATATGTAAGCCGGTAAAGAAGTCTCTGATAAGCCAATTCAGTGAATAACTTTATATTTAAAACGGAGACGTTCAATGAATATAGAATGCTCAAAAACCATAAATAGACAAGTTGACATAGCACAATTGAAGAAGAGTTACGACATAGTTATAGTGGGATCAGGGCCTGCAGGTGCTTCAGCTGCAAGAGCGTTCATTGGTTCTGGATTAGATGTTGTAATCATAGAAAAATGCTCGCTTAAAAGAGACAAGATGTGCAGTGGTGTTATCTTGCCAAGCGCCAGGAAATATCTTTCCGAAAACTATAATGAAATCCCGGAACATGTTTTTACTGAACCACGGGCAATAAAAGGAAGCCGGTGTGTTTCGACAAATGATTTGCAAGCCTGCGTGACAACTTGTCCGGCATTAGATCTAGGTGAAGCCCTCCCGAATCAGGAACATGGATTCAATGTTGATCGCTCGGAATTTGACTACTGGCTCTGTAAAGAAAGTGGAGCATTATTAGTAGATAACTGTCTGTTTGTTGACTGCAAACATGATGGCCGAGATATATCGGTACGCGTCAACCATGAGGGTAAATATCACGAAATCATAACTAAGATTCTAATCGGAGCCGATGGACCTATATCAAGGGTGAGAAGATCTCTTTCACCTGAATTGGACAAAACCTTGAACTGGATAGCCCTCTATGAAGAACACTATGAGGCAACTATTGATCTGGAGCCTGGTTGGCAATATTGGATTCTTGACCCTGTTACGTTTGGAAGTTTCACACATAAGGACAAAGTCATTCATCTAAATGCAACTGCAAGTCGGGCAGAAACTGCTAAGAAAACTCTGTATAGATTTGTTACGTTCTTACAGGAGAGGTACGGATTGAAAATTAACAAGACAACGATGACGCGCGGCATCGTAATGAACGATATGCCATACCGTGAAAATTATTTTCTCGGGAATGGAAACATTCTTCTCGTCGGTGAAGCGGCAGGTTTTGTCAGGGCACTTGACGGGATTACCGGTGCTTTGGTTTCAGGGAAGGCTGCTGGAGAGTCAGCTTTAAAAAGTCTTCAGTCGGGATTAAGTCCCCTACAACATTACAGTGAGCATAATTTAGTTCAAGCAGAATGGAAAATTTGTAAAGAAGTGCAGCCTAGACTAGGTGAGCTTGGTTTTGTATTTGGGTTATGAAAGCTGAAGTTATGGACCTGAATAGATCAATTGGTTTGGAATATTGCAAACTAAAAATATCCAATAAATTAAGAGGTTTATATGGTTTATATAATATCAGAGGATTGTCTTCATTGCGGCAGCTGTGCTGATGAATGTCAAATCAAAGCTATAAAGGAAGAAGACCGCAACTTTACAATTGATCAGGACGTTTGCGTAGAATGTGGAGCATGTCTCTTTGTATGTGATGTAGGTGCGATTGTAATGGAGCAATAATTTGAATCAGTGCGGTGATCAGTTGATTCAGGATTTATTGGGAGGTTGACTTTACGAAAAGTCTGGTTTCCATAATTGACAGACACATTCATCAACCAAACTGAGACTTTTGGTTTTTGAGGACGATGGGCAATAGTTGCACTTAGGACTGGAGGAAACCGTGGAAAACATCGCGTTTGAACACCACCATGTCCGTTTAAACGATATAGCCTTCCATTTCGTCACAACCGGTTTAGGGTCAGGCCCATGAATGGATCGAGGGACAGCAGTCGTACGGCAAAATAGGCCTTGTTCCATAATTACTGCGAAATGTGAGGTGAATCAGAAAATAGTGTACCGACATTCAATGGAAGGAGAGTTTATGTCAAGTATATGTGAAAACAGCAGCAAGCCATTGGCCCTGCCTGGACAAGGCGACAGTTATCCTCGCTTTCGTTGGCTGGTGTTACTGGCCATGTTTCTGGCAACCGCGGCTTCAGACGTTATAATGATCTACCCCGCACCTCTCATGGGGGTAATAGCAAAAAGTCTTGGCATGACTTTGGGTGACACTACTGCGTATCTCATGGGGTTGTTCAATCTAGTAGTGGCAATTTCCTGCATTGTCGGGGGAATCGCATGCGATAGGGCAGGCCTTATGCCGGTCCTTGTCTTTAGTTCACTATCCGTGGCGTTGCCTACTCTCGGTCTACCATTTTTTGGGCATAGTTTCGAAGGAGTACTCGCAATCCGACTTCTCCAGGCGGTAGGGTGTGGGACGATCTTGGCCACGGTCTCACCGGTCGCTGCCTTGTGGTTTCCACTAAAGGACAGGGGAATTGTAACGGGTATACAGGGAACAGCGGTTTCGCTTGGAATAGCAACGGGTTTTGTTGCCGCTCCGACACTGCATGCCTGGGTTGGAAACTGGCAGGAGGCGATATCCTGGATCGGGGTTGGCTGTCTTGTGCCTGTTGCTGTTACGCTTTTTGTGGCGATTGCTCCTAAGCCCGCAGTTCCCGCATCTTCTGGTGATGCATATGAACTGAGTCATACCGGGTCCAATGATTTCAAGATCGCCTTCAAGCAGCGGACGACATGGATCGGGGTTTTTGTCGTTTTTTGTTTTATGTGGGTTTTGAATGCGTTTAACGATTTAACACCTGCCTACCTGGCTATTGAGCCGCCATTGGGTGTCGGGTTCGGGCCGATGGTTGCGGGTAAGATGATGATGGTACTTGAAATTGCAGCAATGATCGGTGCGATCGCAACCGGTTTCGTGATGGAGCGAATTTTTAAGGGAAGAGTCCGGCCCGTTATTGCGCTAGGCTACCTAATGTTTGCAATCTTAACATTTTCCATCATGCTCCCAGCAGTACATGTATCAACACGTACCATCACCATCTGTCTGGTTGTTGCAGGTTTTTTCAGGGCATGGGTAATGCCAAATGCGATGGCATTTGTGGCCATGCATTATCCTCCGCATATTACCGGAAAAATAGTTGGCATGTGGATAGGGATCGGCATTTTTGGGAGCGCTGCCGGTGTAATCATCGGGTCATATGCTTTACGTGCAACCGGGAATTATCATCTTTCAATTATTATTGTCTCAGTTATGTCCTTAATAGGATTTATCGCTACTTTGTTTCTAAAACCGCCAACAGTCTTTGGCATCAGTGCGGAAATCGACACGGTACCTGAGGCATTTCATCTGCCAGATGACGTAGTTCAGAATGTCGCTCTGGAAACCCTTAATAATGAGAAAATCAGTTGAAACCTGTTGATAGGTACTGCAGGAATCTCATTTGTCACCTGAGTTAGCTGCAACAGGGAATGACAGGTGAATCCAGTGCTTCTTTCAGTTATAAGAACCGACCACTAAGGGTGATACACTTATGAGAGCCGGGCACATAAGCGACAAAAGAGTTAAAAAAATTATTTGTTGGGCATCTCCGGGGTGTCATGATAACTGCGGTCTCCTAGCTACGGTTGAGAATGGGCGACTCATAGATATTCGGGGGAATAAAGACTATTTCACCGGACCGGTGCAGGGTTGTGGTGACAGACGGCCCCACTTCATGAAGTGGTTATACAGCCCGAATCAGCTCATGTATCCCCTGAAAAGAGCTGGTGGACGAGGTGAAAACAAATGGGAAAAAATATCCTGGGACCAGGCTCTGGATGAAATCGCCCAAAAATTGGAACGATTAAAAGCTGAATACGGAGCGGAAACACTTGCGGTCAATGAAGGTACTTACAGAAGTGACATGTTTGGGATACGTAGTCGGTTTCTGAATCTCTTCGGTAACCCGAGCAATGTCGGAGGACCAGGTACCGTCTGCATGTGCAACAAGTTTCAGATGCGCTATGCTTTGACAGGGCCGTGTTCAGTCGGTGCTTCATTATCCAGGCAGCTCAAATGCTGGGTGCTGGACGGCTATAATATGACTCAGAGCGTACGAACCACGTGGAATAATCTTATCGAAAGTCGGCGCAAAGAAATAAAGCTGATTGTGATTGACCCACGGCGAACTGAAGTTGCGAAGCAGGCCGATCTCTGGCTTCAGATAAGACCGGGCACTGATTCGGCACTTTTTCTTGCGTGGCTCAATGTAATTATAACAGAGAATCTTTATGATAAAGATTTTGTCAACAGTTGGACTGTTGGCTTTGATCAACTCAGAGAAAGGGTCGATGAATATACTCCGGAACAAGTTGCCGAAATCACGTGGGTACCCGCTGATCTTATCAGGCAGTCTGCAAGAATGTACGCGGAAAACAATCCGGCGACTATTGAATGGGGCTGCGCAACCGACCAGATCGGCGTAAACAGTATGAGGGTTGAGCACGCCAAAATCTGCCTGCGAGCAATAACGGGAAATTATGGGAGAGACGGTGGAGAGGTTTTGAGAGGCCCCGGCCCTGTGCTTAACGGCAACATGGCCATCCGGGATTCTATGCTACAACTTGAAGAGCAATGTACTCCGGAACAGAGAAATAAACAGTTGGGTTCTGACAGATTCAAGCTGATGACGTGGCCCGGCTATGAGCTGGCGAATGAGGCTTATAAAAGAACATATGGCATACCGATGAGTATGAGTGGCCATAATTTTATGAGTCCTCAGCCCCTGATATGGCGGGCTATCTTGTCAGAAAAGCCCTATCCGATAAAGGCCATGATTACGTGGACTTCCAATCCGCTTCTTAATGCCGCCAATACTAAGTTGGTGTATGAAGCGTTAAAAAGTCCGAACCTGGAGCTCCATGTGGTGCATGAACATTTTATGACTCCGACTGCTCTGCTTGCAGATTATGTTCTTCCTGCAGCAAGCAAGCTGGAACAGCCGGCCTGTACCAGCTATGAGGATTTTGAACAGGATATCCGATGTGGAGAGAGAGCCGTTGAACCTCTAGGTGAGAGAAAAACAAATTATGAGTTTTTCCGTGAACTTTCCAAAAGACTCGGGTTCGGTGAACATTTTCCCTGGGAAACAGATGAAGATCTGGCGGACTATAGGCTGGCGCCAGTCGGCCTCACACACAAAGATGCGGCCAATCAAACCTGTCCGGTTGCCGGTGAACCATGGACATACGAGACAATTAACCCGACAACAGGCAAACCAACGGGGTTTGCAACCCCGAGCGGAAAAATTGAGCTCTCATCGACCATTTTGGAAAAACTCGGGTATGATCCATTGCCCTATTATCAGGAACCACCCGAAAGCCCGGTTAGCACCCCGGAGATTGCTAAAGAGTTCCCTTTAATTTTGATAACAGGCGGCAATTTCAGGCCGATGTTCCATTCCGAGAATCGTCACTTCGGCATGGGAACGCGCGAGCAGCAACCTGACCCGTTGATGGAGATTCATCCTGATACCGCGCAGAAGCTTAACATTACAGATGGCGATTGGGTATGCATTGAAACAAAAAGAGGTGCTATCAAGCAAAAATCGCGACTGACTGAGGACATCCATCCACGTGTTGTCAACGTGCAAAGCCACTGGTGGTTTCCTGAACAGCCTGCACAGGAACCTTTTCTCCATGGTTTGTGGCAGTCGAACGCGAATGTTCTTACCATGGATGATCCGGATATATGTGATCCGATCTCTGGTGGATGGTGCTTGAGAGCACTGCTCTGTAAAGTCTATAAACCGTAAATATATAAGTTGTAGTGAGGTTATCTTCTGGATACAACGGGTTCAAGGATGAGCCCCCCGGATAAAAAAGTTCGGGGGGCTTTTTCCAGGCAGCATAAAGTTTTTTCGCTTCTTATACTGAATATATGCATATTAAATGCTTGAGGTAAACTAATGGCAAGAGAATTGATGAAAAAAAAGAGAACTGATAAAAGCAATCATATAATAGAAATTGCTACTGAAGTTTTTTCTGAGAAGGGTTATCACGGGGCTCTTACTGACGAAATTGCTGAGAGGGCTGGAATAAGCAAGCGGAGCATGTATTACTATATTGGTGATAAAGACATGCTCTATGAAACCGTGATGAAGAATTTATTGGATCAATCCCAAATACATCTATATCAGGAGCAGAATGAAACAGAAAGCCCGGAAAAAAAAATAAGGCGGTTGATTCACGGGATGGCGCAGGTAGCCAAGTTACGCCCACTTCATTCAATTGTCATGAGAGAACTGTTTGCAGGTGGAGAAAATCTTCCTCCAACTTTGAGTAAGAATATTGATAACTACTTGGAAAGATTTACAGAGGCCTGCGAAGAAATTGCATGCGGTGGTAAAGAATTATCCATATCTCCGATTATGCTGGCATGGATGATATTCGCTTTTTTTTTACATTGGGATATCACAATGCCTTTTGTTTATGATGGTAAAGAGTGTACTCAACGAAATGCAATAGAATTAGTAGGCAAGAATATAAATGAAAAGCTTATTAAAGAAGTAGAGAAATTTGTTTTTAATGTGCTTGGTGTTTATAAATAAATTGAAGTTCGAACAAACAGAAACACCCAGTACTTGTACGAAGTACCATAGTTATAATGCCCCGATGTGCTAATACTTAACACTCAAAAACACCAAGAGAAGTTCCTTCCTGATAACCTTAAATCACCAGTTGAGATAGGTATAGCAAAACCATTCTAAATTTATTTAGCCTATAATATGCTACATAAACAACATGTTAGATGTTTATTGTGGTAAATAATAATAGTAGTAAAAAAAAATCTTGACAGCGTTAAAACACCGTGACAAAGTGCACTAATAAGTACCACTAAAAAATGATACGATATTTTGATATTATGATATTTTGAGTTTAAAATTAACAAAATCATTGCATGAGGTACGTTGATTGAAACACAAAGAATATTAAGCGACCAACAACTGATTATTTAGGGATAACTAATAAACAGTTTATGCGTAAAATATAATCATGCAGGGAGAAAGAAAAATGTACTCAGAAGAACACAATGTTTTCCGTGAAGCGTTTCGAAATTTTGTGAAGAAAGAGCTTTCTCCACATGTTGATGAATGGGAGGCCAACGGAGCCATACCGCGCGATGTCTGGAAAAAAATGGGTGCCGAATGGTACCTCTGCCCATGGCTACCGGAAGAGTTTGGTGGTAGCGAAGCGGATTTTCTGTATTCGGTGATAATTGCCGAGGAACTGATAAAAGGTGGAGCGGTCAGTTTGATGACGCCACTTCATAGCGACATCATTGCACCATATATATCACATCTGGGTAATGCTGAGCAGAAAATTAAATGGCTTCCCGGGTCTGCATCTGGGGATATTGTCCTGGCTGTGGCGATGACGGAGCCGGACACCGGTTCCGACCTGGCAGGGATGCGGACACACGCGGAGCGTGACGGTGATGACTACGTGATAAACGGCGCCAAGACGTTTATTACCAACGGTATACACGCCGACCTTGTTATTGTCGCGTGCCGGACGGATAAGGACGCGAAAGGGACCAAGGGGCTCAGTCTTATCTGCGTGGAACGGGATACCCCCGGTTTTACCAAGGGGAAAAAACTGGAGAAGATGGGCTTGTGCGCGTCGGATACAGCAGAACTGTTCTTTGATGACTGTCGTGTACCGGTAGCGAACCTCCTTGGGGAAGAAAACCGAGGGTTCTACTATCTAATGGAGTATCTCCAGCAGGAACGACTCATGTGTTCGTTGCAGTCACTGGCAATGGCTGAGAAAATGTTAGAGCTGACGCTGGCGTATACTAAAGAGCGTAAACAGTTTGGCAAGCCGATTTGCAGTTTTCAGCATAATGCGTTCAAGATTGTCGAAATGATGACGGATATCAAGCTTGGTCGCGCCTTTATCGATAACCTTATTCTGAAACATATGCGTAACGAAAATGTAGTTGATGAAGTTTCGATGGCAAAGGCTTGGACAGGTGAAATGGCCAACAAGATGGCATATCAATGTGTGCAGCTGCATGGTGGCTATGGTTTCATGGATGAGTATCCGATTAGTCGCTATTATCGTGACGTACGGCCATTCTCGATATTTGCCGGAACGACTGAAATCATGAAGCAGATAGTTGCCAAAAATATGGGACTCATGTGACACGTGGGTCGGATTATTGTCAGCGTCAATAATACATAATTTAGATGTGGGAGAAGTGTGCCATGAGTTTAGTACGTTACGAAACAAATGATGATATCGCAGTAGTAACAATTGATAGCCCTCCGGTTAACTGCCTGAATCACGGGGTGAGGAGCGGTCTTATAGATGCGCTTGACCAGGCTGACATGGATCCATCAATACGGGCCGTTGTTCTGATCGGATCAGGTAATGCATTTTGTGCCGGAGCTGATATTTCAGAATTGGGTTTACCACTCTCATTTGAGGAGCCTACTTTTCACGGGACAGTGCTTGGGACACTGGATGCAATGTCAAAGCCCGTTGTTGCAGCAATCAACGGAGTTGCACTGGGTGGAGGGCTTGAGTTGGCGCTCGGATGCAATTATCGAATAGCGGCACCAGGGACCAAATTTGGACTACCTGAGGTAAAGCTTGGATTTATGCCGGGTGGGGGAGGCACTCAGCGGTTGCCGCGTGCAATCGGCCTGGAGCACGCTCTCAATATGGTCCTTTCCGGAGACCCGGTTCGAGCCGAAGATTATGCAGGGACAGAACTGGTGCGGGAAATAGCCAATGACGACCTTCGCACTGCTGCTACCAAGTTTGCTCGTAACATAGCTGCTGATCGTCCGTTGCCTCGTTTACGGGATCTAAGAGTTGAACACCCACATGCGTCAGCATTACTCCAGTTTGCACGGGGTATTGTAAAATCGAACCGTAGCGCTCTGCCCGGAGCAATGCCGATAATCGATGCCATTGAATCTGCAGTCAATAAAACTTTCGACCAAGGGATGCAGATCGAGCTTGCGCTCTTTACGGCTCTCTCGGAGAGTACCGAAGCAAAAGCCTTGTGCCATGCTTTTTTTGCAGAACGCAATTCTGAAAAAATCGATAACCTGCCGGTAGGCACGATCCCCCGGGCGATCAACACTGCTGCCGTTATTGGCGCCGGCACAATGGGTGGCGGTATCGCCATGTGTTTTGCCGATGCGGGAATTCCGGTAAAGATTCTCGATGTGAAACAGGAGGCGCTTGACAGAGGATTGGCACAGATCAAAAGCAATTACGAAGCATCGCTTAAGAGGGGCAAGCTGAGTGAAGAACAGTTTGCCCAACGTCTCAATCTGATCCAGTCAACGCTCTCCTATCAGGAAATAGGTGACGCCGATATCGTAGTTGAAGCGGTTTTCGAAGAAATATCGGTGAAAGAAAAAGTATTTACCCAGCTTGATACGATGATGAAAGCGGGGGCAATACTGGCAACCAACACCTCGTCGCTCGACGTGAACCGGATTGCTTCGTTTACCAAGCGGCCACAGGATGTCATCGGCACCCATTTTTTCAGTCCGGCAAACATTATGCGGCTTCTGGAGGTTGTATCCGGCACAAAAACCGCGTCTGATGTGCTTGCAGGAGTAATGAAATTGGCAAAGACACTACGCAAAACTACGGTCGTTGCCGGTGTGTGTGACGGCTTTATCGGGAACAGAATGCTGGAGGAGTACCTGCGTCAGGCACTGTTCCTCCTTGATGAGGGTGCTTTGCCATGGCAAATCGACAAAGTGCTGGAAAAATTCGGTATGGCCATGGGACCTTTCCGGATGCTCGATGTGGTTGGTAATGATGTGCCGTGGGCGGTACGCAAACGGCACTACATCAAACACCCGGAAAAGATTTATTCAAAAGTTGCCGACAAACTGTGCGAGCAGGGGTGGTTTGGCCAGAAGACCGGTCGGGGATGGTACCGTTATGAGCCTGGAGTCCGTGTTCCACAGACGGACCCGGAAGTAGCCCGGCTGATTGAAGTGCATTCCGCCAGCTTGGGGCTCGTTCGTCGCAAAATATCTGACGAAGAGATCGTTGGACGTTGCATCTACGCAATGATCAACGAAGGTGCAGCACTACTTGAAGAAGGAATAGCAAAAAGGGCTTCCGACATCGATGTCGTCTACCTGTCAGGTTACGGGTTCCCTGCTCGTCGTGGCGGACCAATGTTTTATGCTGACACAGTCGGCTTGGGGAATGTTTTACGAACCATGAGGCGATACGCGCGAAATCCCTATGGTGATGTGCGCTTCTGGGAACCGGTCGTTCTGCTTGCACGTTTGGCAGCTGAAGGAAAAAACTTTACAAAATAACGAGGAGGTATCCCGTGAATGAAGTAGTAATTGTTTCCACTGCGCGTACCGGTCTGGCGAAATCCTGGCGAGGCGCTCTTAATATGACCCATTCCGCCACCATGGGTGGCCATGTAACCAAGGTGGCGATCGAGCGTGCCGGTATCGAATCTGGTGAGATAGAGGATGTTATTATGGGGTGTGCGATCCCCGAAGGGGCAAATGGCAACAATATCGGGCGCCAATCAGCACTACGTGCCGGATGCCCTGTTTCTGTTCCCGGAATGACGGTGAACCGTTTCTGCTCTTCCGGTTTGCAGTCGATTACCATTGCGGCGCAACGCATTATGACCGGCGAGTGTGATGTGCTGGTTGCAGGAGGAGTGGAATCGATTTCCTGTGTGCAGAATGAAATGAATCTGCATATGTTCGAAGAAAACTGGCTTAAAGCAAATAGGCCGGCACTTTTCATGCCGATGCCAACTACTGCTGAAAATGTGGCCGTACGGTATGGTGTGTCTCGTGAAAAACAGGATCGATATGGGGTGCAGAGCCAACTGCGCTCCGCAGCCGCGCAGTTGGCAGGTCGATTTGTCGCTGAAATTGCACCGATGCAGACAACTATGGCAGTTGCCGACAAGGCCACGGGTGTCATATCCACACGGGAAGTTATCTTGGACAAGGACGAAGGGATTCGCGGCGATACAACCTATGAAAGCATTTCAACTCTTCGTACTGTTTTTCCCGGAGGAACAATTACTGCGGGCAATGCGTGTCAGTATTCCGATGGCGCATCGGCCTGTGTACTGATGAATTCCAGACTTGCGGAGAAAAAAGGAATACAGCCGCTCGGCATATTCCGTGGTTTTGCCGTTGCGGGCTGCGAACCGGATGAAATGGGTATCGGCCCGGTATTTGCGGTGCCGAAGCTGTTGGCAAAGGCTGGCTTGACTGTGCAAGATATTGGGCTATGGGAGCTAAATGAGGCATTTGCGGTACAGGTAATTTACTGCCGCGACAAACTCGGTATTCCTGACGAACTACTCAACGTAAATGGCGGTTCGATTGCTCTTGGTCATCCCTATGGTTGTTCTGGTTCTCGACTCACTGGCCATGCGCTCTTGGAAGGACGCCGTCGTGGAGTAAAATATGCTGTTGTTACGATGTGCATAGGTGGCGGTCAGGGAGCAGCAGGGCTGTTTGAAGTATGTTGATCTAAACATAAACAAGTTTACTGGAGGTTACATATGTCAGTAGCTGGTACGTACAGTATACCGGTAGAAACACCTGCTGGTCGCGTGGAAATTACATTGGTTCTGAAGGTAAAAGGTAAATCCTTAAGCGGATGCACACGGGCTTTCAGTGCTGAGGCTCCTTTTAATGATGGCTCAGTCGATGGCCGCGACTTCACGTTTACGGTAAGTGAGATGACTCCGATTGGGCCCATCGACCTTGAGTATGTAGGTACCGTAGATGGGGACGAAATAACAGGGCAAGTAAATACACCGCGTGGGCCAAAATTATTTACCGGTGTACGAGTATAAAATCTTCATGTGTTGCATATACGTTTGAAGATTGCGCAGTATCGGTACATCAAACATAAAAGGAAAACAATCATGAAAATTTGCATCTATGGAGCCGGCGCAGTCGGCGGATTTATCGGTACAAAGCTCGCTCGCGCCGGTTATGAAATTAATGCTGTGGACCAGGGTCCAACGTTAAAAGCGCTGCGCGAACATGGACTGAGGCTGGAAAGTGGAGGTATTTTTCTTACGGAGAATGTACATGCCACTGACGATCCCGGTGAACTTGGCGTGCAGGATCTGGTTATTGTGGCGGTAAAAGCGACTGCCTTGGTGCATGTGGCTAAGAAGATTACCCCGTTGATCGGACCAGATACGATCGTGATGACGGCAATGAACGGAGTTTCTTGGTGGTTTTTTGACGGTTTCGGCGGCGAATATACTGGAACACGTCTCTCTTCCGTCGATCCTGACGGTTCAATTGCCGCGTCTATTCCGGCTCGCAATGTTGTCGGTTGCGTAGTGCATGGCAGCTTTTCGTTGAAAGAGCCCGGCTTCGCACGCCACGGCTTCGGCAAAAAGTTGATTATCGGTGAGCCTGATGGCAGCAACTCCGAACGTGTGCGTAAGCTGGCGGAGGTGCTGGGCAAAGCGGATCTGGATATTGTAGTTTCCGACAACATTCAGGCCGATATCTGGTTCAAACTTTGGGGAAATATGACCATGAACCCTGTTTCGGCGATGACAGGAGCCACCTGCGATCGAATACTTGACGATCCTCTGGTAAATAAATTCTGTTTGGACATCATGGCGGAAGCTGCCCGGATTGGCACCAAAATTGGCTGCCCGATTACCCAGAGCGGTGAATCAAGAAATACGGTTACGCGTGAACTGGGGGCGTTTAAGACATCGATGCTGCAGGACGTCGATGCGGGGAGAGCTGTGGAACTCGATGCACTTGTCAGCGTTGTGCGTGAAATTGGCCAAAAGACAGGCGAAATCACGCCAAACATTGATGCCTTGCTTGGTCTGTCCCGGCTACACGCCCGGGTGCATGGATTATATCCCCAGGAGTTAGCTCGTACCTGATGGGAAGGGGTACCGTAAAAATGCCAATTAAAGTATTTGTGGGTCTCGACATGGGGTCATCAAGAACCAAGGTTGCGATCATTAATGAGGCAGGAGAACTGATCGGACATGCCATAAAAAAGTCAGGGACTGACTTTGGTGGAACTGCGGCATTCTGCCTCGATGCCTCTCTGGAAATGGCCGGCGCAACCTTTACTGACATCTCAGGTGCTGTTTCCACTGGTTACGGCAGAGACAATGTCGCATTCGTTACTACGGAGAACAAGACGGAAATCGGCTGCCTGGCAAAGGGGTGCCATTACTACTTTCCAAAAGCCATCACTATCATCGACATTGGTGGTCAGGACAACAAGGTTATCAAGCTCGACACCCCTGGTCGCCGCAATGGTTTTAAGATGAATCGTAAATGCGCGGCCGGAACCGGGGCCTTTCTGGAAGAGATGGCTGGCCGACTTGATATAGATTTGGAAGAGATGGATGGCCTGGCCCGGCAATCCACTGAAATGGTAAAACTCGGTAGCTACTGTACGGTCTTCTCTGCAACTGAAGTTTTGGAGAGTATACGCCATGGTAAGAATGTTACCGACATTGTTAAAGGGCTTTTTTACTCCATCATCAAGAGAATTCTTGAAATGGACTCCCTGACCGAACACGTGATAATGACCGGAGGTGTCGTGGCGCACAATCCGTATATCGTGGCGATGACCGAGGAACTGCTCGGCCGACCGGTGGTGACCCCCGTGTTGCCGCAACTGACAGGTGCGGTTGGTGCAGCGCTGTACGCCATGGATAAATACAGATATAGAAAAAATGTCATCAAGGGAGAAAATTAATGGTTGAAGAGAAAAAGTATACCCGCAAAAAAATTCAGGCCACTGACATGATGAACGAGATCATGGCCGACTATTTTTACGGCTTGAACGAAGCGGCCACTACCGGTAAGCAGAAAGTCGCCTGGTGCACAAGCGTCGGTCCTGCGGAACTGCTTAGGGCGATGGGGTTTGCCGTACAGTTTCCGGAAAACCATGCTGCAATTCTGGGTGCCACGCGCACCTCGACCGACATGATTCCGATGGCTAACGCCATTGGCTATTCACCGGACATCTGCTCGTATCTGACATCAGATATCGGCGCCTACCTAAAAGGAATTACACCGCTCTCAAAGGCTTATCCGGGTATCGAGTCCGTACCAAAACCGGATGTTCTTGTTTTCAATACCAATCAGTGCCGTGACGTGCAGGACTGGTTCGCTTGGTATGCTAGAGAACTGGGTGTCCCCTGCATCGGCATCAGCTCACCCAAGAGCATTCACGAGGTGACCGATGCCCACATTGATGACGTCGCTCAACAGATAGAGGCCCTGATCCCGGCACTTGAGGAAATTTCTGGAACCAAACTCGATATGGAGCGGCTTAAAGAAGTGGTATCACTCTCCCGGGAATGTACCGAACTCTGGAAGCAGGTTCTAGATGCAGCAACCACTTCTCCTGCCCCCATGACTTTCTATGACGGCACAATCCTTATGGGGCCCGCAGTTGTCCTACGGGGAACTCAGCAGGCTGTTGACTTCTACAAGGTGCTATTGGCCGAGCTCTCGCAGCGGGTTGCGGATGAGTTGGGGGCTGTTGAGGATGAATCCTTGCGCATCTATTGGGAAGGGATGCCGGTTTGGGGGAGATTACGGCAGCATTCGGAGCTGTTTGCCGGTTTCAATACCGCAGTGTTGGCCTCTACCTACTGCAGCAGCTGGATTTTCCCAGCCTTCGACAAGCAGGCTCCCATCCGCAGTATGGCCAAGGCATATCTGGAGCTATTCATAGTCCGCTCAGACGAATATAAGGAACAGTACATTAAAGAGATGTTGGCAAGGTTCCGGATAGATGGGATCATCTATCACGACGCCAAAACGTGTCCCTGTAACTCTAACAGTCGCTACGGCATGCCCAAACGATTGGAGGAGGCGACCGGTATCCCGAGCCTGATTATCTCCGGTGATCTGAATGACATGCGCTGCGTTTCAGACGAACAGACCAAAACCAACATCGAAGCATTTATCGAGCAGCTTGAGGAGAGGAAATGACATGCTGAGTCCACTTTTTAATCCCAAGGCGATTGCAATTGTCGGCGCCTCCACCAAAGAACTTTCGATTGGCAATGTCATCATAAGAAACCTTCAAACATATGGCTACACCGGCCCGATCTATCCCATCAACCCTTCCGCCCCAGAAGTATGCGGAATCAAGGCCTACAAGTCGCTGGCGGAGATTCCGGGAGAGGTGGATCTTGCTCACATCATCATACCGGCACCGATGGTGCCGCAAGCCATCATGGAGTGCGGTCAAAAGGGGATCAAGGCGGCCATTATCAACTCGGCCGGATTTAGTGAAATGGGTGAAGAGGGGGACAGACTTCAACAGGAATTTCTGGCCACGGCGAAGGAGTATGGCATCAGGCTCTTCGGCCCCAATTGCCAGGGCATCATCAACAGTGACCCCGCATTGAAGGCCTATTGCAACTTCACCTTCACATACCCCGAACCGGGCTACATTTCCGTTGTTGCCCTGAGCGGCGGTGTCGGTGGGCTGATCATGCAGGCACTTGACGACCTCGGCATCGGCCAGCGTCTGTACGCCTCCAATGGCAATGCATGTGATGTCTCGATCCCGGAAATCATACGCTATTACGGTGATGATGCCGAAACCAGAGCGATCATTCTCTACACAGAAGGGTTCTCCAATCCCCGAGAGTTTCTCGAAACGGCCCGTGCTGTCTCTGCAAAGAAACCGATCTTGGCCATGAAGGCCGGTCGTACCGAGCAGGGAGCCAAGGCGGCCTCTTCCCACACCGGTTCCCTGGCAGGGGTGGATATCGCTACTGAACTGATCTTCGAAAAGATTGGCATACTGCCGTTCAGCGACGAGGGCGAGATGGTCCGGGCTGCCATGGCGTTTGCCTCCCAACCGATCCCCAAAGGAAACCGAGTCGGCATCATCACCAACACCGGCGGACCGGCTGTTATCGCCACCGATGTTCTGGTCGGGTGCGGCTTTGATGTGCCGAAGCTCTCCGAATCATCCATCGAAAAGCTAAAGTCCACGCAGTATCCGGAGGCAGCCCTCGAAAATCCGATCGACGTCATAGCCACCGCCGGTGGCCCTCAGTTTCGTGACGCCCTGAACGTGCTGCTGGAAGACGAAGATATCGACTGCATCTACATCACCTTCGTGACTGCTCCGTTCACCGATACCGATGCCGTTGCCCGTGAAATCGCAGTGGCCAATCAACGGGGCAAGAAACCGATGGTATGCAACTTCATTACCAGAGTCAGAATGGAGCGCTTTCAGAAAACCATGCAGATTCTCAAGGACAGCAATGTCCCCTTCTACGCCAATCCGAGCGATGCCGCCAAGGCCCTGAGTGCTCTCAATAAATTCGGTGAGCTCAAACGTCGGGATATCGGCCAACCCACACAGTTTGCCGGTGTCGACACAGCAAAAGCAGCTTCAATCATTGAACAGGCCAAGAAGGAAGGTCGCTCGGTTCTTTCCGCCACTGACGTCTATACGATCTTCGAAGCCTACGGTATCCCGGTTGCCGGCTGGCAGGTAGTTGCCACAGCAGCTGAAGCGGTAGCGGCGGCCGAAACTATCGGTTATCCGGTCGTGGTCAAGGTCGATTGTGCAGAGATCGACCATAAAAGCGATATGGGTGGCGTAGCCATCAATCTTAAGACTGCAGAAGCGGTTCGTACCACGATAGATGACATGCAGAAGCGTCTCGGCAGCTTTGGCGAACTGAGATACTTTGTCCAAAAGTTCCTTCCCGGCGGACGGGAACTGATAATCGGTGCTGCCGCTGAGCGCGAGTTAGGTCATCTGGTTATGTTCGGTCTGGGCGGCATCTATGTCGAAGTGTTGAAAGATGTTGTCTTCAAAATTGCACCCGTAACTCATCTGGAAGCCGGTGAGATGCTTTCCGGTATCAAAACCGCCACTCTTCTGGACGGCGTCCGCGGCGAACAGGGCGTTGACAAAGAGGCAATTATAAACCTCATTCAGCGCGTATCCCAACTGCTCACCGATCTGCCGATGATCCAGGAGATGGACATGAACCCGATCATGGCTTTCGCTGATGGCGTCTTTGCTGTTGACGGCAGAATCAGGATTTGATTTTAAACTGGGTGCTGCAGCTACCCGTTCATCTACGGTTACCCGCAGGCACCCACTTTCATGGTCGAAGGCATCGAAGAAGTCGCCCTGAAGGGGGGGGCTATCTGCTCTTCTCCGACAATGCCGCCGGTGACACCGCCTAAAGATTGGGAAATAACCGAACACTTCTTCTATATAACGAGGAGTAACGTAATGGCGTACCAGTATATAATAATGACAACGGAAGGTCGGGTGCTTACCATCAGCCTCAACCGTCCGCCAACTAACCCACTCAACAGTGAATTTGGTCTTGAGCTCTTCAAAGCCTTCAGTGAGGCGGAGCAGATGGATAACATCACTGTTGTCGTTATTACCAGCGCCCTTGAAAAAGTTTTTATTGCCGGTGGCGATATCAAGGAAATGGCTGCAAAGGATGCGGCCGATGCCGAAATATTCTCCAAGTTGCTGCAAGGAGCTAACAATATTATCAATCGGATGAAAAAAGTTGTCATCGCCGCAATCAACGGTCATGCGCTTGGTGGTGGCTGCGAACTGGCTATGGCATGTGATTATCGCCTGATGACATCCGGTAAAGCCCTTATCGGTTTGCCGGAAGCCGGCCTCGGCATCATCCCCGGCGCCGGTGGCACCCAGCGGCTACCCCGGTTGGTCGGTCTCTCAAAAGCCCTCGACATCCTACTGCGCGGCAAAACCATGAGCCCTCAGGAGGCTCTGGCAATCGGCTTGGTAGATCAACTGATCGAACCTGAAAACTTCAAGGAAGAAGTCATGAAATTCGCCACCGATTTAGCTTCAGCCGCCGGAAAGGCTTTAGGCAACATCAAAGCCGCAGTCTATGAAGGTATTGATCTCCCCATGGAGCAGGCCCTCGCCGTAGAGCGTAAGTATGTGACGGACAACGGCAAAACCTACGACGCCAGGGAAGGTCTGACCGCCTTTGTCGAAAAACGTAAACCGCTATTTTTGAATAAATAAAACAAAATACATAAAGCTGTTAAAGGAGAACACCCAATGAACATTGATGACATCACAACAGTAGGCGTATGCGGGGCTGGCAGTATGGGGGCGGGCATCGCCCAAGTAGCAGCCCAGGCAGGATTTCAGGTTAAAGTGGTAGACGTTAGTGAAGCGGTTTGGGCTCGTGCTGAGAAGACCATTGCCACAAGCCTCCAACGGATGGTCAAGAAAGAAATCTACACCGAAGAGCAGATGAAGGAGATTCAAGGGCGGATCAGTTTTTCCACGGATGTCGCCAGTCTCGCTACCGCACCTTTGATCATTGAAGCGGTTTTTGAAGACATTAATGTCAAAAAGGAACTATTTACGAAATTGGATGCAGTTTGTGACGGAAACACTGTCTACGCAACCAACACCTCCTCAATTGCCATCACCGAAATGGCCGCTTTGGTGAAACAACCCGCCAACTTCATCGGCATGCATTTCTTTAATCCAGTCCCGATGATGAAACTGGTTGAAATAATCCCGGCCCTGCAGACCGTATCCGCCACCATCGAACTGGCGCTTGCCTTTGCCAAGAGGATAGGCAAAACTACTATCACTTGCAAGGACACCCCCGGCTTCGTCGTGAACCGCCTCTTCGTTCCCTATATCCTCGACGCCGTCCGTTTATTGGAGGAGGGGGTCGCTTCAGCTGAAGACATAGATACCGCCATGAAACTCGGCTGCGGCATGCCAATGGGCCCTCTCGAATTTCAGGATTTTGCCGGTGCCGACATTGGCTACCATGTCGGGAATATTTTTTATGAGTACATGAAAGAGGCACGTTTTGCCCCGCCCGGGCTATTACGCAAGATGATCAAGGCAGGCTATCTTGGAAGAAAAACAGGTAAAGGGTTCTACGAGTATTCGGATAAGTAGACTGAACGTATTCTCTTATTGACAATACTCACACCAAATTTCACCCACGAATGAACAAGAACGGAAAATATTAACAAGAAGGGATATCATTAATGAAGAAAATTATTTCCGGTAATGAAGCAATTGCGCTGAGCTTTGGGGATTCGGGTGGAGTTTTTGCGTCCGGTTACCCCGGAACGCCCAGTACCGAGGTGCTGGAAGAGGTGGCCCGCATCGGCGAGGTTTACTGCGAATGGGCCTCGAACGAGAAGGTTGCTCTGGAAGCTGTCATCGGCGCCTCAATCGCCGGCGGTAGGTGTTTGTCCACCATGAAGCATGTCGGCGTTAACGTAGCCGCCGATGCGCTTATGACCCTCACCTATACAGGGGTTAATGCCGGCCTGATTCTTATGGTTTCCGATGACCCTGGCCAACATTCTTCTCAGAACGAGCAGGACAGCCGCAACTACGCCAAGTTTGCCAAGGTTCCCATGCTGGACCCTGCTGATTCCCAGGAGGCTTACGACTTTGTCCGGGCAGGTTTTGAAATTTCCGAGCAGTTTGACACTCCACTCATGCTTCGGACTACCACCCGGATAGCTCATGCCAAAGGTGGTGTGGAACAGAAGGTAAAAATCAAGCCGGTCGTAGGAGAGTGGGTTAAAAACGTTCCCAAATACGTCATGCTGCCAAACTACGGCAAGATCAAGCATGTGGAAGTCGAAGCACGTCTCCTCAAACTCAAAGAATTTGCAGAAACAACCTCGCTTAACCGAATCGAAATGGACGATACCGACCTGGGTATTCTCACCTCCGGCGTATCCTATCAGCACGTCAAGGAGGCCTGTCCAAACGCTTCGGTCCTCAAGCTCGGCCTGGTTCATCCGCTCCCTGAGAAGATGATTCGCGAGTTCAGTGCCAAGGTCAAGCGGTTCATGATCGTCGAGGAGATGGATGGTATCTTCGAGGAGCAGATCCGGGCCATGGGAATTCGTGTCGATGTCGGCAAGGACAGAATTTCCTACTGTGGCGAGGTTAGTCCGGATATCATCCGGGCCGCGCTCGGAGACGCCATTACGAAGAGCGCCTCTCCTGTCGCAGACCTTCCCCAGCGCCCTCCCACCTTCTGCCCCGGCTGCGCTCATCGCGGTCTCTTTACCATCTTGAGCAAGCTCAATGTCTTTGTTTCCGGTGATATCGGCTGCTACACTCTGGGCGCCCTTCCTCCCATAAGTGCCATGCACTCCAGTATCTGCATGGGTGCCAGCATCAGCGCTGCCCACGGCATGGCTAAAGTTAATGCAATTGCAGGCAGAACCGAAAAACCGGTTGCCGTCATAGGCGACTCCACCTTTTTTCACTCGGGCATGACCGGTCTCTTGAGTCTTGCCTACAACGCCGGCAATGCGCTGGTAATAATCATGGACAATCGCACCACAGCCATGACCGGTGGCCAGGATAACCCTGGCTCCGGGCAGGTACTGAAAGGGGAAATATCACAGCAGGTCAATATTGTGGATTTGGTCAAGGTGCTAGGCATCGAACATGTTGTTGAGATCAACTCCTATAACCTCGCAGAGACCGAAGCCTCCATCAAGAAAGGCCTGGAAACACCCGGTCCGTATGTATTAGTTGACAAGAACCCCTGTATTCTCCGCTATCGGGTTAAGCAGCCCATGCTGTCCGTTGATCATCAAAAATGCACCGGGTGCCGGGTTTGCCTCAAGGTTACCTGTGTTGCGCTGGGATTGGTTGCCGATGGCGATAAGATGAAAGTCCAGATAGATCCCAACATCTGTAATGGTTGCGGGGTCTGTGCGCAACTCTGTAAATTTGACGCTATGTCTGTGGCGAAAGGAAGGGAGAAACAATGAGTGTATTCAATATAGTAATCACCGGGGTAGGTGGACAAGGGGTTCTGCTTGCATCCAAGGTGTTAGCGGAAAGCGCTCTTGCTTGTGGCTTAGATGTCAAGCAGAACGAGGTTCATGGCATGGCCCAGCGTGGCGGGAGCGTCATCTCCTTCGTCCGAATCGGTGAAAAAGTTTATTCTCCTGTGGTCATGCCCGGGGCCGCCGACATCCTGCTTTCCTTTGAACCGCTCGAGGCTCTGCGTTACGTCCACTACCTGAAACCCGGTGGTATGCTTGTCTACAACAAGGTTACCATCAACCCGAGTACGGTGGCTTCCGGCATGGCCACGTACCCCGCCAATGTCGAAGAACAGATTGGCCGAGCCTGCCCGAATGCCCGTGGCATCGATGCGCTGGCCATCGCCAAGGAGGCTGGCAATGCCAAGGCGGTCAACATGGTTATGGTCGGTGCAGTCGCGAAAAGTCTTCAGCTTGATTCCCAGGTAGTAGAAGGTGTTGTCAGGGAGGTTTCTAAGGGCAAGGGTATTGATGTCAACCTGAAGGCTTTCAACGGCGGGGCGGTTGCCTGACTCATTCAAGAAAGCATTTTATCCGTCAGTTCTTGTGTAGTTCATGACAGACAGTTTACTCTATGCCCCCCCAGTTCTGCCGGGTGGGTGTAGAGTAATAAATTCCATTCAAAGACCTCGACCCATCGACTGCATGCTTTCTCATTTCTACTGTACCGATCTCAGCTGAAACAATACCACACTTTTATAACGTAATTTCTGGTTACCGTATTTTTGCGTGCCAACGCATGTTTTGAAATCGCATGGCGAGGTTAACGTTGCAAAAATCTGCTGAACATAATTTTGCTATAATTTTAAAAATAGAAAGATATAAGCATGTTACTCGTTTGTATGTGGCTGTATTCGTATGTAAGAAGCTTAAAAATATATTTTGATGGTGCTGGTACAGATTTAGGTCTCCATTGTCCATCGACTAACAAAACCGTCGGAAAATAAATTTATAATAAAAACATATTTTAAAAAATACTTGACTAGACAAAAAAAAATCTATAATCTGCACTTAATAGTACCACTAAAAAATGATACTCAAGCGGTCGTTGGTTTGAGTGAAATAAAGATTTGTGTTTCTGGTGGGATTTCAGCTGCTGAAACTTGAATAGCATGACAGTTTTCGGAGAGTCCTGAAGATGATTAACAACGCGCAATTTCAATAGAAGGAGATTCAAGATCGACCGGCGGTTATAGGGTGAATTTGTAGAGCGATGCGGATTTATCGATTGTCACAAAAAAGCAGCTAACCAACAAAAAGGAGGATTCACAGATGGGAAAACTAGAAATAAAGCAATCTTTGTGTTTTGGGTGTGCTCACACGACATGCTTTGTGAAGGCGCACATTGAGGATGGCAAGCTTATTAAAATGATGCCTGATAGAGAAAAGATCTGCATAGATAATTGCACCCGTGGTTTTTTGGCTCATGATGGAAAAGCAGCGGTTGAATACCATTATGGCGAAAAGAGAATTAACTATCCGATGAAGCGTGCCGGCAAGCGTGGTGAAAACAAATGGGAGCGCATCTCCTGGGATCAGGCACTGGATGAAATTGCAACCAAACTTCAGGCGATTAAGGTTGAGCATAGTCCCCATGCCGTCTGCCTGGCAACCGGCACTGCCCATCATTCTGATAACAACTGGGTGCCTTGGCGCTGGATGGTCGGATTTGGTACGGTAAATAAAATCGGTAATGAGCAGATCTGTTACGGTGTTCAGTTCATTACATCGGAGCATTCCTTTGGGTGGCCGGCAAGCGCCTTCCCCCATCCCGACATCCAACCGAAGTCGATTGTTCTTATCGGTAATGTTCACGAAACCATCCCGCAGATGTACAACATGCTGAAAGGGGCCGTAGCGGCAGGAGTCGAACTCATTGTTGTCGACCCGCGTGCGACAGCGATGACCAATCTGGCGACCACCTGGCTTCAAGTGCGCCCCGGAACCGATATCGCTCTCTGGATGGTCTGGTTGAAGATGATCATCGACAACGAATGGTACGATAAGGAGTTTGTCTATGACTGGACCAATGGTCCATTCCTTGTTCGTACTGATACGAAGACCATGCTGCGCGCCGAAGAGGTGGTTGACAATGTCCCCCGTGACGCCTTCGTGGTCTGGAACGCCAAGACCAATGCGCCGGCAATCTTTGACGCCGAAGAGCGCAAGTATCTGGAGGATGGCGTAGACAAGGTTCTGGCCGGAACTTACTCAGTCAAACTGAAAAACGGCCAGACCGTGGAATGTAAAACAGCCTGGACAATGATGAGCGACCGCGTTGATGGCTGGACGCCGGAACGGGCATCGGAGCTGACCGGAGTACCTGCCCACAAGATTGCCGATGCATGCCAGAAATATGCTGTGAACAAGCCGGGCCTCTGGCTGGTTGCCGGACACTGCTATGACGCTTTTGCTCCTGGGTCGTCCCACGTATTCCGTCTGCAGAACATCATCAAAGCGATTCTCGGCAACATGGACAAGACCGAGATGTTGACCGGCTGCTATGACAACAAAAAACTGGTCAGTATCTACGAGATGGAGCTCAAACCCGATGAGGCCTTCTCGGAAGAAGAGAAGAAGAAGCAGCCGGGCTGGGACAGTTTCCGAGCTCTTACATTCCAGGGCTTTGATCTGAAGGCCAAGTACGAGAAGAAACAGTGGGGTGTTGCCTCCAATGCCATGTATTCCAACCAGGGGCACCATCACATCATGTGGCAGGATATGATCGATGAAAAACCGGATCCGGATCGTACCCGCGCCATGATCATCAACGGCAGCAACCCGCTCATCAAATACGGCAACTCCAAGCGGGTCTATGAGGCGATGAAAAAGCTGGATCTCATTGTGACCCTCGAATTTACCATGACCGCCAGTGCCGTCATGGGCGATTACGTGCTCCCCATGTCAGATTGGTTTGAGCGTCCGGAAATCGGTCCTTCTACTCCGTGCGACATTTTCAACTTCATTCACATGACTGATAAGTGCATGGAGCCAGAGTTTGAGCGCCGTTCGGATTACGATGTGTTCAAGGGGCTGGCAGACCGGCTCGGCTTTGGCCACGACTGGAAATGGAAAGATCTCTCCGAATGCTACAACTGGCGAGCAAAAGGGCTTGTGGAAGAGTACGGCTGCAAGGATATCGCCGAATTCGGTGAGTTGTATGGCTTTGATTACCCAGCGCCGGTTATTGAGAAATACAAGGAAATGAATGGATTTGCCACGCCGACATCAAAAATGGAAATCTGGTCGACCATGCTGGAAGAACTGCGCTACGACCCGCTGCCGGATTACTGCGAACCGGCTATGAGTCCGTTCAACTTCCCGGAACTGTATGAAGAGTATCCGTTGACGCTGATCGGCATCGACCGGCATCTGCCGAATTACCATTCCCAGTTCTACGAAGTGCCGTCGCTACGCAAAATGAACCCCGAGCCGTTCATGGATATTCATTACGATACGGCGCGTATGGCAGATCCCCCCATTACCGATGGCGACTGGGTCTGGATTGAATCTCGCAAAGGGCGGATCAAGCAACGGGCTCGTTTGACCTTCGGTATCGCCGAGAATTGCGTCAAGACCCAGCATCACTTCTGGTATCCGGAGATGCCGGGGGAAGAACCCTACATGCATGGCAACTTTATATCGAATACCAACGTTCTGACCGAGGACGATCCTGCTCTGTGCGATCCGGTTTTCGGCACTTGGCCGCACACAGCATTGCCGGTCAAGGTTTACAAGGTGGTTGATGGATCAAACCTTGCGGATGACAGGTCGCGGTAAGCGGATTAAATCAGGAAGCGCAACATCTAAACCAACCCCCCTCAATCCCCACTTGTCAGGGGGGGAAGCCTGTAAGCCTCCCCTGATAAGGGGAGGTTTGGAGGGGTTTGGTGTGAAAAATAAAAATTCTACTCAAACAGGAGAAATTAGATATGTCAGACGAAATTCTTAAACCGGTTCATGACAGGAAACTGGTTGGTAAAACTGTCATCATCACCGGAGCATCCAGAGGTATGGGCCGTGCCTCCGCGCTCCTTTTCGGCCAGCATGGGGCCGATGTTGTAGTCAATTACCAGAAAGACAAGGAAGCCGCTGACCAGGTTGTGGAGAAGATCAAGGCGTTTGGCAGCAAGGCAATTGCCGTCCAGGCGGATGTCGGTAAACTGTCAGATCTTCCCAACCTAGTTAACACATGTCTCGATACCTTTGGCAAGATTGACATCCTCTATCACAATGCGGCCATTCACTGGGTCTGCAGCGAGATTCAGGATATTACGGAAGAGATTTGGGACGCAACCTATAACAGCATTATCAAGGGGCCGTTTTTCCTTACGCAACTCGTTATTCCACATATACTTAAACAAGGCGGGGGAAATATTATTTTTACCTCCACCAGTTCCGCTGGCACCGCTACGCCTACGGATCCCCATTACATGACTGCCAAGAATGCCGTCAATGCCCTCTACAGGGTTCTGGCCGGCTATCTGTCCCCTGAAATTCGCGTCAACTGCATTGTTCCCGGTTTTGTCATGACCGACATGTTCCGCCATCACTCTCCTGAGATGTGGGGCAATATGGCCGCATCAGTTCCCATGAACCGCATGGCTACGCCCATGGATGTCGCCAAGGCCGCACTGTTTCTTGCTTCAGATGATTCAAGCTACCTGACCGGCGAATCGATATCCGTTGACGGTGGTAGGTCGTCAGCTATTCCAAGGCGAGTTATTCTGCCGGGTGTAAAGATGATGAAGCAAGGGCTCGGCACCTATGACAAAAAGGCCTATGGCGAGGATGCGATCAAGACCATGGATGTCGGTCTGTGATTTACGGCGAAATTTTACTTTAACGGCTGTAGGCAAATTATTGTTTGGAGGCACATAAATGACACTTGGAATGATGGCAACGGATCTTGAGCTGCGTATCGACTTTGATGCAATGCGAAAATATAAATATGAAAGAATACAAGACCAACTTGAAAAGAAAGATCTTGGCGCGATCATCTGTTTCGATCCCGATAACATCCGTTACTTGACTTCAACGGCGTTAGGTGAATGGAGCCGCGACAAGTATGTGCGCTGGTGCGTAGTGCCGCGTGGAGGGCTGCCGGTTCTTTTTGAAGTCGGCTCGGCGGCGCTGGTAAAGAAAAAACTGTGCCCTTGGCTGGATCAGGAAAATATCCTTAACGGTGGCGGATGGAATCGTGGCGCCAACGATCCCGCAGCCAACATTGCAGCTACCGATAACGTGGCTGCCAAAGTCAAGTCCGTACTTGATAGGTACAAGGTTTCAGGGATGCGGGTTGGTGTCGATATCGTGGACATGTATATTCTCGCGGCTTACGAAAGAGCGGGTCTTACCATCGTCAACGGGTGGGATGTATTGTGGGACGCGCGTGTCATAAAATCACCCGAAGAGCTTCAAATCATAGAAACATCCGCTTCTCTGGTTGATGGCTGCTGGGAGCACGTTGTCGATATGATCCGTCCCGGTGTCAGGGAATCGGCAATTGTTGGCGAGATACATGGCTGGCTTTACAAGAATGGCTGCGATCGGGTAACAGGTGTTAACTGTGTGTCTGGTCCTCGCGCCAACCCCCATCCTCACGATTTTTCCGACCGCATGATCCGACCCGGAGAACTTGTTTTCATTGATATCATGAGCAGTTACCTCGGCTATTCAACGTGTTACTACCGGACCTTTGCCACAACCAAGGCCACCCAGAAACAGAAAGACCTTCATAAAAAAGCCTACGACTGGTTGCAAAAGTCCATCGATGTCGTAAAGCCGGGCGTTACCACGGCAGATATCGCAAACCAATGGCCGAGCGCCCAGGAACTTGGATTTCCCGACGAGGCGGCGGCATTTGGTCTCTGTATCGGTCATGGTATTGGTCTAAGCATTCATGAAAAACCGTTCATATCAAGACGGCTAAACGATCATCCGACACTGATCGAAACGGGGATGCATTTCGCACTGGAGACGTTTGCCGGAGATGGTGATGACGCCGCCCGAATAGAATCCCAGATCATCGTGACTGAAACTGGTCACAAGGTGATTACACAGTGGCCATGTGAAGAGCTGATGATTTGTAATGCACGATGATGCTCTCTAAAAGGGGTGGGAAATGAAAAAACTGGGAAAGCAGGATCTACTGCTGATGTATAGAAACCTGGTTCGCACCAGGAAATTTGATGAGCTGAACATACGAATGGCAACCGAGGGGAAGCTGCTGACATTCTATCACAGCTGCCAGGGCCATGAAGCAATCGGGGTCGGTGCCTGTACCGGACTGCGTAAGGATGACTATCTTTATCCTCATCATCGCGGCCATGGGTTGTCATATGCCATTGCGAAGGGGGTAAATCCCAGAGAGTGTATTGCCGAACATTTGGGGAGAGCGACCGGGTGGGGTGGTGGAATCACCGGATTCCATACTTGTGTCCCTGAGTTTGGCATACTTGGAGTCGGTGCAACAATAGGTTCCGGGTTCGTTCTGTCGGTAGGCTTCGCTCTGGCAGCCAAAAAAAGAGGTGAAGGCCAGATTACCATCATGTTTACCGGAGACGGTGGCATCCAACGCGGTCAATTTCATGAGGCTGCGAACATGGCATCGGTCTGGAAACTTCCGGTTGTTTGGGTTGTCGAAAATAACCAGATGGCATGGTTTACTCCCTATCGAGATACCTCAGCAGTTGAAGATATTGCGACGTTGGCTGCATCCTACAATATGCCGGGAGAGATTGTAGACGGCATGGATGTGCTGGCAGTACACACTGCCGTACAAAAAGCTGTTGAAAGGGCGAGAAGCGGGGAAGGGCCGAGTCTGATCGAATGCAAGACGTATCGCTATCGCTCTCATTCAGAGGGGCGACCGGATGTGAGCCACTATCTGCCTCGGAGTAAGGAGGAAATTGCCAAGTGGAAAGAACGGGATCCGGTAAAGCTCTTTGAAGAAAAGCTGTTGAAGGAAAAGGTATTGACCAAGGCCCTTATACAGAAAATATCCCAGGAATGTGATGCTGAAGCGGAAGAAGCAGAGACATTCGGGTTTGAAAGTCCGTTTCCTGATCCATCGAATCTGAGCAAGATGGTCTATGCACCGTGACAAGGAGCTGCACATGAAAGAGTTAAGCTACTGGAATGCTATTTCCGAAGCGATAGCAGAAGAGATGAAAAGGGATGAAACGGTTTTTGTAATTGGTGAAAATGTTCAGGAAAGTCCTTTTCTGGTAACAAAAGGGCTGGTGCAGCAATTCGGGCCTGATCGGGTGATGGATGCACCTTTGAGTGAGCTAGCCATTGCCGGGGCAACGGTAGGAGCCGCGATGGCTGGGTATCGACCGATTTGCGATCTGACGTTTGCTGATTTTATTTATTGCGCAGCAGATGAAGTTCTTATGAAGGCGGCTCAACAGTATTTTTCACACAATGCAAAAGTAAATGTGCCATGCGTGTTTCTGGGTGTTGCAGGAGCTGGTTTCGGCAACGGTCCGGAACATTCGCGTATTCCGGCTGCGATGGTTATGAACAACCCCGGACTAAAGCTTGTCATGCCGAGTACGCCTTACGACGCCAAAGGACTTATGAAGGCGGCCATCCGCGATAACAACCCGGTTTGTTTCTTCTTTCATAAGAAATGCATGCCGATGAAGCAAGAGATCCCGGATGAGGAATACATAATTCCGCTTGGAGTGGCTGATGTCAAACGGGTCGGGTCAGATGTAACTGTGGTGGCTACGTCGTATATGGTACATCTCGCACTTGAAGCAGCCAAAAATCTGGAAGATATAATCAGTGTCGAGGTCATTGACCTGCGTTCACTCGTGCCACTGGATATTGATGCCATTATCACTTCAGTGAAGAAGACCGGACGGGTAGTTGTGGTTGATGAAGATACGGAATGTTGCGGCGTCGCAGCTGAGATTGGTCAGCAGATAATGGAGCGTGCCTTTGATTATCTTGATGCCCCTGTTGCCCGTGTATGTGCTGCGAATATGCCGATAGCAGGTGCGGCTATGGAGAAGTATGTAATTCCCCAACTGGCACAGGTGCAGAATGCTATTGAGGCTGCCGCCGGATCAGGATTTTCCGCATAGAATTATGTGCCGTAACTTGACATCAAAGGAGCAGTTTCATGCTTGTAAAATTATTTATACCGAAGCTTGGCATGACGATGGAAAAGGCGACTATCGCTGAGTGGCGCTACAAAGATGGCGACACCGTCGAGAAAGACTCTACTGTTCTGGTAATTGATACAGAAAAAGTTGCCAATGACATTGAGGCGCCCGTAAGCGGGAAGCTTGTCATTAATGCCGCAGTAGGTGATGAACTGCCGTGCGGCGCAATTATCGGATACATCGCGGAAACGCGAGAAGAATATGAAATTGCAAAAGGTGGCGCTGGAGCTTATGTCTCAGGACTCCAGGCAAGCGTTGCCCCGGCAACCGAAGATCAGAAATCCGATCAGCATGTTGCCGCAGTTGAGCCTGTACTGGCGCTGGCGACAGTGGAAAGAATCAAGATCTCTCCGCTTGCGAGATCAGTAGCGAAGCAGAACGACATTGACTACGCCGGAATCTCCGGATCAGGCCCAGGCGGTCGGATTGTAAAGCATGACATAGAAGTGGCAATGACCCGGCAGGCCGCTCAAAAGCCTGCAGTCATGACGGCCTGTCCGGGCAGCAGAGGGTGTGGGAGTACCTCTGATGCAGCTGGAAAGCCGGTAGCTTCAATTGCCGTTGCTTCTGCAGGCGATTCTACCTCGCAGCATGAAGGTAAGCGAATTCGCGAAGTCAGGGCTCTGAAAGGGATGCGCAAGGCAATTTCCGAACATATGCATCACAGTCATAGTATCTCTGCACCGATATCGGTCATGTTCGAAGTTGATATGACGGAAATGGTCAAGTTCCGCAACAGGCTCCTTGAAAAGTGGCAAACAGAGGGTGTGCGCTTAACGTACACCGACATTTTTATCATGATAGTTGCAAAAGCGCTGAAAAAAGCGCCGTTGATGAATTCCAGTCTCATAAATAATGAAATTATCATTTGGGATGATATCAACATTGGTATCGGCGCGTCGGTTATGTTGCCTGACGGGGAGAGTGGCCTGGTCGTCCCGGTTATCCGAAACGCTGACAAACTATCCCTCGGCGAAATCAGCGCTGCTCGCAAGGATCTCACGGATAAGGCCCGGAATGGCACATTGTCCATGGATGAAATGACGGGAGGCACCTTTACGATCACCAATACGGCCTCACTTTCGCCGTTCTGGCATATTCAGACCCCTATTATTCATCAGCCACAGGCCGCAATTCTCGGTACGGCATCCATAGTTGATCGTCCGGTTGTAAAAGACGGTGAGATCGTAGTCCGGCCGATTATGCCGATGTACCTAACCTTTGATCACCGTATTGTTGATGGAGGTCCCACCGCGGTATTCAATAGCCTGGTGCATGGAATGATGTCGGACCCCGATCTGATATTTATCTAAATACAAGGTGAGGGAACTATACAAGGATTAACTGCAGATTAACCTGCACAACACGAATAAAAGGGGGCAAATCGTATGTCAGAAGAATACATTACAAACAATTACGTAGACAAGGATGGAATCCTGTGGAAAAAGACCCGTTGCTTTTTCTGCAGCATCAACTGTGCGATCTTGGTCGGAACAAAAAACGACAAAATCGTAGAGATGCGTCCCAATGAGGAACATGGCACAATCCTGTGCGAGCGCATTGGAGAGACAGGTGAGCGTGCCATCAAGTTCCATTACCACCCCAAGCGTATTAATCATGCCCTGAAACGGGCCGGAGAGCGCGGCGAGAACAAATGGATCAAAATTCCCTATGAACAGGCCATGGATGAGATTGCTGAAAAGCTCCAGGCTCTGAAGGACAAGTATGGTGCGGAAACACTCGGCGTTATCGAGGGGACGTATCGTTCTGACCATCTCTGGGCTAGAAGTCGCTTCACCAACCTATTTGGCAATCCGGGCACCCTGGCCGACCCGGGAACGATCTGCTGGTGCTGGATGTTTGCCGTCAACATGGCGGTTGTCGGGCAGCAGATCGAAACCACCCTGACGCCGGGCGTGGAAAATGCCAGATGCCTTGTTGTTTGGGGTTGTAGGATCAACGAACGCTTCTCTCCCAAGGGGTATGTTAACCGCATCATGAAGGCCTGCACCGAGAACCCTGAGACCAAGGTTATTGTTATTGACCCGGTCATGATCGATGCCGTGCGTAATGCCGACGTCTATCTGCAGATCAGGCCAGGAACCGACCTGGCGATGATGCTCGGCTGGTGCAACGTTATTCTTACTGAAAAGCTGTATAAAGCAGACTATCTTTCCAACTGGTCTAACGGCTCGTTCCTGGTACGTACCGATAACGGTCAGATCCTGCGTGAAACCGATCTGGACAAAAACGGCGATCGTGAAAACTTTGTTGCCTGGGATACCCATACCAATAAGCCGGCCATCTGGCTTTCGAGCCAGAACAAGTACCGGCCGATTCCCCACACTCATAACGCCGATTTCCCCGATCATCCGGTAACCTCCATTGAAGTGTACCATCAGCACCTTGAAGGAGTAGAGAATGCCCTTGAAGGTGAATACGAAGTCCAACTTGCTGATGGCAGCAAGATTGTCTGTCGCACAGCCTTCACCCTGCTCATGGAGCGTATTTCAGAATATACTCCGGAGAGGGTTAGTGAAATTACCGGTGTACCAGCCCCCAAAATCCAGCTGGCGGCCCGCACCTATGCAACTCATGGACCGAGTACCATCGGTTGGGGCGTCGGTTCCTGCGACCAGTCGGGCTGGAACGCCTCCTATGCAGGTCTGGCTAAGACCCTGATGCGTGCTTTTACCGGTAATGTGGATGTACTTGGCGGCGATTACCTGCCTGAAGTTGGGCCGTACATGGAGGACGGCACGATGCCGGTACGCGAGTCGGAGATGGAGATGGCCGACAGGGTTACTCCGGAGCAGAGAAAGAAATTCCTTGGAAATGACCGTTTCAAGTTAATGGGCTGGCCGGGCTTTGAGCTTATCGATAAATGCTACAAGGAAATGTTCAAGATTCCCCGTCCCCAGGTTCACATGCTGTTGTCTACTCCGGGCCTCCTGTGGAACGCAATCCTGGATAATGACCCCTATCCGATGCGTGCCATCATTTCCTGGTCGGCAAACCCCATGTGCTGGGCACCGAATACCAAGAGAGTTCATAAGGCTCTCAAGGCGCTAGATCTCTTGGTCAGCGTCGAGTATTTCATGACGCCGACCGCTGTTATGGCGGATTACGTCATGCCAGCTGCCGACTGGATGGAACGGCCCATGTGTACTACCTTCGAAGATTCCTTCGACTTCATGATGGGAGGCGATCGTGCAGTACAGCCTGAAGCCGATCGCAGGATGGATTACGATTTTTTCCGTGGTTTGGGAATCAGGCTCGGACAGGAAGAGTATTGGCCACATGCAACCTATGAGGAAAACGTTAAATTCCGTCTGGATCGTGCAGGCGTCAGTTATGATGATTTTGTCGAACAGGGTATTCTGGTTGGAGAACTGCGCTTTGAGAAGCATAAGCTTATCCGTGACGACGGACAGCTGCGTGGATTTGCCACACCATCAAGACGCATCGAGATCTTCCCGACTATTTTCCAAGAGCTGGGTTATGATGCGCTGCCGTTCTACCGTGAGCTGCCTGAAACACCCTTCAGCAACCCTGAACTTGCGAAAGAATATCCTATTATTCTGACGACCGGAGGGCGCTGGACGCCGATGTTTCATTCCGAACACCGTGTTCCAGGAACCGGCACACGTGAAATGCATCCTTGGCCGCTCTTTCAAATGCACTACGAGACTGCGCGGGAACTGGGTATCCGAGATGGCGACTGGTGCTGGATCGAAACGCCACGTGGCCGAATCAAGCAAAAGGCCAAGTTGGGCTTCGAGCTTAAACCAGGGGTCGTAATCGCCCAGCCCAGCTGGTGGTTCCCCGAAATGCCGATGGAAGAACCGTGGTTGGGGGGCATTTGGGAATCTAACGTTAATGTATTGACCAACGACCATCCGGATACGCTCGACCCCATGTGCGGAAACTGGGTCAACCGCGGTTTGCTTTGCAAGGTCTACCGTTGTGAAGAGCCGGAGTGGTTGACGGATAAGTTGCCTGCAACAGATTTTGTGAATGGGAATTCGCCGTATCCAGCGAGCGTGAAGATGCTGGAAGAGTGTAAGAACTGCTGATATTTTTTGTGAACCCTTTCTGCGAGGAAGGCAAACAACTCGCGGAAAGGGTCTTTCTTTTTGGACCTTTTACTGAAGAAAGAAAATATTCCAAGTGCTGAGATTAACTGTAAACCTGCCTATAGAGCGAAAGACCAGATAACCAATGTCAAACAGGAAAAAGATCACATTTGCCGTTGAAGTAAAGAAATCGCTCTGTGTTGGATGTGACAGATGTCTTCAAGCATGTAATAGCAAAAACTTTAGAAAGACAGAAGACGGCAAAGTTGAAGTGATAGTGGGTTACAAGTGTATAGGCTGCTTTAAATGCTGTGACGGTTGTCTTACCAAAGCAATCAAAGTAATGGTATCCGGTGGCCGTTTCTTTTCAAGATAGAACATCTTACCGTTGTTCATTATCTCTATTTGGTAATCAGGTTCTGCTAATTCTTTTTTGTTGGTCGTTTAAACCAATGCGACCATACCATTATTTAGGAGAAACACATGTTTAAGCATTTGCTAGTTCCTACCGACGGGTCACCGCTGTCTGAGAAAGCTGTCAAGGGGGCCGTATCCTTTGCCAAGGAGACTAAGGCTCAGCTTACTTTCTTTTTTGTTGTGCCAGATGAAACTACTTCCATATATGGCGAAGCCGCGCTGCTGCAATCCATTGATCCTCAATTGGCTTCAAAAACTATCAGTCAGCATATTCAGAATGTCTTGAATAGAGCGCAGTCGATTGCAGAGTCTGCAGGTGTACCCTGTCAGCTGTTGTCCGCTGTTTCCAATGAACCGTTTGAAGCGATTATTGCGGCTGCTGAAAATGGTGGCTGTGATCTAATCCTGATGGCTTCACACGGGTATCGTGGCGTGAAGGGGCTACTGCTTGGTTCTCAGACGCAAAAGGTGCTTACCCATTCGACGATCCCGGTGCTGGTCTACCGCTAAAGAACAACACACAGACAAAAGGCGCGAGGAGAAGAGTGAATTTCTGTATGGGAGGCAATGCATGATAAGCGCAGAGGGTAATTCTCAAAATAAATATGAAGTGAAAGACATGTGCAGAAGTGAAGCAGACGAGGACTTTTACTCTGAGAAATACCATTGTGCCGAATCTGTGGTTGCAACTATAAGAAAACACTTCAGTCCTGAAACATCAGAAACGGTAATTAAGTTGGTAAGTGGCCTTGGCAAGGGTTCCGGTGGTGGCTGCATCTGTGGAGCAGTTTCCGGCGCAATCATTGCTCTCAGTATGGTTTTGCCCGATGACAAGGCAAGAGTCGTTACTCTGTCTGAAGAGTTGCACACGTGGTTCAAGGAAATTTATGGGGCTACGTGCTGTAAAATTCTCATAAAGAAGGGAGAAAACATGTGTCTTGTTTCTCCTGGCGAAGTCGCCGGCAAAATAGCGGAGATGTTGCTCAGAGACGGGGGATAGATAGTATGAGTGATATTACCGTGCGGGAAAAAAACAAAAAAATCTCTCAAGCCAAACGCGTTACATTGATTATCAATGGCGAGCAGAGAAACCTTGAAATAGGGCATTTGCCACATCAGGTTGAAACGACGCACACACTTTTACACACTTTACGAGAAACATTGGGGCTCACGGGTACAAAATTGACCTGCGATAATGGAGCTTGCGGAAGTTGTACTGTGCTTATGGATGGGAAGGCCATACTGTCCTGCATGACACTGACAGTTGAATGTGGAGGGAAAGATATTACTACCATTGAGGGGCTCAAGGACCGAGACACAGGCGCACTTGACCCACTGCAGCAGTCATTCATTGATCATACTGCCTTTCAGTGCGGTTTCTGCACCCCTGGTATCATCATGAGCGCTAAAGCACTATTAAACGAAAATTCCACCCCTACAGAGGTTCAGGTTAAAGAAGCCTTGTCAGGCAATTTTTGTAGATGCATTAGCCACTATCAGGTGGTTCGAGCGGTTATGGCTGTCTCTGAAGGAGGGGCATGAACATGAACGAACCTTACCGGTACATAGGCAAGGCAACACAGCGCAATGACGCCGTTGGGATTGTTACCGGCACTGTTCAATACTTGAATGACGTAAAATTCAAGAACCTACTTTATGCCAAAGTTCTTCGCAGTCCGCATCCTCACGCTTTGATAAAAAATATCGATAAAAGTAAGGCTGAGAATCTGAAGGGAGTTAAGGCAATACTTACATGGGAGAATGTTCCTGACTGGAAAGGCGGTACGCCTGGTGTCACAAGGATCCTCGGACGTAGGCTTCGCTTTGTCGGTGATGTCGTTGCACTTATTGCTGCTACGAGCGAAGAAATAGCGAAAGAAGCCAGCTCTCTCATAGACGTTGAATATGAAATTTTGCCGGCTGTCTTTGACGAAGAAGAAGCCGTGAAACCGGGAGCTCCCCAACTTTACGACGAATTTCCCGGTAACATCGTTACCCCGGGCTTCCCGATATTTGGCCCTAAATGTCTCACCGCAATCGCCATGGGAGATATGGATAAAGGTTTCGCCGAAGCCGAGGTCATAGTTGAAGGCACGTGCGGCTACGCAAATATCCCGAACCCAATACCCCCAGAACCCCCGGGTGCGGTGGCCTTGTGGGAGGAGCCGAGTCGCGTCACTATCTGGGTATCCAACCAGGCGCCCCATGTTGACCGGATGACTCTCTCCGAGATCTTCGGTCATGAAGTTGAAATATTTACTCATGGCCATCCGGTTGGCGGCAGTTTTGGTACCAAGATTATAACCTGGCAGGTACAGGCATTTGCCACCCTGCTTAGCAGGGCGACCGGCCGGCCGGTAAAAATCATATACACCAAGGAAGAGCACATCGCAGCATTTGTGCTACGTCCCAGCTCAAAGATGCACGCCCGGGTGGGGATGAAAAAAGATGGCACCGTCACTGCCGTATCCGGAAAATGGCTTGTGGGCACCGGCCACTATTCCATGACCTCCCAGGCCCAGCTCGCCGTGGGTCTGGGCGAAGTGCAGATCATGACTCGCTGTGCCAACTGGGACCTACAAACGGACATTATATGTACCAATAGAAACGCCTCCGGAAGCGTGCGCGGTTTTGGTGGTCAGGAACTTAAATGCGCCTTTATCCCGATTCTCTCCCGAGCCATGGCACAACTGAACCTTGATCCTTTTGAATTCATCAAGAAAAACTACATCAAGCCTGGTGAGGGGTACTTCTGGCGCGATGGCAACTGGTACATCTATCGTGGCATCGATTATTCGGAGGCGATGGACAAAGGTGCCGAACGGTTTGGCTGGAAGGAAAAATGGCGTGGGTGGCTTCAGCCATCGGCACAAAAAGGTTCGCTGCGTAGTGGAGTCGGAGTAGGTGTCCACGGAAATGCCGACATTGGAGAAGACACCTCTGAAGCATATGTCCGCCTCAGTACCGAGGGCACCGTCACACTCATCACCAGCTTGACTGAACATGGCACCGGCCAGCGCAGCAACTATGTGAAAATGATAGGCGAAGTTTTGCAACTGCCGTTGGAGCGAATCTTCATTTCCGCATCCGATTCGGTAATTGCACCGTTCGATTTTGGCCCGGTCGGCTCACGCGGGACCTACGCCATCGGTAGCGCAGCCATCTCGGCAGCAGAAGATGCCAAACGCCAACTGTTTCAGCTTGCTGCGCCAATCCTTGGCGCAAACGTTGAAGATCTGGAAACGGTTGACGGCCTGATCTTCGCCAAAGGCAAACCGGAACAATGCATACCCTGGATAGCCACCGGTCATGATCGTACTATAATGGGCTACGGCCGCTTCGATCCTGATTACACTTTGGCCAATTGCATGACAACCTTTGTCGAAGTCGAAGTTGATACGGAAACCGGCAAAGTTACGCTGCAGAATGTCGTCAATGCCACCGACGTCGGTCAGATTATCGATCCACCTGGACTTGAAGGTCAGCTGAACGGTTGTCTTGGCTCATCTGGCATTGACAGTGCCATCTTCGAAGAAACGATTATCGATCCCACGACGGGGCATATCCTGAATGCCAACCTCATTGACTATAAATGGCGGACTTTTTCAGAACTTCCTGAAATCGATAATGTTGTCTTAGAAACACCAATCTCCAGTCATCGCTTTCGGGCCATAGGCGTGGGAGAAGTTGCCACATCTCCTGGTCCCTCTGCGATCCTCATGGCGGTTTCAAATGCTATCGGCACCTGGCTTCACGAGTATCCGGTTACACCTGAGAGGGTTCTCGCTGCGTTGAATAAGGTCAAGAGCCAAGAACATGCCGGAGGTGCTTTATGAGATCCTTTTCTCACCTGAATGCCAGAACAGTCTCTGAGGCGATTGCCGCACTGGTGCAATTCGACGGCAGAGCCCGACTCAACGCCGGGGGCACCGAGCTTTTCGGGGCACTCAAAGATGAATTCCTCCCCGAATATCCTGAAGCTGTCATCAATATCAAGTCCATCAAGGGACTCGAATATATCAAGGAAGAAAAGGGGCATTTGCGGATCGGAGCCCTGACCAAACTCTCTGTCTTATCGGAATCCCGATTACTTAGAGAACGCTATGGAGCACTTGCCGAGGCGGCGCATGCCGTTGCCGGCCCACAGATTAGAAATGTAGCCACAATCGGCGGTAACCTTTGCCAGGATGTGCGCTGTTGCTATTATCGCTATCCGCGCCACATTGGAGGCCCGATCAATTGCGCCAGAAAAGGCAATGGTCCCTGTCTTGCAGTAAATGGCGACAACAGAAATCACGCTATCTTTGCCGGTAGAAAATGCTTTGCCGTTTGCCCGTCGGATACGGCGGTTGCCCTGGCTCTCTACGATGCGCAACTGGTTGTCGTCGGCCCTCAAGGGGAACGGCAGATTGCGGTCAGAGACTTTTACACTCCCATAGAGAACCTGCTTCAACGAACTGAAATTGTCAGAGAAATTCTTATTCCTGCGGTTACTGGCACAGTGACGCAATCTTTCTCCAAATTCGCCCTCAGAACCCCCATCGACTTTGCCATTGTCAGTGTTGCTTCACTCATTACCTTGGAGGATGGAATCTGTACTGATGCCCGTATTGTTCTTGGTGCGGTAGCACACAATCCCCATCGAGCGCTTGAAGCAGAAGAATTTCTCAGAGGGTGTCGGCTTGATGTTGAAGTCTCACGCCAAGCAGGTGAATTTGCAATACGAGAAGCCAAACCGCTGAGTAAAAACGCATTTAAAATCCAGATCGCAAAAACTCTTGTTTCTCGGGCAATTTTTGGACAACCCGCCGGCTTTGTATTGAAAGGAAATTTTTCGGAGACAACATCTTCAACACAAATGTGTTCAGGAAAACATTAGGAAAGGTGATTTGTACAGATATGGGCGGTTATAAAGAACATCCACGCTATAATATTATTTCTATTCGTTTGACTGATGAGGAACGTAAAGAAATTTGTATTGCTTGCGCTACGACCAATAAAACAATCTCCGGGCTTATGAGAGAGGCACTGTCATATATCAAAACATCTCTACCTCTCAATGACCCGAATTGATGCTCAATTATGAAAACCCATCCTGCCGATATTGAAATTATTGATTTAGGAATAATGGAGTACCAGGATTGTTTCGAAATTCAAAAGAGATTTGTTCAAGAAAGGATTGCAGACAATGCACCTGATCGTCTTTTGATTGTTTCCCATCCTCCTGTGATTACCATCGGGAAAAGTGGCAATTTTAGTGACATTTATGTTTCCGAGGAGTTCTTACGGCAAAAAGGCATACAAGTCTGTCGCAGTGATCGAGGTGGCAAGACCACATTTCACGGTCCTGGGCAATTTGTAGCATATCCCATTCTCAAGCTCAGCAATAAGGACGTGCATTGGTACGTACAGACCTTACTTAATGTTATCTCCTCTGTACTAATGGATCTCAAATTAAAACCGGAACTAAGACCTGGTATGCCTGGTGTCTGGGTCAATAACGGAAAAATAGCCAGTATTGGTATTGCTGTTAAAAAATGGGTCGCCTACCACGGAATAGCGCTTAATGTGAATGAGGATGTCTCTAATTTTAACTTGATTAACCCCTGTGGAATACCCGGCCAAACAATTACTTCAATCAATAATGAACGGGGTGAGCAGCAGAATAGTGAGCATATAAAACAGAATATAGTGAAAAATTTCAAAAAATCATTTGGATATTCCAGAGCCGAAAATGAACGCCATCCAAACTGGTTGAGGATACCTGCACAACGAGATTCAGATACAAATGCAGTAACGGAACTTGCCCAGTCACTGCATCTTGAAACGGTTTGTCAAAGAGCTCAATGCCCCAACCTTGGCGAATGTTTCAGCAAGGGTACGGCAACCTTTATGATACTGGGTCGCTATTGCACCCGGAACTGTCGGTTCTGTGCCGTAGAACACGGGACTCCCGTATCACCCGATCCTGACGAACCTGGTCGTGTCGCTAAGGCAGTAAAAAAAATGACACTAGATTATGTTGTCATTACATCAGTAACCAGGGACGATTTGCTTGATGGTGGCGCAGAACAGTTTGTACAAACCATTGAATGTATTAGGGCGGTTTGCCCGACAGCCCGTATTGAAGTTCTCGTACCGGATTTCAGAGGCAATGTGCAGTCGATAGAAAGCGTATGTCAAGCAAGTCCAGATATGTTTAATCACAACATGGAAACCGTTTTACGACTATCCCCACTGGTTCGGCCCCAAGCAAATTATCGTCGCTCATTAGACGTTTTGAAGCAGGCAGCTGCTCATGGCCTTCCTGTCAAGTCCGGGTTAATGCTTGGCTTAGGAGAGTCGAATGATGAAGTTATGGAAACTCTGCATGATCTTTTACTCGCCGGATGCACAAATTTGACTCTCGGGCAATATCTGGCACCTTCCTCAAAGCATATTCCCATGGCACGTTATGTATCTCCTGAGGAGTTTAATGTTTGGGCCGTTTTTGCAAAGTCTCTCGGCTTCAAAGGTGTCAGTTCGAGTCCTTTGTCCAGAAGTTCCTATAACGCTGACCTGGTTTTTAAAAACAGCTAAGAAGTGAATAGTGAACAACTGTTATACTATTGATGAATAAAGCGCTTCTTCGTCCCTCGCAACCTGTTTAAATCCCCCTAAATACCTATATGTGCGCTCTGTAAGAACATATGGAACACCACGACAAATCCGAAAATAAAGTCACTTTTTAGTAATATATTTAGCGTCAAAAATGCTTGACAGTGCATGCAAAAAACTGTTATAAAAAAGTTAACTAAAAAGTGTCACTTAAAAATGCAGTAATAATCCAGGAAAAGGAGTACTCAATATGTGTTTCAGGCCCGTATCGGTAAAAAAAAGACTGGTTAGATGTCCCAAGTGTGAAGAAATGAATCCGCTGCCGCTTTCAATTGAATCAGCAATGTCTGAGATCATGGCCAATGAGAACGGTAAAGTAATCCTTGAAAAATACTGTTCTGTCATGACAGGTGATCCCCGCTTCAAACAAGCTATGAATATGACTCTCAAGCAGGCAAGGCCGATGTCAGGGGGGAAAATAACTCAAGAAATGGTTGACCTGGTTACAAAGGAGCTGGCTGAACTGCCGGTAAATAACGTATGCAAAAGTTGCGGTGAGATTCTTCCCATTTAATTAAGGTGCCGTTATATGGAATTGCTGTTTTTGGGAACAGGTGCAGGCAACGGAGTACCGGTTTTTTATTGTGACTGCCCGGTTTGTGTCGAAGCACACGCATCAGCACAGTTTCGGCGTACACGATGTTCCGTTCTGATTGCGGGTGCAAATAATTATTTGATTGATGCGCCTCCGGAGATATCGAGCCAGCTCCTGCGCGAGAAGATAAAACGCATAGACGGCTTGTTTCTCACGCATTCACATCATGATCACGTCTCAGGGCTGGGCGATTTAGAAATATATGCGAAGTTTCATCTCAAGGGCAGAATACCGGCATTTATGAGCAGGGATACAATGGAGCAGTTGGAGCAGTCACATGGTTCAATGGCTGAATGGTTGGATATAACCATCATTGAGCCGGAGCAGCCCCTCTGTTTATCAGGATTTTCCATTACCGGGTTACGTGTATCGCATTCGCCAGGCACATTTGGGTTCCTGATGGCAAACAAAAGCTTCAAAGTTGCCTACATTCCGGATACCGGACCATTGCCTGATCAAACTAAGGCGATACTGAAAGAAATAGATAGGTTGATTCTGGATGCAACGTTCTATGGAGAAAACTGGTATCCGAATCAGCATCACACTGTTCAACAGGCAATAGATGTCGGCTGTGAATTAAATGTGAAAAAATTATATTTGACTCATCTTTCGATGCACTACAGCGAGCAGGTGACAAACCAACGCCTTGAACGAGAGATCGCAAAATATGATGGCAGGGTAAATCTGGCGTATGACGGATTACGAATGACATTGTCAGGTATCTAATATTTTAAGCGCCGAAGGGGAAGATTTATGGCGGAACAGATGACGCGTGATGTGATTAACGAGATCAGGGGTACTAAAACGGTTCCGGGCGTGTGCATGATCTGCCCGTGGCATTGTCCTACTGAGAACTTTGTAAAAAATGGCAGGGTCGAATACGTTCGGGGTAATGAATATGCAGTAAATGCTACCTCTAGGTGCGTAAAGGGCATATCCAGTATTCACTCAAGTCGCGATTCTGACCGCCTGCTGTATCCGATGAAGAGAAACAGTCAGGGCGTACATGAGCGGATCAGCTGGGACGACGCGCTGACCCAGATAGCTGCGCGACTGAAAGCAAACAAAGATGCATTCGGACCGGAATCACTCGTCTACCTCTGGCATCTTGATTCAAACGAAACCTTCACGCACAAGCTGTTTGGAGAACTCTACGGGACACCCAATCTCTCTGGTCATGGCGCAGCCTGCGATCAGGATCGACGACTGGCTGCCCTGGAAACTTTCGCCCATCCTCTTCCGGTCAAGGATTATGCGAACAGCCGCTTTGTCATGTTGTGGGGTGCAGACCCGTTCGGTCCCAACGAAGCCCTGCACGAAAATCGTGAGCTTCTTGAATCAATGAAGAAGGGCTGTCGTCTGGTAGTTGTGGATCCCAACCGGAGCCGCACGGCGGAAAAGGCTCATCTTTGGCTGCCGATCAAGCCGGGTACCGACGGGGCTTTGGCGCTCGCCATGGCTTACCACATCATTGAAACTAAAAGTTATGATCAGGCCTTTTGTGATGAGTGGGTGCACGGATTCAGCGAGTTTGCCGAGCATGTCCTGTCAAATGAATATACACCCAAATGGGCTGAAACTATTACCGGTATCTCAAGGGAGACCATCATCGCGGTTGCCGACGAATTTGCATTGACCAAGCCGGCACTTATGGATGGCTTGAAAGGGCTAGTGAACTACACCACGGGCCTTGACGCATTACGCACTGTTTTTGCGCTCAATGTGATTACCGGTAATATTGACGGTCCGGGCAACCTCATCCTAAAAGAGCTTGCCCCGCTCGACATGCCGGTCGACATTCCCGAAGAGGCGATAACAGCAACGGAGCAGCTTCCGCTGGGATCCGCCATGGGGTACCCATTGGCCCCGGACATGCCGACCCAGCTTCTGCCGGAAGCGGTACTGGAAGGGAACCCGTACCCGGTAAAGTCTCTGTTTTTTCATATCTGCAACCCGGCCCAGAGCGATCCCAATACCCGCCTGTTCGAAAAAATGATGGCGGCGGTCGATTTATCCGTAACAATCGATATCTACATGAGCGAGACGGCGCAACTGTCGGAGTTCGTACTCCCCGAGGCTTCTACCTATGAACGTGCCGAAGTTCGGGAGAGTCTATGGGCTGGACCTCAGGTGGTCTTTGCCCAGCCTGCGATCGAACCGCTGGGCGAGTCGAAGCCGCTCTATGAAATCATGAAAGGTCTTGCCGAAAAAATGGGTTACGGGGAGTACTTCCAGTGGAACAGCTGGGAAGATTGGGCTCGCAAGCAGACTGCATTCCTGCCGGTAACCTATGAGGAACTGAAAGAGAAAGGGGTCTGGGAGGGTGAGCTCCGCTATCACAAATTCAAGACCGATGGCGGTCTTGCAACACCTTCCGGAAAATTCGAAATCTATTCAAACCTGTTTGAAGAGATGGGCTACAGCCCTTTGCCCGGATTTAGCGAAGAGCACCGGATCAAGCCGGATGCCGAATACCCGTTCCAACTGATCAACTGCAAGATGCAGTATCATTGCGGTACTCATACCCAGAACAATCCCTACCTTATGTCGATAGTCAGCGAAAACTGGGTGGAGCTGAACACCAATGACGCTCGTCGCCTGGGAATAGCCGATGGCGACCGGGTTGAAGTTTCTTCTCCCCAGGCTTCGGCGACCATATCGGCAAAGGTCAGCGAGGCAGTGCAGCCAGGTGTCGCACGCGTTCCACATGGTCACGGATTCGGGCGGCGCTTCGGCACTCTCGCCAGAGGCAAAGGGACGCATATCAATCCCTTGTTCGAAACCAGAATGAATCCTGTTTCCGGCGGCATCAGCTTCAATGAATGCACGGTAAACATCAGAAAGATATAGGTGAGCGAAATGTCTCAATACGGCTTTTATTTTGACAAGGAAAAATGTATCGGCTGCCGCGCCTGTGAGGTAGCCTGCCAAGTATGGAATAACGCGGTCCAGACGGTAAAGTGGCGTAACGTCTCCTGTCTCACCCGCGGCACCTACCCAGAGGTTACCGGGGTTAATGCTTCACTTGCCTGCATGCACTGTGCAGAAGCACCCTGTAAAAAGGCCTGCCCTCGACAGGCCATCAGTAAAGAAGAAGATTCAGGCGGTGTCACCGTTGACCAGAGTCGTTGTGTCGGCTGTATGCTCTGCCTGTGGGCCTGTCCCTTTGGTGCTCCGCAAATGGGTGTAAAGGGGCGGATGGAGAAGTGCACTTTCTGTGAAGAGCGCCCTGTCGGCAAAATCAAGCGGGCCTGTGAGGAGATCTGCCCGCAGCAAGCCATCGTCTCAGGGAGAATCGAAGACCTGGTACTGCGTTCCAAGCAGGTTGTGGCGGAGCGTCTTTCCTATGACAAGCAGGCCGAGGTGATACTGGGGCATGAGGAGAAGTAACCATGGATAAATTCACCTACTTCTGGTCTCTCATTATAGTTGCCAGCACGCTGTTCATGATCGGCGCCTATAAGAACGTCTTTCTGAAGATCTACTACATCGTCTGGGTAAACAGGCGGGTGCAGGAAGTAAATGGTGCCATAGACCCGGTCGTGACAATGCCGGAGGTGTCTACCATCATCAATGAAGCTGTGATGCAGAACCGGATAAAAAACAGATCCACATTTCTCTGGTCGCGTCACTCCCTGATCTTTTTCGGCTTCATGGTTCTCTTTTTCTTTGACTGCATCTACACGGTCTTTGGTCACTACATGCATCATTATCTCCATTACGAGTATTTTATCAGCGGCCCTGGGCGTGCGTTCCTGAAGTTTTGCATGGAACTGAGCGGGGCCGTACTGCTCCTGGGGCTTACGGCAGGGCTGATTCACCGGATCATATTTGCTAAGCAGGAACGCACCCTGATTGATATCAAATTGATCGTATTGCTCTGGGTGGTGACGCTGACCGGATTTCTGACGGAGGCTTTTCGTCTCTCGATAGAGCCGAACGACCCTTTTATCTCCTATTCATTTATCGGCGGTAACCTCGCACCGGTCTTACAGAATCTGCATCTTTCCGGTTCTAATGCTGCAGCGGCCGTCTGGACCTTTCACGCCACGGTCACGGTGGCATTCTTCGCTTACATCCCTTTCAGCAAGTTTGTGCACATCATGGTTGCTCCAATCGGCAGAAGCATCACCCAGAATGGGAATTACGGTCAAATGAAGCGTGAGAGGATCACAGAGGGGTTACTGTAGCCATGCCAATTTCCACGAAGATAAAAACAGTCTATTCAGCGGTCGTCATCCTTATACAAATCTACTTTGTGTACGCGGCAACTCTCTATGTAGACGTTCACTCACCGGCCATACTTATCGTCATTGCGGCTGCGGCAGCCTCTGCAGCCGCTACGCTTTTTTATGTGTTCGTGCTGGCAAACAAAGATGAGGTGGGTGGTTACAACGCGGATTTTGTCCTGGATGAGAGGCGCAGAATAGGATGACTGTTGCCGGCCACACCATAATCCGGAAAACGGAGAGCGTTTGCCCGACCTGTCTGGTGCAGCTGCCGGCGGTCATCTATGAAACCGGTGATGCCGAAGTTCGCATGCATAAGGAATGTCCTGAACATGGCGTTTTCGATGTCTATATCTGGCCTGATGCTCAGCGGTACAAATGGTATTCCGGGATGGCTGTGCCGGCAGTCGCCCGTACTCCTCAAACCGCATCAACCAAAGGCTGTCCCCATGATTGCGGACTCTGCCCGGGGCATGAACGGAGCATCACTCTACCGGAAGTGGAAGTAACCTGGCGCTGCAATTTAGCCTGCCCCGTCTGCTTCATGTTCGATGGCGACATCCCTGCGGATCCAACAATGAATGAGTTGCGGCACATGTTCGAGTCGATCCTTCGTTTCGATGGGCAGAATCTGCCCATCCAGATAACAGGTGGCGAGCCGACCATACGCGAGGATTTGCCGCAGATCTTCGAGATGGCCCGGCAGATCGGATTCGAAGCCGTTGAGCTCAATACAAACGGGCTGGTTATCGGCACTGATATTGAGTATCTGCGGAGCCTCAAAAAGGCCGGACTTACAAATGTCTACCTTCAATTCGACGGTTTAGCGCCGAAAACAACGATACAGCTGAGAGGTCGTGATCTCTTGGGAATTAAAATGCAGGCTATTGATAACTGCGCTCAGGTAGGCATTCCGGTCATCCTTTCCGTTGCGATCGTCAAGGGTGTAAATGATCATGAACTTGGTGATCTCATCAAATTTTGTATGGCTAATCCTGATGCTATAAAAGGTTTGGCACTGCAGCCGGCATTTGTATCGGGCAGGTTTACCGTCCAGAACGTGAAACACCTCTCTATTGCAGATGTGGCGGGCCTTATTGCAGAACAGAGTGATGGAAAAATCACAGTGGATGATTTTTGGCCGGTCGGGAGCAGTCACCCTCTCTGTTATGGCTCCACAGTCCTCATTGGCACGGCTGACAACTTTGAACCATTCACCCGGCAATTGGGTGAAGACGAATATCGGCGCCTCATCGACCGGAGCAGTCCTCAAGGGGCCGCTTTCCAGGACATCATTGCTAGATTGGCTGAAAACCCTGATACGGTCTGCACTCTCCCCATCCTGATCATGGAATACATGGATGCCTGGACTATGGATCTGGAGCGTGCCCGCGGCTGTAATCTGGCGGTCACCGTTACCGACGGTACATCCATTCCGTTTTGTGTCTATCATCTGACGGACGGCAGCGGTAAGCGTGTCTATCCGCACGGTGGGAGGAATCGCCATGGCCGATGTGCGTAAGGCGAACTGCCAGCTCTGCGGATATTTCTGCGGAGCCAAGGTTTCTATGGCTGAAGATGGGGCGATTGCCCAGATCAAACCTGATACTGACCGCTATCCCTACGATCAGGCGATTATGGGCAGGTGCCGGCGTTTTGCCGCCAACAAGGAAATACTGGACCATCCTGGCCGTATCAACTATCCGATGAAACGTGTTGGAATTCGGGGGAGCGGCGACTGGGAGCGCATATCCTGGGATCAGGCATTGTCTGAAATCGCTGAGCGTCTCCTTGATTTGAAGGTTCGTTTCAATGCCGAATCCTTGGCCACCTGCATCAGTGCACCACATACGATTTACTGGCCCATGCACCGCTTTCTCAACCTCTGGGGGTCCCCCAACAACATTGGTATGGGCATAGTCTGCTGGAACCCCCGCATCTGGGTGAACACTCTTACCTGCGGCTGGCCCATCGATGACGAACTGAATCCCGAGGTCACAAAATGCGTGATCCTCTGGGGTATTAATCCCGCCGAGTCGGATCGGTCCATGTTCTGGGAAAATCTTAAGGACTATTCCCGGCAGGGTGGCAACATCATTGCCATTGATCCCCGCCGGACCGAAACAGCTCGATTAACTGATACGTGGGTATCCCTCAGGCCGGGAACTGATGGAGCTCTGGCCCTCGGTATGCTCAATATCATAATCACTGAGAATCTGTTTGACGAGCAGTTTGTCAAAAATTGGTGCTCAGGATTTGAAGCTTTGTGTGAGCGGGTGAAGGAATATCCTCCTGTCAAAGTTTCCTCCATTACCTGCATCCCTGAAGAGCAGATTTTCACAATTGCCCGGCAGTACGCTACTGCGAAGCCTGCGTCGATATTTACCGGTCTGGGAATCGATCAAAGCGGGTTCAATTGCACCCAAACCCTCCGGTCAATTGCCCTGTTGCGTGCAGTTACCGGAAATATAGACGTTCCTGGTGGTTCGCTGCTGAATGATCGTTCTGACTTTATTCCCGAAGTGGAACTTGAGTTGAGCCATATGTTGTCCAACGAGCAAAAAAACAAAAAACTAGGAGCAGGACTATTCCCGCTGCAACGGCATGATGGTTACGAGAAGATGCTGCGCTCAACCATGCTTCACGGCAAACAATTGCCGGCACGTTATATGACATCAACCCATCCCGATCTTGCCTGGAAGGCGATGATAACAGGGAAGCCGTATCCGATCCGTGCCTTGATCTGCATGGCGAGCAATCCACTCCTGTGTCAGGCGAATACGAAGCAGGTCTATCAGGCAATAAAGGGGCTCGACCTGCTGGTCAACCTAGAGAAGTTCATGACTCCGACGGCAATGCTGTCAGATTACGTTCTTCCGGTTACGGGCGGATTCGAGCAGTCAGTCGTGCAGATGAATGGCGGAGTGGCCAATATCATGTACGGTGGCGGTCCGGCTATCGATCCGATGTATGAACGTCGGTCAGATTTCGCATTCTGGATGGAGTTGGGCAAGCGCTGCGGGCAGAAGGAATACTGGCCGTGGGACTCTTTCGAAAACGCCATGAATGATGTGCTCTCTCCCGCGGGAACCACGTGGGATGAGTTTCGTGAAGTCGGCCTCTATGCCCCGGAACCGGTCTATATGAAATACAAGTATCAAGGTTTTGCCACACCAAGCGGGAAGATTGAACTGTATTCCCGGCTGCTGGCAGAGGCAGGGCACGACCCTTTGCCTGCATACGTCAACGCTCCTCATGTTGATGTAGAAAAAGATCTTATGTTGATTACCGGTGTACGAAAACAACCCTACTATTCCTCAGAATTCCGGCAGGTGAAAAGTCTGCGCAACCGGCATCCCCAACCTCATGCGGAAATGTGCGCTGAAACCGCACATTCATTCGGACTGAATGATGGAGACTCAATCTTGATTGAGACGGCGCAGGGGCGTATCAGGCACAGGTTATTGCTGGTTGATATGTTTCCTAACGCAGTGAGTGTGGAACTTGGATGGTGGTACCCCGAACAGCCTGCGGCTGAACCGGAACTGGGCGGCATGTGGGAGGCAAATGCTAACGTTCTAACCTCGGCCGATACCAAATTGTGCGACCCCATCCTTGGACAATGGAGTTTTCGCTCAATTCCCTGTTGGGTTTATAAAGCTGTTGATCTGGCAAAGACAGTAGTGCGAACTGCTGGCGCTGAAGACCGGGAAGAGCTCATGGCATTGCTTGCTGCGAATGATATGGACTGCTCCGCCATTCCAGTTGAGGAATTTTCGCTTCTCATTGGCCAGGAAGGGATTATGGCGTGTGTCCGCCTTGAAGAATGTCAGGACAAAGTTCTGGTCCGTCCGATTGTTGTTGCTGAAAAATATCGCGGTCAAGGGGTGGGGCGCCATCTTATGAATCAGGTATTGCCGGCTGATAAGTCCACCATTTTAGTGGCACGTGGCGAAGCGGTTCCGTTCTATACCCGCTCCGGTTTTTCAAACACTTCCTGGGATGAAGTTCCGAAACATCAGTTGGAAGAGTGCACGTACTGTCCTGACAAGGAGCAATGTGAACCTCAACCCATGCTTCGTGGTAGGAGCTAGTCATACAAGCTATGACTGTTAATAAAGTAACTGAAATTGTCAACTAACGGATAGTGTCAAAAGTTTCATGAAAGACCGGGATGTTAAAATGAAACACACCCGAAAGTGATTATTTCTTTTCAAGAGAAGCCTTCCCGTGCCTGTCCACACAGTGGCTTCTTGGTTTTGTGTTTGCT
>JAQTZV010000054.1 GCA_028687585.1 Desulfuromonadaceae bacterium | reverse complement strand
GTCGGTGGTGCGGGCAAGTTTGACACCGCCACCTTTACCTCTGCCGCCGGCGTGGATCTGGGCTTTGACAACCCAGGGACCGTCACCCAGGCGCTTCGCCCATTCGCGCGCCCCGGCGCTGTTGTAAACTACGTGACCGTCAGGAACCGGTACGCCGAATTTCCTCAAAATAGCTTTAGCCTGGTACTCATGAATGTTCATTGACTTCTCCCGCGAGCGTAACCTCGCTTCACTTTTTTATTTTGTACTACATCTCCAACAGAGCAACTTGTTACACAATGTCAACATCAAGATACGTATTTCAGACCTCCAGTTTTTCAAGCAGAATTTCTGCAATATCACGCGGGACCAGCGTTCCCTCCAACTCAGCCCCCTTGATACCATCCTCGAACATGGTCAGACAGAAAGGGCAGTTGGAAACAAGCAGATCTGATCCGGTTGCGGCAGCCATTTTGGCCCGGCTTTCACTGATCCGGCTTCCCAGTTTCTCCTCTGCCATGATCCGCCCACCGCCGGCGCCGCAGCAGAAGCTCTCGGACTCACACCGCTCCATTTCACGAACCGTCGCACCGGCTGCCGAAAGCAGTGCCCGCGGTTCCCGGTAAATGTCGTTGTAGCGGCCGATATAGCAGGAATCATGATAGGTGCAATCAAAACTGTCGGACTTGATCTTGAGTCTGCCCTCTTTCACCAGTCGATTCAGGAACGTAGTGTAATGTTCAGTCTCCACAGCAAAGCCCAGATCACGGTAATCTTTACTCAGTGTATTGAAGCAGTGCGGACAGGCAGTAACAACTTTTTTCACCCCGTACGACTTGATGGTCTCGATGTTTTCGGCAGCCATGGTCTGATACAGGTACTCATTACCCATCTTGCGCATCGGTTCGCCGCAGCATTTTTCCTCCTTGCCGAGGATGCCGACTTTGATACCGGCAGCGGCACAGAGCTGAACAAAGCTGGCGGCGACTTTAATATTGCGTTTGTCGAACGAGGCATAACAGCCGACAAAATAGAGGATGTCTACATCTGAATCTTCTGACAGTTGTTTGACCGGCAGCCCGCTGGCCCAGTCACCGCGAGAAGCGTAGGCCATACCGAAAGGGTTGCCGTTGACCTCAACATTTTCCATGGCCTTCATGACTTCATCGCCGGGGAATTCGCCTTCCATCAGCACCATATTGCGGCGCATATCAACGATTTTATTAACCTGTTCAATGGCTGCCGGACAGATCTCCTGGCAGGCCCGGCAGGTGGTGCAGGACCAGAGGGCGTCCTTGCTCACCGTCTCGATCAGACCGGCCTCGGGATTGCTGCAGGCAATCTCGCCCAACTGGTTGACCACCTTCATGGGAGAGAGCGGTTTGTCGGTATGATGAGCCGGACAGCGGTCCTGGCAGCGTTTGCATTTGGTGCAGGCATCAGTATCGTAGATATCTTTCCAGGTTAGATCCTTGAGGTGGGCGACGCCGAAACTTTCAGCATCGCCTTCCATGTCAAGCGTCACCAGTGAGCCCTTTGGGCCAAGATCGGTAAAAAAGAAGTTGGCAGAGGTCGTAAAAATATGCCGGAATTTGGTGAATGGAATTGAGCAGATAAAACCGATGACCAGGAAGAAATGCAGCCACCACAGGGATTGGTGTAGGGCACGCAGCGTCGCCTCCCCAATACCGGCCAGGACGTTGGCAAAAAGAAGGCCGACCGGAGACCAGATCGCCAGCCCCATGTTGTTCGGAAGTTCAGTCACCGCCATCCGTGCACCTTCAATAACAAAACCGGTGATGAGAATGGCAAACAGCAGGCCATGCATGATTGCGTCATCACGGCCGGATTCCAGCCCCTTAGGGCGCACGATATACCGGCGCACAAACAGCCCGGATAGCATGATAACGGCAACCAGACCGGCCAGATCAAGCACCAGGGAAAATACTTTGTAGAAGTTGCCGTAAAGGAAACGATACCCAAACAGCAGATCGGTAAAATCAGCCTGGGCAGCCACAAAACAGGTGCCGATGAACAGCAGGACGAATCCCCAGAAAAACAGGGCGTGGGCATATCCCGGTCCTTTGACCAACAGGACCTTGCCTTGCAGCAGTACGTTTTTGACCAGTTCACCGATGCGCACAGCGGTCTGGTCAAACCGGTTGAGCGGCTTGCCCTGCCGATAGATACTCATTCGCTGCAGGCAGCTTCGAACAAGGAACCCCAAGGCAGCGAAGGTAAAAAGGTACATAGGGAGCAGCACCGGTATTCCATGTCCGATATTCCAGTATAATTCACGTGTAGCTTCCATAGCTGTCCTTGCCTTTCTCGTTTTTTCTTATCGTTGACAATCAGTAGGTATAAAAGCCCCGACCCGTTTTCTTGCCGAGGAAACCGGCTTCGACCATCTTTACCAGCAGTGGGCAGGGGCGATACTTCGAATCCTTGAACCCTTCGTACAGCACGTTCATGATCGCCAGACAGGTGTCTAGCCCGATAAAATCGGCCAATGTCAGCGGCCCCATCGGCTGATTGGTGCCAAGCTTCATCCCTTTGTCGATGTCTTCGGCAGAGGCTATTCCTTCAAAAAGCGCATACGCAGCCTCGTTAATCATCGGGATCAGGATACGGTTAACAATGAAGCCGGGATAATCCGCTGAGACGGCCATCTCCTTATCGAGCTTCACAACCAGAGCAGCGGTGGCGGCAAAGGTCTCGTCACTGGTAGCCAGGCCGCGAATAACCTCCACCAGTTTCATAACCGGCACCGGATTCATAAAGTGCATGCCGATTACCTTGTCCTGACGACCGGTAACCGCCGCGATGCGGGTTATCGGGATCGACGAGGTATTGGAGGCCAGAATTGCCCCGGTTTTCAAGATACCATCAAGCTTTCTGAAAATATCGAGCTTGAGTGTTTCCTTTTCGGTTACCGCCTCTATGGCCATGTCGCAATCGGCAAGATCCTCCATCACCATGGTGGTACGTATCCGCCCCAGAATGATCGGTATTGCGGCGCTGTCCAACTGTTCCTTCTTGGCCAGCCGCTCCAGATTTTTTTCAATACCGGCACGCGCCCTGGTCAACTGCGCCTCGGCTATATCAAACAGAATCACGCTTATTTCCTGCTGGGCCAGAACCTGAGCAATACCGCTCCCCATCTGTCCGGCACCGAGAACACCAACGTTCCTGATCATATATCCCCCTGGATTCTTTCAAAAATAACCGCTACCGATTCACCACCACCGATACAAAGTGTGGCAAGCCCGTAACGCAGCTTACGCTTGTGCAGCTCCCGCACCAGAGTCGCGGCCAGACGCGCGCCACTGGCGCCTAACGGGTGACCTATGGCAACGGCTCCACCGTTCACATTGACCTTCTCCGGATCGATTCCCAGAGTTTTGATGGCAAGTATGGTCACCGCAGCGAAGGCTTCATTGATTTCAAACAGATCAATGTCGCCAATCTGCAGACCGGCTTTGGCACATGCTTTTTCGATTGCCCCGACCGGAGCCTCGGCAAACTGGTCCGGATGCATGCTGTTTGTGGCATAGGCCACCAGCCGGGCCTTGGGTTTCATGCCATATTTTTTAACCGCTTCTGCGCTGGCAAGAAGCGTCATCCCTGCCCCATCGTTGAGGGTTGAGGCATTACCGGCCGTTATGGTACCCTCTTTTTTGAAAGCCGCCCGCAGTCCGGTCAGCTTTGCAGGGTCACCCTTGAACGGCTCCTCGTCCTCACCAATAACAACGTCACCCTGTTTGCCCTTTTTTACCACCGGAACGATCTCATCCGCAAAGATGCCGTCTTTGACAGCTTTCCGAGCCTTGGTGTAGGAATTCAGAGCAAAAGCGTCCTGCTCTTCACGAGTCAGTCCAAATTTTTCGGCAGTCGCCTCGGCAATCACTCCCATATGCTTGTTGCTGTAAGGGTCAAGCAGACCGTCATGAATCATCAGGTCAAGCAGTTCTCCGTTACCCATCCGGTATCCATTGCGCCCCTTGGGTAACAGGTAGGGGGCCAGAGACATATTCTCCATACCACCGGCAAGTACGACCTCGGCGTCTCCGAGACGAATTGAGCCGACGCCAAGCATAAGGGCCTTCAAACCACTTCCGCAGATTTTGTTGATGGTCAAAGCCGGAACAGAATCAGGCAGATCTGCGTAGCGCATCGCCTGCCGGGCAGGAGCCTGACCGGTACCGCCTGCCAGTACCTGACCGATTATCACCTCGTCAATTACATCAGCCGAAAGCCCCGTGCGCTCCAGAAGCCCTTTGATAACTGTCGCCGCCAACCGCGGAGCTTCAACATCCGCCAACACACCACCAAAAGAACCGAGCGGTGTTCGCAATGATTCTACAACGTAGACTTCTTTCATATTATCTCTCCTCATCTTTGTTCATCATTATTACATTCATGCCATTCACGCAGAGTTTTTCAGTTACGACCAGCCATATACGCAATCTAGTACTTAATTACCGCTTTAAATGCAGCACAATATTTCCATGCATCTTTCAAGTCACCGTGCACTCGTCGAATTATTGCCGCCGCCCGACCGGCTGTTATCGAGAAACGGCACGTCCCAAAAACCTGACGGGATTTCCTGAAAAAACTCTGGTCTCGATATCCTCCGGCAACTGCAGGTCCTTTACCACCTGTATGTAAGCCAGCACTGTTCCCGGCTGGTAGAGCAATGCATCAGAAGCAAAACAGACCCGATCTGCATAGTGAATAATGAAGTCACGGTAACCGACAGGATCCTTCTGAATATGCGGCAGCAAGCCGGCAATATCGGTATATACGTTCATATTCCGTTCAATGATCGCGCGGAACGCCTTGCGCCCGATGCCGAGATGGGCAAAATCAACCCGCACCCGGGGAAAATCATCCAGCAGAGCCTGCATAATATCTCCGTGGCGACGGGCATCCATGTGATAGACAAGCGGAAGATCATGGCTCTGGGCAAAGGAAAAAATTTCCCATTCCCGCTGATGATACTGCTTGAGCGTTATACCAAGCGCATCGGGTACGCTTTGCACGCCCAGATCGTTTCCCGCATCTGCCAGATAGATGCCCTTGATTCCTTTGAAACCTTTCTCGACATACCCCTGAAGCACACCCGAGACATCTCCGGCCAGATGGCGGGTATCAACAAAAGGAATGAGGGTCTGGTCGGTCAAACGGGTCAATTCAAGAAGATCTTCCGCTTCATTAAAGAAAGGATCACCTCTGTTTTCCACATAGCCGGGGACAAGTCCCCACATGGCTTTCCGGTCAAGCTGCGTGTTTATCAGGCCCAGAACCGCCATCTTCCGGAGGCCGGCACTACGAAGAGATTCCAGGCCCCGCGCAACCTCTTCCGCATGCCATCGCCCGGTAAAACAGTGCGAGTGAACATCGATAATCTCCCGGTCTGCCTCAACCATATTCCAGTCCGTTACACGTAATGCCGTGGCTCATCCGCTAATATCCGCGGTAATTACCCGTTCTCTTCTCCAGGAAAGCACTGACCGCTTCATGATGATCCTCGGTATGATGCGCCATTGCCTGAAAACAGGCGCACAGATCGAGAAAGTCAGGCAGGTCACTCCGCTGGGCCAGTTTCATCATCCGTTTGGTCAGTCGCACGGTCAGTGGAGGTTTTGCGGCGATCTGGCCGGCTAACTCCCATGCGCGCGGCAGGAGTTGCTCAGGTTCGACAACTTCAAGAAACAGACCCATCTGAAGCGCCTCTGCCGCCTTGATGACGCGACCGGTAAAGGTCAGCTCCGCGGCCCGCTGGTAACCGATCAGGCGCTGCATGAACCAGGCGCCGCCGTCACCCGGCGTGATACCGAGATTGATGAAGGTTTCCCCTACCTGCGCCCGCGTTGAGGCGATACGCAAATCACACATACAGGCGAGATCAAAACCGGCGCCGACTGCGGGGCCGTTAATGGCGGCAATAACCGGAATCTCCGCTTTGTGCAGGGCCAGCGGAATTTGCTGAATACCTCGTCGGTACTCGTCCTGAATACTTATCGCCGATCCGCTAAAACTGCCGCTCCGGTCAGACATCTCTTTGACGTTGCCGCCGGCGCAAAAAGCAGTGCCGTCTCCGGTTATTATCAGCGCCGAAAGGGCGGATTCGGCATTTGCCCACTGCACCGTCTGCACAATATCCTGAATCAGGGACGTTCCGGTCAGGGCGTTACGGACATCATTGCGCATAAGGGTCAATAGAGCGACCCGTCCCTTCACCACAAGTGAAGAATCGATCAGGGTGGGCCCGGCTGATATTTTTTTTGCTACTCTGCTCATACAAACCTCAATGGGGCAATCGCCGCCAGACGTGCTACTTCTCTGCTGATTATGTCAATTAGCGGCGGGGCGCCGTACGACAGCCTCGATCAGCGCAATCCGCTCTTCTTCAAGATTCAGCATCTGGTTATGTGCCATAGCGCGGAAGTCATCCCCTAATAGGAGCTGCAGCCCAAACGATGGGGGCCCGTCTCGACGGATCCTGTCGCTCTGGTTTCGAAACCAGGAGCGTCCCGACTCAGTTACATCCCGCCACACCTGCATTTCAAACCCGGTATCCGTAAGCCTTTTCAGCAACTGCTTCGCTGTCTGCAGAAAACTGATCGAAGGTTCCCGGGCCCAGGGGACCGGAAAATAAACTTCCCCGCCCGGCCCGGCAAGGATATCGTACAGAGCGAGCCGTCCACCCGGTTTCAATACCCGCCATATTTCCTGGTAGAATACAGATTTATCCCGGATATTCATGGCCGTGTGCTGAGTCCAGACTATATCGAACGAAGCATCAGAAAACGGTATATTGACTGCATTTCCCTGCTGAAAGGAGACTAGATCGTCAAGTCCGAGCCGTCCGGTAAGGTCGGCCGCTACCCGGCAAAAATCCGCACTCAGGTCGAGACCGGTGACGCGGCAGCCGTATTCTTTCGCGAGATATCGCGCCGCGCCGCCCAGGCCGCAGCCGACATCCAGAATCTGCATGTTTTTATCAAGACCGAGATCCCGGGCGAGGTCGATGGTAGCCTTACGGCCACGGATATGAAATTCGTCGATTGCGGCAAGATCATCGTATGAGAGTCTGTCAGGATCCTTGCCGGCAGTTGACAGGGCAGACAGAATTCTCGTCCCCAGATCCTGCGAGCAGTAGTGGTCATGAACCGGATCAGAATGTTTGTCCGCTGAAGGCATTATCTGTCACTCGATAGTCAGAAGGAGATCACCGATAGTGACGGCATTCCCTTCCTGTATGAGGATCTGGCCGATGGTTCCGTCCCTGTCGGCGAAGATCTCGTTTTCCATCTTCATCGCCTCAAGAATCAGGAGCAGATCACCTTCCTGCACCTGCTGACCGACGGCAACCTCAATCTTCCAGATGTTGCCGGCCAGCGGCGCTGCAACGCCGTTTTTCGGTGCGGCAGAAGCGGCGGGCGCAGAGACTGCCGCTGCCGCCTGAAACGCATCAGCAGCACCCAGCAGAGTTACCAACGGCTGGCCGATAACGACAGCGTTCCCCTCCTCGATATGAATCGTACCGACAACACCGTCCCGGTCAGCAAAGATTTCGTTTTCCATCTTCATCGCCTCAAGGATCAGGAGAAGATCACCTTCCTGCACCTGTTGACCCGGCTCAATCTCAATCTTCCAGACGTTGCCGGCCAGTGGTGAAACTATGTCGTTGTGGGATACTGCTGAAGCGGCCGGAGCAGTGATGTGAGCCCCGCCTGCGGCAGAAACAGCTGCAGCCGCGGCAGCAGCGGCGCCGGACGCTTTGGCGACCTGTACTACAAAAGTCTGGCCGCCGCCGGTGACGGTATAAACATCACCGCCGGCGGCTGCAGGAGTCGCAACAGCCGTTTTAGGTGCGACTTCCTCGCCGGTAGGCACCGGCTCGAACATATCCGGGTTGTCGCGGTGTTCGAGGAATTTGAGACCTACCTGCTGAAAAAGTGCATAGGTCAATACATCCTCAACTTCGTGATCTCCAAATTTAAGATTTTTCTCTGTACCAAGGGCACGCAGTTCGGCAGTCAGCTTGTCCATCTCGGCATCAATCAGGTCGGCAGGTCGACAGGTAATGGCCTCTGTTCCGGCGAGAACCTTCAGTTGCAGTTCTCTGTTGACCGGCGCAGACGTTGCGCCATATTCACCCTTCAAAACGGCAGCAGTCTCCTTGGTCATCGACTTGTAGCGCTCGCCGGTCAGGATATTGATGACCGCCTGACTGCCGACAATCTGCGAAGTGGGGGTGACGAGCGGAATATAGCCGAGATCCTTGCGCACCCGGGGGATTTCCGCAAGCACCAGATCCATCTTGTGACCAGCATTCTGATCCTTCAGCTGGCTCTCCATGTTGGTCAGCATGCCGCCCGGAACCTGCGCCAGGATGATGCGCGCATCAATACCCTTCAGTGAACCTTCGAACTTGGCATATTTCTTACGCACAACCGTAAAATAGTCGGCGATCTCCTGCAGTTTCACCATATCAATTCCGGTGGCCTGCTCTGTCTCCGCCATGATGGCTACCAGAGATTCGGTTGCCGAGTGGCCATAGGTCATACTCATGGAGGAGATGGAGGTATCAACATTTTCAACACCGGCCTCGATGGCTTTGACATAGGTGGCGGTAGACATACCGGTGGTAGCATGGCACTGCATATGGATCGGGATATTAATCGCCTTTTTGAGTTTTTTGACCAGTTCATAGGCGACGTAGGGGGAGAGCAGACCGGCCATATCCTTGATACAGAGGGAGTGCGCCCCCATGTCTTCGATACGCTTGGCCAGATCGACCCACTTGGGTATGGTATCAACAGGGCTGACCGTGTAGGACATGGTTCCCTGGGCGTGTTTATCCTGCTTGATCACCGCCTTGACAGCTGTTTCGAGGTTGCGCGGGTCGTTCATGGCATCAAACACCCGGAACACATCGATGCCGTTGACCGCCGCCCGCTCCACGAATTTTTCCACCACATCGTCGGCATAATGACGGTATCCGAGAATATTCTGTCCCCGGAACAGCATCTGCTGCGGTGTTTTGGGCATTGCCTTTTTCAGCTCCCGGAGGCGGACCCAGGGATCCTCGCCAAGAAAACGGATACAGGAGTCGAATGTGGCCCCTCCCCACATCTCTATGGACCAGTAGCCGACCTGGTCGAGTTTGTCGCAGATGGGAAGCATGTCATCCAGACGCAGACGTGTGGCGAAGAGTGACTGATGGGCGTCACGCAGTACGACTTCGGTGAGACCGAGTGGTTTTTTATGTTTGCTCATACGCTTACCCCGCTAGATATATTTGGCTGAGTCGTTATTTAAAAAACTCTCTTTCACGATTACCCTTTGATGATCCTCGGCAGCAGCATCTGGTGAACAGGCGTGATTGACTTTGGGTTCTGATAGTTAGCCCCCGTAAAGGCCTGTATGTACTTGCGCAGGGCGGTCAGCGATACAATTTCATCAACAAAACCGGTCTTGCCGCAGTAGGCTGGACGAGATTTTTCCTGATAATCCTGGATCATCTGATTCATTTTATCCAGAGTAGGGGTCAGGTCGTTGCCCGCTTCGTCTTCCTTGACAAGGCGCCGTGCATATGCGGCCGCAGCGGCAGTCTCCCCGTGCATGACATAGATTTCAGTCAACGGGGTGCCGAGCGTAAAGGCGTTATTGTTGTTGGCCTGGGGGCCGCACATGATGTAATGGGCAGCAGCGGTTCCCTTGCGAAGGACAACGCACATCATGGAGAGATCAGTCTGCTCAATGGAGTAGACCAGCGATTGGCCAAGAGCGAGAAGTTCGGCTTCCTCGGCCAGATCGCCGACGTCAATGCCGGTGGTATCCTGCATCCAGACGATCGGCAGGTTATCACGTCCGCAGAGTGTAACAAACTCGGCCTGTTTGATGAGCCCTTGGCGATAATGCTTGCCACCCACCGCAGGGTACGTGCCGTTGGCATATTCAGGATAGCCGGGGAAGACCCCTTGACGATTGCCGATGAAAGCCACCGGAAAACCGTCGATCTTGGCGATGCCGGTATAGACCTCACGGCCGTAATCAGGGCGGTATTCCATAAACTCGCTGCTGTCGGTGAGGCGTGCCAGAATCTGTAAGGCATCGTAGGGGCGCTTCTGATTGGCAGGCAGGATCATATTGAGGTCTTCAGCCGGGAACCTGGGCGGCGCAGGAACTGCAACCCGGAACATGGTCGGGTCATAGGCCGGCATCATGCGCATATAATCCTTGATGCCATCCAGCACGCCTTTTTCCGTGTCGTGAACCTCGCGGAAGTAGGCGGTATGGTCAAAGTGCGTTTCCACGCGACCGGGATCTTTGGCCTTGAAACTCTTGGTAGCGTCAATGAGCGCGCGGGCAGCTTCGGCATCAATATACCCCTTGGGGTTCATGCCGCCGACTATGCCGGCACCGCCCACAGCAATGTTCGCCCCTTCATGGGCGATAAGTATAGTAGGACTGATGCCCTGATAGCCGCCACCTGCCGGATTTGTACCATAGATGCCATTCAGAATCGGAATTCCGAGGTGATTAAGGTCTGCATGACGAAAAAACGGAGCGCCGCTGGATCGTCGACCGGCGTAGACGGTCTCCTGCTCCATCATCTTGACACCGCTGCAGTTGGTCAGCCAGACCAGCGGTACATTGAGGCGCTTGGCCATGTCGGTAACCATAAGGATATTTTCAGACTGTCCGGCGATCCAGGCGCCGGCCATGACCTTGTTGTCAAAACCGATGATGACCGCCCATTTCCCTTCGATCTTGCCGATACCGTTGACGACACCGGTACATCCCTCTTCGTTGTCCCGAGGATTATACAGGGTGTGCATGGGAGACCAGGTACCGGCATCCACCAGATAGTCAAGACGATCATAGATAGTCATGCCCCCCCGTTCATGGATCTTCTTGGCCGGGATGCCGGCGTTTTTGACCCGTTCTACCTCCAGAGCCAGAATCTGCTCCTGTTCCTGAACAAGCGTGATGTTTTCCTGGGAGCGACGGACTTCACCTTCGCTCAGAGCCTTGCCGATATCGGCCATTTTTTCGAAATAAGGGCGTAACGGTGTCTGTTTGCGTGTCATAACACAATCCTTTCACACTGCTTTAATCTAACTGTACGTAGTAAGTAACGAGCCGCTTTCACTTTCGGATTACTGCACGATAGTGGTGATAACGGAATATAAGAATCAGGTGACAACCACAAGAACATCACCTTCGTTAACGGCATCTCCCTCTTTAACCCTGATTTCAGAGACGGTACCATTCTCTTCACTATAAATGGGAGTCTCCATCTTCAGAGCCTCCAGAATGACCATTTCGTCATCCAATTCAACTTTGTCGCCAACGGCAACCAGAATTTTCCAGACTTTTCCATTGATAGGTGATGTCAATTCAGCCATGAGCTTTCTCCCTTTTATGCGGATTGATTATCCAAGATTTTTTAAAAAGATGGCCGCTGCCACGACGGTGCCGATTACCCCGGCAACGTTGGGCCCCATGGCATGCATGAGCAGATAGTTGCGGCGGTTGGCTTCGGAACCGACCTTATGTACACAACGCGCCGCCATAGGTACCGCTGAAACACCTGCAGCGCCGATCAGCGGATTGATCTTGACCTTGAGGAACAGGTTCATGAATTTGGCCATCAAAAGCCCTGAAGCGGTACTGACACAGAAGGCAAAAAGCCCCAGGCAGAATACCAGCAACACCTTGGGGTTTAGAAAGACAGCGGCAGTCATGGTTGCCCCAACGGCAAGACCCTGAAAAATAGTTACAATGTTAATGAGTTCATTTGAAGAAGCGTTTGTTAACCGCTCGACAACTCCAGACTCTTTGAAGAGGTTTCCCATCATCAGCATCGAGATCAACGGCGCAGAGGGTGGAGCAAGCAACATGACAATCATTGCGGTGATGATAGGGAAAACTATCTTCTGCAGCCTGCTGACCGGGCGTATTTTACCCATCTCGATCTTGCGCTCGGCTTCTGTAGTCAGTAACCGCATAATCGGCGGCTGTATGATAGGCACCAGAGCCATATAGGCATACGCTGAAACTGCCGTGGCACCAAGCATATGCGGTGCCAGTTTGGAGCCGAGGTAAATGGTGGTCGGCCCGTCAGCTCCGCCGATAATGCCGATCGAGGCAGCCTCCTTCAAATCAAATCCGAGTAGAATGGCAGCAAAGAATGTGACATAAAGTCCGACCTGCGCACCGGCCCCCAGCAGCAGCGTCTTCGGGTTGGCGATCAGGGGGCCGAAGTCGATCATGGCGCCCAGGCCGAGAAAAACCAGCGGTGGGATGATATCCTTCTCGATGCCGTAATGATAGAAAAACCAGACCAGGCCCTGTTCAGGTTCCATCAGGAAAGTAAGCGGCAGATTGACAATCAGGATGCCGAAGCCGATCGGCAGCAGCAACAGCGGTTCATACTGTTTTTTTATGGCAAGGTAAAAAAGTGTGAAAGCTACCAGCCACATGACCAGGTTTCCCGGGGTCAAGTTAACCAAGCCGCTTGACAAGACAAGATCCTCTAAAATCCTAAACATTTTGATTCCCTTTCATTACGATTATGCCTTCTCAGACGTGGGCTTTTCAATACAGCGTTCAAAATATTCAATGACCTTGAAGCTGATCTGCAACAGAATCATCAGAAAGCCCATGATCAACAATACCCCTAAGACGCCGCTGCCGAAGACTTCTATAACTTTATTCCAGTCTGTCACGATATTCTCCCCTTTCCCGTCAGTTACCGGTTGGACACATCGCCGAGCGCAAAGCCGGCAATGATGGTTTTCTGGATATTGCTGGTCCCTTCTACGGTGCGAAGGGACATTGAGTCTCGCAAAAACCGCTCGGCCGGGTATTCCGTCGAGAAACCGTAGCTGCCAAAGATCTTCATCGTGT
>JAQTZV010000004.1 GCA_028687585.1 Desulfuromonadaceae bacterium | reverse complement strand
TCTTGCCCAGGATCATGGCGTGGTCCATATAGGCGGCCATACCCTTCAGGCCGTACATCAGGATCTCGATCACGGAGCGGATGTCTTCATTAACATGCTGGGTATTGATGCCGTGGGTTTCACCCTGCGTGGTCATGCCAGCCAGATCATCGACCGGTTTCCAGTCGGCCACAGGACCGCTGATTGCCGTACCGGCAGCAGCCTTGGCTTTTTCTTTCAATTCATAGCAACGCTTGATCAGGCCGCCGATACGGGCCGGCTCGAAATCAACGTTAGTGACGGTGCTGAAAAGCCCTTCGATGGTGAAACGATCGATCTCGGCATTGCGGCCGATCTTGTCGGCGTAGAGCGCCAGACTTTTCAGGCCGTAGAGCAGATGATCCTGCAGGGCCGCCACATCAGGTTTCTTGCCGCATACGCCAGAGATGTTACAACCGGTTCCATTTGCTGCCTGCTCGCATTGATTACAGAACATGTGTGTTACTCCTTTTGTTTGTTGTTTTAGACGATTAAACTGAGCGTTAATAAGCTGAATGACGGTAATTTATACTACGTTTACTGACATTCGTTTGATCATAGTCAAAAATCAGTATAGAAGATAGGCTGTTCTTTTCCAATCAGTCAATGAACTCATTGCCGTGTAGACATAGCCACAATTTTATTTCTTATGGCAATCCTTGCAGGCAGTGGGACCTTTCTTGCCTTCACTGTGGCAGCCCTTGCAGGTCTTATGCGCCCAATCTTTACCCAGTTCTTTGATCTTGCCGGGATTTTTTTCGTGGCATTTTTTGCAATCCTTCAGCATTTCCTGATGCTTTTTGTGTGGAAAGATCACCTTACCCATGGATGCAGGCAGCTCAATAACATCGGCGGCGAAGATCGTCCCAGTAAAAGCAGAGATGGCGAACATCGTAATAACGGCGGAAAACCTACTGGTAATTTTCATGATTTACTCCTTTAGATTGTTTTTCACATGTAGGGTCGATTTTTTTACGTTGAGGCAACTAACAGTCTTAACAGGGCATCTCGGCATTTTTTCGTGAATAATACCACCAGGTCATGATGATGCAGGTTACGTAAAAGAAGACAAATCCGTACAGAGCGGCTTGTGGTCCTCCGGTCGCGGCAATTGACGTACCGAAACCCTTGGGGATGAAGAAGGCTCCGTATGCTGCAAAAGCGGAGGTAAACCCAAGCACTGCCGCAGCTTCTTTGCCGGCATCCTTGACAGCCTGTTCCTGGGCATCAGCACCTTTGCCCTGCGCATCACGTTGTCGCTCGGTGAGAAAGATAACGGGGATCATACGGAAGGTGGAACCGTTACCAATACCGGTTGTGAAGAACAGAAGTATAAACATAGCGAGGAAACCCCAAAAATTGCCGCCCACGCCCCCGTAAGGTAGAAAGAAGAGTACGCCAAAGACCGCTACAGCCATGACCATAAAGTTCCAGAATGTTACCCTCGCACCGCCCAGTTTGTCTGCCACCCAGCCTCCCAGCGGCCTGGCCAGTGCACCGACAAGGGGACCGAGAAAAGCGTACTGCGTGGGATTTTCAGCCGGAAATTGAGACTTGATCAGGAGTGGCAGACCCGCAGAGTAGCCGATGAATGAACCGAATGTCCCGAGGTAGAGCCAGCACATGATCCAATTATGCCGGCGCCTGAAGATGATTGATTGCTCCTTGAAAGAGGCCTTGGCACTGGCAATGTCGTTCATGCCGAACCATGCCGCAATGGTGGATGCAAGGATCAGCGGAACCCAGACAAAGCCGGCGTTTTGCATCCAGATGGATGTCGTTTGACCCTTGATTACGCATATTTGCGAGTCACCGCACAGTGCGCTGAACATCCCGGTGGTTATCACCAGCGGCACGAGGAACTGCATGGCGCTGACCCCCAGGTTCCCCAGTCCGGCATTCAGCCCCAGAGCGGTTCCTTTCTGCGCCTTAGGGAAGAAAAAACTGATGTTGGCCATGCTTGACGCGAAGTTCCCCCCCCCGAAACCGCACAATAGCGCCAGGATCAGCATGGTGGTATAGCTGGTATTCGGGTCGCGGACGGCAAACCCGATGCCGAGGGCCGGGATCAATAGTGTTGCCGTGCTGATGGTGGTCCATTTCCGGCCACCAAAGATCGGTACCATGAATGAGTAGAATATCCGCAAAGTAGCACCAGTCAGACCGGGTAGCGCAGCCAGCCAGAACAGCTTGTTGGGATCGAATTTGAAGCCGATGTTGGAAAGGTTGACCACGACAACGCTCCAGACCATCCAGACCGCAAAGGAGAGAAACAGCGCCGGGATCGATATCCAGAGATTGCGGTTGGCGATAGCCTTTCCTTCCTTTTCCCAGAAGGCGTTATCCTCCGGTTTCCACTCAGTCAATACGCGCGATGACATACTTTTCTCCTTAATGTTCCATGGTATTAATATACGACGTTCACTGCCGATCCCTCGATCTTACGCATATCCTTGGGGTGTTTCTCCAGCATCATCTTTTTTACCACATAGTGCAGTGACAGCAGACAGACCAGTGACAGGGCAAACATGAACATCCAACAGCTGCTCCATAGTCCGGTCCATTCCAGCAGATAGCCGAAAATGATCGGGCAAACAAATCCGCCCAAACCTCCGATGACTCCCACCATCCCGCCGACCACACCGACCTCTTCCGGAAAGTAGTCAGGTATGAGCTTGTAGACCGCTGCCTTGCCGATTCCCCAGATGCTTCCGAGAACAAGAACCAGAGCCGCAAATATCCAGACATTGGCCTGGAAGAAGATGCGTGTCACTCCTTTGGCAAGCAGCTCCTTCTTCTTCACCTGCTGCCCGATCGCGACCACCGGTTCCTGCCAGGTCTGCTTGCTCGGAAAAACAAGCATCCGGTCATCGTAATTATCCATGACGTCCGGTTTCGCCTTTATCGGGTATGATTGTTCTCCTACGAAAACGGCTTCAGGCGTCACTTTCTCAACGGCTCCGTCTCGTTTGGCCATGACCCCACGGCCCGGAGAATAGATCTCCATCTTCGGGATAATCATCAGCAGACTTATCAATGAAGAAGCGCCCAGCACCCAGTACATGATCTGGCGTCCGCCGAATATGTCCGACAACCACCCACCCAGGGCACGGATTACTCCCGAGGGAAGGCTGAACATGGAGGCAAACAGGCCGGCGGTGACCAGAGGAAGGTAATAAACGTTGACGAAATAAGGGACGAGCCATTGGGAAAAGGCTACAAAACAGCCGAATACCAGAAAATAATACAGGCCGAAGCGCCAGACGCGGGCATGCTTGAGCGGCATCAGCATCTGCGTGAAGGACTTGCCGGAGCTGGCCGGTTTCCTGTTCTCGCTGAAGACCATGAAAATCACGCCCATCGTCACCAGGATCAGTGCGTAATAGACCGGAAGCTGCCGCCACCCCTCGATGTCGGCGCCGTTATTGGTCAGCCTGTTGAGCATGGTCGGGGCCAGTAACGTGGTGAGCGCCGCCCCCGCATTTCCGGCGCCGAAGATTCCCAGTGCAGTGCCTTGCCGCTCGCGGGGATACCAGACCGAGGTGAAGGCGATGCCGATGGAAAAGCTGACTCCGGTCAGGCCGAAACCGAAGCTGCAGAGGGCAAACGACGTAAAACTGTCAGCTTTTGACAGCAGGTACATCGGAATGGCACAGAGAAAGAGCAGGGCTCCGAAAACCGGTTTGCCGCCGAACTTGTCGGTCAGCATGCCGGCGGGCAGACGGAACAGCGAGCCGGTCAGGACCGGAATCCCCAGGAGCCAGCCGATCTTCACCGGTCCCCAGGTGAACACCTGGTTGTCGACCAGAAATGTCACCAGCACGCCGTTGAACATCCAGGCGGCGAAACAGACCGTGAAAGCAAGGGTGTTGAGAAAGAGGACCTTATGTGATTTTGCGGTTGCTATTTCCAGCATCAGCAAGCCCTTTCAAAACCCGTAATCATCACACCGGTACTGCTATTTCGTCCGCCAGCGATACAGGATCGGCGGATCCATCAGGAAATGGACCGGAACGTACAGCAGGTGCACCAGCTTGGTGAACGGCAGCAGCGCTACAATCAGGAAGGCACAGGCTGCATGCAGCTTGAAGACCAAAGGGAAATCGGTCATGTACTCAATCTGCGGATTGAAGGAAGCCAGCGACCAGAGATAAGGAACCGCTGTATGCAGGTACCACTGGGAACCCCAGCGCATGAAGGTAGCGATATAGACCCCGGTCAGGGCCTGAGCAAGCAGAAGGTAAAGCAATACCCAGTCCGAGGCAAATGTCACCCGCTTCAAGATTGGCGCGTTGACGCGGCGCAGCAGGAGCCCCAAACAGCCGAAAACTGCGAAGAGACCCAGCGCGAGCCCGATGCTCTCGATAACGACCAGGTTGGTCTGGTTCCCGAGAAAAACCTTAAGCGGACCGGGGGCAAGAACACCCAGAAAATGGGCAGCCAAAACCGGGATAATGCCGTAGTGCCACGGATTGATTCCCCAGAAGAGTGTCTTGCTCTCCAGAAACTGCGTGGAGTAGGCCGACCAGGTCAGGCGGTTGCTGAAGAAACGATAGGGCGTTACAAAAATAACCAGCGCCAAAGCAGCGTAGGGCAGAACGATAAAGATAAAGTTGTTTAACATGATGGCACCTCCTTACAATCATCTGCGCAGAGTAGTCGGGCAGCTTCAACCAGTACTTTCCAGTGCGAATCCTGCCGGGCTTCGAAGGCGGTCCTTAGCCTTTCAACTCCGGGTAACACGCATTCGGCGATGAATGGCTGCCGTGTCCCTTGCCCCTCCTGTCGTGCCAGATGGGCCAGAAAACCGAGCACCACCGAAAGGTGATCGGGAAGTTCGGTCCCGACGGGTTTGTATCCGCACCGTTCGAACTCCTGTTTCAGCATGATCATATAGCCGCCCTTCTTCTGGTTATCGCCGAAGAGGTGGTGCCCCAGATAGGGGGCGGTGGCCGGATTGAAGTCGAAGGTGGCGACGTACTCTTCCTGTAGCGCTGCCAGGGAGGAGGCATCTACAAATTCGGCAAATTCGGAGATTGGGGCACCTAGTCGCCGCTCGTTCAAAAAAGAGCTGACAAGATTATAATCGTCCTGCAGTTGCTGCTTTTCCTCCGGATAGTCGAGCATCCGGGCAAGGGCTTCGTAGCTGGTGGCAATGGTCATTTCGTCCCCCTGGTCTTCTTCAGGATTCCGAAGCCACTGGCACCTTTGCGCTGATTAGAGTCCTGCTCTTCACGCTGTTGTGTCGGAATTACGTTTCGCTCACGGTAGGGGGCTATGGTGAAGAGGCGATAGAGACGATTTGCTCCCGCTTCATCCAATCCCGCATTTTTAAGGATTGACTCTTCAATCGGCTGCCCAAGGTTGCCGGCACGCTTAAAGAGGCGTAGTGCGATCTGCTTCCGCAAAATATCGGCAATGATTTCTTGGTTGCCGCCGGAGAGGAGGCTTGCCAGGAAACTGATCGGTGCCCGCATCTTTTCGAGAAGCGGGAATGTGCCATGGTCTGCCAGTTCATGGAGATCGCCGCCGCTGGAAATTACCGGGGAGAGTGAGGGTATGTAGTAGGCCATCGGCATGGTGCGAAATTCAGGATGTAACGGTAGTGCCACAGCAAACTCCTTTACCAGGGCGTATACCGGCGACTTCTCGGCTGCCTCCAGCCACTGATCCGAGACCCCGTTTTTGCGGGCAGCCTCCCTTACTTCCGGATCGTGCGGATCCATGATGACGTCACGGTGAGCAGCCACCAGCTGGTCGTCAGGCTTGAGCAGCGCTTCTTCCACCCGGTCGGCATCGTAGAGCAATACGCCGACATGGCGGATCCTGCCGACGCAGCTGTGGGCGCAGGCGTTGCACTGGCCGGTTTCGGTGCGTGGGAAACAGAAGATGCACTTCTCTGCTTTGCCGCTCTGCCAGTTGAAATAGACTTTTTTATAGGGACAGGCACTGGTGCAGAAACGCCACCCTTTGCAAACTTCTTGATCCACCAGGACAACGCCGTCTTCGCCCCGTTTATAGATAGCCCGAGACGGGCAGGAAGCAACGCAGGCCGGGTTCAGGCAGTGGTTGCAGATACGGGGAAGATAGTGCATGAACATGCGACCGTAGTCCGCCACAAGGGTATTGTCTTCCAGATTGGAATCCTCGACGGCATAGACCTGCGATCCGGAGAGATCGTCATCCCAGTTGGGACCGCCGGTGATTTTCTCAATCCGCTCACCGGAAACCTGGGAGAATGCCTCGGCCACTGGTTGGTCGCTGCCGGGGGGGGCTTTGTACAGGTTGCTGTAGTCGAAATCGAACGGCTCATAGTAGTCATCGAGCTTCGGCATGTTCGGCTGGAAGAACATATTGAACAGCGTCGGACCCTTGCCCATGGCCCGCAGCTTCAGCTTGCCTCCCTCGCGAAGCCATCCCCCCTTGAATTTTTCCTGATTCTCCCACTTTTTGGGATAGCCGACACCCGGCTTGGTCTCGACGTTGTTCCACCACATGTACTCGGCGCCCTTGCGGTCGGTCCAGATGTTCTTGCAGGAGATGCTGCAGGTGTGGCAACCGATGCACTTGTCCAGATTGAAAACCATTACCAGTTGTGCTCTGACGTCCATTGCCTCACCCCCTCAACTTTCTGACTACCACGTAGCTGTCACGGTTTACGCCGGTCGGCCCCCAGTAGTTGAAGTAAAAACTGAATTGTGCGTAACCGCCGAGCATCAGGGTCGGCTTCAGGCGGATGCGGGAGAGACTGTTATGTACACCTCCGTGTTTGCCGCTTTTCCGGGACTTTTTGACATTGAGGGTGCGCTCAGGCGCGTGGTACATGACCGCTGCTCCGCGTGGAATACGTGACGAAACTACCGCCCGGCTGGTCACCACGCCGTTGGCGTTAAAGACCTCGATCTCCTCATTGTCCTCGATCCCGGCACTCGCCGCATCTTCGTGGTTGAGCCAGACGACAGGGCCGCCACGTGAGAGAGTCAACATGCGCAGATTGTCGCTGTAGGTGGAGTGAATACTCCACTTGCCATGAGGGGTCAGGAAGTTGAGTATCAGTCCGGTTTCTCCCTCGGTTTCGTCCAGGATCGCCGGGTTAAGTTTACCCTTGAAGGTAGGCAGTCCCTCGTTGAACTCACCGTAATAAGGGTGGTCGAGGTACAGCGACTGCCGTCCAGAGAGGGTTCGCCAGGGCACGCCGTGCTCCACATTTAGCGTGAATGGCGCATAGGGACGGTTCTCGTTGACCAGTCCGCTCCAGACCGGGGAACTGAGGTGGCGGCGTGGTTTCTGGGTTACGTCCTCCCAGGTGATACGGAAGTTGCGGTCACCTGCGGATATCTGAGCCAAAGGCTTGCCTACCCGCTTCTCCAGGTTCTGATAGGCGCGGTGTGCCAGTTCACCGTTGGTCTCCGGAGCGAGGGCCATGATTACGTCGGCGACGTTGCGCACGTCCTCCATATCGATGAACGTCTTATCCCCCCACGAACGGGTCGGCATGGTTGTAAGGAGTTTTTCGTGGACGTCGTCCGCTTCCCAACTGACGCCGTGTGCGTGCAAATGTCCGATGTGCGGGCCAAGAGACATGAAGCGGTTGTAGAGATTAACGTAGTCGCGCTCGACGATCGGGAGGTTCGGCATGGTCTTGCCCGGGATCGCCTCGCACTCGCCCAGCTTCCAATCCTTCACACTCCGCTGTGCGATTTCACCCGGAGTGTCGTGCTGCAGAGGCGCTGCAATGATGTCTTTGAATGGTTTGGGAAAGTGTTTCGGTGCAAGTTCGCTGACCTTTTTGGCGATTCCGGCAAAAATATTCCAATCGGATTTTGATTCCCAGGCGGGATCAACGGCGGCATCCATGCAGTTGACAAAGGAGTGCATATCGGTGGTGTTCAGGTCTGATTTTTCGTACCAGGTTGCCGCCGGCAGTACGATGTCCGAATAGAGGGTCGAGGTGTCCATGCGGAAGTTGAGATCCACCACCAGGTCCATCTTGCCGGTGGGTGCCTTCTCATGCCAGACGATATCCTTAACCTGCCCCTTGGCTGCCTCCCGGGCGGTAAAGCTGCTGTTGGGAGCGCCGATGACATGTTTGAGGAAGAACTCGTGTCCCTTGGCGCTGGAAGAGATGGCGTTGCCGCGCCAAATAAACCAGACTTTGGGGGAATTCCCTTCACCGTCGGGGTCTTCGATGGCGAAACGGGTCTCGCCGCTCTTCAGGCGGGCGATCAGCCAGGCGCGGACCTCATCGTCGCTGGTAGCTCCTGCCGCCTCTGCTTGCTCCATTAGGCGGATCGGGCTCTCATTGAAATGAGGGGAGAAAGGAAGCCAGCCGAGCCGGACCGCCTTGGCGTTGAAATCGGCGGTGTGCATCGGCATATTCTCGCCGGTTTCGGGCTTGAAGTAGTCGACAAAATTGCGGTCATAACGCCACTGGTCCGAGTGCATATACCAGAAGCTCGGGGTGTTCTGCAGACGCGAGGCCTTGGTCCAGTCCTGAGCCATGGCAATGGAGGTCCAGGGTGCCAATGGCACCACTTTTTCCTGACCGACATAGTGGGCCAGACCGGCGCCGTTCCGTCCGACGCTCCCGGTCAGAATCAGGGCAGTGATAGCGGCCCGGTAGATCAGGTCGTTGTGATACCAATGATTGACACCGGCGCCAATGATGATCATGTTGCGGCCGGTGCTCTGTTCGCCGTTCACGGCCCATTCGCGGGCAATAGTTATCAGGGTCTCGGCGGCGATGCCCGTATATTTTTCCTGCCAGGCGGGTGTAAACGGTTTGTCATCTTGGTAGTTTGCCGGATAATCGCCTCCCAGGCCGCGAGAAACTCCGAACTGGCCCATGAGAAGGTCGAAGACGGTCGCAACCGTAATCTCCCCATCTTTCGTCATGACACGCCTGACCGGGACATCCCGGAGAACATCACCATCGGCCTCGAAGGAGAAACGGACCGTACCTGTAGCCTGGCCCAGGTTGGTCAGGCTGCAGTCGATATCTGCGCCGTCCACCATGTCAACCATATCCAGGTTCCAGTTCCCCTCCTGCTTGCTCCAGCGTGAACCGACGCTGCCATGGGGAAATCGGACATTTCCGGTGCTGTCGCCGACGCAGAGAGTCCAGTCGGCATGTTCGATACCTTCGCCCCGCTCCAGGTCGGACGCCCGCAGAAATTCTCCCTGCCGCAATGCGCCGTCCTTCTCGGTCAGCTTGACCAGGAACGGCAGGTCGGTGTACTTGCGCACGTATTCGTCAAAGAATGGCACCTGGCGGTTGGCATAGAACTCGGTCAGGATCACATGGTTGACCGCCATCCAAAAGGCGCCGTCGTGCCCCTGTTCCACCGGCAACCAGGCATCGGCAAACTTGCTGGCCATGCTGTAATCGGGAGACATGACCACCACCTTGGTTCCGCGGTAGCGGGCTTCGGTCATGAAGTGGGCATCAGGAGTGCGGGTCATCGGGACATTGGAACCGCACAGAACTATGTAGGAAGCATTATACCAGTCGGCCGACTCGTTGACATCGGTCTGTTCGCCCCATACCTGGGGTGATGCCGGGGGGAGGTCGCAGTACCAGTCATAAAAGCTCATGGCAACGCCGCCAAGCAGCTGAAGGAAACGGGTTCCGGCAGCATAACTGATCATCGACATAGCCGGGATAGGCGAAAAACCGATCACCCGGTCGGGGCCATGTTTCTTGGCCGTGTACAGGGAGGAAGCGGCAATCAGTTCGGTGGCCTCGTCCCACGAAGCACGTCTGAAGCCGCCCATGCCGCGCTTGCTGACATAGCTCTCACGCGACTCCGGGCTTTCGACGATGCTCTTCCACGCCTCGACCGGATCGATATGGACCGCACGGGCCTGCCGCCAGAGATCGATCAGCACACCACGCATATAGGGATGCTTGACACGCAGAGGACTGTAGAGATACCAGGAAAAGCTGATTCCCCGCGGACAGCCGCGTGGCTCGTGATTGGGGAGGTCGCCGTTGAACTGGGGATAGTCGTTGGCCTGAAGTTCCCAGCCTACGATACCGTCCTTGACATGTACCATCCAGCTGCAGCCGCCAGTGCAGTTGACGCCGTGGGTGCTGCGCACCACCTTGTCGTGCTGCCACCGATTCCGGTAGAACTCTTCCCATCCCCTGTTGCAGGGGCTATGGTCGTCCTTGATTCGCTCGTTCGACATTATCTGATCCTCCTTTTGTAGAGAGCCAATCCAAGTAATAGCAATACAAACAGGCCACCGCCAATCAGGGGCAAAGATACGCGAGCGCCGCCCCCTTTTTTTGTCGCAGAGTCCTTAAACAGGGCCATCAGGGCCGTGATCTCATCATCGGTCAGCGGGCGTTCGGCATAGATCTTCTTCATGGTCGGGAACTTGAGCGCCTTGAGCGCCCCCTGCATGCCCGTATCACCCATTTTCTGGTAGGACTTGTTCAAATCAGCAATGGAGAGGTTGCCACCCTCAATACCGGGATAGGTGAATGGATGGCAGGAAATGCAGGGTGCGCCACCCTTGGTTAGGCGTTTGTTCCCAATGAAGAGTGCCTTGCCTTGAGCGATCAGTTCCGGCGTCACCACCACTGCCATCTGTTCGCCGTTCGGTAGGGCTGTTGCTGCAGCGCCGTCTGCTCCCGAAAGGTAGGCAATGATTTTCAGGGCATCATCATGGCCGATACCCAAGTTCGGCATTTCGTAGCCGTACTTCTTGACCAGTTCGGCCTGAATCGGGTCTTTCTTTGCCGTCAGCTTGTCCGGTTCGATGATGACCGATTCGAGCCACTCATGTGTCCGCTTGCCGACCACCCCCTTGAGGTCGGGACCGCCGCCGTCTCCGCCGCCTATGGAATGGCAACTGGCGCACTGCTTGTCGAACAGATCTTTACCGGGATCTGCTTGTGCGGGACAGCTGTTTGCCAATAGAGCCAGCAATACAATGAAACAGCTCATAAGCCTGCCTGATTTTGCCATACACTTTCCCCTCTCGCCGTCATAAATGAGACACTGTTTAAAAATTGATATTTTATTACTTAAATTTTCCGTACAATATGCATGAAGCAGACTTTCAAAGGAATTACTGGGACACTAACTTTAATACCTGCACAAATAAATGTAGTATATCATCACACTTACCCGCAGTTAAAACATTGACCTAGGTCAAATAGTGTTTGTATCTGATTTATTGAATGGGATTAGATAAAAATCGTAACGCATAGGCTGGAAGAGATTCGCTTGAATTATCATGAGGAAGAAAAAAGCTTGGAGAGAACTCGCTTGTCTGACGCATAGAAGTCGCCAACCTGGTTGGGGTGAAGCTTTTAAGCGACGAAGAGAATTCGAACTGGTATACCTTCGGGAGGCACATTGACGATAAGCTGGTCCTGCTGCCCAAGCGGGTTCGTAGAGTGGTAAAGGTCAAGGATGATTTCTGACGACAGGTAGTGCGAGAGGTCAAGGCACTGAATGTTTCCTTTCAGGGAAGAAGGTAATCACAGTTTTTTCTCTGTCAGAAGGAAAGTTTTCTGGTTTTGCAGGAACAATTCTATCTTCTCTCTGTTCTTTCTAAACGGGTTATGCCTTCCACTCAGCCAGTCCGACAGTTGCTCCGGATCACGGCCCATTGCTTCGCCAAGATGATCCAGGTTCATCCCCATCGCTTTCTTGTACCATGCAAGCCGCCCCACTGTGTCATCCGGGCAGTCGAACGGAATATAACCTAGAAATTTGATAATACTTGGATTATATTGCAATTCTGGTTCGGTGCCATGTTCCCAGTTCCAGACAGAGGATTCGGTGACGCCGATGATCTCGGCTACTTCTCTCTGGAGGAGACTGAGATCCATGCGTTTCTTGCGGATGTGTTCACCGACTGTGATTGGAAATTCGGGATAACCGGGAAGCTGCTGTTTTTCGAGGGGAATTTGAATTGAGAACGAGTGCCGTTTTAAGTGGGTATAGTAGAGAAAGGTTAACACACCCCTGAAATTGCACGTAAACATCGGAATAACAGGCTGTTACACTTTGACAGAGTGTTAACCTTTCTCCATAGTTTTGCAAAACTTACACTGGATTATTCTAATGCAGGGTCAAAATACCAATACTCAGGCATCATCTTTGCGTTGCCATTCTTAAACTAATAATACTCATCACTAGTAGATCGATAGAACTATCTCATTCCCGTCATTCCCCAACCAGAGCCCATCATCCCGCCAGGTTGCCACATACCGCCAGTGTTGCTCCAAAACGAATTCCGGCTGGTATAATTCCTGAACATCGCCGAATAGTTGCCGAAACCTGCTCCGGTGCCGGTATTTTGCAGGAATGTGGCCATCTGATTGCAAAAGGTAGTCATAGTTGGGCTGGTGATGGGAAGGCCGTTCGTGGCATTCTGGACAATCTGCGGCATGTAGAGGTTCATCTGTCCCATCATGGCTTGATAACGACTCAGATTGACGCCGGTGCCGGTCATGACCAGCGGCGCCTGCTGGGCCATCAAATCTGCCATCTGCGTCGCGACCTGATACATGGTCTGGTAATTCGCAGCATACTGACCGCTCTGTGACCCGCTGACATAGTTGCCGAACATATCTGTGCCAACAGGTAGATTGAGTTGATTGCGCAGTTGGATCATGGCATCAGCCATGGTCATGCCGGGATTGCCCGCCAGTTTCTGCTGGATAAGGGTTGACATCGGGCTGATGAACGCCGTGTTCGAGGATGGCGCGCACAGGATATAACTGTTGGCAATCGGAGATGAAGGGTGATCCTCATCTACGGTCTGCCCGGCAATGGCACGGACAACAATCGGGTATCTGCCGACAAGGTCAGGCGCAACATCCAGGTGGTAGGCACCTCCCTGGCCAGTTACCGTTTTCGGCTCGCCTGCATCCCACTGATAATTGCCATTCAAATCCATGAACAGTTCAGCGTTACGCAGATATCCGTCTGCTACGACACCACTTACGGTACTGGTTCCAGCAGTCGTACCTCCACCGCCACCACCGCCACATCCGGCCAAAGTCCCTGAGAGAGCCACTACTGCGACACCTAAACACAATACTTTGTTCATTTCGTCTTCCCCTTCATTGTATGGAGCGTATTCGTCCGCTCCGTTTGTTAATGATTACCGTATCCGCCTTTTTCTGGTTTCTGTCGAGGAGTTCTGCCTCGAAATAGCCGGGTTTCTCGATAATTCGACCGACCTTTAAATCGCTGTCTGCATAGTAGTCGGTCAGGTCACGCCGAGCCTCTTCGACCGATGACACGCTCTTGCGAGCCCCGTACAATCCCCATCGCTGATTGTTGCAATACCCGTTATACGTTTTGTTGCAGCCGCACTCGCGACACGCCCAGACTTCGGTATGCAGCATCACAGTCAGAAGCAGTGACGCCGCAGCAATTAATGTTGTCTTTCCTGTCATGCGCTGTACCAGTTCGAGGGAGTTTGTGCCTTCAACATATCAATTGTTACCAGCCACACATGCCGCATCCGCAACCACCGGCCATCTGCTGGCGATGTCCCATGCCACCGCCCATGGCCCAGTTGTCTACACCGTACTTGTCGCCTGCTGCCTGCAGTTGACTCTGAAGGTCAGTGATTTCTTTGCGGAGCGATGCTATCCGTTTGCCATCAGGGACATCTTTGGTGAACTCATCCTGAAGATCAAGCCGTTTTTCCATCAGAATTTCCCGTACTTTTGCCGTATCTTTCTGGAAACTGCGTACCTTCTGGGTACTGACCGTCTGGCTGTTGCCGGTTGTGCAGCAACCGCCACCCCATCCCCAATTTGCATAGACAGCCGTACTTGCCAACAACGCCCCTGCAACTGCTACAACTGCTATCATTCCCTTTTTCATGATGTTTTCTCCTTTGCCAGAATTTGTGTCAATGATGATGCTGGCAGGATAGCAAATGAATGTGTGAGAATTATGGAGCAGTTGTGGAGAATTGTGGAGTTTTCGGCGTATCGGGAAACAGGATTGTAAAAGTTGTACCGACTCCTTGTTCGCTTGTTACTGTTATGGTGCCGCCATGCGCATCCACCAACTCCCTGACAATCGCCAGCCCGAGTCCGAGCCCGCCGTCTTTGCCGCGATAGAAACGCTCGAATACCAGCGGGAGATCCTCCGTTGCGATACCGCAGCCGGTGTCGGCGACAGTGATGATGCAGCCGCGAGGAGACCTCTCGCCACCCAGAGTGATGGCACCGCCCGGCGGAGTTGCCTTCAGGCTATTGCTGACCAGGTTTATGAGAATCTGGGTGAGCCGCTCCGGGTCGGCATGCGCCATGACACCGTCGTCAGTATCGATCCGGATACCGACCTCTTTATCAATGGCGATGGCTTCAAAATTCCTGGCTAGATTGTCGAAGATTTGCCGAATGTCCAGATCGGCAGGAGAAAGAGTAAGGGCGCTGGCCTGCGCCTGAAAGAATTCCTCCATCGATGCGACAATATTGGTGAGTCGCTGGCTCTCCTCAAGGAGCAGACTGATGCGCGATTCGTCATTGGCGATGACGCCGTCCAGAATTCCTTCAAGTTGCCCGCGCATGATAGTCAGGGGTGTGCGCAGTTCATGGGCAAGGTTGGCGAAAACTTGTTTGCGCAGTTTGTTTTGCACGTGAAGCGTGTGGGCCATCTGATTGAACGATTGGCCAAGGACGGTCAGTTCATCGCTACCCGGGATCTCGACCCGTTCGCTCAGATTGCCCTGGCTGATGTTATGGGCGGCTTGCGATAACCTGACGATGGGACGGCTCAAACGGCGTGCAAGCAGAACACTCAGTATGCAGGCAACGACGCCAAGGAGTATGGCCGAGTAAGCCAGGAGGTGATTGGTGCGGGTCACAAAGAAACTGTTGCGGTGATCGGGCAGGAATCTGACTTCCAGTTGCCCGACCTCATCACCATGCAAAAACAACGGATAGGTATGGAAATCCCCTTTGCCAGGAACTTGACTAACACGTGCTTCGCCTTGAAGACGGGCTTGTTGTTCAGGAGACAATGACGTCAGTGCTTTGGTCGTTTCCATGACGATGCTGCCGTCGCGGTCTCGTACCCTGGTCTCCAACCCTAGTTGCAACGCCCAGACAGCGTCCTCGACCGCCATCTCCGGGTACCACCCTTTCTGTTTGGCAAAGGTAGATTCCAGATCGGCAACAACCCAGGAGACTCGGTCCTCCTGCTCTGCTTCGGTCATGCGGCTGAAGTCGCGCTCGACCAGTTCACGGAGCAGGACTGCCGATGAAACACCTAGGCCGGCCATGAACAGGAGTATGAAAAGTAACTTCTTAAACATCCCGAACGCCGCCGAACCGGTAACCGAGGCCGTACATCGTGATCAGGAACATAGGAGCCTTGGTGCTGTCACCCAGTTTCTGGCGAATGTTTTTGATGTGGCTGTCGATGTTTCGTTCATAACCATCGAAGTGGTATCCCATCGCTTTGTCTACCAGTTCCTCGCGGGTGAACGTTTTTGCCGGCGTCGCTGCAAGGACAAGGAGGATCTTGAACTCAACCGCAGTTAATCGGATGGCAGCACCTCGACAGGTCACCGTATGGCTGCGGTCATCGATAATGAGTTCCCCGGCGTTGAAACTGAGCCGCATGCCGTTCTCCGAAACGCCGGCACGCTTTAGCACCGCCTGGACTCGTGCCACAAGTTCGCGGGGACTGAACGGCTTGACGATATAATCGTCGGCACCAAGGGCGAACCCTGCCAGTCGTTCTTCCTCTGAAGCCTTCGATGACACTATGACGACCGGGATATCGGCTATCTCTTTCAACTCACGGCAGATCGCCTCACCGCTCAGGTCAGGCAGCATGAGATCCAGCAACACCAGTGATGGCGGATCGGTCGCGATCCGCTCGATTGCTGCACGACCGTTGGCAACATGCATCACCTTGAAACCCGCCCGCTCAAGATAGGCTATCGCAATTTCCGCAATTCTGATGTCATCTTCGACGAGGAGGATCGAGCCAGTCATTTCTCGCTACACTCCATGGCGGGTTTTGCGCTGCAACTGCAACTACATGAGCAGGTCATGCCATTCGCTTTGCCGAAAGACTCCCGTCCCTCTTTGAACGTGAGCCAGGCGATCAGCAATGCGCCGATGGCGTCAAGGCTGCCTATGCCGGTTAGTTGGAAACCGACACTCGCTATCAGCAGAACGACCGACAGATACACACACGCCCTTGAGCAGGCTGCATCGGCAAGGATGGCCGGTGAGTTCAGTGCCGTGCCGACCTTGGTTTTGTGATGGATCAACAGCCACATGAATGATATGGAAACCAGAGAGACTACGATCCCCCAGAAGGTTGTTGTTGGCCTATGCTGCGAGACCATGTTCATGATCGCTGTGACAATCAGACCGACTGTCAGGAGATAAAAGGCGCCACCGGTGATCTTGAGCGCCCGCTGCTCGAAGGCATCTTTTGTTTCTCCGTTGTTTGCTTGTATCCGTCTGATCATATGCCAGACACCTATGGCCGAGATGACCTCGATGAATGAATCGACCCCGAAGCCGAACAGAGCCAAAGTCTCATCGGCAGCCCCCAGAGCCATGGATACGACACCCTCCACCAGATTGTAGCCGATGGTAAGCACCGCCAATAGGTTGGCCCGGGCGAGAAGGTTGTTGCGTTCAATAGTTGCCATGTCAGTGAGTCCCCTGCCTGAACCACAGAGATGCCACAATCCCGTAGATGCAGTTCAAGCCGATGACGACGACGGGCGTAACAGCCCCGAATCCAAGCCCCAGCATCCCTTTGCCCATCTCCGGTAATACCATGAAGAGCATCATGGCTGATGGCAGGAGGCTGAAGAGGCAGCCGCGCAGCAACACTTTTTTCTTGAGCAATGGCAGCAGGAGCAGCAACATCCAGATACCACCCCAGACCATTCGCTGATAGAGCCAGGGAGCGGTGAAGTCAGGCTTCATGGACAGACCGATCAGGTCACTGATGCCGACTGTACCCATGAACCAGATGTTGAAACTGTCAACGAAACCACCGAGAGCGCCACCGGTGAACGCGACACTGACTTTTCGAATCATGGCAATTCTCCTTGTGATGTGATGTGACTGAGACCTTCTCGGAGGAGATTGCCGACATGGCTGTCATCCAGCGAATAGTAGACGATCCGGCCATCTTTCCGATGCCTGACGATCCGCAGGGAGCGGAGCAGCCGCAGTTGATGGGATATGGCCGATTTTGTGGTTCCCAAGAGACTGGCGATGTCGCAAACGCAGAGTTCTTCCAAGGAAAGAGCGTGGAGAATACGGACTCGGGTGGGGTCGCCAAGCACCTTGAACGTTTCGGCAAGGCGAACCAGTATTGCTTCCGGTGGAGTGACGTTCCTGACAGCAGTTACCTTTGCCTCGTTAATTAGGTTTATTGAGCAGATAGTGAATTCAGACATTCGAGCCTCTATAGTTGAGTGGTTGTTCAACTGTCAATATAAACCTCTCGGGAACAATCTGTCAAGCAATAGTGACCGGTGTGTACGACTTTCGGCGGTTCGATTCACTGCACCGGCCTCTTCCGGACTACGTCAAAATTCTTCTGGAGTTGGGGGAGAGAGTGATATATGCATTTGCAAAAGCACCTGTGACTATCAACTTGACGCCGACGATTGCCCAAGAGGTTCGCAGAGTGGTGAAGGTCAATGATGATTTCTGATGGTGGGTTGTACTGGAAGCCCCGATTCTGAAAAATTTCCCTGTACGAGAGAAAGTATCCGTTATTCTTTCTCTGACAGAAGGAAGGTTTTCTGGTTTTCCAAGAACAGTTCGATCTTCTCCCGGTTCTTCCTGAACGGATTGTGCCGACCACTCAGCCAGTCAGATAGCTGTTCCGGATCACGGCCCATAGCTTCTCCCAGAAGATCCAGGTTCATCCCCATCGCTTTCTTGTACCAAGCAAGCCTACCAACAGTGTCATCCGGGCAGTCGAACGGAATATAACCTAGAAATTTGATAATACTTGGATTATATTGCAGTTCCGGTTCGGTGCCATGTTCCCAGTTCCAGACAGAGGATTCGGTGACACCGATGATCTCTGCTACTTCTCTCTGGAGGAGACCGAGGTCCATTCGTTTCTTACGGATGTGTTCACCAACTGTGATTGGAAATTCGGGATAACCGGGAAGCTGCTGTTTTTCGAGAGGAATTTGAATTGAGAACGAGTGCCGTTTTAAGTGGGTATAGTAGAGAAAGGTTAACACACCCCTGAATTTGCACGTAATCCCTTAAATAACAGGCTGTTACACTCCGACGGAGTGTTAAGCTTTCTCCATAGTTTTGCAAAACTTACACTGGATTATTCTAATGCAGGGTCAAAATACCAATACTCAGGCATCATCTTTGCGTTGCCATTCTTAAACTAATAATACTCATCACTAGTAGATCGATAGAACTATCTCATTCCCGTCATTCCCCAACCAGAGCCCATCATCCCGCCAGGTTGCCACATACCGCCAGTGTTGCTCCAAAACGAATTCCGGCTGGTATAATTCCTGAACATCGCCGAATAGTTGCCGAAACCTGCTCCGGTGCCGGTATTTTGCAGGAATGTGGCCATCTGATTGCAAAAGGTAGTCATAGTTGGGCTGGTGATGGGAAGGCCGTTCGTGGCATTCTGGACAATCTGCGGCATGTAGAGGTTCATCTGTCCCATCATGGCTTGATAACGACTCAGATTGACGCCGGTGCCGGTCATGACCAGCGGCGCCTGCTGGGCCATCAAATCTGCCATCTGCGTCGCGACCTGATACATGGTCTGGTAATTCGCAGCATACTGACCGCTCTGTGACCCGCTGACATAGTTGCCGAACATATCTGTGCCAACAGGTAGATTGAGTTGATTGCGCAGTTGGATCATGGCATCAGCCATGGTCATGCCGGGATTGCCCGCCAGTTTCTGCTGGATAAGGGTTGACATCGGGCTGATGAACGCCGTGTTCGAGGATGGCGCGCACAGGATATAACTGTTGGCAATCGGAGATGAAGGGTGATCCTCATCTACGGTCTGCCCGGCAATGGCACGGACAACAATCGGGTATCTGCCGACAAGGTCAGGCGCAACATCCAGGTGGTAGGCACCTCCCTGGCCAGTTACCGTTTTCGGCTCGCCTGCATCCCACTGATAATTGCCATTCAAATCCATGAACAGTTCAGCGTTACGCAGATATCCGTCTGCTACGACACCACTTACGGTACTGGTTCCAGCAGTCGTACCTCCACCGCCACCACCGCCACATCCGGCCAAAGTCCCTGAGAGAGCCACTACTGCGACACCTAAACACAATACTTTGTTCATTTCGTCTTCCCCTTCATTGTATGGAGCGTATTCGTCCGCTCCGTTTGTTAATGATTACCGTATCCGCCTTTTTCTGGTTTCTGTCGAGGAGTTCTGCCTCGAAATAGCCGGGTTTCTCGATAATTCGACCGACCTTTAAATCGCTGTCTGCATAGTAGTCGGTCAGGTCACGCCGAGCCTCTTCGACCGATGACACGCTCTTGCGAGCCCCGTACAATCCCCATCGCTGATTGTTGCAATACCCGTTATACGTTTTGTTGCAGCCGCACTCGCGACACGCCCAGACTTCGGTATGCAGCATCACAGTCAGAAGCAGTGACGCCGCAGCAATTAATGTTGTCTTTCCTGTCATGCGCTGTACCAGTTCGAGGGAGTTTGTGCCTTCAACATATCAATTGTTACCAGCCACACATGCCGCATCCGCAACCACCGGCCATCTGCTGGCGATGTCCCATGCCACCGCCCATGGCCCAGTTGTCTACACCGTACTTGTCGCCTGCTGCCTGCAGTTGACTCTGAAGGTCAGTGATTTCTTTGCGGAGCGATGCTATCCGTTTGCCATCAGGGACATCTTTGGTGAACTCATCCTGAAGATCAAGCCGTTTTTCCATCAGAATTTCCCGTACTTTTGCCGTATCTTTCTGGAAACTGCGTACCTTCTGGGTACTGACCGTCTGGCTGTTGCCGGTTGTGCAGCAACCGCCACCCCATCCCCAATTTGCATAGACAGCCGTACTTGCCAACAACGCCCCTGCAACTGCTACAACTGCTATCATTCCCTTTTTCATGATGTTTTCTCCTTTGCCAGAATTTGTGTCAATGATGATGCTGGCAGGATAGCAAATGAATGTGTGAGAATTATGGAGCAGTTGTGGAGAATTGTGGAGTTTTCGGCGTATCGGGAAACAGGATTGTAAAAGTTGTACCGACTCCTTGTTCGCTTGTTACTGTTATGGTGCCGCCATGCGCATCCACCAACTCCCTGACAATCGCCAGCCCGAGTCCGAGCCCGCCGTCTTTGCCGCGATAGAAACGCTCGAATACCAGCGGGAGATCCTCCGTTGCGATACCGCAGCCGGTGTCGGCGACAGTGATGATGCAGCCGCGAGGAGACCTCTCGCCACCCAGAGTGATGGCACCGCCCGGCGGAGTTGCCTTCAGGCTATTGCTGACCAGGTTTATGAGAATCTGGGTGAGCCGCTCCGGGTCGGCATGCGCCATGACACCGTCGTCAGTATCGATCCGGATACCGACCTCTTTATCAATGGCGATGGCTTCAAAATTCCTGGCTAGATTGTCGAAGATTTGCCGAATGTCCAGATCGGCAGGAGAAAGAGTAAGGGCGCTGGCCTGCGCCTGAAAGAATTCCTCCATCGATGCGACAATATTGGTGAGTCGCTGGCTCTCCTCAAGGAGCAGACTGATGCGCGATTCGTCATTGGCGATGACGCCGTCCAGAATTCCTTCAAGTTGCCCGCGCATGATAGTCAGGGGTGTGCGCAGTTCATGGGCAAGGTTGGCGAAAACTTGTTTGCGCAGTTTGTTTTGCACGTGAAGCGTGTGGGCCATCTGATTGAACGATTGGCCAAGGACGGTCAGTTCATCGCTACCCGGGATCTCGACCCGTTCGCTCAGATTGCCCTGGCTGATGTTATGGGCGGCTTGCGATAACCTGACGATGGGACGGCTCAAACGGCGTGCAAGCAGAACACTCAGTATGCAGGCAACGACGCCAAGGAGTATGGCCGAGTAAGCCAGGAGGTGATTGGTGCGGGTCACAAAGAAACTGTTGCGGTGATCGGGCAGGAATCTGACTTCCAGTTGCCCGACCTCATCACCATGCAAAAACAACGGATAGGTATGGAAATCCCCTTTGCCAGGAACTTGACTAACACGTGCTTCGCCTTGAAGACGGGCTTGTTGTTCAGGAGACAATGACGTCAGTGCTTTGGTCGTTTCCATGACGATGCTGCCGTCGCGGTCTCGTACCCTGGTCTCCAACCCTAGTTGCAACGCCCAGACAGCGTCCTCGACCGCCATCTCCGGGTACCACCCTTTCTGTTTGGCAAAGGTAGATTCCAGATCGGCAACAACCCAGGAGACTCGGTCCTCCTGCTCTGCTTCGGTCATGCGGCTGAAGTCGCGCTCGACCAGTTCACGGAGCAGGACTGCCGATGAAACACCTAGGCCGGCCATGAACAGGAGTATGAAAAGTAACTTCTTAAACATCCCGAACGCCGCCGAACCGGTAACCGAGGCCGTACATCGTGATCAGGAACATAGGAGCCTTGGTGCTGTCACCCAGTTTCTGGCGAATGTTTTTGATGTGGCTGTCGATGTTTCGTTCATAACCATCGAAGTGGTATCCCATCGCTTTGTCTACCAGTTCCTCGCGGGTGAACGTTTTTGCCGGCGTCGCTGCAAGGACAAGGAGGATCTTGAACTCAACCGCAGTTAATCGGATGGCAGCACCTCGACAGGTCACCGTATGGCTGCGGTCATCGATAATGAGTTCCCCGGCGTTGAAACTGAGCCGCATGCCGTTCTCCGAAACGCCGGCACGCTTTAGCACCGCCTGGACTCGTGCCACAAGTTCGCGGGGACTGAACGGCTTGACGATATAATCGTCGGCACCAAGGGCGAACCCTGCCAGTCGTTCTTCCTCTGAAGCCTTCGATGACACTATGACGACCGGGATATCGGCTATCTCTTTCAACTCACGGCAGATCGCCTCACCGCTCAGGTCAGGCAGCATGAGATCCAGCAACACCAGTGATGGCGGATCGGTCGCGATCCGCTCGATTGCTGCACGACCGTTGGCAACATGCATCACCTTGAAACCCGCCCGCTCAAGATAGGCTATCGCAATTTCCGCAATTCTGATGTCATCTTCGACGAGGAGGATCGAGCCAGTCATTTCTCGCTACACTCCATGGCGGGTTTTGCGCTGCAACTGCAACTACATGAGCAGGTCATGCCATTCGCTTTGCCGAAAGACTCCCGTCCCTCTTTGAACGTGAGCCAGGCGATCAGCAATGCGCCGATGGCGTCAAGGCTGCCTATGCCGGTTAGTTGGAAACCGACACTCGCTATCAGCAGAACGACCGACAGATACACACACGCCCTTGAGCAGGCTGCATCGGCAAGGATGGCCGGTGAGTTCAGTGCCGTGCCGACCTTGGTTTTGTGATGGATCAACAGCCACATGAATGATATGGAAACCAGAGAGACTACGATCCCCCAGAAGGTTGTTGTTGGCCTATGCTGCGAGACCATGTTCATGATCGCTGTGACAATCAGACCGACTGTCAGGAGATAAAAGGCGCCACCGGTGATCTTGAGCGCCCGCTGCTCGAAGGCATCTTTTGTTTCTCCGTTGTTTGCTTGTATCCGTCTGATCATATGCCAGACACCTATGGCCGAGATGACCTCGATGAATGAATCGACCCCGAAGCCGAACAGAGCCAAAGTCTCATCGGCAGCCCCCAGAGCCATGGATACGACACCCTCCACCAGATTGTAGCCGATGGTAAGCACCGCCAATAGGTTGGCCCGGGCGAGAAGGTTGTTGCGTTCAATAGTTGCCATGTCAGTGAGTCCCCTGCCTGAACCACAGAGATGCCACAATCCCGTAGATGCAGTTCAAGCCGATGACGACGACGGGCGTAACAGCCCCGAATCCAAGCCCCAGCATCCCTTTGCCCATCTCCGGTAATACCATGAAGAGCATCATGGCTGATGGCAGGAGGCTGAAGAGGCAGCCGCGCAGCAACACTTTTTTCTTGAGCAATGGCAGCAGGAGCAGCAACATCCAGATACCACCCCAGACCATTCGCTGATAGAGCCAGGGAGCGGTGAAGTCAGGCTTCATGGACAGACCGATCAGGTCACTGATGCCGACTGTACCCATGAACCAGATGTTGAAACTGTCAACGAAACCACCGAGAGCGCCACCGGTGAACGCGACACTGACTTTTCGAATCATGGCAATTCTCCTTGTGATGTGATGTGACTGAGACCTTCTCGGAGGAGATTGCCGACATGGCTGTCATCCAGCGAATAGTAGACGATCCGGCCATCTTTCCGATGCCTGACGATCCGCAGGGAGCGGAGCAGCCGCAGTTGATGGGATATGGCCGATTTTGTGGTTCCCAAGAGACTGGCGATGTCGCAAACGCAGAGTTCTTCCAAGGAAAGAGCGTGGAGAATACGGACTCGGGTGGGGTCGCCAAGCACCTTGAACGTTTCGGCAAGGCGAACCAGTATTGCTTCCGGTGGAGTGACGTTCCTGACAGCAGTTACCTTTGCCTCGTTAATTAGGTTTATTGAGCAGATAGTGAATTCAGACATTCGAGCCTCTATAGTTGAGTGGTTGTTCAACTGTCAATATAAACCTCTCGGGAACAATCTGTCAAGCAATAGTGACCGGTGTGTACGACTTTCGGCGGTTCGATTCACTGCACCGGCCTCTTCCGGACTACGTCAAAATTCTTCTGGAGTTGGGGGAGAGAGTGATATATGCATTTGCAAAAGCACCTGTGACTATCAACTTGACGCCGACGATTGCCCAAGAGGTTCGCAGAGTGGTGAAGGTCAATGATGATTTCTGATGGTGGGTTGTACTGGAAGCCCCGATTCTGAAAAATTTCCCTGTACGAGAGAAAGTATCCGTTATTCTTTCTCTGACAGAAGGAAGGTTTTCTGGTTTTCCAAGAACAGTTCGATCTTCTCCCGGTTCTTCCTGAACGGATTGTGCCGACCACTCAGCCAGTCAGATAGCTGTTCCGGATCACGGCCCATAGCTTCTCCCAGAAGATCCAGGTTCATCCCCATCGCTTTCTTGTACCAAGCAAGCCTACCAACAGTGTCATCCGGGCAGTCGAACGGAATATAACCTAGAAATTTGATAATACTTGGATTATATTGCAGTTCCGGTTCGGTGCCATGTTCCCAGTTCCAGACAGAGGATTCGGTGACACCGATGATCTCTGCTACTTCTCTCTGGAGGAGACCGAGGTCCATTCGTTTCTTGCGGATGTGTTCACCGACTGTGATGGGGAATTCGGGATAACCGGGAAGCTGCTGTTTTTCGAGGGGAATTTGAATTGAAAACGAGTGCCGTTTTAAGTGGGTATAGTAGAGAAAGGTTAACACACCCCTGTCCCTGTGGGTACCTTTCTGATCCAACTCACCCCTGCATCTGCACCCCGGTTTCCATTCACCGTTACCGTTCGCGCATTTCAGGGCCACTACTGGACCGTATACAGTACCGGAGTTTGGATCGGAAGACTAGTTGACGCGAACTGCAGAAGAAATCACAAAGCTCTCTACAGAGAAGAGGAATAATTATGGCTCAGGTCACTAAGTTCGACGACAAGATAATTAGTTTTATGCGCCAGCACGGTGCAGAAAAAATTGGTATTTTTGGTTCTTATGCCCGAAATGAAGCCAGTCCCAACAGCGACCTGGATCTTATGGTCTGGTTCAAAGAGCAGAAAAGTCTCCTCAGTGTCATTCGAATAGAACGTGAACTTTCAGAATTCCTGGGTGTTAAGATTGACTTGCTGACTGAGCAGGCGGTCAGCCCCCATCTGATTGACCGTATAAGGAATGAACTCAAGGTGATTTCATCATGATTCGAGATGATCAGGTTTATCTTGCGCATATTGTAGACGCTTTGGAGCAGATCACCACATACACCAATGGGATGGATGATATAGCGTTCAGAGCGAACCGCTTGGTACAGGACGCTGTCATAAGGCAGTTCGAGATTGTCGGTGAGGCAACCAAGAATCTTTCGGCTAATTTTCGGGAAAGTCACTCAAGCTTGCCCTGGAAGGATCTCGCAGGTTTCCGTGACAAATTGATCCATCAATATTTTGGTGTTGACCTGTCAACCGTCTGGCAGTCAGTAGTTGACGATGTTCCTTTTTTGCTGGATGAGGTGCAGAAAATAAAAACTGGCGGATAGCCAAAAAACAGTGTAACGCCCAGATGACACCGCGCTTCATCAAGAAATACTGCGAACTGGACACCAACGGCAACCGCATGCTGGAACTGGTCACCGACCGCCTCGGTTTCTCTGCCCGCACCTACACCCGTATCCTCAAAGTAGCCCGGAATTATACAAACAGACCCAACTGCAAATCCTACCCGATCTAACCAGCCACCAGGCGGATCAATTCGGAACAACTTTTCTTAAAGACAAAGCGGCTATAGTTTCAGCCCCAGCCAATCGCTGACCCAACGCAAAGGCACGTTGGCATTCCAGCGGTAACACCTCTTTACGACGTTTAGCCTTGTGAATCGGATCGAAGCTTTCGATCACCACCTTGGAATAATCATCAACCTGGCAGGTGTCAAAAGCACATAACGTTTCGGCAAAGCCAAGGAGCATGCCTACGTAGCGCTCATTGGTAGTGAAAATCTGCTCGTAGCCAAATTCCTTGCTCCGTTCTTCCGGAACATTCATGGTGTAGATGAAACCGGTCTTGATTTTTCGAGGAACCAACGTTTCGTACGGCACGGTGTAGCGCACCCTTGATTTCAGTAGCAGCAATAGTCGGCAGCGTGAACACCGAAAGTACGGCTACGACATACATCTTCAATTTCATGGAGTTCTCCGTTAATCGTGAACACTGAGCCCGACTGCCTACACGTTGCAGAACGACATGCGGACACCCACGATAGACTCATGTGCTGAAACTTCACAGTATACCTGCACGCCTCCAGACAACCATGCAGATCAAGAGCATGGGATGAAAGCACGCGCAGAATTATTCTGGTTGGCTACAGTTTCTTGTACAGAAGAATAGTAATCGAGTGGTTAAGCGAGATTTTGAGGAGGGACGAAAATAGGGAGATGAACATCCGTCAGTTTTGTGAACTGTTCGGAAATATTCAGCGGGGATATTGATGGATTATAGTTGGAGGATATGACTGGAGTTAATGGTGCATAATATGTGCAGTAGCTGCATGTTGAACAGGAATTTCCATCTGAATCAGTCTTGTCCTCATCGGGGCAGCAGGGGCAATTGCTGTGGTCGGCATCAGTCGTTTTCACAGACTGGCTGATGCTGATTTTTTCATGATCCGGTTCCACCTCATAACAGCAGGCCGGCACCGCAAGCATCACCATGACAATAACCTGAACCAAGGCTATTATCCTGAGATAGAGGCGGCGGGATAGTACATTATGTGAGTTGCCCATGGAAACCATAGCAAAACGCGAGCACAATTCGTTAATGTATGTCGAGTGATTTTGTGCGTTTTCGACTACCTACTCAGAACACACGATGATGTCTTCGCGATATTTTCCCTCTTTGTGATTTCGAGTAATTTCTAATCACCCTGTGCCTCCAGAAATCTCTCTATCTTTTTCCGGATCTTCCTGAACGGGTTATACCTTTCACTTAACCAGTCTGACAGTTGTTCTGGATCTCGGCCCATTATTTCTCCCAGTTGATCCAGATTCTCAACGATTTCGCTTAAACCATGCAATCACCGCTTCAAGTGATTGTGCTCCAGGCAGTTGATCGACAACACGTCCCTGTTTCAACAGCACTATGGCCGGAATACCCCTGATACCAAATCGAGCAGCCAGATTTGGATTTTCCTGGGTATTGATCTGCAATACAGCCGCCTGACCAGCCAGTTTTTCAGCAACGGTTCGCACCACCGGTGCGAAGGTATGGCAATGCGGTCAAGTAGGTGCCCAGAACTCTGCCAGTACCGGACCGGGATAAGTACTGATGAATGAGTCAAGCGTCCGGTCAGTCATCTTCTGAGGATGACAGTACATTGGAGGCAGGGTTGTCTTACAACTGCCGCAATGTCCCCTGAGCCCCTCTTTATCTGCCGGGATACGGTTGCCGGTGCCGCACGATGGACATTTTACGATGTAGCTTACAGTATTCATGTCAGCGTACCTCTTTTTTCACGTCAGGAACTTCTTTCGGATATTGCCGACGCAGACGTTCCAGCCCTTTCTGCCAACTCTCCGCATTGCCATATGCACAAAGAAACGGGTATGAGGTCGTCTATTGATTGGGGCATGGTTGCCTGCCCTTGAGCCCGGCCCGTGCAGCCGGAGAACCGGGGGTAACCGGACGGTGAGGACCCCGTGTTTGAGGTCCGCCGCAATGGTCTACTCATCTATTTCGTACGGCAACTGGATGCTGCGGGAAAAACTGCCGTACCTGCGTTCTGAAATAAGGCACCCATCACCCCCTTTCTGTTCACGTACGATTTTCTTTTCACCATGTATTCAGGTAACAGGTTAGACATTTTGATCACCTCCCGTTAAATGCTCCTCTCCTTAACCGACCTGTACGGAGATCCGCTTAGGTTTAGCGACTTCAGCCTTGGGAACCTTCAGAGTCAGAATACCGTTGACATACTCCGCCTTTGCCTTTTCGTGGTCGAGGCTTTCCGGAATCGTGAACTGCCGGTAGTAACTGGCAAGTTCAAATTCACGATAGGCAGAGGTTCCCTGCGTGGTATGCTGGGCCGGCGCAGTGATGGTCAGGATGCCTTTTTCGACGTTGACATCGAGAGCTTCCTTGGATGCACCGGGAATGTCAGCGGTAAGGACAAGTCCTTCTTCGGTCTCGATGATATTCACCGCCGGGCGGATATATTTTTCATTCGACCGTGTTTCTTCACGAGACTGAACATTCCGTTCATCATTTCTTTCGGTCAAGCTGTTTGCTGCCATGATAATTACCTCCTTTCCAAGTGGTCAGTGTGATTACGAAAGTTTGATGTCAATTTTTTTTGGTTTGGCATGTTCTGCCTTGGCCAGCGTTATCTGCATGATGCCGTCCTTGCACTGGGCCGTGATCTTTTCAGGATCAATGTCGACCGGCAATTCCAGTGTGCGGGAAAATTTACCGGAGCCGAGTTCCGAACGATGCACGATCTGCCCTTCTGTTTCGACAAACGGCGTACGTTCACCGCTGATGGTGACTGTGTTTCGCAGCACGGACAGATCAACATCCTTTGGATCTACGCCGGGAACCAGTGCCTCAATATAGACATGTCCTTCGTCTTCGCTGAAGTTGACCAACGGAAAACGACGGGTTGTTACCGGCGAAAGGAATGTCGGGCCAAATGGCCGGCTGTAACCGGCGCCGCGAAACGCTTCATCGATCTCCCTTCTCAGAGTGTCCAGTTCTTTGAATACATCCCAGGTTGCCATGTGGATTACCTCCTTTCGATGTGTGACTTTCTGATCAATAAATAATTCCTGTTTTCAAAAAATCAAGGGGGTAAGAGTTATTTTTTAATAGGGTTAACGCACTGATATTATGTGGCTTATATTAATTTTATTCTAAAAAACACCAAATATATTTGCTACATTTTTAGCAGAAGATGAAGAGGGGGACTACGCCGTCAAGTTCTTTGAGGAAAAGGATCTGGAGGCTGCTCATACTCTCATTACCTCCAATCTGCAAAATGCGAGGGGCATGAAACAGCAAAGGTGACCGTTTGGCCGCCTTTTGAAGTAAACTAGGTGTCCCCGAAACTTAGTCCCTCTATTTCCTCAGAACAAAGAAGGTATAGCCATAGCAGGTCGAAAATCTTCGGAACATGTCGATCTCGGCCTCCAACCAGGCATAGACTTCTGCCGCTTCAACTATGACAGAATTGTACAGTTTAAGTTCTTCGATCCGTTCAAGCATCGGTGTGTAGTAATCATCCCACCAGGCTCTGTCAGGCAGGTTAAAACTGTCAATGACCCGATAGCCGCTGTCGGTTGCCATCTGACCGACTCCACCTATGGTTTTCATATCCGGATATCATTCACCAGACGGCGGCACCCGGTCTTTACTCCGTTCCGCCGGTGCGTCTCCACGACGTTAAACGCCATGATGGAAGGTTCGGCAGGTTTCTGTTTTTTCTCGTTCAATATATTTTTTTAGAAGAGTAAAATTTGTCTATAAGAAGCGCAATTACCTTTTTTAAAAGGAAAAATATCATGGAAAAAACAAATATAGGTTGCTGGTTTGAAATATATGTGCAGGATATTGAACGTGCCAGGTCTTTTTATGAGTCCGTATTCCAGCTGAAACTGGAACGTCTGAACAATCCAGAAATTGAGTTGTGGGCATTTCCGATGGAGATGGGTAAATGGGGTGCAGGCGGGGCACTGGTCAAGATGGAAGGTGTCGACTCCGGCGGTAATAGCACCATCATTTACTTCAGCTGCGAAGATTGCGCTGTCGAGCAGGCACGCGTTCCGGTCGCAGGGGGGCAAATCCTTCGTGAAAAATGGTCTCTCGGAGAATATGGTTTTATCGCTCTGGTTGTCGACAGCGAAGGGAATACCATTGGGCTGCATTCACTGAAGTAACGCCCAATGTATTAGAGTGAAGGGAGGATAATGGGATGCGAAAACTGATCATGTGGAACCTCATCACCATAGATGGTTACTTCGAGGGTACAAGGAACTGGGACTTGCCCTGGCACGAACAGGTTTGGGGCGAAGAACTCGAACGAATCTCCCTCGAACAGCTGGAGTCGGCCGACTTGCTCTTGTTCGGGCGCGTGACATATGAGGGTATGGCTGCGTATTGGCAAACGTCCCAGGGTAAAATTGCGGATTACATGAACAGTCTTCCGAAAGTAGTCTGTTCACGCACACTTCAGGCGGCCGCCTGGAACAATACCATACTGGTGAAGGACAACATTGCAGGAGAGGTTGCCAAGCTGAAGCAACAGGGCAAGGGGAACATGTTCGTTTTCGGAAGCGCTAATCTCTCGAATACACTTATGAATGAAGGACTCTTTGATGAATATCGCCTTGGTATTGCACCTGTCATTAATGGCAACGGCAGATTATTGTTCAGTGGCGGATTGAAATCGCAAGGGCTTGAGTTGCTCGAAACACGCCCGCTTTCTAACGGCTGCGTAATCCTTCGCTATCAGAAAAAGGGGTAAGAGGCTCAGGCCAAATTGCCGCCAGGAGTGAACAACAGGGAATACACACACCCTCCGAGTAAATCGCAATTTGGGGGCCAATTGAATTTATGGATATTTCCATTTTCAAAACGGTTCACTAACGTCGTCAGTTCACGGGGGCGAGCGCAGAAAAGCCACAAAAAACCGAAAATGACAGTTACTGTCAATTAACAACGGCAAAAGAAGCTTTGGGCAATTAATAATCTAACTACAACCACTTAAAATGGAGATCAATATGACCAAATTGCATTTTTCAATCACGATCAACGCACCGAAAGCAAAGGTTTGGAGCACGATGCTCGACGACGCAACCTATCGTGTGTGGGCGGAGGCTTTTACTGCCGGATCGCACTACGTCGGCGATTGGAACCAAGGGAGCAAAATCCTTTTTCTCGGGCCCGACCAGAATACGGGTAAGATGGGAGGCATGGTGAGCCGCATTAAAGAAAATCGCTTGCACGAGTACATCTCGATCGAACATCTCGGTATGGTGTATGACGGCAAGGAAGACACGACCAGTGAGGCGGTGAAAGCATGGGTCGGCGTGTATGAAAATTACACCTTCAAAGAGAAAAATGGTGCGACTGAAGTATTTGTTGATATTGACGTCACGGAAGATTTCAAAGAGATGTTCGAAGACATGTGGCCAAAAGCGCTGCAAAAACTCAAAGAGCTGACAGAGAAATGAAACGGCCTCTACAAAAGATAAACATGGAGAATGCCGGAAAACGGAGAGGGTAGGTAACGCAGAAATCTTTTTTTTCTCCGTTTTTCCCGAATTAAAGCTTTTCCTTTATGCTATGGAATAAACGACAGGTCAACAGCTCCAAAAAACTTTCCGTTTAAATGGTACCGCTCCGCTCGATCGTGGCGGGGCAAGTGAGGCTACCATACCAGAAATGAATGCTCTCCCAACGGAGTAAGTTACTTCCCACATAGGAGTGATATCTATTACCACCAGCGCCAAAGTGCCAGGATAAGTATGATCAGAAACACTATTATCAGATTCATGTAGGCAATGAAGTAGAACACACGTTCATGCAATGGTGCCACACGTTTTCCACCAGCAACCAGTCTACCTACAGTCGGTAACCGCGCTATCAATTCTGAGTCGTGGGGGGCTTGAGCAAGTATTTCCGTCAGGTCGCTTCCGGCCTGATGTCGCCCCATGTGTGATCCTTGTTTCCAGAAATGACTTTCACTCGCATCGTAAATTGTTCCATTGTAGGCAAAAAAGGCCGGGCGCCCCTCCTTACCATCACACAAAGCCAGTTCATCGTCCACCATATCGCCGATTTTCACCAGCGAAGTGCCAGAACTCCGTTTCTGGCGCATGCGCGGTCCGATTACTATTACAACGAAAGCGGCAGTACTCACCATGATGAGATACAATCCTATTTTGACGAGCAGCAGAATTCCAAAGCGTGATTGTAGCAAAACCTCCGGTGAATCAAACCGGAACTTGGTCAGGATAACTCCGGTCACTCCCATTACAATCATGGAAATAATTCCCACACGCTTTTCACCACGAGGCAGACCGCTGGAAGCGTAAGCAGGCTTTAACACAAGATGAACGTATAAGATGGTGCCAAACCAGAGGAAGGCGGTCAGAATATGTAAATATCCTACGAGAAAATGAAATCCTTTGGATAATATAATTATAGATGTCGGCTTCGCAGATTGTGCAGAGAGAGACTCCGCAAATTGCCTGCCAGGTGGAGATAGTTCACCACCACCCGACGGATCTATATGGCAAATAGCGCACGACTTTCCGGTCTGACGTGCATACTCTTCGGTTGCACCGGTTGTCAGAGGAGACAGCATGACATACGTCGCTATCAGAATACTGAGGATGATATGCCAAGGTGATAATTTGCCCATAACAGACCTCGTTTTATTATCAATTCCACTCTACAGGCAGACACCTTAAGCCTAAATAGAGTAATACTCCGGATTTTAGCAATATCCAAGTGTGTTGTAGGACACTGGTGACCTGTTGGCATATCTGAAACCGCTGCAGAATGTCAATTAACGCTGGTTGCCATCGGCAAGTACATCGGTGAAGGTTTCGATGAACCCCTGCTTGACACACTGTTTCTGGCCATGCCGATATCGTGGAAAGGCACTATTCAACAGTATGCAGGGAGGCTTCACCGGCTGTTTGCAGACAAAAAGGAGGTGCAGATCTACGACTATGTGGATATTCATCTGAAGATGCTGGAAAGGATGTACGGCAGGCGACTCAATGGCTATGCCTCTATCGGTTATAAGGCGAAAAGCGGCAGTGTTGCAGCGGATTCAATAGATATTATTTTTGATAACAGCAGCTTTCTGTCTGTGTTCAACAATGATATTCTTGCGGCAACGAGAGAGATTCTGATAGTAAGCCCGTTTGTCACCCGAAGACGCGCCGTGCAGATGCTGCAGCATCTTGAGATTGCTGTGCGAAACGGCAGTAGGGTTGTCGTGATAACCAGACCGCCAGAGGATTACCGGGAAACAGATCAAGTTGCCTTGCAAGGCTCTTTGGCCATCTTGCAGGATGCCGGTATACAGATGATATTTCGTCCAAACATCCATCAGAAATTTGCCGTGACTGATCAGAGAATTGTATGGTACGGGAGTATCAACCTGCTAAGCTTCGGCAGCGCGGAAGAGAGTATCATGCGACTTGAAAGTCCCGCTATTGCTAGTGAACTGATGAAGACGGTGTATAATTCCTGAGAGTCACATCCCCGCCAGCAATATCATCAGATTTCGCTTCGGCTTGTGCCGTAACTTCACATCAGCCAGATAGGCTGCAAATTCAGCATGTCTTCCCAAGCCACGCATTAACTCACCAATATGCTTCACCATCCGGGTTGCTTACTCCAAGAGCCTGGCAAAAGTCCTCTTGATGCAAACGCGTTAAGCGCCCATCTGCTGTTACCTGCCGGTCATAACGTTCCACAAGCAAATAATGTCGGTCGCTGATCCGGCGAATCTCCGCTTTGACGGTATCAAGCTTCAGAGCATTGGCCAGGGCCAGGCAAAAACCTTCATTGAAGACGCTACCCTCCATGCCGGCAATTGCCGGTTTAAAGCAAGCGATATTTCCTGATCGGGAAATAGTTTGAAAGATGGTTTGGGTGCAATGATAATATTTACTGAACGGGAAAAATGCGTCACCAGCAGTAGAGTTTTACGGCAGGTTCTGTTCAATATTAAAATACGGCATCATTAAATCTTCCATGCTGTACAAACCGACATCTTTGTCTTGAATATGCCGTGCGGCAAACAGCACACCATTACCAAAAGCTTCTCTGGTAATGGATTCATGTTTGAGGCGGACTGTCTGAAATGGGAACCCAAATAGAATCTCATGCACTCCGATAATACCTCCTGCCCTGATGGTTTTGATCGATTCTTCAGGTAGATCGAGCGAAGATGCAATTTTTTTAGCTGTTCCTGATATTTCAGGCTTGCTTTTGAAATGCTCCTCCACAATCTCGATATCCGTGTATGGGGCAATTTTTTTTAGAATTTTCGCAGCGATTATCAAGAAATTAATCCCGACGGTTATATTTGGTGACCAGACAACGCGTGTTTTTTCCGCTAAATACGAGAGGTAATCAATTTTTTCAGGCGAGTAGTGTGAAATTGCACTTATAATAGAGACCTCTCTGTCTCTTGCTTCATTTCCATAGTATTCAATTCCTTCTTCAGCAGAGAAATCAATTATTACATCAACGGGAAGCTTGTTAATAAGCTCCTTTGCCTGAAATTCATCTCTTGAGTATATGAATCCAGGTTCAGACGAAGATATGCCTAGAAATTCTGGCACGGATCTGTGTTCGAGTGTATGTGACTTTCTTACTACCCATTGAAGATTCGTTTCCCGACTTTGTAAAAGAACTGATGCAACGGCTTTTCCCGTTTTTCCGAATCCCATTAACCCAACTTTCATATTTCACCTCGGTAGTTGCCTGTCTCTGACTCAACCATGCAAAGGTTGTGGCGTGATATGTTCAGCTCCTAACACTTTCACCATCAGTTGCATTCCGTCCTCTACGCTTGAAAACTGATCGTGCGTTAACTCCTCCAATCCGTTCAAGAGCATGGCCTGGGCAACCTCAGGCGCTTTGGAGACTACATTTCTTCCCGTATCGCTGAGATCAATATCCACCGCTCTGCGATCTTGAACTGATCGGGTCCGAGTTACCAGACCTTTGCCTTCAAGACGGTCAATAATGCCCACGACCGTTGCCGGGCGCAGGTACATCTGGCGAGCAAGATCGGAAAGTCGTAGAGGAGCTGCGATGGCCAGGATTTTCAATGCCCAGAGTTGAGGTCCGGTTAAGCCGGTTATCTGTTCGGCATTTTTAGAATACTCATTTATTGCCTGGAAAATTCGTCTCAGATTGTCAATTACCCTTGAAACAGCTTCCGCATTTTTTCGCATGTATACTCCTGAAATTATCTTGACATTTTAGTTAGCGTTACTAATAATTAGCTACGCAAATTATAGTGATGTTCAAGTATTTCGTCAATATAATCCTGGACATCTATGTCCTCTGAAGATTCAAGAAAAGGAGACAACAATGAAAAAGCATGTCGTAAGTTTATGCATGATTTCAGGTTGTGTACTACTTGTGTCCAGCGGTTGTGCGAAAAATGAAATGGTCAAGAAAGACGAACAAGTTGTCTCTGCTGCAACCACTGCAGCAAAAGCACCAGTTACCACTGAATCGGCCATGGAACATTTATCCAGGACTGAAGTTGTCAAAAGACAGTCGGCCAAGAAGGATATGGATGCTGAGAACCTGAAGCAGGAGGCATTGCAGCCAATCCCGAATGCTGGTGAGTTGAAGTTTGCCTTGGAGAGGATATATTTTGATTTTGATTCAGCGAATCTATCCAAAGAAGCCAGAGATATCCTTACAAAAAATGCAGCGATTTTGAATAATGAAAAGGCCATTAAGGTACAGATTGAAGGAAATTGTGATGAACGAGGTTCCTCAGAGTATAATCTTGCTCTGGGTGAAAAACGTGCCAAATCAGCTATGCAGTATCTTGTGACGATGGGCATCCCCGCCAATCGAATTTCTGTGATCAGTTATGGTAAGGAAAAGCCGGTAGATTCAGATCAAAATGAGACTGCCTGGTCCAGGAACCGCCGCGACGAATTCGTGATTACATCGAAATAGACACTTTAGGCCCCAATACTTGTGTTGCATTTAGCAGATATTGGGGCTTTTTGTTTTCAAAAAAGGTAGTAAATGAAAAGAAAAATCTTCGAACAGGTCACTCTTCTTGTCAGTGTCATCAAATGGACCTGTTACGCATCAATTATCGGCGTACTGGTAGGATTTGGTACTGCCGCGTTTCTTCGTTCACTGGCCTGGACATCCAGCCAGTTTGCCAGAATACCGGACTACTACCTGTTGCTGCCGATGACACTCGCTGTGTGCAGCATTCTGGTTTCCTGGCTTGCTCCCGAAGCAGCAGGACATGGGACTGAAAAGGTCATTGAAGCTGTTCACCAGCGGATGGGCAAAATCCCCCTTATGGTCGTCCCGGTAAAACTGGTAGCTACGGTCATCACCCTGGCCGGTGGCGGATCTGCCGGAAAAGAGGGGCCGTGCGCGCAGATCGGTGCCGGGCTCGCATCGGCATTTGGCGGAATGTTGAGGCTCGAAGACGTTGACCGGCGCAAACTGGTCATATGCGGCATCAGTGCCGGTTTTGCCACGGTATTCGGCACACCCATCGCGGGTGCGCTCTTTGGTGTCGAGGTGCTGGTGTTGGGGCACATGTTTTACGATGTTCTTTTTCCTTCATTCGTTGCCGGCATTATCGGTTTTCACGTAGCCTCGCAACTCGGAGTGAATTACCCACATATGTCTGCTAAGATTATCCCTCTTTTGACTAGCTGGAGTTTTTTGGAAATGATCATGCTCGGGATATGGTGCGGCCTGATTGCGCTTATCTTTATCGAGCTGATGCAGTTAGTCCAGCGGCTATTTACCCGCCTGTCCTGGCCGCCGTTCACAAAGGCACTGCTGGGTGGCGGACTGCTGGTGGTCATCGGCAAGGGAGTATCAACGCGCTATCTGGGACTTGGACTGGACTCAATCGAAGCCGCATTGAACGGAACAGTCCTTCCGGTCGGAGCTCCATTCATGAAGGCCATAGCCACGGCCATTACCCTTGGCTGTGGTGGCAGTGGCGGCGTCGTTACCCCCATCTTTTTTATCGGTACTGCTGCCGGCAACCTGTTCGCATACCTGTTTAACGAGCCGTTGGTTGCGACTTTCTCCGCCATCGGCATGGTGGCGCTTCTGGCAGGAGCGGCCAATACGCCGATTGCGGCATCAGTCATGGCCATGGAACTGTTCGGAGCCGGGATTGCCCCCCATGCGGCCGTGGCCTGCATGGTCAGCTTTCTCATCGTAGGCTACCGCAGTATCTACCCGAGCCAGGTCCTGGGAATGCAGAAAAGTACCTCTTTGAAAGTGTCTACCGGAAGGACGCTTGGCGAGTTCGACCATGCCGAGATTGACCACCGAGGGACATCCTTGCTGGGCGTAGTTGCAAAAGGGATGAAGCGGGCACGAGGCCGCAGGGGGAAAAGGAGCCATGATGATTGATTAGTCTGGTAGAGGCCACCTGCGGCATTCGATTGAGAACGAGTGCCGTTTTAAGTGGGTATAGTAGAGAAAGGTTAACACACCCCTGTCCCTGCGGCTATCTTTCCGACCCGACCCATCCCTGCACCTGCACACCGGTGTCCATCCACCGCTACCGGTCCCGTATTTCCGGGCCACTGCTGGATCGCATCGATATTCACATTGAAGTCCCCGCCGTCAAATATCGCGATCTTGCCGATCGTGGTGAGGCAGAGAGCTCGGCAGCAATCGCCAAACGGGTTGAACGCTCCCGTGAAATCCAGCTGGAACGATACAAAGGCACCAAAATCCACTGCAACGCCCAGATGACTCCCCGCTTCATCAAGAAATACTGCGAACTCGACGCCAGCGGCAATCGCATGCTGGAACTGGTCACCGACCGCCTCGGCTTTTCGGCCCGCACCTACACCCGCATCCTCAAAGTAGCTCGTACTATTGCTGATCTGGATGGCAGCGCCACCATTCATGAACAGCATATTGCCGAAGCGATTCAGTATCGGAGTCTGGACAGGAAACCTTCTTAGCATCCAACAAGTTACAAAATGGACTTGCCGACAATTTTCGAAAGCAGAACAATAGCATCACCCGTGTTAATAACACCATCCGGAACTGATCTGCCGTTTACAACAGGAGCCACATCAAGTCGAGTCATCTGCCCCACTGTTGGCGTTACTTTCCCGGTTCCGATCTGAAGGGCAAGAAGCGCATCAGTCAGAGTAAGAATGTTAGTATCCGGCAAGATAATGGTGGTTGTGGCAGCACGGCTGCCGGACACGTTGCCGGCGGCATCTTTGGCCCAGGCGTAGGCGGTTTTGGTGCCGGCTGTGGCGAAGGTGAAGATCGAGGGCGCTGAGGCGGACCAGCCGCCGGCAGAGGCGGCAGGAGTTGTTGCGCTTGCGCTGATCAGATAGCCGGTGACGCCGACGCTGTCACTGGCGGTGAGGGCTGAGACCGGCACAGTCAGTGAGGCTGCGGTGGTTGGCAGGGTAAAGCTGCCAAGCAAGGGGGCGGTGACGTCCGGAATTGTGTTGTTCACCATTACAGATACGCCGGCAGATTGCTTGACGTTTCCGGTGCTGTCGTAGGCTGCTGCCATCAAGGTGCAGCCCCCGTTGGCAACAGATGTCGTGTTCCAATTGAACGCGTAAGGCGCCACGTTGCTTGCAAACAGAAGTGCTCCATTGCGATAAAATTCTACCATGCTCACTCCGACGTTATCACTGGCAGCGGCCGTGATTACAACGGTACCGCTCACAGAAGAGTTGTTGCCGGGAGCGGTCAGCGATACAACAGGGGCAGTGGTATCCTGTATAACCGTTGAAGGGACACGATTTGTCTGGCCGACACTGCCGGTACCCGGGACAGTTCCGCTTGCCGCAGGGCTATTGGCGGGAGAACCGGGAGAAACAATTTGAGGAACAGATTTAGGGACGGTAACTATATTGGAATAGGTGCTTTCGATTCCGGATGTGTTATAGGCGGTAACGGCAAAATAGTAAGTCCGGCTTGGATCAAGACCGCTGACAGTAGCTGTTGTCAGATTGTGGACATCGACAGGAGAGCCGCCTTCACCAGCCCCGGTTCCATCAAACGGCAGCGACAAGGAGTCTGCTTTATAATACACCTTGTACCCACCCAGATCTGACTCACTGTTTGCGTCCCATGAGAGCGCCACGGTTTCAGCAAAACAGGCAGTTCGTCCCACGAGAAAACAGATCACCACGACAAAAATTATACGTGTTTTATTGAGCCAACCGCTGCTCATCACATTGCGCTGTTCTGTATTCACCATTTTTCTCCTAATTCTAAGCGCTGGATAGTAAATGCACCTTCCTCATCACAGACCCGATATTGACAAAATAAGGCAAAAAAAATCCAGGCAGCATATATCACGCAGTCTGGAAATCGTATTTACGGCCTACGCCTATCAAGATCTGTTCCTCAATAAGACAAAAAAAAGCCGGGTCGTCGATACCAGGATGGTAATTCGGCGACCCGGCTGTCTCTGAGAGACCCTGTAGGCTTTCCGTCCCATCCTCGCGGATGGTTTAGTATTTTCGTGTACCTGAATTTTCGACCCTTTCTATAGTATCTATTGTGTCTTGTCAATAGCTGTTTCTTCGTCAGATCAGGAATATTCGAGCGCAACTATCGGCTTTTTTTACAAAACTATTACACTCACTATGGTTGTGGCATTGCTATTATGCGAGCATTAACTCAATGGGGGGGAGTATGACGCAGCCATTAAAAATTGGAAAGTACACCGTTCGCTATCCGCTTATTCAGGGAGGAATGGGTGTCCGGATATCAGCCGGTCGACTGGCCGGTCATATTGCAAAAAACGGCGGTGTCGGATTGATCGCAGCGGCCGGCATTGCCCTCAATAGCGGATTCTATAACGGCAAGAATTTTTTTCAAGCCGAGGCTGAGGCATTCAAGACTGAATTACGCAAGGCATACGAGATTGCACCTGATGGTATCATCGGCGTAAATGTTATGGTGGCCCTCTCTGATTTCGAGTTACTTGTCAAAGCCTCCATTGAGGGAGGAGCAAAGGTAATCGTCTGTGGCGCCGGCCTTCCCATGGGACTGCCTGAATTAACAGCCGATCACCCCGATGTTGCATTGGTGCCAATTGTCTCCTCGCTGCGCGCTGCCCAACTTATCGTGCGTAAGTGGCAAAAAGCCTACCACCGTCTGCCGGATGCAGTCGTTGTGGAAGACCCGGACACGGCTGGCGGTCATCTGGGTGAAAAGATGGAAAATATTGGTATCGGAGTGTATGACCAGTATGCAACCGTACGCGATATCAAAGCATTCTTTCGCGATGAATGCGGCGCAGATGTGCCGGTAATAGCCGCAGGCGGCGTCTGGGATCGTGCCGACCTGGAGCATGCTCTGGCTGAAGGTGCTGACGGGGTTCAGATGGCCAGTCGTTTTGTTTGTACCGAGGAATGTGATGCTGCTGAAGAATTCAAGCAGCGGTATATCGAGTGCAAAAAAGAGGACATCGGTCTGCTTATGAGCCCGGCCGGTCTGCCGGGACGGGCCATTTTAAATAACAAAGACAATATTCGCCAATACGATCTTGATAACCACACCCCCTGCCGGATGGGCTGCCTGAAAAAATGTTCCTACAAGGAGTCGGGCGAACGGTTCTGTATCGTGTCAGCGCTTGATCGCGCCCAACGCGGTGATGTCGATACCGGCCTGGTCTTTTGCGGCACCAATGCCTGGAAAGCTGACCGGATTACTACCGTGCGGGCCATTTTTGACGAACTATTTGGTGAAGCCCCGGGCAAATAGTACTAATTCCAATTCTAAATCGAGAGTGATATCAAGTCGACGAGGATTGAGGCGACGAAGGCATACAACAGTATGTTGAGGAGCCGAAGACGAGCCAACGAAGATAGCGCCTTGATTTAGAATTGGTATAAAACAAACGTTTGCGGTATCCGGAATAGATTTTTGATCGGTCGTGTTATTTTCTGCTTGACTTGTCACAGTCATGTATCTATATTCCATAACTCTTTAAAAATCAGAAGCGGATGGAGATGGCATATGTACGCAGTGATCAAAACAGGTGGAAAACAGTACAAAGTTACCGAGGGCGAATTTCTCAAAGTTGAAAAACTTGAGGGCGAAATCGGCGACAGCATAGAATTTGCTGAAATCCTTATGGTGGGTGGAGAAAAAACCGTCGTGGGCGCACCGCTCGTTGCCGGAGCTTCCGTAACCGCTAAAATCGCCGTACAGGGCAAAGGCAAAAAAGTTCTGGTATTCAAATCAAAGCGGCGTAAAGATTCACGCAAGCTGCGTGGCCATCGTCAACATCTGACCGTTCTTAAGATCGAGAAGATTACGGCGTAAATTACCCAACTAACTATTTTTCCCCAGGAGAGACGGAAATGGCACATAAAAAAGCTGGTGGTAGCTCAAGAAACGGTAGAGATTCCGGCGGTCAACGCCTCGGCTGTAAAAAATTCGGCGGCGAAAGTGTCAAGGCCGGCAACATAATTTATCGCCAACGTGGCACCCAGATCCATCCCGGTAACAACGTCGGTTGCGGTAAGGATTACACGCTGTTTGCTCTTATTGAAGGTGTGGTTGCATTTGAACGCCTTGGCAAAGATCGGAAAAAAGTTTCGGTCTATCCGAACTAACGTTCTGCTTATAGTATTCATGAAAAAGTCCGGGAGCTTCCTCCCGGACTTTTTTGTTTCTACCCCGGCGTTCACCACCGATTCGAATTTTTCATATTTCCGGTACTGCCGCGTCTGAATTCCCATGGCGGCTGAGGGTTCGGCTCTCTCCAAAGACCGCCCCGCCGGGACCGGACCCGGTTCTCGCTACCGATATATACTGACTCATACGCCCCCTGCAGATACTGACGATACGCCCACGCCATCCCCTCTTCCACCATCTCGCGGTTTATGTCTCTGCCGGAATAACGGATAACCGCCACGGCCCGCTTGTACTGATCAATATCGATAATCTCTGCTGTTACCCGCCGTCCCATGATCTTGTACATCAATGTTCGCTTCGATATGTCCCCATACGGCTGCCCCGGTTTATCGGGCTTCTTCGTCTCCGGGGCATCGACGCCGTACAGGCGCACTTTGAGCCGACTCTCCTCACGGGTGGTCAGCAGTATCGTATCGCCGTCGTAGACCGCCTTTACCATACCTTCGATCACTCTTCCGGCGAAGGCCGGGCATGTCAGCAGCAGTACCTGCAAAACAGTGAGAATATATGTTCTCATTCAGACCAACTCTGCAGCGTAATTGAATTCGGTTGTTCCCACAAGCTCGCGCCCGGATTTGAAAGCGGCAATGATCTCCCCCCACCGCTCTCGCGGCTCTTCACTCAGGTCGATGGCAAACGCATTGCACCCCTTCTGCCGTAATTCACTGTGCCGTGCCGTCAGCGAAAAAGGCAGCGAAGAGCTGATTGTCTGCAAACCGTCATGGCTGGTAACACGGTAAGTCTCTCCACGATCTGAGCGGAGCGGGGTATTGGCATGCACCTCTTTGAGGCGGATTTTGGTGGTCATTACCGGCAGTGGTGAATAGACCATTACCCGTCGTTCGATGTCAACTCCGCTTCCCAGTACGTCGGCAAGATTGGTGCTGTCATCCTCCAGGTAAAGTGTTGCTGAAGAGGCGCCAAGATCACACCAGGCCGCCAGCGCCTGACTGTTGAGAGAAAAACAGCGGTGCCAGGTCGAGATCTGTAGACCATCAAGGCCTCGAAACAGCGCAAAATGAGATAGATTGGCCGCCTCAAAACGGCGGAACCCGGCATTGTACAAGCTCTGGAGAGTGTCGCGATACAGCGGGATATCGCGATCAAAGAGAATAAAGGGGAGCCCCCAGATAATGCTTTCTTCCGAGCCACGCATACGCGGCACTGCGGAGGCAAGTTGATGAACAGCTGCTTTTGAGAGTGGCACCAGCGTAGTATCGGCTCCATTCTGGAGTGGAAAGCGCCACTCCTTCGGTTCATCAACAACAACGGTCAGCGTTTCACGTGCTGCCACTCGACGAGGTGAACTTTGCACCTTTTTCAACTCCTGCAACGCACTCGCGCGGGCAGTTGCAAGCTGTTCACGGAAGGCTGCTGAGGAAACCTCAGCCAGCTGCGCATAAAAACGGCGGCGCAGCTCCTTGAACTGTGCCGAGGGGATCAACACTGCCGGAAAGTCAGGAGCTTCCAAAGATTCGAGACGGAACGGTGTATCACCGCATTTCGAGAACTGATTGAGCAGTACCCCCTGCATATCGCCACTGCGAGCAGGCTCAAGCTTGCCGAGCGGGAAAGTTATTTCATGGATTTGACCCGCAACAGTGGCTAAAATCCGCAGCTGTTCGCCCAGCAGTGTTACCACCAGACGACAGGGGCGCTTCTCACCCTGTCCCCCCTCAAGTCTGCGCAGACAGGCATTATCACTTAGGGTGTACGCCGACTTTGAGGACACTTTGTAGATCGAATCTCCGACCGAAAAGCTGAATGGCGTCTCAACCTCCACCAGGTTTCCAGCCGGTGCCTCCATGCATTTTTTACGATTCAGGGTCAATTCGCGCACGGTCCAGGCCTGCCCTGCCATGTCGCTTTTTGGCTGTGCCCGCAGCCGGTCGCCGACGTACAGAGTGTCTCTGGTCTCAAACAGCAGGATCTTCCCTTTGATACTTTTGATCTGGCCGATAAACCGCCCGGTGCCACCCTTCTGCCAGGGATTGGCAATATCATCCGGTTGCTGTGATGCCAGAAAACCTTTGGTTGGTGTGCGGCCAAACGAATATTTCAGCAGCCCCTTTGCCGTGGTCAACGCCTCCTTGTGCGACGCAGCAGGAGCATCGAGCACGGTGCGGTAGGCTTCAACCACCGAGGCAACGTACTCGGCCGACTTCATCCGTCCCTCAATTTTAAGGGATTTCACCCCGGCCTTAACCAGATCAGGAATCATATCGATTGCCGACAGGTCGCTGGTAGAAAAATAGTGCCCCTCCTTACCGCGATGATTATACAGACGGCGGCAGGGTTGTGCGCACCGGCCGCGATTGCCGCTGTGTCCTCCCAGCAGTGAGGAAAAGAAGCATTGCCCTGATATGGAAAAGCAGAGCGCACCATGAACAAAACATTCAATCTCGACCGGTGATGAAGCAGCTATGGTCGCAATTTCGTCGACCGCCAGCTCACGCGCCAGCACGGCCCGCTGAAATCCAAGCGCTTCGAGCATCTTGACGCCCGGCGTGTTGTGGATCGTCATCTGGGTAGACGCGTGCAGCGGAATGGAGGGGAAGTGGTTCCGGATCAGCCGCGCCACCGCCAGATCCTGCAGTATCACGCCATCCACGCGCATCCCGGCCAGAGCGGCCAGCGTATCAACCAGCTGCGGCAGTTCCTTCTCCTTCACCAGCGTGTTGAGGGTGATGTATATCTTCCGCTCTTGACCATGAGCATAGGCCAGCATCCGCTCCATCTGGGCCAGCGTGAAATTTTTTGCCCGAGCCCGGGCCGAAAAGTCCTGGAGTCCGGCATAGACTGCATCAGCGCCTTTTTCAAGAGCGGCAAAGAAAGATTCAAGTGATCCGGCAGGGGCGAGAAGTTCAGGTTTGGCGAGCGGGGTTTTCATGTGGTTCCCTCAAATAGAAAGCGCCCCAAACGGGGCGCTAATACCAATTCCGGATCAAGACCCTATCTTCGTTGGCTCGTCTTCAGCTGCTCAACGTACGTCATGTACGCCTCGCCGCCGCAATCCTCGCCGCCTTGATATCATCCTTGATCCTGAATTGGAATAAACAGATTCAGAGATTCACTGCTATTTTTCCAGCAGAATGCGCAACATCCGGCGGAGTGGCTCTGCAGCGCCCCACAGGAGCTGATCGCCACAGGTGAAAGCTGACAGATACTGCGGCCCCATCTTCATCTTGCGCACACGACCGATCGGCACTGTCAGAGTTCCCGAAACCGCAGCCGGAGTGAGTCCTGCCAGGGAATCTGCTTTGGTATTGGGGATCAATTTGACCCATTGATTGTCGTTCTTGATCAGATTTTCGATTTCGGCGATCGGCAGATCCTTGTTCAGTTTGATTGTCAACGCCTGGCTGTGGCAGCGCATGGCGCCGACCCGGACACAGAGTCCATCGACCGGGATCGGAGTCGAAGTACCAAGAATCTTGTTGGTTTCGGCAAACCCTTTCCACTCTTCACGGCTCTGACCATCCTCAACCTCACGATCGATCCAGGGGAGCACATTTCCGGCCAGTGGAAAACCAAACTCTTTGGTAGGCATTGAGCCGTCACGCAGAGTAGCAGTGACCTTTTGATCTATTTCCAGAATAGCAGATCCGGGGTTCTTTAATTCTTCGGCAACAACACCCTGCAACACGCCCATCTGTGACAGCAGTTCACGCATATTGGGTGCGCCGGCACCGGATGCTGCCTGATAGGTCATGGAACTGATCCATTCAACCACGCCAGCGCGGAACAGGCCGCCTAATGCCATCAGCATCAGGCTGACGGTGCAGTTACCGCCGATAAAATCCTTCTCCCCTTTTGCCAGCGCGGTATCGATGACGCCCCGGTTAACCGGATCAAGAATAATAACGGCATTATTCTCCATGCGGAGCGTAGAAGCCGCGTCGATCCAGTAGCCGTTCCACCCCTGCTTGCGCAGTTCCGGGTGAACCGCCTTGGTGTAATCCCCCCCTTGACAGGTGAGGATTACGTCCAGTTTTCTGAGTTCGGCTATGTCCGCCGCGTCCTTCAGGGTCCCCGCGTTCATAGGGGCTGGTTGTCCAGCCTGAGAAGTGGTGAAAAACACCGGTTCAAAACCGAGAGCGAAATCGTTCTCTTCCTGCATCCGCTGCATAAGAACCGAACCAACCATACCGCGCCAACCAACGATTCCAACTTTCATAAGTATATTCCTCTCAAAATTAGTGGTGAGTATTACAAATTCGCGATAATTGCAGCACCCATTTCCTTCGTGTTCACCAGTTTCTCTCCAGCCAGTTTCTGGTAGATATCTGCGGTACGGTAGCCCTGGTCAAGCACCTTCTCCACAGCCTTGTCAATTGCATCAGCGGCATCAGTCATACCGAATGAGAATTTAAGCATCATCGCTGCCGAGAGAATCTGAGCGATAGGATTGGCAATTCCCTGGCCGGCAATATCAGGAGCTGAACCGCCGGATGGCTCATACATACCGAAAGTCCCTTCAGCCAGGGAGGCGGAGGGGAGCATGCCGAGTGACCCGGTCAGCATGGCGGCTTCATCGGAAAGGATGTCGCCAAACATGTTCTCCGCCAGAATAACGTCAAACTGTTTCGGCCACTTTACCAGCTGCATCGCGGCGTTATCAACATACATATGGGTCAGTTCAACATCCGGATATTCTTTGGCAATGCCGATAACAATTTCGCGCCAGAGTACGGATGAGGATAGCACATTGGCTTTGTCAATGGAGCAGACCCTTTTGTCACGTTTGCGGGCAGCCTGAAACGCGACATGAGTGATGCGTTCAATCTCCGGCACTGAGTAGCGGAGGGTGTCGATACCGATACGCTCCCGCCCCGATCCTTCAATACCTTTTGGTTGGGAGAAATAGATGCCGCCGGTCAGCTCACGGATGACCAGAATATTAAAGCCGCCGCCTATGACCTCTTCCTTCAGCGATGAAGCACCGGTCAATGAAGGGAATATAATGGCCGGTCGCAGGTTCGCATACAGTCCGAATATCTTTCTCAGCGGCAGTAACGCGCCGCGTTCAGGCTGTTCGTCCGGCGGCAGGGTTTCCCACTTTGGGCCGCCAACGGAACCGAACAGAATAGCGTCGGATGCTTTGCAAATGTCTATGGTACTCTGCGGAAGCGCTTTACCTTCATTGTCAATACCGGCGCCCCCGACATTGGCGGTAGTTCGCATAAATTTCACGCCAAAATTCTTCTCAACGGCATCAAGAACGTTAAGCGCTTCGGCCATTACCTCTGGGCCGATGCCATCACCCGCCAGAACTGCTAATTTGTACGTATCGCCCATAATTCCCCCAGTAGATCTCGTCAGAATTCAATCTCTTGATAATAATTTTCACAGCACTGTTTTGTCAAACTAAAAGCACTATTTAAATGTATCTATGTAACAGGTTTCTGGTCAGTGGTCAGCATAAGTGTTGATTAACGCACTTCCATCCCGTACAATGGCGAAATTTCCGTTGAAGGGGTTTCCTGTGAGCAATCTTCTATTAATAACTGATGTGGCACGTCTGCGAAAAATTTTTGGTCGGCTGACTGAAGACAAAAACATTCGCCTCAGGGTTGTTAACAACCTCGAAAAAGGTGGCGAAGAGATCACCATTGAAAAGCCGGATGTGGTTTTTGTTCAGACCCATTTATCCGGCCTGTCAGCCGATATTTTACTCATGCACCTGAAAAAGCAGCTGGGTCGCAAGCGCTCACGCTTCGTACTGCTGGCCTCTCCCGGAGAAATGAATGACGCAATTTCGAAATCGTATCATGGTTGGCTCGACACTTCGACAGACGACAGCCAGCTAGTATCGGACCTGCAACAACTTCTCCTCACGCTTCTGAACAAGCCAAAAAAGGGCGAAGAGCCCACCTCGCAAGAGTCCGCATCGTCAACCAAAAATATACCGCAACCGGCAGGCTTTGCTGAATCATCAGCGCCCTCAGACCCTTCACCGGTTTCAGAGCCTGTTTCAGCACCACTGACTGGCTCAGATGTGCAGCTTCAGGCCACTGGTCCGGTCGTTCCTGAAACATCTCTGGAGGAGCAGGGGCTCACCTACGCGCCACGTCAACGATTACGAGTCTATTCCGAATTCAACAGCTCCTTTGACAGTGCCGTCAGCACTACTCCTGAACCCGAATCACTCGAGCAGGCAACACCTGCTTTGCCGTATGACTGGCGCGATGACCATATAGATGCGGTTGAAACCAAGCCGCTTCGTTCAAAAAGGAACACGTTTCTGCTCTGGCTGGCACCGGTTGTTATCATAGTCATTGTCATAACGTACCTCCAGCAGCAAAGGCCGACTGCACCTGCGGCTGTTGCGAAACCTGCCGTATTGCCATCCGCTGCGAGCGCACCTCCGGCGGATTCCGCAAAAGCTTCCGTTGCCCCAACGGCCGCACCGGCAGTTGCTCCCCATGATCTGGACCGGATGAGCGATAAAGCGGTGTTGAGCGCTATTGCCGAAAATCGTGGTTCGAAGAGCCCGGTTCCGGCACCGGCTCCCGGCGTGCGGCCGACAAACCTGCCTGATTTTATTCCCCGTCCCGGCTATGACAAGCAATTCAGTGCCACTAATCCCGGATGGGAACGATATAAAGGAAAAGTTACCGAATTCAAAGTGCTTCGCGAGGCCCAGGCGATAAAGGCCATTCAGATAATTGATCGGGGCGGACAGGGCGTGCCGGAATCATTCATGAAAGGTGTACTGCGGCAGGTGACAAAAACTCCGAACTTCAAAGCAGAAACAGCTGAAAAAAAGGAAGGGTACGAAATTCAACGTGGATCTATCGCGGACAATATCAAAGTGGTATTTTACCGCGATGAGAATGGCGGAAGATTGCGGGCCTTTGTGCTGACGTGGCAATAACTGTGAGTACACGGATTTTATCATAATGGATAACAGCACCCTTTCCTTAACGGTATAAGTTGCCCTTGTGATATTTTTATGACGTGCGCTGGGCTCTACGGCTCCTTCCGCAGATAGCTCAGCAACTCCTGCAGATCCTCCGGCGGTTCAGTTGTAAACTCCATAAACTCGCCACTTGATGGATGAATAAATCCGAGGCAGCGGGCGTGCAGCGCCTGACGGCCAAGATGATTGATCATGCCGCGCAGCTTGGTATCAGGGATGTTATTGCAGCGCCCCCCATCCGGGTAGAGCGGATCTCCGAGCAGCGGGAAGCCGGCTTCAGTCAGATGAACCCTGATCTGGTGCGTTCGTCCCGTCTCCAGGCGCAGCTCCACTAATGAAACCCTGCCGTACCGTTCCTTCACTTTCCAGCGGGTAACCGCGTGTTTCCCATTCTTTGCCTTTCCCGACAAGCGCAACCGCTCAGTCGGATGGCGTCCGATGATCCCCTCGATCTTGCCGGTATCCTCTTGCGGCGACCCGTAAATCAGCGCCTGATAAATACGTTTTACGGTATGGGCGCTAAACTGCTCAGAAAGCGCCTGATGGGCGCGGTCGTGTTTAGCAGCCACCAGTACACCGGAGGTTCCCTTGTCCAGACGGTGGACGATCCCGGGGCGCAGCTCTCCCCCGATGCCGGCCAGATCACTGCAGTGTGCCAGCAGGGCATTGACCAGCGTACCGCTGGTGTTGCCGGCTCCGGGATGTACCACCATTCCGGCCGCCTTATTTATAACGATCAGGTCACGGTCCTCGTACAGCACCTCCAGCGGAATCGCTTCAGCCAGCGGCTCGGCCGGAAGCGGCGGTGGAATGTCGACTTCGATCTGCTCCCCCCCCTTCAGCTTCAGGGACGTGCGCACCTGTTTGCCATCAACCAGAACCTTGCCGGTTTCTATGAGCCGTTGGACCGTAGCCCTCGATTCGCCAATTGCAGCACCCAGATACAGATCAATTCTGGTCGGTTCGTTTTCCGGGGGAAAAATGAGTGAATGATGATTCATGGTTTAATCCTCAGCCCTGATAAACAGGATAAGTGCGTTAACGAAGTTTTTTCTGCAAACAACCGCAGAAAAAACTTCTAACTTACTAAAAAAAAGCAAAGGCGCACCGAATCGGGTACGCCCTGCAGAAATAGTATGTGTGGTGATCAGTTACCAGATTGATGATTCTATTTTCCCGGCCCGTTTGATAAGAACATCAACCACGGCTGTTCCATAAATGACTTCAGGATCGATATCGGCGGAAACCCGGGAGAGGAAATGCTGGCGCCCCTCTTCAAGCTCTTCTTTGAGGAGATCAAAAATAGTATCATTTTTAATTCCGTTCTCGACCTTTTCCTTGTTATACATGGCCACGTCAGAGAGAATGGCCCTGGCCAGCCTTTTTGCCTGATCCGGATTATCAATCAAGTTCATGGATGATGTCCCTCACGTTGTAGGGGCGTATTGCATACGCCCTGATATTTATGGCGTTGCACCATAGCACTATTTTATCCGTAATGCAAAGTAGATGCTTGCATCACCGCGCCGAACCAGAATTGTCAGACTGCCGACCCGGCCCGCCTGCTGAACCGCCCTGGCATATGCTGCGGTATTTGCCGTCCGTGTACGGTTAATCGAAACAATTACATCACCCCGTTTAATGCCTGATTCCGCTGCCGCCCCGCCCCGCAGCGCATCAATAACAACAACTCCGTCACCCTGCTCACTGTTTTCAACGATCAAGCCAAGCAGATCAGCTTCACCCTCCTGTTGGCTCTCTCCCCGTTCCACCTTTTTGCGCTGTTTGGGTGCGGAATCGGCACTTGCCAGGGTGATTCCCAGTTCAAGCGCCTTGCCATCCCGGATGATGGACATTCTGGCAACTTTGCCGATGCCTGCTTCGGCAACCAACCGCTGAAGGTGGGAGGGATCCTTGACTTCACTGCCGTTCAACCCGGCAATAACGTCCCCCTGACGGATTCCGGCCTTGTCGGCAGGGCTCCCCTTGATAACATCATTAACCAGCGCACCTTTCGCCTCTTTCAGGCCGAATGATTTCGCCAGCTCTTCGGTCACCGGCTGGATGGTTACACCCATGTAGCCACGACTGACGCTCCCTTTTTCAATCAGCTGGGAGAAAACCGGCTTGGCCATATTAACCGGAATGGCAAACCCGATCCCCTGCCCGGCTGCAACAATGGCAGTGTTGATGCCGATCACCTCTCCATAGACATTAAGAAGCGGGCCACCCGAGTTACCGGGATTGATGGAGGCATCCGTCTGAATGAAGTTTTCATACGTTTCAATACCCATATTTGATCGCCCGGTTGCGGAGATGACGCCGACCGTCATGGTGCGATCGAGGCCGAAAGGGTTGCCGATGGCAATGGCCCATTGTCCGACTTCAAGTTTGTCGGAATCCCCCAGAACCGCAGTCGGAAGACCATCGGCATTAATCTTGATGACAGCAATGTCGGTTTTCGGATCTCCTCCGACAACTTTGGCGTCATACACCTTGTCGTTTGACAGCTTGACCTGAACACTCTCGGCATCACGGACAACATGGTCATTGGTCACAATGTAGCCATCTTTGCTGATCAAAAAACCAGAGCCGAGACTTTTGTTCTGGCGGGTCTGTGGTCCTCCGAAAAAATCTTCAAAGAAAGGATTGGCCTCAAGAAAGGGTTGAATGACTTTTTTGCGACTGATCGTTGAGATGTTGACAACCGAGGGGGTCACTTTTTTGGAGACATTGCTGAATGCAAGCTGAGTGGCGAGAATATCGCTTGGCACATCTTTTACCGGGGGATCCGCTTCCCCGCCTTTGCGGTTTGATTCGTTAAAAATGGGTGCTTCGTTTTTTTGACTGCAGCCGCCAAGAGGAGCAACGCACAGCCAGGAGGCAACAAGCAGGAACGAGATGCGGAGAAGTATATTCATTTTGGACGGCACCAGCCTCGTACGTTTTTGAGATAACATGCCGAAACAATAGTTAAAGTCTCCCGGCGTGTCAACGGAATTCAAGCGTGAAACGGAGTGAAGCAGCTCCCGTTCTATTCAGCATAATTATGTTATTGAAACAGCGCCCCGTTTGTGTAAAAGTACCCCATCAAACAAACGATTGGCGGGAGTGAATATGCCGACAGACATCAAAGCGCAGATCAAGGAATTTCGTATCGGTGAGAAAATCAGGGCGCTCCGGCAGCAGAAGCGGCTGACACTTCAGGAACTTTCAGAACTGACGACCCTTTCCAAACCTCTGCTGTCGCAGATCGAAAACCAGCAGGTCATTCCCCCGCTGGCGACTCTGCTCAAGATTGCCAGGGGGCTTAAGGTTGATATTCATTTTTTCTTTGCGGACGCTGCCAATAGTCAAAAATATGTGCTTACGAGACGGGAGGATGTTCGGGAAGATGAAAAGGTGCAGCGACCGGTGGCAAGCCAAACTTCTCGGCCATACGCCTATCATTCGCTGGCTCAGGGACTGCGTCATAAACATATGGAGCCGTTTCTGGTGGAATTCGAAAACAGGGAGTGGGATGATTCACTCTTCTTCAAGCATGACGGCGATGAGGAGTTCATCTATATCATTTCCGGTGAACTCGATTTTCACTACAACAATGAAGTCCTGCGAATGAGGGGCGGCGACAGCATCTATTACGATTCCAGTCAGCCGCACGGCTGGGTTGCGGTAGGAGACGGCAATGCCCGGGCGGTTGCAGTCATGTACGCAAAAGAGTAGCAGTATACATTCTTTGTGTTCTGCTATCGATCGGCATCACTCAAAAGGTGATGCCGATCTTGTTAGCAGGCGTCCTCTCCCGGCTTTCTGCTGACAAGCACCGATGCTGCAACTGCAAGTGCCAGACAACTAAATATCACAATCAAAGAAACCTGAATCGGTATATTAACACCCATAGCGGTTGCGATCATCTTGCCGCCGACAAAAGCCAGGATAGATGAAATTCCCAATTTCAGATAGACGAACATTCCCATGACGCTGGCCAGCAGGAAGTAGAGCGCTCGCATTCCCATGATGGCGAAAATATTGGAGGTGAAGACGATGAACGGGTCGAGCGTCACAGCAAAGACGGCCGGAATAGAGTCAATCGCGAATAGCACGTCACTGCTTTCCACCATTACCAGTGCCAGAAACAGTGGGCTGGCAACCAGCAACCCTTTCCGGCGTGTAAAGAACCAGTCACCTCGTACCCGTTTAGTGAAGGGAAACAGCTTGCGAGCCAACCTGACCAGCAGGTTATTGTCCGGATGAATCTCCTCCTCCCCGCCAAATGCCATCTTCCAGGCAGTGAACAACAGCAGCGCGCCGAACAGGTAGAACATCCAATGGAAAGCTGTCAGCAGTTCGATACCGGTAAAGATAAAGAGTGCCCTCAGGACCAGAGCCCCGAGAATACCCCACTTCAAAATGCGGGACTGATGTTCGCCACGGATTTTAAAGTAGGCGAAGATCATGATGAAGACGAACAGATTGTCAACCGACAGCGATTTTTCTATTACGTAACCGGTAAAAAACTCCAGTGCCTTGATCTTGCCCAGAAACACATATATCCCGACATTGAACGTCAGTGCCAACAAAACCCAGATCAGGCTCCAGGTCAGCGCCTGGCGGATCGAAATCGCGTGGGCGGTGCGGTTCATCCCGAGATCAATTACCAGCATTATAACCATCAAAAGCCCGAAAGCCGCCCACATTCCCGATTGTCCTGACATCAGTTTCCTTTCATTCTGTTTTGTCGGAACTTGATTTTGTTGATTGGGACAAACTATCTCCGGTCAAATGGAATGGTGACTCTTTCCATCCTTTTCTTTTTGATATAGCGGAATATCAGATAGCCTCCACCCGCCAGAAGCATGATCTCAAACATACCGATGCCACCGCCACCCATGCCGCCGCCAGCTCCACCAGCACCGGCAAAATTGCTGAAGAGCATGCTTCCCAGCATGCCGCCCATCATTCCGCCGGCCATACTCCTCATGAAGCCGCCACCAGCGGGTTGCTGAAAGGTACCTGGCGCCGGGGCAACCTGCTGCCGTGCAGTGCCAGGCTGGAGAGATGGGCTTGCTGGCCTGGAATAGCTGCGTGACCCGCGGCTGCCGAAAGAGCGGCTGCCACCAACCCTGGCTTCCGCGGCAAGTTCCAGCACGGTGATGCTCAAAAACAGAACTGCTGCCATAACGGTACATACTTTGATAATGTGGCTTTTCATGTTGCTCTCTCCTTGGATGCGCCGGATCTATCTGATCCGGCGGTTAGTGCTCTCTTATTTGTGTGTTCGGGTGGCCAGTGCTTCGAGTCGCGAGATACGTTCCTCCATTGGCGGGTGGGTGGAAAAGAGCGCCATCATGCCACCGCCAGTGAGCGGGTTGACAATAAACATATGGGCGGTGGCAGGCCTCGCATCCAGCATCGGAATAGCCTGGGATGCTGTGTGCAGTTTGCGCAGAGCACCAGCCAGGGCCAAGGGTCGACCGCAGATTTCAGCACCGGAGGCATCTGCCAGATATTCCCGGGAGCGTGATACCGCCATCTGGATCAGCATTGCCGCAATCGGGGCGATAATTGCCAGAGCCAGCGAACCGACCATACTGCCTATTCCTCCTCCTTCATCATCGTTGCTGCGACCGGCTCCAAACAGAGCTCCCCACTGCAGCATGTTACCGATCATCGATATGGCACCGGCAAAAGTTGCGGCGATAGTGGAGATCAGAATGTCGCGGTTTTTGACATGAGCCAGTTCATGGGCCATGACCCCTTCGAGCTCATCCGGCGTGAGAACGCGCAGAATTCCCTCGGTGGCGGCAACTGCAGCATGCTCCGGATTTCGTCCGGTGGCGAAGGCATTGGGGGAGTCATCGGGAATGATGTATACTCTGGGCATGGGGAGCCCGGCACGACCGGCAAGGCGCTCGACCATGCCGTAGAAAGACGGATGAACGTCGCGGGTGATTTCCTGAGCGTTGTACATCCTGAGGACGATTTTGTCGGAAAACCAGTAGGAGCCGAAGTTCATTACGGCGGCCATCAGGAAGGCAACGATCATCCCCCCCTGACCGCCAACGGCACCGCCCATAACGACCAGTAAAATGGTTAGCAGGGAAAGAAGAAAGGTGGTTTTGAGTATGTTGTTCATTGATATACCTCCGACGATTAGGATTTCGCCGGGGTAAAAAAAAAGACCTTCACCCACGGCGCAATAACGCTTTGGATAAAAGTCTTGCTTGCGATATATATCGTTCCCGGTCCGAGTCTTGCGACTGTGTTGACGAACACGGGATCAGCCATGTCTCCGGCTGATAGCTACTCCCCTTTATTGAATTGGAATTCTAAATCATCTGTTCCATGCTTGTCAAGCAGTTGTTTTTATTTTTGGCGCCATCCACTCGCGCAGCGTTCTTACCCGCTCGACCGCTGGCGGATGAGAATAGTAAAACAGGGCGTAGAACGGATGTGGAAAGAGGTTTGAAAGATTCTCTGCAGACATCTTGACCAGCGCTGAAGCGAGATCTTCCGGCCTCCCGGTAAGATCGGCGGCGTAGTGATCCGCCTCCCGTTCGTGGCAGCGGGAACGCCACGCGGAAATAGGCCCAAGCGGGAACAGAGCCAGTGTTGAAATGAAGCCGAGTACCACCATTTTTGCCGGAAGGGAAATGTCGGCAGGCAATCCCAACAAGCCGGGTAAACCCTGCCACACCAGCAGCTTGAATCCGAGCCATGATCCCGCCAAAGCCATAATCTCCGCCCAGAGCAGCCGCTTCCAGATGTGCCCTTTTTTCCAATGACCGATTTCGTGCGCCAACACGGCGACAATTTCTGCATGGCTCATCTGTTTGATCAGAGTGTCGTAGAGAACAATACGTTTTACCTTCCCGATACCGGTAAAATAGGCGTTTGAATGGTTGCTCCGTTTGGAGGCATCCATTTGCAAAACCTTCCCGACCTTTAGTCCCGCTTTTTCCATCATAACGCGGATGTCGTCCTCCAGCCCCGGTTCCGTGACCGGCTCATATTTGTTAAAGAGCGGCTCGATCACATAGGGAGAAATGAACATCATGAACAGGCTGAACAGCGCCATGAAGCCCCATACCCAGAGCCACCACTGCTGCGGGCTCCAGTTGATGAGCCAGAAGACCACCGTTATCAGGAAAGCGAGCAGCACTGCTCCAATGGTTTGCGCTTTAAGAAAATCGGTAATCCAGATGCGCGGTGTCGTGGTGTTAAAGCCAAACTGCGCCTCGATTCGGAAGGTTCCGTACAGGTCAAACGGAATGCCGAGCAGCGTTGATGCCCAGGTCATCAGCAGAAAAAAAAGTATGGCTGAAATAATCGGTGATGAGCGTAATGAGCTGATATACCGGTCATACGTTGCGATCAGCCCGCCGAACAGGAAGATGAGCAGCAGCGTATTGTCAAAAAGCGAATCCCACAAGCCGAGACGGCTCGAAGCAAACGTATAGGCGGAACTTTTTTGCAGTTTTTCCACATCGATCGCGTCTTCAAAACCATCCGGAACCCTGCTGCCATGCAGCTTGAGGTGCTGCAGGTTGATATAGCGAAGCCAGTAGGTAAAGGCGGTAATGGCGGTAAAGACGAGAAATATCGGAAGTTTCATCGGCGGTCTATCCTGTAGAAAACAGCAAGGGCGAGGCATGCCTCACCCTTGAATGGAGTTTATGGCAGCAAAAATCAGATGAGATTAATAACTTCTTTCACACATTTGTCGATCCCATCAGCAACCTCGGAAATGCGTTCTGCCAACATATAGGCTGGCGATGTTACCAGCTTGTTCTTCCGGTCTATGACAAATTCGGTCACCGGACACGCCTGATGAATCGCTCCGGTCTTATCTATTTCAGCAGCAGTCCCGGCATCGGTGCCAATGGTCACCGTCGGTGAAAATTCCCTGCCCAGCACGGCGGCAATCAGGGCAGGCGCAATGCAGACCGCACCGATCGGTTTTTTTGCTGCGGCCATCTCCTTCAGCAACCGGGATACATCAGGATTAACAGAGGCTGCCGATCCTTTCATGGCAAAATCGCACAGATTTTTAGCCGCCCCGAACCCGCCCGGGAAAACTATTGCGTCCAGTTCCGCTGCCGTGACCCCTTTGATGTCACGGATGGCGCCGCGTGCAATACGTGCGGATTCTACCAGCACACCGCGTTTTTCGCCGGTTTCCTGCGAGGTCAGGTGATTTATGACTGATAAATCGACATCTGGCGCCATGCAGATCGCTTCGCACCCCTGGCGGTCGATTGCCAGCAGGGTAAAAACCGCTTCCTGAATTTCACTGCCGTCATATACGCCGCATCCTGACAACACTACTCCGATTTTCTTCATGACTATTCCTCCGTACTGTTGGATTTAAAGGAGCCTATTTCTATGCAATTGTGCCACAGCCCCGGCAGAAGGCAAGCAGGAATTCCGGCTGCGAACCGAATTTTTGCCTACCAGACGTACAGTGGGATTAAGACAGCGGCCATAACGCAGGCAGACGGGAGAAACAGGCGGTGATACACTTTGGCGATATCCGCCTGAAAATATTCGCAGGTTAATACGTAACAGAGATGAACCGGTGAGAGCATCACTCCGGCAAAGCCGGCGCCAAACGCCAGCGCAACGAGTGCCGGTGAGGGCGCCGCAGCACCCATTAGTGGGAGCAGCAGCGGAAAGGTAATGCCGACAAAACCAACAGTCAGACCGGTCATGACACCGGCGATAAACGGAATCAAAAACAGCAGCAGATGCACCGGCATCCGGGATTCGGCAAAAAAAGCGGAAATCCCCCCCAGGGCGCCGGTAGCCCGGAGCACTTCCTGAAAGATCATGATGCCGATTACCAGAAAAAGTGCTTTTCCCGAAACACTCTCCCGCAGGTTTTTCAGTATCATGGCGGGTGTATAGTGGTGGTATCCATACAGGGCAATAACCGCTCCACCGAGAGCCAGCGCGGCGTTGACGCGGAAAAGCACCACCAGCAAAAGCGCCAGCACGATTGGGGAGATCATGGCAAAAAAAGTCAACAGTTCCTGTGTCCGGTCGGCTGGAGGAGGGACCGGCTCCTGCCGACCGAGACCTCGAAAACAGAACAGCACTCCCCAACCGATAACAGAAAGGGCAAAGGGAAGGTTGGCAACGAACAGGGTCTGTGTGGAAAGTCCGGTAATACCCGCTGCGAGAATTATTCCGGGATAAAGCGGCGAGATGTACTCCCAGATATGGCGGTACCAGTAGTTGATCAGTGCTTTTTGTTCCGGTGTAACTTCGGCCTCTCCCGCAGCTTCATTCACCATGGGAGCGGAGAAAACCGCCCCGCCCGGCGAGGGAAGCATGCCGATCATTGCCGGCATGGCAGCCATAACAAAACGCCGGTCAGGGATGGCGGTTGAAAGCGATGTGACCATGCGCTTAAGCATTCCGGTGGTGCGCAGAACATTCTCCATCACCATCGTCAGCATCAGGGTCAGCGTCATTTCAAGGGATTTCGGAGCAAAAACACCAAGGGCAGTCGCCTTGAGGAATACAAGCGGGGGAGTCAGATATATAATTCCCAGTGCGATTGCACCGATCGGCATAACTGCCGACATGGACACTTTCCGGCGGAGAAGTACGATAATGAGAATCAGGACGGCGGCAGTTTTCAGCAGATCGGTCATTTCAAGTCAGGCCGCGCCTGCTTTTCGGTGGAGCGAGTTGAATACCATGTCAAGAACACTTTTCTGGCGTACTTCGAATTTATTCAGGACCGCCAGGCAGGTACCCATCGGACAGACATCATGCAAAAAATCAGCATCTCTTCCCGAAAGTATAACAATCCGGTTTTTGTCCATTCCGCTGTCAACTGCAAACCTGAGGAGTTTGAGTCCATCCATGGCCGGCATTTCGAGGTCGATCAGCATCAGATCATAGCCGCCATTTTTTATTGAATGGAGCCCCGACATCGGATTGTTACAGGTCTCTACCTGAAGAAGGGGAAAATTGTCAGCTATATAGGCCGACAAAAATCGGGTAAAGGCAGGATCATCATCAATTAGCAGTATTTTTCCCATGGCGGGGGATTATAGCGTATTCGGCAGAACAGGGAAATAAAAATGATGCCAATGATGCATGGCTAATGTAACCGAAACGTAAAAAAACTGTTCCGCACAGTAGCTGTTCATGAGTTGCCGGACTTGCGCATATCACTGATGGCAACGCAGACAAATATAACGAGCAGAATAAATCCGCAGAAAATCCAGTCTGCCATACTGAAACCGAACATGGTTAACTCCTCTTGAACGCTTCTGCTGCTTCTCTCATCAGACCTGCTTCCTGATAGCAGGTTCCGAGCAGATAGTATACCTCATTTAGTGGGAACTGTTGGGCAAAAACAGAATCGGCGAGGACGTCTGTTATAATTGAGGCTGCCTCGTCGTTGAAGCCGTTGCCATGCAGCTCGACCGCAACCGAGAGCGCTGTGAGATAGTCGAGTGGCGGTACCATCGGGATTCTGCCTTCACGTATTCCGGCAATCCGTGCTTCAATCCGGGTCCGCTCCGCCGGCTCCAGAAGCGCAAGTACGTCGCTCCATATTTCGGCGGCCTGGTCGTACCGGCCAAGAACATACAGCGCTTCTCCATATTCGTATGCTGCGTGGCGATCCCCCGGTGCAAGAGAGAGCGCCGTCTTCAGATATTTTTCGGCAGCATACCAGCAGGTTACGCAGTACTGCATGCTGGCAAGGCGTGACCCCTTATCGACGTAGGCCCGGGCGATTTCCAACGGCAGGCCGGTATTGTCAGGGTCGAGCAACGCCATGATCTTGAGCAGAGTAATTTTACGATCCAGGTAGGGCGTGTCTATTTCCTTGGCCTCCAGCATGATAATCTGTCCGCCAAGTTCGGAGATAATATGCGGATAGGCTTCTCTCAACACCGCAGCATACACGGCTGCGCCGGTACACTCCGGGTTAAGACGCAGGGCCTGGTAGATGCCTCGCCCCACCATATCATAATCAGGATAGCCGCTTGCCATGAGGGTAAAATCCTCCTCCAGCAACGGGATGGGTGGTTTACCTGCCCACTGAATTGCAACCATGCCGTCCCGGCCGCTGAGCAGAAAATCGTCAGCGGGAGCAAAGTAGAGTATCCCGTCTAAAGCGGTGGGTTGTGTTTCCTGCATTTGCTGCATCTGCCTCATCGTCGTTCTTCCTCTCTATCCGGGAACGTGTTAATGCCGGCATGTGTGCCGATCATCCGGTAAATCTGCACTTCATCCCACGGTTCATCCATAATTCCGTCGTGAATCGCCCAACTTCTCCCACTTACCGTCCGCTCCATTCCGGGCACCCGAAAGGGAGTTGAGCCGTCCAGACGGGAAAAATATCGCCCCCCGGGATGAAACTCACGGTCAATCTCCTGCATCAGCCGTCTGCCGCGCAGATAGTCGAAACCGTATTTTTCATAGCGAATGGCATTATCGTAGGAAAGCGGTTCGGCCACGATCATCTGCCTCCCGAGTGAATCGGTAAATCGTTCCAGAAGCGGAAAAAAGGTGACAAACAGCTGCAGCCCATGGTGGGTCTGGTTTGGGAATAACCCCGCCCGCATAGCGCGAAGCTCTTCCGGTATATTGCGCCCATGGGACGCAAACCAGTTATTTGCACCGCTTTCATCAACGTCGACGGCATAGTGTGGCGATACCGGATCACGAATGATACAAAAACTGAGTTCCATCTGCTGGTAGGGCGTGTCCGACAGCTCCAGGAAAAAAACCACCACGCCGGCATCCGCTTTCGAGCGGGCTTCAATCCGCACCAGAGATAATCCATGTGGCGCGATAATCGTTACTAACCGCTCGCCGGCGGAGTTGCACAGTGAGTTTTCAGGTATGCCCAGTACATCGCGCAGGCGCTGCGGCAGCAGCCGGGAATATATCAACTCCTTTTCAGCTTCATCCAGACGGTTAATTGCCTGGAGTGAAGAGAGTGGCCTGCCGGCTGCATCAAAAAGTTGACGGTTATGTGGAAGAATCGCCATAGCTTCCGAGTATACCAGGGAAAATTGTTTTTTTTATGCGGGCGATGCTTTTTTCAACAGCCGCCAACGCTACGGCCCGATCATCTTCTTCCGCCCAGTGCATGGCGTCCAGCAGGACCCGGTTCTGATAGCCCAACGGCACGATCTTGTCAATAAAGGAGCTTGGCAGCCGCGGATTCAGTTCGACGTTATTCATGGTTGCCCAGGCCAGCGTCCAGGCCCGTGCGGTGTTCATAAGATCATAACCACCCCCGCCCAGCGCCACCCAGGGTATTTTAAGCCGCTTTATCTTTGTAAGAATTTCGCAGTAGCTGTGCGTGGTGATCTCAAGATTGGTGAGCGGGTCGGTGCGAAAAGTGTCAGCACCGATTTGGGTAACCAGTATATCCGGGTTGAAGGCGGCGATCAACGGATAGGCCACCTCATCAAAGGCTTTCAGATAAATCGCGTCATCAGTGTGGGCCAACAGCGGCACATTGACCGAATATCCCCTGCCGCGTCCTTCTCCGATTTCATCCTCGAAGCCGGTTCCGGGGTAAAAATAGATGCCGCTTTCGTGAAGCGATATCGTCATCACCTGGTCGGTATCATAATACGCTTCCTGAACACCGTCGCCGTGGTGGGCATCAATATCCAGATAGAGCACCCGTCGTCCACGAGCGACAAGCCAGTTTATGGCGATGACGGCATCATTCAAGTATGAAAAACCGGAGGCCTTGGCACGGTGGGCATGATGCCACCCGCCGGTCAGGTTGAAGGCGACAGCAAACTGTTCCTCTTCTACAAGTCGTACGGCTTCAAGCGTAGCTCCTGCACCAAGTGCGGCACACTCGAAGAGTCCCTTGAACACCGGGCACTCGGCATCCCCCAGTCCAAATCTGAAATCCGCACGTGGGACGTCGGATGTGCTGAATTCCTTGAGGCGGGCAATGTAGTCCGGGGCATGGAACGACAGCAACTGCTCATCAGAGGCCGCCTTACAGTCACGAATCTGCATGTTCGGGAGTTCAAGCAAGCCGTAAGCGGCCATCAGATCATACGCCATACGGTTGCGATGAAGTTTGAACGGGTGATCGTCACCATAGCTGAAATTGCCAAAAAGCGGAGAATATATCAGGGCGGTACGGCAGGGGAGCATCAGCAGGCCTTCATGGCAGTTGTCGTTGATTTTCGTTTTTCGTCAGAGATCACGCATAGTACGATATCTGCTGTGGCTGGCCAAATCCGGTGATGTTGGCCGGGGTCACCGTGTCAAGCGGCGCTCTTGCTGTCCCCGTTACAGATGATACGGGATTTTGCTGATCCGAATTTGCCGGATCAGCGGTATCAATAAATTCCGGCTTTTTGCCGGTGACTGCCGGATTGCCATAGGCGCGTCGGGAGTCTCGTGCAACAATACTGTCGGCCAATTTCCCCGGTTCTACTGAAACGGCTGGTTGTGTTTCAGAGGTGGCCGGCGTTGCAGACAACTGCTGTCTCGCTTCCTGTTGTTGAGCCGCCGCCTGTCCGGCAACGGCGCGATCCTGAGGGGAAGGGTCCGCCGGCGCCAGTGCGGCCTGGATAACCTGCTGCATCCGGCTGATTGTTTCCTGGGGAGTCTTTCCGGGGGTGACGGAAATGGGCACTTCGCCGCCGGTGATATAGCTTTTTCCATCCGGTCCACGCGTGTACGAATAGGAAACAGGGCCGGTCATTGCTCCCCCGGCAGCTTTGTGAGCCGCCTCGTGGGCCTTGACCTTCTCCTCTATGGATTTCAGCTGGGTAATCTGAGCCTGAATCTGAGGATCCTGCTTTTCCTGTAGGACACCAGTTTGAGCTGCGACGTTTTGAGTTTTTTCTCCCTCACCCGCCGGCTTTGTTTCTTGCGAACCGGTTCGCACATAGGGTTTGAATTCATTAGCAGAAGGTTCCTTTGGTTGAAAGCCCTTCTGCTCAGGAGTTGTAACCGTAGGGGATTTACCGGGGGGGCCGATAGAGGCTGATGAACCGTTCGAGGCGGAACCTGCTCTTTGCAACTCCTCCCCGTTCCTGCCGACGATACGAGTTGAAGCCAGCGGTTGACTGTTTGTCGATCCGACCGGATTCATCTTGTTTCTCCCAATCTTATATTACTTCGATTAAAGCACCCTGCCTTCCGAGCATGGGCGACATTATTTCAGTACATGTTGCGCCAAAACCTTCTGCACTTCATAAATACTCACATCCTCATTGAATTTTTTCTCAAGCGGTATTGTCTCACTGCCAATCCAGAGCTTCAATTCAGCGTTAAGGTCGAAGCCTCCCCCCGTCTGCACACTGAATTTCATGATGTTACTGTATGGTATTGAGATGTATTCTATCTGTTTGCCGGAAACACCTTGAATATCGACCAAGATCAACCGCTTGTTGGTGAAAAGGAACGTGTCCCTGATAACGACATACCCCGCCTCAATGATTTCACCATCAATCAGTATTTGACTATAGGCGGCGTAAAATTTTTTGGTTTCTGATGAAACGGCGGTTTTTGTCTCTCCCGAAAAAAGTCCCAAAATTATAACTCCTTCAGCATACCCGCATTATAGTTGATACTCGGTATATTTCTTGGCGCTGCCCCGGACCAGCTCAGCAGGATACTTTTTGCCATTGATCGCAATTTTTCGTTCTACAGCCTTGTAGAGATCAACATCCAGTTTGTCTGAGATTCTTACGAGATAGATCAGAATATCAGCCAGTTCTTCTTCTACAGCCTGACGGGTTTTATCTTCAAGAAGATGGCTTTCATTCCCGTCGACCCATTGAAAATGTTCAACAAGTTCAGCCGCTTCCGCAATAAGAGCCATTGAGAGGTTCTTGGGGGTGTGATATTGATCCCAATCCCGTTCAAGTACAAATCCCCGCAGACGGTCGCGAAGGGATTCTAAAGAATCTATTGTTACCGCGTTACCTGTATTTTTATTGGTCATCATGGCAGCCTTTTTAACTGTTGATTCGTTCTGCCAGCGGCAACGTTATGGTAAATGCCGCGCCCTTTGCAGTGTTGTGCGCCTCTATTGAGCCAAGGTGATTGAGAATGATACGATTCGCAATTGCGAGACCAAGTCCGGTGCCGTGATTCTTGGTTGTGAAAAAGGGGTTGAAAATTTGTGGCAGCATCTCTTTCCGGATTCCTCCACCACTGTCTTCAATGCAGACAATAACGGTTTTTTTGCCTTGTAAAGTTTCCCCTGTGTCCAGAGTAAAAGACAGCTCTCCGCCTTCCGGCATAACATCACAGGCGTTCAGGATCAGATTAAGAAAAACCTGTTTCAGCTGGTGGGCGTCACCTGAAACGCTCCATCTGCCGTCACATCCTGATACCGATATTTTTATATTGTGATCCTCAAAAGTGGTGGCACAGTTCGTTAGGCAATCCTGGATGATTTCATTCAGGTCGCATCTGCTGAAGCAGATTGTCGGTTTACGCGAGAAGGCAAGAATTTCTCCAAGCATCTTCTCCAGGCGACTGACCTCGGAAACAATAGTATCGGCATAGTGATGTTGCGGAGTCTCTGTAGGTAATGATTTGAGAAGTCTTCCGGCAAAGCCTCCAATTGAGACGAGCGGGTTTTTCAGCTCGTGGACCAGGTTTGCCGCCACCTCCCCGATAGCGGCCATGCGCTCGCCGTGCAGCAATCGTTCCCGGGCATCTTTCAGGTTTAGATGCGCCTCTTCAATGCGGTTATAGAGCATCGAATTTTCAATTGCCATGCCGGCCTGGTTGGCAAAAAGCCGGAGGAAATTTACATGCGCATCAGAAATGTTACGACCGGAATCCGGATTATCAACGACGATTACTCCCAGAATGTTTTCATGGCACACAAGAGGCACCGCAACAAAAGAGCCACTGCATGTCGGTCTGATAAAGTGGCAGACTTGACAGGTTTGACAAGGGATATCATCAGAACGGCACGGGTTCCTTTCCCCAAAAAGTTTATGAATAAGCAGGCAGGGGCCATCAATGTCAATACGAATCTGGCGAACGTGCATGCTGAAATCGGTGGATCTTTGCCGTGAAATTATTTCATCACTTATTTCCCATCGACTTCCGAGAATGTCCTGGTCACCGACAATCTGCAAACCTTCAGACAACTGCCGTGTTATGCCCAGCATGCCTTGGAGGACGTCAGATTTTTCATTTCTCAGAAACAGAATGGCACGTTCGAAAAGATTGGACGATGGAGTGGTAATGGCAGTAAGAATAAGGTGAGTCAGCTTGTTAAGGCGTATGGTAGAAAGCATTGTGTTGCTGAATTGATACAGAAGCGTCAACTCAGCAACACGATTGCCGGGTTCAGGATATGGTGAAGAATCATGAGTGGTCATGTCTGATCCTGGGGGTATCGTTTTGTCTTGAGAGTTACACTAAACCCGTCGTTCTTTTTCCTCAGCGGCCATCTTGCAGTCAATGCATTGCGTTGTCACCGGCCGTGCCTTCAGGCGCGCTTCCCCGATCTCTTCCCCGCAATCGTCACAAATGCCGAAAACTTTTGAATCTATACGGTCGAGGGCATCTTTTATCTTGTTGATCAGTTTCCGCTCCCGATCTCTGATGCGTAATTCAAAGTTACGGTCTGATTCCTGCGTGGCCCGGTCTGTCGGGTCGGGGAAACTGAGAGCATCAGTGGTCATCTCTGTTACCGTCTTGCCCGCCTCCCCCTGCAACGCCTTCATTTCTTCATTCAGTATAGTTCTGAAATAATCCAGTTTTTCCTGCTCCATGGCCGACTCCTGAGGTCAAATAAACTGTCGAATTCTAGTGAAAATACTGCAAAAAGTCCAGAAAAAAGTGGCAAATCTGCTTCTCAATTCTCTTTAAATGCTTGAACAGAAATAGGAGCGCGACTCTTCACGGCAAACACCTCGATACCCGCCCTGGTTTCCAGTGGACAGACATTTTCGCAAATGCCGCAGCCGTTGCAGATTTCTTCAACCAGGTATGGCTCCTTGACACTCCGTGACAGGCCGTCAAGTCCCACTACCGTTACCGAACGGGAGCGGATCGCTTTATCCGGAATCGGGCAATGCTCTTCACAGACGATACAGTCAATCTTGCGGGCAAAGGGAAGGCAGTGGTTTTTATCGAAAACCGCTTTGCCGATCACTTCCCGCCGTTTTGACTCCACCGGAAGGAGTGGAATAGCCCCGGTTGGACAGACCTGGCCGCACAGCGTGCAGTTGTACTCACAATATCCGAGTCGGGGAATAACCTGAGGGGTGAAAATACCCTCCAGTCCAGCCTGATATGTCGCCGGGTAGAGCGCGTTCTTCAGGCAGACCTTCATACATTCGCCGCAGCGAACGCATTTTTTCAGAAAGTCATTTTCACTCTGCACCCCTGGCGGCCGCAGCAATCGCGACTCTTTTTCGGGAGAACGGAAACGCGCAGGAACAGCCAGCAGCACTCCTCCGGCAAAGCCGCCGAGCAGCAGACGCCGTTCCGGAAGGAACGGGCCGGTGACGTTCAGTTTTTTTCGGGGCCGGAACGATACCCTTCCATGGAGGCAGCCACGCTGGCACTCCATACAGAGCGTGCATTCTTCTTTCCGCAGGATGTCCTGATCAAAACCGGTCGGACAGAGTTCGCGACACTGTCCGCAATCGCTGCATAATCCGCCCGGTGCCCGCTCAAACAGGGAAAACCGCCCCAGCCAGCCGAGCAGTGTACCGAGTGGGCAGAGGTTCCGGCACCAGTTGCGGGTTTCATACCGCTCCAGGGCGATAATACCGAGAAGGATGGCTGCCGAAAAGAATGCCAGAGGATACATCGTGTCGCGAAACGGCAGCAGATTGTCACGGATCAGGGCGTACGCCGGCGCCACGGCATCACGTCGCTCGCCAATAGTCCGATACAGTCCGACCCACGTTTCTCGGGCTGCCATGCCGAGCAGTGGATAGAAAAAAAATGTCAGGCCCCGCAGCAGAATGGCGATCGGATCCAACAGTCCAATCAGGTTGAGATTGAGCAGTGATGCCGAGAGCAGCGGCAGCAGCAGCCAGTATTTGACGTTTCCCTTGAGCGCCCGGAGCGGAGGGCTCTTGCTGATTCGAATTGTCACCAGATCAAGGATGGTACCAAGCGGACATATCCAGCCGCAAAAAAAACGCCCGAGAAACAGCGTCGCTACAGCCATCAGCAGTGCAGGGAACAGCAGCCACGTCCACGATTTCGCCGCGAGCAGGTAGCTGATCAGGACCAGTGGATTGACGCGAAAAAATGAGTTGACGGCGGCATTTATTTCATCGTGACCACGGTATTCCGTCTGCACGAAAAGGAGCAGGAAGAGAACGAGGAAGAGTAACTGACATATGCGGGCAGGAGTAAATTTCACCCGGCTACGCCTTGACAACCTTGATTTTGTCGAGGTTCATCTCACCGAGGCCGCGCTTGTAGGCGGCAACGGTCACCGGAATATCGGTCGGCTTCAAACCGAACAGCGTTGTTGCATAGGCATCTGCAGCGACGATATCAGTAGAGGCGATTACCTTGTTAAGCACCTTGACGTCGGCAATATTGCCCCCCTGCGGTCCATGGGCCGTCAGTATGCGGGTAGCATCGATGATGGTAAGGTGGCTTTTGACATGCGCGTTAAGATCTGCAAGGGCAACATCAATATTGCGGTGGATGTATCCCCGATTACCCCCCATGATGCCCATGATATTCTTCAGCCCGAGTGTCAGCTTGGAGAGCCCGTGATGTTTGGCCACCGGAACGTTGATATAAACATCGGCCGAGAGTACCTCGTCATACAACTCCCATTCTTTGAGAAACTGCCCATTCAGCGTGACTTTTTTGAACCGTTCCGTTTCAATCTGCTTACACTCAACACCCTTCATCCCTTTCAGGGCACCCGCAATGCCGCTGCTGACATAGCAGCGACGCGAGTCATTGCAGGTGTTATCAAAGACCTTGACCTTTTTTGCTCCCGCAGCCAGACACTCCTCCACGACTGTCCGCACCACCAGTGGATGGGTATTCGCGGCAAGGCTGCTTGATCGATCCCATCCCATATTCGGCTTAACCACGACGATATCGCCCGGTTTGACAAACCGCTTCATCCCGCCGACTGCAGTGATTGCCTTGCGGGTGATTGCGGGATAATCGGTCCCTTCCGCCACAGCCACCAGAGACTGCTCTCGAGCGGCGAAAACATCTTTAACCAGTATCGGGCCAAGCAATACTGCGCTGCCGGTAGCCTTGATAAATGTCCGTCTGTCCATGGGATCCTCCTGAAGTGATGGTGGAATAATCAGGTTTGTGCCCGGTAATTGTACTCTTCCGGGGAGATATTTCAAGCGCTCTGACAGATATGAAAATATGAGTGGTTTTTCAGGTTGCGTGGCAGATATATTTGCACTACCATGCCGCTAAATTTAAAGCCTGCCGCATAGAATTTTATCTCCACAACAAAAAATCTACCCATCGCGAGGAGTATCCCTGACAATGGAAGATCAACTTCAAGCAACACCGATCTGCAGCAGGCATTGCTCCTTGAATGCCCTGATGGCCCCTTTTGGCGGCTGGAACATGCCGATTCAGTATGCAGGTATTATCGCCGAACACAACTGGTGCCGCACCAAAGCTGCCCTCTTTGACATCTGCCATATGGGCGAGTTCATTTTCCAGGGGGATTTTGAGAGCGGTGGCCTGGAGGATGTCTTTACTTTTTCCGTGAAATCCATTCCTCTCGGCCGTTCACGATACGGCTTCCTTCTCAATGAGCAGGGGGGCATCATAGACGATCTGATTGTTTTTCGCATTGCCGGGGACAAAGTCATGATCGTGGTAAATGCCGCAACGGCTCCCAAGGACTTTGCTGTCATAAGGGGGCGACTGCGCGGTGGTCTGTTTACCGATATTACCGCAGCTACCGGCAAGCTGGATCTTCAGGGGCCGCTCTCCCGCGACGTTATGGTCAAGCTCTTCGGGGAAGCGGTTGCTGCGATCCCGTATTTTAAATTCATCACAATGAATATCCTCGGTGTTGAAGCAATTATCAGCCGTACCGGCTATACCGGTGAACTTGGCTATGAAATTTTCATCCCGGCGGAAAAGGTCTGCGAACTGTGGGACCTGCTCCTGTCGGATGAAAGGGTCAAACCGGCCGGACTCGGTGCACGTGACGTGTTGCGACTTGAGGTCGGCTATTCACTGTACGGCAGTGATATCGATGAGGAAACCACGCCTCTTGAAGCGGGTCTGGAGGGCTTTGTCAATTTTGATAAAACCTTTGTCGGCAAGGAGGCACTGCTGCGTGTGAAAGAGCAGGGTGTTACCCGGCAGAAGGTGGCATTTGAAGTCGCCGGTCGTCGCTCCCCACGCCACCATTATGATATCTGCTCTGCAGAGGAGATAGTAGGTAATGTAACCAGCGGTGTTTTTTCGCCGGTTCTCGGCAGAGGTATCGGCATCGGCTTCGTCAGGCCGGAACTGTCAGCCATCGGTACCCCGCTTACGATCAATCACGAGCGGGTCAGCATGGAAGCGGTCGTCTGCGATCTGCCGTTCTTCAAGGATGGGTCGGTCAGGGCATAACTTTTGATTTTGAATATGTCATCAATAAAGGAGGAATCACAATGAGCATCTATTTCACCAGGGAACATGAGTGGGTCAAGGTAGCAGGAAACGTGGGTACTGTCGGTATCAGCCCTCACGCTGCGCACGAACTGGGTGATATCACTTTTGTGGAGCTGCCGAAGATCGGTGCGGTCGTCAAACAGTTCGGCGTGCTGGGCAGCATCGAGTCGGTCAAAGCCGCCAGTGATATTTTTTCACCGCTTTCCGGTACGGTAATTACGGTGAATGATGCACTGGAGACCGCCCCCGAGGTTGTCAACGAAAGCCCTGAAGATTCCGCCTGGATGGCCCAAATTGAAATTACCGATGCAGCTGAACTGAACAACCTCATGACGCAGGATCAGTACAACGACTATCTGAAAACATTGTAGGGGCAGTGCTTGCCCTGCCCGTGGGCACCGCAAGCAGCGCCCCTACGTTTTTTATTTCCAGGAGAGTTATCATGCTCAACAGTCACTATTGTCCCCATACGCCGGAGGAGATCCAGGAGATGCTCTCCGTGATCGGCGTTGCTAGTGTTGAAGAACTTTTTGCGCCGATCCCGCCGGCACTGCGGGCTACAACCTTCAACCTGCCCACCGGCATGTCAGAATTCGAAACCTTCAGCAGGATGCAGGCGATTGCCGGAGAAAACAGCCAGGGGATGACCCACTTCATCGGCGGCGGCTTTTACGATCACATCATCCCTTCCGTGGTTGACCACCTGTCCGGTCGGGCCGAGTTCTACACCGCCTATACCCCGTATCAGCCGGAATGTTCACAGGGAACACTACAGGCGCTGTTCGAATACCAGACCGCTATCTGCCGCCTGACCGGACTGGATGTCTCCAACGCCTCGCTCTACGATGGCGGCAGCGCATGTGCCGAAGCCGCCATGATGGCGCTGCGCGTGACCGGCCGAAGCAGAATTGTCGTGGACGGTTGTGTCAGCCCCTTTTCCCGTCAAGTACTCAAGACGTATCTCTTCAACCTTGATGTGGAGGTAGTCGAAATCGCACCGCAGGGCGGTCTGCTTGACCGTGCCGCGCTTGCTGCCCTGCTGGATGACCGTGTCGCTGCCGTGCTGATTCAGAACCCGAATTTTTTCGGCAGCATCGAAGATTTCAGCGGCCTGGCAGATCAGGTTCATGGCGTCGGGGCACTGCTGATCGGTTCGGTCTATCCGATCTCTCTCGGTGTACTGAAATCTCCCGGTGAGATCGGGATTGATATCGCCGTTGGCGATGGTCAGAGCCTCGGTAATCCTCTCTCTTTCGGCGGCCCCTCTTTCGGCTTCATCGCTGCCGCAAAAAAATATATTCGCAACATGCCGGGGCGTATTGTCGGCGAGACCGTGGACCGCAATGGCAAACGCGGTTACGTGCTGACACTGCAGGCTCGCGAACAGCATATCAAACGCCACAGGGCCACCTCGAATATCTGCAGCAATCAGGGGCTCTGCGCCCTGCGTGGACTGATCTTCCTCTCCTCAGTCGGGAAAGAGGGGCTTGCCGACCTGGCTCGCCTGAACCGCGACAAGGCTGAATATGCAAAGGCCCGGTTGTCAGCGATTCCAGGGGTGTCCGTGCTGCAGGCGTCGGTTACTTTCAATGAATTTACCCTTGTTCTGCCGAAAAATGCCGCTGCCGTTGTTGCCGGGCTGCTTGAAATGGGCATCGCTGCCGGTGTGCCGCTTGGAGATTATTACAAGGGATTCAATAACTGCCTGGTGGTGACGGTGACTGAGAAACGGACCAAGAGAGAGATTGACCTGTTTGCCAAAGAGCTGGAGGTGGCACTATGCATCTGATCTACGAACAATCCACCCCTGGCCGCCGCGGCGTCAGGCTGCCGGCATCCGACGTCCCCGCCGCTTCCGCACTTCCGGACACGCTGCTGCGTGCTGAAAAAGCTGGTCTCGCCGAGGTGTCCGAACTCGATCTGGTGCGGCATTTTACCAACCTGTCCCGCCGCAACTTTTCGGTGGACACCAACTTTTATCCACTCGGTTCCTGCACCATGAAATACAACGCCAAGGTGCTGGAAAACTCGGCAGCCCTGTTTACGCCGTTCCACCCGATGACGGCACTCCTGCCGGGTGGTGTGGATTTCTGCCAGGGGACGCTCGGGATGCTGTACGATCTGGGGCAGCTGCTGGCCGATATCACCGGCATGGACGAGGTCACCACCCAGCCTCTGGCCGGCGCCCATGGCGAAATGACCGGCATCATGCTGATCGCTGCCTACCACGCGGCGAAAGGGAACAGGGCCAAAAAGAAATACGTGGTAGTTCCCGATTCATCGCACGGCACCAACCCGGCGTCGGCGGCGATAGCCGGGTATGAAATTATCACCGTGCCGACAGCGCCGTATGGTGATATGGATCTGGAACTGTTTAAAGCGGCGATGAGCGACGAAGTGGCGGCGGTCATGATGACCTGCCCCAATACCCTCGGCCTGTTTAATCCGCATATTAAAGAAATAAGCGACATCGCCCACAGCTTCGATGCGCTGATGTATTACGACGGCGCCAACCTGAACGCCATCATGGGCAAGGTCAAGCCGGGCGATGTCGGTTTTGACGTTATGCATGTCAACCTGCATAAAACCTTCGGCACCCCCCATGGCGGCGGCGGACCCGGTTCCGGCCCGGTCGGCGTTAAAAGGGCGCTGATCCCGTTTCTGCCGCAACCGCGCATTGTCATGGACGGTGACGGAAAACTGCAGTTGGAAACAGCCAACCCCGGAACAATCGGCCGCACAGCCAACTTCTTCGGAAACTTCGGGGTGATGGTCAGAGCCTACGCCTATATCATCATGCTTGGTCGCGAAGGGTTGATCCAGGTGTCGGAGCAGGCGGTGCTGAATGCCAACTACATCAAGGAAAAACTTAAAGGGCATTACGATCTCCCCTACGATATGACCTGCATGCATGAAGTTGTCTTTTCCGCATCCCGGCAGCTGGAGCATGGCGTCCATGCCATCGACATTGCCAAATTCCTGATTGACAAGGGGTATCATCCCCCCACGGTCTATTTCCCGATGATCGTAAAAGAAGCAATCATGATCGAGCCGACTGAAACCGAGAGCAAAGCAACCATGGACGCCTTTATCGAAGCCATGATCGAAGCGGCCAGAACTGCCGAGAGCAGCCCGCAGGCGCTGCACGATGCGCCACTGACGATGCCGATTTCCCGGCTGGACGAAACCAAGGCGGCGCGTGAGCAGAACGTCTGCCATATCGGGTAGGTTTGGACTTGTTGAGACGAAAGCACCCCGATGAATTGTCGTCAGGGTGCTTTCGTATTGCGGCGGGTTGATTTGGTTTTGCCTGTTCTTTTGATATCGAGCGTGATATTGTTCAACGAAAATATTATCGATAGGAAACTACCCATGGGAACAGTAAAGCTATCCTCTAAATACCAGGTTGTCATACCCAGTGATGTCCGTGAAAGTTTGCATCTTGTTCCGGGACAGATGATGCAGGTCATAGCGTATGGCAACCGGATTGAATTGCTGCCAACCAGGGATATCGCTGAAATGCGAGGTTTCCTGAAAGGAATAGACACAACCGTGGAACGTGAGGTGGATCGCCTGTGAACATCGTGGATTCCTCGGGATGGCTGGAATATTTTGCCGACGGATCGAATGCTGACCTGTTTGCGGCTCCGCTCGGAAATAGCGCCGAATTATTGGTGCCATCAATAACCCTGTATGAAGTATTTAAGATTGTCTGTCGCCAGCGAGGCGAAGATGCGGCGCTTCAGGCCGTGGCGATGATGCAGCAGGGGAAAATAATTGAACTCTCGTCATCAATAGCTCTATTGGCAGCAAAGTTAAGTCTGGATGTAAAAACACCGATGGCTGACAGTATCATCCTGGCGACAGCACGAATGCACGAGGCGGTCCTTTGGACTCAGGACGATGATTTTGCAGGACTCTCCGGTGTAAATTATTTCCCCAAAAGATGATCGCAGAAATTTGTTTTTACATCTGGCTGGCTGGAAAACAAGCGTAACAGATGAGTGTGCTATGACAGACCATCTTGCCAAATCCTGGCGCCTCATCGTAACCCCGCCGCTTTCAGGAGCCGAGAATATGGCGATCGATGAGGCGCTGCTGCGTTCATTCGATCCCGCGTTGTCCCTGCCGGTTCTGCGCCTCTATGGCTGGAATCCTCCGGCGCTGTCGCTGGGGCGTTTCCAAAAGGCAGCCGAAGTGCTCGACCTTGAGCGCTGCCGGGCTGATGGTGTGGCGATCGTGCGCCGGGTAACCGGCGGCGGTGTTATCTATCATGCTCATGAACTGACCTACTCCCTTGTCTGTGCGCCGGGGCAGATCCCTCCCGCATCATCCATTAAAGACTCTTTTCGTGTGCTGACCGGTTTTCTGCTCACTTTCTACCGATCGCTCGGTCTTGACGTGCGCTATGCGGTCGATTCGATGCCTGAAGGGACGCCCCTTGGCGGACGGACCGCATTCTGCTTTGCCGGTAAAGAGAGTTTCGATATCCTTGCGGGTGGCCGCAAAATCGGCGGCAACGCCCAGCGACGCCTGAAAGGTGTGATTTTTCAGCATGGCTCTATCCCGCTACTGAATCGTGCCGTGACCGGACTGACGTACATGACTGATCAGGCTCCCGAACATGCCGAAGGAGCAGCAAGCCTTGCTGAATGGGGAGTGAACAATGATTGGAGCAGTTTAGTTACGGTTCTTGCAACCGCTTTCAGCAGCTATTTTGATACTGCACGTCAGAAAGATTCATTGTCAAAACGGGAACAGGCAGAAATGGAGTCGTTATATGCCGGTAAGTATAGTGCGGACAGCTGGAACCTGGAAGGGATAGTGGCGTGAATATTCAGCGTAAACCGGAATGGCTGCGAAAGAAGGTCAATCCCGGCAATCAGAGCAACATGCGGCAGTTACTCGGTGAACTGCGCTTGAATACGGTCTGCCAGCAGGCACTCTGCCCCAACATTTCGGAGTGTTTCTCCTGCGGCCAGGCCACGTTCCTGATTCTTGGCAAGAACTGCACCCGCCTCTGCAGCTTCTGCAATGTGGAGAAAACGGTCCCGCAGGCGGTCGATGGTGATGAACCGGCACGGGTTGCCGAGGCGGTCGCCCGCCTGGGGCTTTCCCATGCAGTGGTCACCAGTCCGACCCGCGATGATCTGCCGGATGGAGGGGCATCGCTCTACGCCGCCACGGTAGCTGCAATCCGGAGTCTATCACCGGCAACGCGGATCGAGCTGCTGATTCCCGATTTTCAGGGCGCTGTAGCAAGCCTTGAACTGGTCGTCGCGGCGCAGCCGGATATCATTGGCCATAACGTCGAGACCGTACCGCGCCTCTACCGGATCCGCAGCGGCGCTGATTATGGTCGCTCGCTTGAGGTGCTGCAGTTGTGCGCCGGAATGGCTCCGGATATCAAGACCAAATCAGGTATCATGCTCGGGATGGGGGAGACAGAAGGGGAAGTGCTTCAGGTATTGAGGGACCTGCGCGGTGCAGGATGCGCCTATCTCAGCATTGGCCAGTATCTGGCTCCCAGCCTCCGGCATTACCCCGTGCAGGAGTATGTCCCGCCGGAGCGGTTTGAATGGCTGCGGTCAGCGGCTGCGGCGATGGGGTTCAGCCACGTGGAGAGCGGCCCGTATGTGCGCAGTTCATACCATGCAGGAAACTATGTCTGATACCAAGTTGCAATCAAACGATTACATTTTCGGTTTCGTCGGTTGCTCCTCAACATACTAGGCCGAAGACGAGCCAACGAAGGTGGGGCTTTGACCTGGAATTGGTATCAGCAGCTCTTCCAGCCGCAACAACTGCCCCAGATTCTGGCTCAAATACACGGGACAGCCGAGCTGTTCCGGCAGACGAAGATCAACATCATAGCGGTCTCCGACAAACAGCGCCTCGTCCGGAGAGAGGCCGATCTCCCCCAGTACCCTGTGTACCATCTCCTCATCCGGCTTGCCCCGCCACGTGTCATTAATAGTAAAGATATCGGCAACCAGGCCGTCCAAGCCAAGACATTTCAAAATGCGTGTCGTCAGGACACGATTGTTGTTCGTGTAAATGGCGAGTGAAAACTTTTCCGCAAGGCGCACCAGCAGTCGAACCACCCGCTCATCCCGGACAAGGTATGATTCCGGTTGCAGGGTTTGTTCAAAGAAACGGTGCAGATCAGGCACATTCCCGCCCAACGCGGTACAGACCGCAGATATAGTCTGTACGGTGCCGCTCTCTTCTGTAAGCCGCAGCCGAGTGGCAGCCATTATCAAACCGGCTTCTGCAGAGCTGACCTGCTTGAGAGCGGCAATATAGCCGTAAGCCGCTGCCTGAATTTCAGCGGCAAAGCGATCACACACATACAGGGTGCCATCCAGGTCGAAGACAATACCTTTTATTTCAGCATACGTCATCACGGCCACTCACCTTCCAATGCCACGCTGGCACAGCAGTCGGGGCGCGTTAACCCCTTTGGACTGAATCAGCACCTTGAAGGTTTCACCCATACCGCCATCGGGCATGATCAGTTTTTTGAGCGTCAAACGGAGCCGCAGCTTTTCCTCATCGGATACCGTGGAACGCTCAATTTCTTCAATCTCTTCGACGATACCGGCTGAGAGCAGAAAGCGGTACTGTTCGCCAAACCAATTATTCTGCAGCCCAGTTTGTTCACCGCACTTCATCAGAGTGGTGAAATCAACATGCGTGGTAATATCCTGCAGCCCCAGGCGGAGATAGGGATTTTCCTCGATCTGGTGGCGATAGTAGCAGAGAATCGTTCCCAGCTTGCGGCGCGGCGTGTAGAGCTCGGCGGCAGGATACCCGTAATCGATTGTCAGAATGAAGCCGTTTTTGAGTGCCCGGGAGGCGGATGCCAGCCACTGCGGAGCGTTCAGATTGACTTCAGCCTGCTGGCCGGGATGGAGTTCCACAGCGATACGCGTGAGATAGGCGGCAATCTCGGGAGTGGAAGGTTCATCGGCCTCTTCGACAAACTCGCCATCCTTGCTGGCAACATATACCTCCTTCAACCCGTCAGAGGTCATCACGACGCGGTGTACCGGCAGGGCGTCGATAAGTTCATTAGAGTAGAGACAGCCGCTGAAGGTGAAGCTTCCTGAAGCAAATTCATCGGGAGAACACCAGGCAAGCCGTTCTACATGGGCCGCCAGCATCTCCCGCTGTGCCGATTCAAGAGACGGTTCCTGCTCTACCAGCACCAGACGGAGCCCCCGGTACATTTCAGGCTCGCGTTCGCTGAGAAAATCCATGATGTCGCACGCCAGCCGGCCGTTGCCGGCGCCACACTCCACCAGAGTAAAAGCGGCAGGGCGCTCCATACTGCGCCACATCTGGGCGATCTCGCGGGCAATCACCCGGCCGAACGCGCCATGCACAGTGATGCTGGTATAAAAATCACCTTCGGCGCCGACCTTGCGCCCCGGTGAGGTATAGTAGCCAAGTCCCGGTTCGTAGAGGCAGACGGCCATGAAGTCGGCAAAGGTGATCCGCCCCTGTTCGGCGATGCGGGCGGTGATGATGTCTCTCAGTTGTGAATCTTCATTCATGATATTGCTCTCTGTCTTTGCGCTTTCCTGCGCTGTTTTTCAGCGTACATTTTCTCATCCGCCCGGCTCATCAGCTCATCAATATTTTCGGTTGAGCCGGAAGTGTATTCAGCAACACCAATGCTGAAAGACAGGTCATAATTAACACTCTTATGGCTGTTTCTGCGAGCCAGATTCTCGAGCAGACGCTGTTTAACCTGATCTTCATTGCTTGAACTCTCGTTATTAACAGTCAAAACAGCAAATTCATCTCCGCCAATACGACCGATTATATCCGACATACGCAGGGTCTCTTTGAGAATGCCGGCGGCTTCGATCAGCGCCTGATCGCCGGCAATATGGCCAAAGTTGTCGTTGATGCTTTTAAAATCATTCATATCAATATAGAGCAGAAATGCTCTTTTTCCACCACGTTGAATAATCGCCAACTGTTTTTCAACCTGTGCAGTAAAACCACGCCGATTTAACAATCCGGTCAGCAAATCGGTCACTGACAGAAGCTGGAACTGCTCTCTGGCCTTGTTAAGTTCGGTCATGCTCTTGTACGCCAGAAAAGAGCTGGTAAGTCCTCCTGCCAGCAGCAGGACAATCACCGGCAGCAGAATCTTCCGCTCATCTTGTTTCATCTTATGAAATGTCAACCGCAAATCAGTGATGTTGTGATAGATTTCAAAGGCTCCGACCGCAATCCCATGATCCATGATCGGCACATACGTCTCGATCATATGGACATCATCCAGATTCCCGGATTGTTTGATGATCTTTAGTTCGGTTCGTGGTCTGCCATCAACAAGCATATTTGGGAAAAATGACTTCGTTGTTCGGGTGCCAATGTCAGCAGTTTCAGTTGAATAAACAATGACCCCCTCTTTGGAAAAAATTTTTATTTTTGGCAGGCCAACGGTGCGCTGAATGAATTCCACATCCGCAACAAATTTTTCAGGCAGAGGCACCGTTTGAGATATTGGAGCAGAAAAAACATGCTTTTTAACCATTCGCTGGGCCAGTATCGCCATTTCCTTTTCGGCATTGCTCACCTGAAATTCTTCGTACGCTGGGTAGGCAATGAATTTCAGGTAGAGAGGCAATGCCAGGACAATAAGGACTGAAACCGCCGTTATCAAAACAAGGATCATATTTCTATGCATAAAAACTCCAAAAAATTAATACTTGGGTCCTACGTTGCTCCGGCGCTCTTTCCTCGCTTGATTTTCTTCTCAACTTTTTCGATTTCCTTCTCTTTCCCCCGATACATCTCCCGCATCTCTTTCACCTGCCGCCTGACCTCCTTGCGCAGTTCCGGCGGCCCCAGAACCTCGGCATGAATGCCGTAGGAGAGAATCCAGGAAATCAGCTCCATCTGCCCTGCCGCCTCAAATTCTACGAGCACCCTTCCTTCCGGATCGCTGCTGATCTTCTGCCCCGGCATCCAGATCCGGTCTTTCACTGTGTGCGCGATCTCTGCAGAAAAGCGGACCCGCACCCTCATCGGCGTGTCGCTTACCAGACCGAAGGCGTTGTTGAAATGGGCCTCCGGTTGATAGCTGTCCGGAATCTCGAAACGCTGGCGAGTGAACTCTATCCCCTGAATGCGTTCCAGAGCAAACAGGCGCAAACCTGCACGGTTGTGGGCATTCCCCAGCAGATAAATCCCCCCCTTGTGAAAGACCAGGGTATAGGGATCAACCTCATAGAGTTCAACCTCGTTTTTGCCCTTCTTGGCATAGTTCAGCCTGATGCGGTACTGCTGCAGCAGCGCTTTCTGCAGATCGGGCACAAAGGCGGCTGACGGTGAGTAGTCACGTGCCCCGTGCGACAGCGGCAGCGAAACTCTGGCAATCCGTTCCAGATGCGCGGCATGTCGGGCGGGAAGCACCGAATGAATGCTGTTAAACAGCTCGTCAATCTCGGCCAGAAACGGAGTACCGGCCAGATGGGCGCCCAGTGAGCGCAACAGATAGAGCGACATCAGCTGCTGCAAAGTAAAGGTAATCGGGGGAAGGTTGCGTGACCGGGTCAAAAAACGATAGACCTTTTTCCCGCCGCTCCACTCCGTTGTCAACGCATAACCGGCCTGTTCCACCGCGTTCAGGTCGCGGTGAATGGTGCGCCGGTCGACGTCACACTCTTCCGCCAGCTCCTCCAGGGTCAGACCGCGCCTCGTTTCCAGAAGCCGGATGATCGAATGCAGCCGCCCCGCTTGAGAATATTTTTTCGCCGGTTTTCCTTTCAGCATTGTTCCCCCTTGCCGAAACTGAATATATCGCTACAATGTCCACAGTATCCCAGATAGTATGGTGGAGGCATTGTAACGATTTGAGCCATTTTGACAATCAATTTCTGACATATACTGTCATGCTGCATGACTGGCTTAACCAGCCCGGCTACGTCGCGCTCTTTTTCATGAGTCTTCTCGCATCGACACTACTGCCGCTCGGGTCAGAGTGGCTGCTGGTGATGATGCTGGTAAGCGGCTATGATCCCATATGGACTGTTGCCACTGCTACCGTTGGTAACTATCTGGGTGCTCTTGTTACCTACTTGATCGGCATGGCGGGAGGGGTCTGGCTGATAGAGAAGGTCATGCGGGTCTCGCCCCAGCAGCAGGAACGGGCCAAAAACTATTACCAGCGCTTTGGAGTATATTCACTACTCTTCTCCTGGCTGCCGATAGTCGGAGACCCGCTCTGCCTGGCGGGAGGGGTGCTGCGGACCAATTTCTGGATTTTTTCACTCCTGGTTGCTGTCGGCAAACTTGCACGCTATACAGTAACTGCAGTAATAACGTTAACTGCCGTTGGATAGGAAGGCACCGCATGAACGACAATTTTCAGGAAAACAACATTCCAGGTATGCAGCAGCGCTATAAAGGCTATGACCGCATCATGGGGAATATCTCCTGGCTGTTGATCGCCCTGGTGGCGCTCAGCATCAAACTTACCCCTACTGATAGCATCAGCATGGCCTTTTTGGCAGGATTCTCGATCCTTCTGTTCTGCTATAACTTCAACGCCCGCTATGGCGTGCTTTCCCGCAGATACGGCGCCTTCAAGATTTTTATCGATCTGATGGTTTTTCTCGCCTTCGTTGTGGCTGTCTGCTGGTATACCGGGAAAATATCCAGCCCGTTCATGTCGCTGATTTACCTGATCCTGATGGCAACCTCGCTTACCCAGGGGCGCCGGGTAACCTACTTTATGGCCGGCATTGCGATAGCATCCTATATCCTGTTGGCATCTGCCGACTTTCGGGGACTCAACTATTACCTGACCCACATAATAGAGCTATTTCCGTATATGCTGATTGCCCATCTTGGCGCCATGCTGGCCGGGGAAAATGAGACGGCACGCAGCGAAGTGGAGCGACTGTCGCTGACAGATGATGTTACCGGCATAAATAACATGCGTAATTTTTTTCTGCTGGCCGATATCCAGGAAAAACTTGCCAAACGGCATATCCGCCCCTTTGCCCTCTGCATGATAGACGCCGACAACCTCAAAAAAATTAATGACCAGTACGGCCATTTTGCCGGAACGATGCTGATACAGCAGGTAGCCCGGATGATTTCCACAAACATCCGCAGTTCAGATATTTGCGCCCGATACGGCGGCGACGAGTTTGTCATCATGTTCAATGAAACCGGAAAGCAGGACGTTGTCGGCGCTGTTGAGAGGATCGTTGCCGGCATGGCCTCCTCTCCGTTCACCTTTGAAGGAAAACTCATTACAACGACCCTTTCCGCCGGGTTGGCCGGCTATCCTGACGATGGCGAGGATGTCCGCTCCATCATGGCCTCCTCGGACGAGGCCATGTATGTCAGCAAGCGCCGCGGCAAAAACCGCCTGACCGTTTTTAGTGACACCATGAACGACCTGTCGTATGACAAACGCGAAGTCACCTCCAAATGACCGGCACGACCAGACTTTCGAATCTTGACACTCACTTCGCTGATTTCATTGTGCGCATTGACCGGAATCCCGGTAGCGGGCTTTGGTGGGGAGCAGCTCTGGCCAGTTATGCTGCCCGTCATGGTCATTCCTGCTTCAATCTGTGTGATGCGCCGGATTATTCGGCATTCCCGCTTCTGCACGCTCCGCAAAAACAGCCGCCATCCGACACCATACTTTGGCAGGAGTCATTGAAACAGTGTGACACCGTTGGCTCCCCGGGGGAATATACCCCACTGGTGCTCGATCAGGCCGGCCGGTTGTACCTGCATCGCTGCTGGGGGTATGAACAACAGGTTACCACCGGTATTCTGTCACGCAGTCACCACCTGATGGCACATGAAGCCGGGCTTGAAGAAGCCCTCGACCGCTATTTCCCGGTTCAGAACGGTGACGTTGATCTGCAGCGTTCGGCGGCAAGAATGGCGCTGACCCGCCGCTTTTCCATCATTTCCGGGGGGCCGGGCACCGGCAAAACAGCTACCGTGGCCCGAATTTTGGCGCTGCTGCTCGAAATGGCAGGCGATCCCCCGCCTGAAATCGTACTTGCAGCACCGACCGGCAAAGCCGCGCTGCGGCTTCATCAATCGATCATGCATGCAGCTGACCACCCCGCTCTATCCGATGAAATCAGGGAAAACATGCCAACGGCGGTAAGCACGATCCATCGAATGCTGGGCGTACACGCCCGCAACGGCGGTTTCCGGCATAATCGGGACAAGCGGCTCACCTGCGATATTTTGGTCGTAGATGAAGCATCCATGGTCGATCTCCAACTGATGGCAGCCCTTATGGAAGCGCTGCGTGACGATGCCCGTGTCATCCTGCTGGGAGACCGCAACCAACTCGCCTCAGTCGAAGCCGGGGCTGTGCTGGCGGATATCTGCGATGGCACGCTTCAGGCAGCAGTCCCGGTCACCCAGTTGACAAAAAGTTACCGCTTCGGTGAGCAGAGCGGCATTGCCGCCCTGAGCCTCCTGATTAACAGCGGCAAGGGCGCAGCGGCGGCGGCGTTGGCGCAATCAGGGGAGTTCCCGGACGTCGTCTGGCGCCGGTTGCCCACAGGAAAAGCGTTCGATGAGGCGTTCACGGCTGCCGTCCGTAATGACTGCCTCTGCTGTACCAAGGCAGAATCACCTGCCGAAGCGCTTGCAAAGCTCAACTCGTTCAGGGTGTTGTCGCCACTCCGCTCAGGCCCGTATGGCATAGAAAATCTGAACCGTCTCTGTCTGAGCGCTGTAAAAAGCGACGCCACAACTGCCCGCATGATGCCGGTCATGATCAGCGGAAACAATTATGAACTCGGGTTGTTTAACGGCGATACCGGTGTGGTTGTGGAGAGCGGGGGGGGCGGCACGGCCTGGTTCGAAAATCAGGAGGGTGGCCTGCGCCATCTCTCGGCAATCCGCCTGCCTCCCGTTGAGACCGCTTTTGCCGTGACCGTGCATAAAAGCCAGGGTTCCGAGTTTGACCGGGTGCTTCTGATTCTGCCGGATCGTCTGTCGGATGTGCTCTGCAGGGAGCTGCTCTATACCGCAGTCACACGGGCCCGCCGTTCCATCGAAATATGGGGATCTGAAGAGGTATTCTGCCAGGCCGTTGAAAAACGTACCATCAGAACCTCCGGCCTCGCTGATCGACTTGCAGCGGGTGGCCATACGAATGATCCGGAAACAGTACTGACCGGAGCAGTGCGTCCAGAAAAGGAGCCGTCATGAAAATTTTTATCGCCGGGGGAACCGGTTTTGTCGGGGAACATCTGGTTACGGAGCTGCTGCGGAGCGGCCATACCGTGCGACTGCTGGTTCATAGCCGCCGCACGCTGCTGGGGGACATCGAGCAGGTTGCCGGAGACGTTACCCGGCTGGAGAGCTTCGCGGAGGGTCTTGCCGGCTGTGACGCCGCTATTAATCTGGTCGGCATTATCCGGGAGTTTCCTTTCCGGGGGATGACCTTTGAAAGAATGCATGTTACCGCAACGGCAAATATGCTGGCTGCTGCAGCGGGAAGCGGGACCAGCCGCTACCTGCAGATGTCAGCCCTCGGAACCCGGCCGGATGCGGTTTCCGGCTATCACCGTAGCAAGTGGCGGGCAGAAGAACTCGTACGGGCAAGCGCTCTTGCATGGACCATCTTCCGGCCGTCACTGATCTTCGGGCCGCATGATGCCTTTATCAACATGCTGGCGGTGCAGCTGCGCCTCGCTCCGGTCATGCCGGTCATCGGCAGCGGCAGCTACCGGCTGCAGCCGATTCATGGCGATGATGTCGCCCGTTGCTTCAGCCGTGCCCTAGAGATGCCGGAGACGATCGGGCAGACATATGAACTGTGCGGTAATGACCAGCTGAGTTACGAAGCACTGCTTGATATGGTTGCCGAAACTCTGGGAAAGCCGCGACCGTTCAAGCCGCACCTTCCGCTGGGATTAATGAAGCTGGTGATTTCCGTTTTGCAGAAATTTCCCCCGTTTCCGATTACCACTGATCAGTTGCAGATGCTGGTGGAGGAGAATATCGGCGGAGACGAATGGCAGCAGGCGTTCGGCGTTCAGCCACGCGGACTGCGCGAGGGAATTGCTGAATATCTGGGCAGAACTTGACTATCCGGGCGAGGCAGGGTATAAACGTTGCCATGAATCGTTTATTTTCCAGCATGATAACTCTTGTAGCCGTTATCGTGATCCTGTTTCAGACGGCATCTGTTACCCAGGCCGACCCCGGAACAAGCGCCGTCGCAACACCGCAACAGGAGAGTGCACGATCAACGACCGACCTGCTGGAAGAGTTGCTGTTACAGAGCAGTACGTACGAATCGGTCGAAGGTTTTGCATCGTATTATGCCCGCCGATTTGAAGGGCACCGCACCACTTCCGGCCATCGATATAATCCCGACAACATGACCGCTGCCCACGAAAGCCTGCCGCTCGGCACGGTAGTACGGGTTGTCAATCCAGCCAACAAACAGGAAGTTCACGTCACCATCACCGATCGCTGCGCCCCAAAATCCTTCCACTTTATTGACCTTTCCCGCGCCGCCGCCAAAAAAATAGGCCTCTGGGGCAAAGGGAAGATCAGGGTCGTCATCATCCCTCTCCTCGAAGAAAAACTGGAGAAACCGGTTTAATCAACTCTTTTTGAAACACAGAACCAGACTGTTTTACGGGGTGAATTGCGCCAGAAAGTCACCGGCTGTCAAAGCGGGAATGGTGGCATTTTGATAGTCTTTAATGTTGCGGGTTATGATGAAACTCATGCTGGCAGAGAGCGCGGCGTGGTACTGGAGAGCGTCTTCAAAATCCGATACCCGAGATGAGAGCGCCTTTTCCACGCTGGATTCGTCAACGGGTATGATAGACAGCAACTTCCTGAGGTTTTTAAGAATGGTTTTAATGGCTTCGGCAGAATACTGCTTGCGAAGTATATAGAAAATATTGGCAAAAACGACAGGGGTTGTATGTGCCGCAACCTTGCCTGCCTCAACCAGAACAAACAGTTGCTTCGCTTCTATCACAAATGGAGTTCGCCCCAGAATCAGGTCAAGAATAATATCAGAGTCAACAAATACATTCGGTTTCATGCGTGTTTTTCTTCCAGATACGCCGCAATTTCATCGCGCCCTTTGCCTTTTACATCCATAGTGGCTACGCCCATGAGACTTGCAACTATCGGCGATAGTTCCTCCGTTGGAGACTCCTTACGAACAACCAGCTTCAGATAGCCTTCCACCATACCGGAAAGACTTCTGTGCTGTGAGCGGGCATATTCCTTGGCCTGTTCGATGATATCGTTGTCAATACTCAATGTTAGTTTTGTTTGCATATCACACCTCCGCTACGTACAAAATATCAGACATCGTACGTAAAATCAACCCACATGCGTATACAGTACTTACCTCTCTATCACCCCAGCAGAAAATCAAAATCCTCCCGCGTCAATCCTGCGCCTCCGCCACCCGCTCCATCCTCCAGAATAGCTTTGTACAGCAGACTCTTCTGTTCTTTCAAGGCCATCATCTTCTCCTCAATGGTATGTTTCATAATCAGGCGGGTAATGGTAACCTGTTCCGTCTGGCCGATGCGATGGGCGCGGTCGGACGCCTGATTTTCCACCGCAGGATTCCACCAGGGGTCCATATGGTACACGTAGGTGGCGCGGGTCAGGTTGAGCCCCTTGCCGCCAGCTTTGAGGCTGATCAGGAAGACCGTCGGCTCTACTGAGTTTTGAAATGTCTCCACCAGCTGTTTACGCCGGGGAACCGGTGTCGAACCATCTAATCGCAGGCAGGCAAACCCCTTCGCTTTCAAACCCTTCTCGATAATGTCAAGATATCCGGTGAACTGGGAGAAGACCAGAGCGCTGTGCCCCTCATCACGAAGTTCGTCCAGCTGCTCGGCAAGAAACTCCAGTTTCGGTGAGGCATCACTGGCAGTCGGTGACGCCAGAGCCGGGGCAAGACAAATCTGACGCAGGCGAAGAATAGCGGTCAGTGCGATTATCCGGGCCTGAGCCGGGGCGTGACCTGCGTACGCCTCCTGCACCTGTCCGCGCACCTCCTCCACGGTACGCTGATAAAGTACCCGCTGTTTCGTTGTCAGCTCCAGCGGAATGTCCATCTCGATCTTTGGCGGCAGTTCACTGGCAATCAGCTGTTTGGTGCGGCGCAGCACAAAGGGACGGGTGCGCCCGATCAGCCGCGTTGTGGCGGCAGCGCCCCCCTGACTGAGTTTCCGGCTGAACTCTTCACGTGTTCCGAGTAATCCGGGCAGACAGAGATCCATAATGGCGAAGTACTCTCCCAGATGGTTTTCCACCGGCGTACCGGTCAGCGCCAGGGTAAACGAACCTCTCAGTTTGCGCACGGCGTTCGTGGTCGCCGCCTGGAGGTTTTTTACCACCTGTGTTTCATCAAAGATCAGGACATTGAAGCACTGTTCCGCCAGCAGGTCGCAATCCCGCTGGACAATGCCATAACTGGTGATAATAACGTCATGATTGGTGAATTCCGCGGTACTGCGTCCGCTCCCGGTGTAGATCATAACCCGGGCAGCCGGGAGAAAGCGTGCCAGCTCCGCCTCCCAGTTAAAGAGCAGCGATGGCGGGGCCACGACCAGATGCGGCGTTCCTGGCGCGGCGACAGTGGTGAGCTCGCCGGACATTATGCCGGCCAGCAGGCTGATTCCCTGCACGGTTTTGCCAAGCCCCATGTCATCGGCCAGACAGGCGCCGAAACGATGCTCATAGAGAAAGGCGAGCCAATACCAGGCATCGACCTGATAATGGCGCAGAGTGGCGGTAAGCCCTGATGGCAGAGGTCGTGCCGGTATTGACGAAAAGTTGAGGAGATTCTCCAGTAACTGTGCGTCCTCCGGTGACAACCGGACTTCGACACCGTGATTGCGAAGCTGCAGCCAGTCGAGAATCTGTAGGCGCGGCACGCGCACCAGATCCTGTTCCCCTTTTTTCCTTTTTTTGCCTGTCGGCATGGCTCCGGAGAACATGGCCAGCACCTGTGCGCTGAGCTCATCCAGCATCATCAGCTTGCCGCCACGGCGCAGCATACTACCGCCGGCCATCAAGCCGCGCAGCTCTTCCTCCGTCAAAAGCTCGCCGTTGCAGCGGATCTCCGGCTTCAACTCGAACCAGTCGTGACTGCTTCGGGTTGCGTCCATCGAAAAGGCCCATAATGCTTCCGTCAACGGCTCGCTGCCGATGCGCAGGGAAAACCCACCTTTCTGCAGCTGCTCTGTCAACAGCGGCAACACTTTCAACAATTTGTCCGTGGCAAGCTCGACCTCTCCCGGCGCACTCCCGGCGGTAAAGGCATCCAACCCGAACAGTTCGTAGAGAATTTTCATCAGCCGCGCCTGAAGGCGCCGGTCTTCCTTCAGGAAAAACCAACCGGAAGGTGTTGCCATGACGATATTACTATTCTGATCCCACGATCCGGTCAGAGATGTAAGGAGCTGTTTGGCTTCGCGCTTTACATTCCGTTTTAGAAAATCGCTCGAACCGGTCACAGAGCGGAAAATGGTATTTCGCGCAACCGGTTTTGTTTCATCCAGTAACGCAAAAGCCGCTTCAACAACCGCCCGTATCCGCTTTTTAGTCTTCATTGGCAACGAGAGGTTTGTGCGCCGGTTTGGATTGAATATTCCGAAAGCAGCATTGGAGAATGAGAATGTGTACTGTTCAAACAAACATGCCGGCTGCAGCACCGTTGTGCTTCCGGTCAGCCCCCGGGGGATATCAAGGAGGTACGATTGCGTGTATGTCGTATGCTGCTCAGGTGAAACGCCATGCAACCGGAAGTAGCAATTGCGTTCCGGATCATCAATTATTTCCGGAAAAAGCCGGATAGCGGCGCTGTTAAAAAAATCCAGTGGCGCACGTATCGTGTGTTGGTGACGCCGGAGTTCGTTATTGACCGCCACTCGCGCGACAACGCTCTCGCCGTCCCGGCCGTTGCCATCAATAACATCATCAAAATCGTCATCCTCCCGGTTATCGTCATCGAAGTCATCAGCATGATCCTCATAGAATTCGTCTGAATCATCTATTACGCCGTCCAGTTCCTCAAAGACCTCCTCCCAGCATTTCCAGGCGTCACGATTTGTCACCGGCACGATAATCCCCGCAGCAATATCAAACAACAGCTGTCCATGCACAACAGCGTTGGCCGGAAGCGGCGTTCCGTCGGCATACGAGCGGGAAATAAGGACTTCATCGCCCCGGATATCGAAGGTAATGCCGGAGGTCAGCGGCAGATCACCCCGGTAAACAAGCGTTGTTTCACGGTCCTCCTCATCGCGAAACACGATCGGGCAGGCGCTGCCGGCGGCTTGTTGATACGCCTCAAAATAGCGCTTTGTGGAATCATAGAAATAGTGTGATGCCAGAAAACGCGCCAGGTCGGTCGGCAGACCGTGGGATGTCCAGCCGTACACCGCCTCATCGCCCCGCTTGATGCCACCCTGGATGCCGGAGCCGTGGCCGCTCTGTTCCAGAACCATCCGGTATTTCGATGTATTTGCCGTGGCCGGTACCGGAAGTAACCCGTCCCGCTGCAACTCTCGTTCCTCGCCGGACTTTCCGCTGCTACCTGCGTGGCTCTTTTCTGCGGCAGGCTCCTGCCCTATATAGCGTTTCATATCAAGAAGCATCTGTTCATTAAAGCGAATATGGAACAGGGATCCCGGTGACACCACCCGCTTTAGCGTCGCCCAGAGAATAACCACATGCGGGCAATTGCGCGCCGGCTGCCACAGACTGCAGGTGCATGTGGTCAACAACCGGGCGCCACTCATAAGAAACGTCGTTCGGGCACCACCGGAAAAGCGGACGGCCAGAGCAGATTTATCCTGATTCCAGACGGCGTTTACCAGGGTATTGCCCCTGCACGCCTCAAAACCGGACTTCAGATGTGTTTTGGCGGCTGCAATGTGAATATCGCCGGGGCGTACATTCAAGAATCTTTCGAGAAGTGGTGATGGAGCGGATACTGCCTGAGTCATTATCTTGTTCCCCGAGTTTTCAACATGTAACATTCGAATCTCTTCACGCAGGCGCGGGCAGATCCGCAGCGAAAGCGGAAACAGTCACTGCAGACAGAGAGGAGAGACCTTCAGAGTCTGCCATACTCGATTTCTTCCGGTTCCTTTACGACCCATAGTGATGGTGTCTGACCAGAAAACCCCGCTTCCTTGCAGTGCTTGACAGCGATAATAAACACCGTATCTCCCTGAATACGATAGCGAATAACATATCCGGAAGCGCCGAAAGGGACGATAAGATCGTGAAAATCCGGTAAATCTTCGACCGGTTTCCCCATGCGGGGATTTGATCCGACGGCCGTAACGGCGCTCTTGATAAGTCGAAATGCCCGGTGTGCTGCGTCTGTATTGTGTGGCTGGATAAAAACCCTGAGCCGTTGAAGGTCATCAATAGCAGCGTCAAGCCACTCTATCCGCATTTTGGCGCCTCTCGTTCGTTGTCTGTACCCCATGATTCGAGCCAACTCATTACAGCGTCGTTTGAAACGGATTTACCGGCACGACAATACCCTTCCCATCGTGCAACAGACTCCTGTTTAAACTGTTCTGCTGCTTCTTCACGATCAAGAAACTGGGTAATCGCCTCTTTTGCGAGCCAGTGCGCGGAGCGTTTTTTTACAACTCCCAGTTGCTGCAGACGATCCCTTTCCTGCTGAGGCAGCTTAATTGCCATCGGTTTTACTTGTGCCTGCATAGAGCACCTCCCGGTATTACCTAGTATGTATGAAGTATTGCTTTTTGGGATGGTTTTGTCAATTATTACCCTCCAAACACAATTGCCGCCCACCATGCCGCTGCAACCACCACTCCGCTCAGAACGGCCAGCAGAAAATTAGTGCCACCCTCCGGCCGGCCATATTTCCCCATCATAAACTCAGCACCCACCCCGCTGAGCAGACCGGCACAAAAACCAAACAGGTGTGCGCCAAGATCGGTATTCTTCCCTTCGGTGCCCAGAATAGCCAGCAGCGCCAATCCGGCGGCGACCGGCACAAACCAGCGCCGCGGGAGATGATGATCGCGTACCATGGTGACCGCCGCCAGAATGCCGACCGCACCGAATACCGCAGTGGAGGCGCCAACAGAGCGGTGCGCCGGTGATTGCACCCAGGCGTTGAGAAGATTACCGGCCGTGCCGGATGCCAGCAGCAGACTCCAGGCCAGACCGGAGCCAAGTTCCCGACAGAGCAGAAAAATAAAAAAACCGCCGATCGTCAGATTACTGAGCAAATGTGTCAGGTCGGCATGAAGAGTCAGAGCGGTAATACACTGCCACCACAGGCCGCTCCGTATATCTGCTGCGTGGGCCGCACCGATCTCGTGCAGGTCGATAAGGCCGCGATCCGGCAGCGAGAAACCGATAAGCGTAAGGTTGTGGAAGGTTGCCAGAAACAGCAGCACAGAAATAGTCGGCAGGGTGTTTTCAACAAGCTGCCGTCTGGCCGGAAGCGGTGGCGGCCAGTTGCGGTTTGCTTCTTCGTACAGCTGCAGTTCACGGCAGGCGCTTTCCTGATGATGCTCCGGCACCAGCAGATGCCAATCGGCCCCGACCGCTTCGATGCAGCAGGGAATTGAGCGGGAGTCCAGCACGAGTGCTCCGGTGCGCGCCTGCTGCCTGGTCAGAACTGTGCCGGCAGAACCTAAGGAAACCGTATTCCAGGGGCTGTTACCTAATTTATATTGTGCTTCAGAAAAATCCATGAAGCTACTATAACTACTGAATTGAATAATTGCCACGGTGCAGCGAAAAAATCTCACCGGAGAGCGCGTAATTCTGATGCTAAATCAAGAGTGATATCAAGGCGGCGAGAATTGAGGCGAAGAAGGCATGCAACCAGCATGTTGAGGAGCCGAAGACGTGCCAACGAAGATAGCGCCTTGATTTAGAATTGGCATACGGCCTTTTGAATGGGGCGCAACTAATCCCTTGAACTGCCTACATTATCAGGTATAGTCTCAATGAATTGCATATTTACTGCAGTCGAAGGAGGCTGTATGGAATTGATAACGCACACTGGCAGATATCCGATCATTCTTGTCGTCGATGACAGTCAGATGAACCGCGAAGTGGTCACTGCCCAGATCGATGTTGAAATGAAATGTGATATCCGGCAGGCCTCCTGTGGTACCGAGGCGTTGCAAATCCTGGAAGGGACGGCGCCTGACCTTGTGCTTCTCGATGTCAACATGCCGGGCATGGACGGCTATGCGGTCTGCAGGGCGATTCGCGCCGGCGATGCGACGCGGGAGATCCCGGTCATCTTTCTGACCGGCCAGCGGGACACGGAATTTATCGTTAATGGCTTTGAAGCCGGTGGTAGCGACTATCTGCTCAAACCGTACGAAGGCAGAGAACTTCTGGCGCGGGTGCGGGTCCACCTGGAGCTCAAGCTGCGCCGCGATGAGCTCAAGACCCAGCGCGACGAGCTCAGTAGACGGAACAGCGAACTGGAAGCTGCCATCGCGAGGGTCAAACGCCTGGAAGGGATTATTCCGATATGCATGTACTGCAAGAAGATTCGGAGTGACGCAACGACGTGGCAGAAGATTGAACGTTATATTGAAGAGCATTCGGACGCTTTTTTCAGTCATGGCATCTGCCCTGACTGTTTTGAAAAAACAATGACAGATTTGAAGGCATCAAAGGCTCTTGAACCGTAAATTATAACAGAGGGTACTATGACCGGCAAAACAATCCTTGACGTGAACGACGACACCCTGCTCGATAACCGTGAAGAGCTGATCCGCCTGAGAGAGGAACATCGCCTGGTTTCTGAAAAATTGCATCACAGCGAGAAAAAGTTCCGTATGCTGTTTGAACATTCTGCCGATCCAAGCCTTCTGATTTCAGGTAACCGTTTTATTGACTGCAATGAGGCTACGGTCAAGATGTTACGTGCTGCTACCCGGGAAGATATTCTCAATACATATCCCTCCATGTTGTCACCTGAAATTCAGCCGGACGGTCGTCGTTCGTCTGAAAAGGCCGATGAAATGATTGCCATGGCTGTGCGCAACGGCTCTCACTGCTTTGAGTGGCTGCACCGCCGCAAAGATGGTGAGCTGTTTCCAGCTGAAGTGACGTTGACGTTGATTGAGGAATCGGGCGAGACGGAGCTGTACACTGTCTGGCGCGATATCACGGAGCGCAAGCAGAGGGAAGATGCCCTTTGCCAGGAACAGTTATTCTCCAATACACTGTTGGAAAGCCTCCCCGGCATCTGCTACCTTTACTCGTATCCTGAACTGAAATTATTGCGCTGGAACAGACAGCATGAGTCGTTACTGGGGTACGGGCCGGGAGAAATCGAAGGCCGGTATATTACCGAATGGCATGTGCCGGAAGCTAAAGAGGCCGTTTTGGCTGCTATCGAGACGGTTATGACAACGGGGCAGTCCTCCATTGAAGCGCCGTTGCTGACTAAAACGGGTGATCTGGTATATTTTTTTCTCACCGGAGTGAAGCTCGAAAATCAGGGGAAACTGTACCTTTTGGGAACCGGGATCGACATCAGTGAGCGTAAACGCGCCGAGCATGAACGGTTAGAGCTTGAGAAACAGATCCTTCACGCCCAGAAGCTCGAAAGCCTCGGCGTCCTTGCCGGCGGTATCGCCCACGACTTCAACAACATTCTTACCGCCATCATCGGCAATGCCAACCTTGCGCTCATACGGGTCAACAAGGAATCACCCGCCGTCGAAAACCTGCTCCGCATCGAGCAGGCTGCAGCGAGAGCCGCCGACCTTGCCAAACAGATGCTCGCCTACTCCGGCAAAGGTAAGTTTGTTGTCGAGAGCATCAATCTGAATACCCTCCTTGAAGAGATGCTGCATATGCTGGAAGTCTCCATCTCCAAAAAAGCGATAATGCGACTCAACCCGAATCAGCATCTTCCTTCGGTGAAGGCCGACGCCACCCAGGTACGCCAGATCATCATGAACCTCGTCATTAACGCCTCCGAAGCCATCGGGGATAAAAGCGGCGTCATCGCCATCACTACCGGTTGCACGTACTGCGACCGCAACTACCTCAAAAATGTCTGGCTCGATGAAAACCTCGCCGACGGCCTCTATGCCTACCTTGAAATAGCCGACACCGGCTGCGGCATGGACCATGAAACCCTCACCAAACTCTTCGACCCCTTCTTCACCACCAAATTCACCGGCCGGGGTCTCGGCATGGCGGCCGTGCTGGGCATCGTGCGCGGTCACAAAGGAGCTATCAAAGTCTACAGCGAACCGGGCAAGGGATCCAGCTTCAAAATACTATTGCCGGCATCCGGTCACCCCGCCGAGCTGCGCAATGACGCAGGCCACAGTGAAGAATTTCGGGGCAGCGGCACCGTATTGCTGGTAGATGATGAAGAAATAATTCGAGGCATCGGCGCCGAAATGCTGAAGGAGCTGGGCTTCTCCACGATCACGGCCAGCGACGGCCGTGAAGCGGTGGAAACATTCCGAAACAGCTCAGACATCTCCTTTGTGATCCTCGACCTGACAATGCCGCACATGGATGGCGAGCAATGCTTCCGTGAACTGAGACAGCTGAATCCCGACATCAGGGTGATCATGTCGAGCGGCTTTAACGAACAGGAGGTGACGCAGAAGTTCATCGGCAAAGGTCTGGCCGGATTCATACAGAAGCCGTACAAGCTCTCGACACTCCGTGAAGTGTTCAGAGAATTTCAGGATGACAAACCGTCTTTATAATTCAGGAGACCATTATGACCGGGACCATTGAGCAACTCACCCTTGATATGTATCTTACGTCGCTTTTTGATACCGATAAACCTGCTGCTCTACGGATCGTGCAGGATGCTCTTGATAACGGCATGACCCCTGAGAAGGTGGTCTTCGACATAATTATTCCCGGCATGGAGCGGATGATCGGAGGGATGATCTCCGATAATCTGGTCACACTTTCGCAGCACTTTCTGGCCGCGCAGATCGCCGAAGAGGTGGTAGACCGTCTGATTCCGTTATTCGCGGCGGCGCCGGAAGTGAGAGGGCATGTGGTTATCGGTACCAGTCATGGCGATTTCCACGGGTTGGGCAAGAAGATCGTCATCGGCTGCTTGCGGGCCAGGATGTTTGAGATTACAGATCTGGGGATCAGTGTGGCGCCGGAGCGTTTTGTCGATGAAGCTGTTGCCGTAGACGCAGAGGTCATCGCCATCTCCTCCATGATGGTTCACACCGCAACCGGTGAGCGCGGAGCCAGGCGGGTACGTCAAATCCTTCAGGAGCGGGGACTGGAGGGAAAGCTCCGGATTATCGTCGGCGGTGCACCGTACCGCTTTCATGACAATCTGTTCCGGGAGGTCGGAGCCGACGCCTGGGCCGACACTGCGGCTGAAGCACCCGCTGTTGTTGCCCGCCTGGTGCAGGAGGTGCGCTCATGACCACCGGCATGGAGCGATTCGCTGCCCTGATGAGCGGCCAGACACCGGATCGGGTACCGATTGTCTGCAACCTGCTGGATCAGGGGGCACGGGAGCTGGGGGTTTCAATCCGCGAGTACTACTCACGGGGAGAGCTGGTTGCGGAAGGGCAGCTGGCCATGCGGGAAAAGTACGGGTACGACACCCTGCTGGGACTATTCTATGCGGGGCTTGAGGCCGAGATTATGGGGTGCCACCATATCATTTACGCTGATAACGGCCCCCCCAACGTCGGTCATCTCATCATCCGAAAGCCGGAAGACATCAAAAAGCTGCATCTGTCGGACGATCTCCACGCCCACCCCCGTTTCCGCGAACTTGCCAAATGCATCGGCATCATGAAACGGGAGTCTGCCGGGCGATGGCCGGTGCTCGGCGAGGTTTCGGCATCGTTTTCCCTGCCGGCCATGCTGATGGGAATCGGGCAGTGGCTCGATCTCTTCCTGAATGGCGACCCCGGCCTGCGGGACCTGCTGCTGGAAAAGTGCTCACAGTTCAGCTCACGGCAGATAATCGCTCTGCGCGAAGCGGGAGCCGATCTGATTGTGTATGCTAATCCGGTGGCATCGGCCACCTTCATCACTCCGCAAAAGTCCCGCCAGCTGGCACTCCCCTGGACAATTAAAGACCTTGAAGAACCGGGCACCGGCGGAGTGGTTTTTTTCAACGGCGGCGGTCGTATCAACCCGAACCTCGCCGATCTGCAGGCGCATACCGGTATCGACGCCTATTACCTCAACCCGTTCGATGATATCATCGAGGCCCGGCGCATTTTGGGACCGCAGGCGCTGATTGCCGGGGCGATCAACGATATCAGGCTCATCGATTGGTCACCGGAAGAGATTGATCGGGAAGTGGAAAAGATCATGCTGGCCGGCAAGCAGGGAGGCGGTTTCATCTTCGGCACCATGATGATGCCGTTCCGCATCCCCGAAGAGAACATCAGGGCGCTGGTTGATGCCGCAATCAGGCATGGCAGGTACCAACCGGAGTCTGTATGAGTGAGGCAGAACTTATCATCGGCTGCGGTATTCTGAAGAAAGAGATCCGCTATCTGGTCGAAAAAAACGGCTGGCAGCAGGGAATGATGTTTCTCCCTTCCGCTCTTCACGTAGATTTTGATCGCCTGCAGAACAGCCTTGAAAAGTGCCTGCAGCTGCACCGGGCAGAACCGGCAATCATCTTTTACGGCGCCTGTCATCCCCGCATGGATCAGATTCTGGATGCTGCCGCGGTCATCAGAACCCCGGGCCAGAACTGCGTTGACATCTATCTGGGACACGAGATGTTCTGCCGCGAACTGGAACAGGGCGCCTTCTTTCTCTTTGAGGACTGGGCGCTGCACTGGAAGGAGATTGTCGGCGCTGTCATGCCGGGTGACCCGGAAATCATGCGCAGCATTTTCCGGAGCGCTCATAAATACCTGCTGGCGATCCGCACCCCCTGCTCCGATGATTTCAGCGCCGCCGCGAAAGCGGTCAGTGAAATGACCTCTCTGGAGCTGCGCTGGATAGATGCGGGACTCGAACAGCTTGAAGCAAATCTTGCGGCAACCCTTGCCCGTGCGAAGGGGGGAATTCCATGAGCAATGATCTGCACATAACACCCCCGACAATCGCAGAAATGGAACAGCGGCTTTCCGATCTTGCCAAAAGCAAGTCGCGGCTTGAGCTGATCAACCGGCTGCTCACCAGCCTCAGTGCAGTGGCCGGTCTTGATAATATGATGTCGCATATCCTCGACATTCTGATGCAGACAGTCGGGGCAGCCAACATTTTCATCGTCTACCGTTTGAACGATGCCTGGCAGTACCGCGATATTTACGGGGAGAACCGCCTGCTTAATGAGTCCGACCATCCGGAGGTCACGCAGGTGCTTGCCGATGGAAAACCGTTGCGGATAGACAACCCGGGCATGCAGGTTCCGTATCCCGGCAGGGAGAGTGTCATACCGGTTGAAAACTGGGTATTCCCGCTGCTCTCGCAGGACCGGAAAATCGGCGCCATATGCATGGAGGGAATGCAGCTGAACGACATAAACATCTTTGATGAACTGCTGCCGTTCTTCATCTATGCCGGCGTCATGCTGGACAACGAAATATCCAATTATTCCCGGCTGGCTGAAGCGCATCGGCAATTAAAGGACTCGGAAATACTCTACCGCACCCTGTTCGAACAGTTGCCGGACGGAATTGTGCTCTGGGAAGTTCCGGCGCACAAACCGATCCAGTTTAATACAGTTGCTCACCGGCTGCTCGGCTATTCTCGAGAAGAGTTTGCCGCTCTGACGATCACTGAATTTGATGAGGGCAAGAGTGCTGCTGAACTTGCTGATACCACGGAAATCCTGAGGAGGAAGGGCACAGCAACTTTTGAAACGATACATCGCACCAAAAATGGTGAGCTTCGTTCGATGTTAATCACTCTGCGACTGATCGAACTTGCAGAACAGCCGATAATTCTTGCGCTGCATCATGACATTACTGACCGGAAACGTTTGGAAGAAGAGCGCCGGCACCTGGAACAGCAGATGCTGCACGCTCAGAAACTGGAGAGTCTGGGCGTGCTTGCCGGCGGCATCGCCCACGACTTTAACAATATCCTGATGGCGATCATCGGCAACGCCGACCTGGCACTGATGCGGATCAACAGGGAATCTCCGGCCGTTGAAAATCTGCACCGCATCGAACAGGCAGCCGCCCGCGCTGCCGACCTGGCCAAACAGATGCTCGCCTACTCCGGCAAAGGCAAATTCGTGGTTGAGAACCTCGATCTCAATATTCTGCTGGAAGAGATGCTGCATATGCTGGAAGTCTCCATCTCCAAAAAAGCGATAATACGACTCCATCCGCATCCGCATCTTCCTTCGGTGGAGGCCGACGCCACCCAGATGCGCCAGATCATCATGAACCTGGTTATCAATGCCTCCGAAGCGATCGGTGACAAAAGCGGTGTTATCGCCATCACCACCGGTTGTATGGATTGTAACCGCAGTTATCTGAAAGATGTCTGGCTGGATGAAAACCTGGCTGACGGCCTCTATGTCTATCTGGAAATAGCCGACAGCGGCTGCGGTATGGACCGGGAAACTCTCAGCAAGCTGTTCGACCCGTTCTTCACCACCAAGTTTACCGGACGGGGTCTTGGCATGGCGGCGGTGCTGGGAATTGTCAGAGGGCACAAAGGCGCCATCAAGGTCTACAGCGAACCGGACAAGGGGACAACCTTCAAAATACTGCTTCCCGCTTCCGGCAAACCGGCCGACATGTTTAACGTTGACGGCCCCGCTGACGAGGCGCCGTTGAGCGGTACAGTCCTCCTGGTGGACGACGAAGAAACGATCCGTGGTATCGGCGCTGAAATGCTTGGGGAGTTGGGGTTTACGGTCGTCACCGCTGCCGATGGTCGGGAGGCGCTTGAGATCTTCACATCACGGGACGATATCGTTATAGTGCTGCTTGATCTGACCATGCCGCATATGGATGGCGAGCAGTGCTTCCGCGAGCTCCGGCGGCTGGACCCCGCCGTGAAGGTGATTATGTCCAGCGGTTTCAATGAGCAGGAAGTCACCGGGATGTTTATCGGCAAGGGCTTGACAGGCTTTATTCAGAAGCCGTACCGGTTATCGACTCTTAATAATACGCTTCGAGAAGCCCTGCTGCCGTAAGTTATTGCTTATTGCGGATAACATTTATCACATGGCACGCCTCATGCTAGCTCCTCCGTTACAGGAGGAAACAAACCATGGGAAAAACAATACTGATTTGTGATGATGAACCGCTAATTCGCATGAACCTGAGGAGCATGCTGGCGGATCTCGGCTTTGATGAGATTCTGGAGTGCGGAGACGGCGCAAAAGCGGTGGAACTGGCATTGGCAAGCTTTCCTGACCTGGCTATTCTCGACGTTTCCATGCCGGGTATGGATGGCATAACCGCCGCAGTCGAGATCAAAAAGAAACTGAAAATCCCGATTATGCTTCTGACCAGCGCCTGCGACAGCCAGACTGTAAAACGGGCATCAACAAGCGGAATTGCCGCTTTTTTAGCCAAACCTCTCCGCCAGCAGGATCTGCTGCCCGCCATAGAAATTGCCCTGCAGCATGTTGAAGAGGTTGAAAATCTGAAAGAGAAGATTGATGATCTGCGCGAGGTCATCGAAAACCGGAAGATTATCGAAAAAGCGAAGGGTGTTCTGATGGAGAAAAATCACGTCACAGAGGCGGAAGCGTACCGTATCATGCAGAAGAGTGCGATGGATAAACGGAAAACGCTGCTGCAGGTAGCAAATATTATTTTGAAAGAATCGTAGGGGCGCCGCTTGCTGCGCCCGAATCGGCCCATGCAGAGGTCACGGGCGCGGCAAGCAGAGAGGGGGCGGGCCAAGGCCGCGCCCCTACATTGTCCTCCCCACCGGACTCTCCATGATTAACCGTTCAACCACGCTTTCAATTTCGGAAATCACCTTACTATCCATCTTTTTCAGCCACCGTTTCGGAATGGCATCCATCCCGTAATACGCCCCGGCCAGCATCCCGCAGATAGCTCCGGTCGTGTCGGCATCCGCACCCTGATTAACTGTTCCGACCAGACACTCTTCAAAATTCCTTCCCCGGAAAAACCAGTGAAACACCGTCTGCATGGTATCTACCACATAGCCGGTCGCCAGGCCGCGATACGGTACAAAATTAAACGTGGGAAACCGGGCCACAAGGCCGTCGACATGGCGGCGAAGACGGCTTTTTTCGGCCCCGCAGATCGCCATGTGCATAAGCTGCCCGAGACAGAGGCAGGCGGCGTCTGATACCGGATTGTTGTGGGTAATGTGCGCCTGCTCGATCACGTATTTTTTCAGCAGTTCACCATCCGGGAGCGAAAAGAGTGCCGCCGGCAGAAGGCGCATGGCGGCCCCATTTCCCGCGTCCCACTCATTTGGCGGCGATTCCAGGCGGCCATGCAGGAGGTATGCGCGAATCCCCTTGCGACAGGTATCACCGCAATCAACCGGACGTGATTTGAGCCACGCGGCAAAATTATCAGCCACCGCCTCCAGCGACCACCCCTGGGTCTTGACAATAGCCCGGGCGATGCAAAGCGCCATTTCGGTATCATCGGTTACCTGCCCCGGTTTCAGACGCAGCCAGCCGCCGCCGACAATATCCCGGAATATGCCGTATTTTGCGGCAATCTCGGAGGCGGTCATGAATTCGACTGTGGCGCCCAGGGCATCGCCAATTGCCATGCCGATGAAGGCAGCACGGGCACGATCGCGGATTTCATCAAGGTTGTACTGGTTGAACATACGAAATTCCTTTCACCACGGAGACACGGCCAAAAGTAGGCGCTGATAAGCGAGACACGGAGGGTTATGCAATTCATAAACCATGATTTTGCTTAAAAGTTAATCATGCCTTTGCCCCCACGGCCTGAAGAATGTTTTGTATGACGCAGATTTCAAACATTGCATATTCAACTCTCTCAAGGTTTTCTCTGTGTCTCCGTGCCTCCGTGGTGAAATATTAAATAATGGCACATTCTATGCTTTAGTGATGCAGTACCGGCAACGACGCCCGTGGGATTATTTCCCTCGGGCGTTTTTATTTTTCAAAGGAGTGAACCATGGCAACTGCATGTGAAATGAGAGACAAGATTCAGGGGCACCCCTGCTTTGGCGGCAACCACAAGAAGAATGGCCGTATGCATCTGGCCGTGGCGCCGCAGTGCAATATTAAATGCGGCTACTGTCTGCGCAAGCATGACTGCGCCAACGAATCCCGCCCCGGCGTTACCAGCCGCATTATGACTCCGCAGGAAGCGATTGAAAAAGTTCGGGAAGTCATGGCAAGTCCGATTGCCGGCCCGATCATCAAGGTTGTCGGCATTGCCGGTCCGGGAGATCCGCTTGCCAATGAGGAGACCTTTGAAACGTTTGCAATGGTAAAGAAGGAATTCCCGCACCTGATGCTCTGTCTCAGCACCAACGGCCTGCTGCTGCCTGAATCGATTGACCGCCTCTATGAGATGGGACTGCACAGCCTGACCGTCACCATCAACGCGGTTGACCCTGAAATCGGCGCGCAGATTTACCGTCATGTCATCTATCACGGCAGGCATTACACCGGAGTTGAAGGGGCAAAAATCCTCATCACCAATCAGTTCGAGGGACTCAAGCGGGCCGGAGAGCTCGGTCTTACCATCAAGATAAATACCGTCCTGACACCGGGAGTAAACGACAGCCAGATCCCGCTGATCGCCGCCAGGGTGAAAGAATTGGGCGCCTTTGTCATGAACATCATGCCGATCATTCCTCAGGCTGAACTGGCCCATATTGCGCCGCCGAGTGAAGAGTATCTGGCTGAAACAAGAAAAGCCAACGAGGGGATTATCGGTCAGTTTGCCCATTGCAAACAGTGTCGGGCGGATGCAATCGGCCTCATCGGCCAGGATCTGACCATGACTATCGCTGAAGCGGCCTGTCCGGCCCCATGACTGTCGAACCGTTCCGCATTGAGGACATCGCCGCCTTTCTTGCGCTGGCAGCGGCAGAAAAGTGGGTGGCAGAGCCGTGGGAGTTCGAGTTCCTGCTGACTGAATTTCCGCAGGGGTGCTTCGTCGTTCGCGGAGATAACGGAGAGACCAAAGGATTTGTAACCTCGCTGCGCCATGAGCGGAGCGGCTGGATCGGCAATCTGATCGTCAACCCCGCATATCGCGGTAAAGGAATCGGCGAATTGCTGTTCAAAAAGGTTCTGGATACATTATTGGATAACGCTGTTGAAACGGTCTGGCTGACGGCTTCAAAATCCGGCATGCCGCTGTATCGGAAATTCGGCTTCACCGGTATCGATACGATTGTCCGCTGGAACGGCAGGGGGCGTCAACGCTTCAGCGGACAGGAAACGTTAGCAACTGATGACAATGTTGATTCTTTTCTGAACGGCATTGACAGCCGGGCTTGGGGTGATCAGCGCCCCGCGCTGATTGCGGCAACCGCCGGTCGCGGGACGGTGCTGCTGCATGAGACAGGTTTTGTTGTAGTGCAGCAGTGCGGAAATTCCAGACAATTAGGGCCGTTTTCAGCACCCGGCTACAGCACGGCGGATACGCTGCTGAAAGCTGCGTTGAATACGATCTCCACTGAAATCACGGTTTGCCTGGATGCCCCTGCTTCGAATCGCACAGCCTTGAAGCTCTTTAACAGGAACAGAATGCGTATTTCCGGGAGTAACGAATTGATGTACGCCGGCGTCAAACCTGCCTATCAGCCGGAACTGATCTATGGACTGGCAACGATGGGTAGTTGCGGGTAGAAACAGGGGAAAAGCGCAACCTCCGAAGAGGTCACGCCCGAACCTTAGTTTCATTGCAAATAGCTGGCTAAATTGTGAACTGCTGCACCAGCCGCTGAAGTTCTCCGGCATTGCCGTGCAGCTGGGCTGCGGCAATGGCGGATTCGTTGGCGCCATGAGACGTTTGGTGCACTACTTCAGTTATCTGCATCATGTTGCTGGAAATTTCGCCGGTGGTGGCGGTCTGTTCCTCGGCAGCAGTGGCAATCTGGTTAACCTGCATGGCAACGTTGTTGATCTGTTGTAAAATATTCTGAAGTGCCTCACCTGATTTTGCTGCTTCCATGGTGCCGTTTTCCACCTGCTGAACACCTTGCTCCATGGCGGCAACAGCCCCTTTGGTCTCGCTCTGAATAGCCTTGATCATTTCACCAATCTCGCGGGTGGCGCGAGTTGTACGCTCAGCCAGGGCGCGTACCTCGTCGGCAACAACGGCAAAACCGCGTCCCTGTTCACCGGCTCGGGCCGCTTCAATTGCCGCATTCAGTGCCAGCAGGTTGGTCTGGTCAGCTATATCTTCAATAGTGCCGATGATATTGCCAATCTGTTCACTACGCGCCCCCAGGCTTCCGACGGTTTTGGCCGATTCCTGCACCCGTTCCGCAATCTGTTCCATGACCTTGACGGTACGTTCAACAACAGAGGCACCATTTTGGGCCGATTTGGCGGCACTCTGCGCTCCTTCAGCCGCCATCAGGCAGTTATGAGCGATGTCACCGGAGGTGGCCGACATCTCTTCACCGGCGGTGGCAACGGTAGAGGTCTGCATCGCGACCTCTTCCGCACCGGTTGCAATCTGTTCGGCGGTACTGTTGAGTTGAGAAGCGGCGGAAGCGACTTGAGACGAGGTGGTTGACAGCTGATTGATGATGGTGCGCAGGTTGTGCGTCATAGTCTTCAGCGCCGCCATGACACTGCTCTGGTCAGCACCATTCACCTGTACAGCAACAGTAAGGTCACCTTTTGCGACCTCCTGGGCAATGCGGCGAACTTCCGATGGATCAGCGCCAAGCAGGGCGGTGATGTTGCGAGTTAGCAAGATGAAAATTGCCAATACGCATGAAATGAGCAGAGCACCACTGGCAATGACAATGATTGTCGAGCGGAGCAGCATGGCGGCGGCCCGCTTTTCCGTCTCGCTATTCTCGGTATTGGTGAGATTGACAATTTCGTCAATTACCTTGCGATGCTCCTCATAACGGGGGGCAAGGGCGCCATGCAGCAGTTGCGCGGCCAATTCATGGTTGTTTGCAGCCAGCGCGGGAAAGAATTCTTTTTCAGCAGTGGTGTAAAAAGCAACGGCGGGCTTATAAGCGGATTCGAGCAAGAGCGTCTTGATTTTTCCGGCGGGTAATTCTTTTTCCCAGTAGGTGTGGCGATCATCGAATTCGCCATGAAGTCTTTTAAAGCGTTTCTGATAAGAAGAGAGTTTGGCTGTGTCCTGGCTGTCAAGCGCCTGCATGATAATCAGATAAGACTCAATGATGTATTCGGGGGGCGGGAGAATATCAGCGATCAGGTCTTTGCCACGGACAATGTCCTGATAGACCGGGCCATTGACCTTGATTCGTTCGGTTGAAAACCACATCATTGCTATCAGGATGATTATCCCGAAAGCGATGAGTGTGCATGTTGCAGCCAGCTTTGATGTGAGGCTCAGTTTGTTCATGTGCAGTCTCCTTCCAATAGTATGGATGGCAGACCACGTTGTCTACTCATGACAAATGCTATATATTTCTACGAACAGTGCGGAATATCTAGCTTAATTACGGCTGAGTTGTCAAGTCTTTTGGTTAATTGATCTTTGGACTTGCAGCGATCGGTAGTTGCGGGTGAGCATCATACGCATGACCGGTCTTGTTCGGCATCAGGCTTGCCCGCCCGTGGGAGATCTCGTTGACGGCGACTCATTTCTGGTGCTATTGTCTCCCCGCTGAAATTAAATAAACAGTCTGGAGAAAATCATGCGGCACTATTTCACGTCGGCTATGGTGGTAGTTGTTACACTTTTTACGATATTCCCGGCAACCATGTCTCATGCCAAACTGGCGTCTCCTCCGTCCCAACTTACCAGCATTTTTATGGATTTCGCCGAGTTCGAAGCAGCCTTCAAAAACGGCAAATGGGATGATGCCCAGGGAGCCACCGGCAAGATCAGCGACAAATTCAATCAGATGCTACCGCAACTGAAAAGAGAAATCAAAGGTGATCCGGAGAAAACCTTTCAGGGGATCATGGACACCCTCAACCAGTCCGTAAATAAAAAGGATACGGATAAAACAGAAAAACTTTTCATCGAGCTGCACAAGTTCGTGCTGACCCTGATCAGTAACTATGCTTACAAGACCCCCCCGATATTCATCATTATCAACAAGTACATTGCGGAAGCCGATGAGGCGCTTGAAAAGAAACGCTATGACAGAGTGCTCAGCGAGGTTGAAGAGATTAGCTTCCTGTTTTCTTTTGCTGAAAGCCATCTTGAAAACCGGGATACACGGCGCAAGCAGATTGGTGAGATTATATCGAAGCTCAATGAAATCAGGAGTGCGGCGCAAAACAAAAAAAGTGAGCCGGCAAAGAGAGGCCTTATCTCTTTGAAAAAAATGTTGTCTGCGTTAGTTCGCATGTAAATGAGATTCGCAGGTAACGGATTGTCGGTTATTGTATCCCGGCTGTTTTTAATGTCATAGTGGCACGCCTGATGCAAAAATAAATTAGTAACAAGTTGGAAAAACGGCAACGACGCCGTGTCCTGCAAGGGATGCGGCGTTTTTTTATTTTCGGAGACGGCCTTGATCTGCACATGGCGATTGCAGAAACGGCATATCCAGGGCCGTGGGAGTTTAAGTCATGTGTCATATTTTACGCAGGAGGTGCTTTGTTGCTCGCGGAGACAGCGGAGGAACCTATGATTTTGTAACCTCACTGCGTCATGAACGGAGGAGCTGGATCGGGAATCTGATCAACCGTCCCGCATATCACGGCAACGGTATTGGCGAGTAGTTGCACAGAAAGGTGCTTGAGGCGCTGTTTGATAGTGGTGTTAAAATGAGCGGGTAGAGAATTCAATGCTGAGGCGAAGCTCAAAAATGTCAAGCTGTCGCCCCGGCAAATCGACAGGTATTACAACTTGAACTGTCGCACCAGACGCTGCAGCTCTTCGGCATTGCCGCTCAATTGTGCCGCAGCCGTAGCCGATTCATGCGCACCATGAGATGTCTGCTGCACTACTTCCGTGATTTGCTGCATGTTGTTGGATATCTCGCTGGTAGTCGCGGTCTGCTCTTCGGCAGCGGTGGCAATCTGGCTGACCTGCATGGTGACGGCATTGATCTGTTCCAGAATATCGCGTAGAGCAGCACCGGATTTGGCTGCCTCCTCCGTACCCGCTTCTACCTGGTTCACCCCCTGTTCCATGGCAGCAACAGCACCCTTGGTTTCCTTCTGGATCGCTTTGATCATCTCACCGATCTCTTTGGTTGCACGGGTGGTCCGCTCGGCCAGTGCTCGCACCTCATCGGCAACGACGGCAAAGCCGCGCCCCTGTTCACCGGCCCTGGCCGCCTCAATGGCGGCATTCAGAGCTAAAAGGTTGGTCTGGTCGGCAATGTCCTCGATGGTGCCGATGATGTCGCCGATCTGGTCGCTCCGCGCCCCCAGGCTCTCCACCGTTCTAGCAGATACCTGAACCTTCTCCGCTATCTGCCCCATGACCAAAACAGTCTTGTCTACCACCGCACTGCCATTCAGGGCGGCTTTCGATGCCCGCTGCGCCCCTTCTGCAGCTCCCTGGCAATTTTGAGCGATATCACCCGAAGTAGCCGACATCTCTTCACCTGCGGTGGCAACAGTGCCGGCCTGGGCCACTACCTCTTCGGCGCCGGTGGCAATCCGTTCTGCGGTGGAGTGTAGTTGGCTGCTGGCCGCAGCCACCTGGGACGAGGTAGCTGAGACCTGCCCGATGATGGAGCGCAAGTTCCCGGTCATATGTTTCATCGCCAGCATGACACTCCCGGTGTCGCGCTCATCAGTTCTGACCGTAACTGTAAGGTCGCCGCCCGCGACCGCTTCGGCAACCTCACGGACATCCGCCGGTTCGCCGCCGAGCTCCCGCATGATCCCTCTGATTATAGATGTCGCATATAGTATCGAACCAAGTACGCCGGCAATTATCAGGATAATACTCAGCAACTTGCCCTTCTCATAAAGCGCCCCGCTCTCTTCGTGCACCTTCTTAGCTACAACCAGCTGAACATTAACCAGCGCGGATATCTTATCGCCCAGCGGATCTATGGCTGGATACATTTCGCTGATGGTAAAGACGGCAAGGCCAACCTTGTCCTCTTTTACCAGCAATCCCTTCAGTTTAGCAACGGCCTCATCCGCTTTTTTCATCAGCGGTGTAATTTCTTCGACCAGTTTTTTCTCTTCCGGCACCAGTGTGGTCGCCAGATACGCCTTCCATTTATCGCTGACGGTCTTCAACGCCTCATCTACGTTTTTGCGCCCTTCGCTCCAGTTAAGGCCGCCGTTGCGCACCTTATGGGAGGTATCAACAATATTGACGGCATACATATCGGAGATGACTTTGAGCTGTTCCAGCGGAACCACCCGATCCTGATATACCGAGTCCAACCCATCGTCACTGAACTTTGCAACAAAGAGCCCGACCACCCCGACTATAACCAGAACAATCGACATGATCCCCACGATAGAATACAGCTTGGTTCTTACCTTCATCTGTGCCATGGCTATTCGCACCTTTCGCGGTTTTAAAATGCGGTTCTACCTTTAATTAAAATACATGGCTCGATATTTTTTGTCTACCACAAATAATTACAATCCAAAAATATTAATTTGCTTGGATCGTGATTTTGGCATGTACAATGCTTGTAGATTAAGTTACTTGGCATTTATATTCGCAATTGTTCAGATAAGTGGCAACGACGCCGCAGACTTTCGGGTATGCGGCGTTTTTCGTTTTAGTAAGAGTGGACATGAGTATCAGGGGAATAGGGAGAGATAAGATGGAATTAATAACCGGACAGGCAAGAGTAATCATCGATGACACCACCCTGCGCGACGGCGAACAGACCGCCGGAGTGGTCTTCTCCAAACGCGAAAAAATAGCCATCGCCCGGATGCTTGACTCCATCGGCGTCGGGGAAATTGAATGCGGCATTCCCGCTATGGGCGAGGAAGAACAGGCTAGTATCCGTACGCTGGTTGACCTCGGCTTGAACGCCCGGCTGATTACCTGGAACCGGGCACTGGTGCCTGAAATAGAGGCAAGTATTGCCTGCGGTGTGCAGGCGGTAGACATTTCGCTGTCGGTCTCCGACCAGATGATCCACCATAAGCTGCGCAAGAATCGTAATGCAGTGAAGGAACAGCTGAAGGTCGCACTCGGCTTTGCCAAACAGCATAATCTCTATGTCTCAGTTGGCGGTGAGGATGCAAGTCGGGCTGACATGGCCTTTCTGGTGGAGTTGATGGAAATCACCCGCTCCCAGGGTGGCGACCGCTTTCGCTTCTGTGACACCCTCGGCATCATGGATCCGTTCACCATGTTCGATAAAGTGACCTATCTCCGCCACGCGGTTCCGGAAATCGATATTGAGGTGCATACCCACAACGATCTGGGTATGGCCACAGCCAATGCCATTGCCGGTATCCGCGCCGGAGCGAAGTTTGTCAACACCACGATTAACGGTCTCGGTGAACGTGCCGGCAACGCGGCGCTCGAAGAGGTGATTATGGGGTTGAAGCATGCCTGCGGCATTGAAACCGGGATCGATACCCATCGCTTCCGCGAGATGTCGCTCTTTGTCGCCAAAGCTTCCGACCGGCCGCTTTCGGTTTCCAAGCCGGTGGTCGGCTCCCGGGTCTTTGCCCACGAATCAGGGCTCCATGCCGATGGCGTTATCAAGGATCCCCATAACTATGAAGGCTTTGACCCGGCAGAAGTGGGGCTCACCCGCAGCATTATCGTCGGCAAGCATTCCGGCACGGGCGGTTTGATCGAGCGCTATCGCAGTATGGGAATCGTTGTTGACCGGAAGCGGGCGGATCCGCTGCTGGTTCAGACGCGGGCCATGTCGTGCAAACGGAAGCGGGATTTGACCAATTGCGAGCTTATGGCCATCTACCTGGGCGAAGAATCACTACCAAAGGCGGCATAACCCTTCGGCTCCGCTCAGGGACCACCCGATGGAAGTCAGAAATCGTGAATGGAAACCAGACTCCGGTTGGTGAGCGGAGTCGAACCAAAGGAGAAATATCATGTGTGAAGCGGGAACTTCGTTTGTATCGATTGCCGAGGCGGCGCAGCTTTTGGAAACAACTGAAACGCGGGTGTTGATGATGCTCAAGAAAAATGAACTGCAGGGGAAAAGCGAGGATGATACCTGGTATGTGGATCGTGCCTCACTACAACTGTGCAGCACGCCCAAAGCGGCAGACATTGTCAAACCTGGTTGCGGTGGCGGTTGTGGTGGCGGCTGCGGCGGGCATTAATTACTGGAAAATGTGGACGTGATGGTGCTGTGTCAGTTGCTGTCGCGCTTGAATGGAGGAATATCCCGATCCAGGGAAGCTTTAATGCACAGGCTGTCCGTCGGCCTGTCTGATGGCATCGGCAATCCAGTTATTAACACTCTTGCCGGATGCTTTTGCCAAAGCAACTGCCTTGGCATGAAGATCCTGAGGAAGTCGAAGGTTGAATCGTCCGGAAGCTTTTATATATGGGGACACACCTTCCTCGGTGCACATTTCCAGAAAAACTTTCAAGGATGTTTCTCCTTCACGGCGAAGTCCGTCAATATCGGTGGCATAAAAATCTGCCCCGCCATTCAGGCCTACAAATTCGCCACGAAACATATTGATTTCAGGATCAAATGCAATTACTGCGCGTATGCCATTAATTTCCATTACATTCATCATGGTTTCACCCCGTTATCTTCAAGCCATTTGCGGATACTGGCTACAGCACCCTTATCAGTATCAGGCGACGGATGAAGTCGATGGAATACCCGACGCTCGCCAAAAAGCCTGACACCAATGCGTGATCCCTCACGCTCAGTGATTTCAGCGCCCAACTCTCTTAACAGCCCTTCAATGGCACTCCATTTTATATTTGCGCTTGGAGGATGCACAAAGAGAGATTCAATAGTCTTGAGCTGTTTTCGTTTCATGTCAATATGGTGCCAAAAAGTGGCTCACCTGTCAAGGGAGGAAATTTATGTCCATCATAGTCAAAGCATCCGATCTGAAATTCAAATACCCGCGCGACGTCGCCAATCGGGCAGAGCCCAAGTTTGCAGGCATGCCAGACCCTGCACCCTTCAACCGTCACGACCTGTACGAGATTCTGCCCATACTGTCAGCCGTCATGGATGAACTGGAGAGCGTTGACGGCGAGGTGCTGCATCTGATCGAGGACATTCTCAACGACATGCCGGGTTTCATCACCACCCGTGGCGAGGTTTTTGATTATCTGTCCGGTTCGGCGCGGGAATGTTTAAGATAGTGAAGGGGGCAATGGATGTTTGTTTCCGAACATATACCGTGCTGAACGTGCCCACGTTTGATGAGTCACTATTCCGCGTAGTTGATGTACACCCATAGACGGTTTTCCATTAACTCAAAGGTTCCGGACAAAAGTTCCACGGTAAGTAAATATCCCTGCAGTCCGGACGCGTGCTCTTCCGCTGGCATTGCACTCATCATCGACAAAAAGTATGCGCGGAGCATTGTTCATTTTGTTTCTTCTTGTTGAATCGGCAGCCGGAAGGTGAACATCGTACCCTTGCCTACTTCACTTTCAACCAGCAGCTCACCGCCATGTTTCCTGACAATTTCGCGGCTGATGGCCAGTCCCAGTCCGGTCCCTTTGCCCACCTCTTTGGTGGTAAAGAACGGTTCGAATATTTTTTCAATATTTTGTGGTGAAATACCGCAGCCGGTATCGGTGACGCTGATTTCGACCGAATCGTTTACCAATGATGTGACAAGAGTGATTACACCCTTGTCACAAATAGAGTGCGCGGCGTTTACTAACAGGTTCATAACAACCTGGCTTATCTGCTGTGGCCGGCAGACTACCAGCGGAATATCACCAAAATGGATGTCCAGCTCCGCTACATATCTGATTTCATTTCGCACCACGTTGATAGTGCTTTGTATGCACGCATTAAGGTCCGCAGAAATCGCTTCGGCCCCCTCAGCCCGCGAAAAACTCTTCAAATCATGCACGATCTTGCTGACCCGCGTTGAACCCTCAAGAGATTCAGTTATCAAATCGCGAAAATCCTTCATGACAAAATCCAGCTTGATCTGCCGTTTAAGTTCGACAATCGATTTCTTCGTCTCCACATCGGAACATCTTTCAATTGCCTGTTCCTGAACTTCTATGAACTGAACCAGCTTTTCGGCATACTTCCAGAGCGAATTCATATTGCTGCTGATATATCCGATTGGATTGTTTATCTCATGAGCCACCCCCGCGGCTATCTGGCCGATGGATGCCATTTTCTCCTGTTGGATGATCTGAGCCTGTGTTCTTTCGATCTCCTGCAGGGCGACCTCGAGTTCCCGGTTTTTTGCTTCGAGAGTCGCCTTGCTCTGCTCCAGCAATGTGTTCCACTTCCTTGTTTCCGTATGCCTCCTGAACTCGAGCATGTTGTGCACCCGCAATTGAAGCTCGGCATTATCAACCGGTTTGGCAAGAAAATCATTGGCCCCGGCAGTGAGGCAGCGTAATTTCATATCCTTGTCCGGGTGGGCAGTCAGCATGATCACCGGGATCAGCTTTATTCCTTCGGTATTCTTTAGTATTCTGCAGGTCTCGGCACCGTCGAGCCCCGGCATCATTACGTCGAGCAGGATAAGATCAGGATTAATCTTCCCCGCCAGCTCGATAGCCTCTCTGCCGTTTCCGGCGCAGTACAGGGTATACTGGTCACATGACAACAGGCGTGACAGCAGCTTAAGAGCCGGCTCTTCATCATCCACTATCAGAATAGTATAAACCTCGTTCATCATTTCAGTATTTCTCCTCTGCTGAATGTTCTGTTTCATTCATGGCAGCAGGCAGATACAGCGTAACTCTGGTGCCGATTCCCACTGAGGATTCTACGGATATGTGTCCGTTGTGCCGTTTCATGATGGCATGGCAGATCGAGAGCCCAAGCCCCAGCCCTCGTTGACTGTAGGTATCCTTGGTCGAAAAATAGGGATCAAAGATCTTCGGAAGGTTCACCTCCGGTATACCTGCGCCGTTGTCCTGGATTGTCATACAGACATAGGGGCCTGGTCTGAGGGACAGCCCCATTTTTTCATCGACTTCGCAGTTTTCAATAGCGATTGTGACTGTCCCCCCCCCGGTCATGGCATCTTTGGCATTGGACAGCAGATTTTCGAACAGCTGTCTGATCTGGCGCTGATCTGCTTCCAATTGGTGGACGCCATCTGCCGCGGATATGCTGTGAGAGATTCTTGAGGCCTTGAACAGAGCTTCTGCGGCATTCTCAATGAGAGCGGGAAGCGCTATCGGCTCCCTGAACGGAGTGCCCCCCTGCGAAAAGGCCTGCAGGCGGGTGCCGAGCTCTTTGGCGCGTTCACACGCTTCTTCCGCGTCTTCGAGTGGCTCAACAAGGGCTGCATTGCCCTCTGCAAGCATCTTGACAAAGGTTATGTTGCCGTAAATTATGTTCAACACATTATTGAAGTCATGGGCCAGCCCGCCGGAGAGGAGGCCGATCGATTCCAGGTTATTGATCCTGTTGACTTCATCACTGAGCCGTTTCGTTTTGGTGATGTCCTGATTTGCACCGTGGAGCCGAATGATTTGCCCTGCGGCATTTTGGCTAATGGCAATGTGTACAGACAGCTGCCGAACCTCACCGTCCCGGCGCAAAATGGACGTTTCAAGTTGCGAATGGTAATCTGGATCAGTCGCCGCCAAAGCCTTGGCAATTTCTTCGCCAACAGCATGAGCGTTGTCCGGATGCACAAAATTACGGGCAAAAGCCTCTGCGGACATCATGTTGCCCCCTTCCCGTTCGGAAGTCGTGCCGTGGAGAGAATAATAGCGATCGTTGAAGACGAAGAATCCGCCTGCCACGTCATATTCCCAGTCAAACAGCTCCGCCAAGCTCATGGCATTGGAGAGTCGGTGTTCGGTCTCGCGCAGGTACATTTCAACCTGCTTAAGTTCACTGACATCATGCATCACATGGACAGACGACTCGATTGTGCCGTCTTCAGCCAGGATCGGAGCCGCGGTGATGCTAAAATCGCAATTCAGATTCTTCTCAAAATGGCACCCTGATTCGGTCCTCCCCGACTCAAGCATTCTTTGATGAGGACAGAAGGAGGGCGGTCCCTGAGAACCATGCAGCAGTTCATAACAATGCCTGCCGACCGCCTCCTGCGGGGAGATGCCGAGGCGTTCCGCCATTGCCCGGTTCATACTTGATATGCGGTAATCTGCATCAATGATCGCGATGAGGTCCGGCACCGTGTCGAACGTCCGTTTCCAGTCGTCCCTGGATTTAAGCAGATCTCTTGCCATCTCCAGTGACTTGCTTTTGTTCAGTAGTGCATAAAAGAAGAACAGAAGCAGGAGAGCAAACACCGTGGTGAGTACGATGCCGAACAAGCGGTAGGTTGATACGATATGGGGGGCATCAAATAATACAAGTGACCAGCCATCGCTGCCGAACGGCAGGCGTACGGCGTAATGCTTCTCTTTCTCAAACCTGACATAGGTCCCCGTCCGTGGTTCTGACGCCAACAGAGGTTCAAACGTGATGGTCCCGAACTGTTGCGATGACCGCAATGTGCTCCGCCGCCCTTCATCAACCGGCCATAAGCTCCGGTAAAGGTAATTCTCCTTGTTGGATACAAAAATTATTCCGTCGGGACTGACCAGATATGCGTGGGTGTACTTTCTGAAAAACTCTCCGACCGGGGCAATATTTCTCTTGACGACGACAACACCGGAAATGGTGCCATGATCGACAACCGGCGCAGCCGCAAAATAGCCCCTTTCACGGGTGAGGAGGCCGAGAGCAAAATACGTGGTGAGTCTGCCGGTCATTGCACCGGTGAAAAACGGTCTGAATGCGAAGTTTTTACCGGCAAAGCCGGTCTTTTCGTTTCTGTTCGACGAGGCAACAGCCAGGCCGTTTCTGTCCAGAAGATAGCATACCGACAACTTCATGCTGCTATTGACGCGGTCAAGCATCCTGTTCGCACGCTCCAGCTCAACGGGACCGCCGGAGGAGAGAACGGCACCTGTCTGTTCTGACTGGCTCAGCACATTGGCCGCATTTTCCACGTCGTCAAGCTGTTCATGAATGTAGGACAGCGTAAGGTTTGCTTCCCGGTCAATCTTCTCTTTGAATTCGTTTTCCGCAACCCTGACGAGCAAATTGGTGAGCATCCAGCCGGCTGCGATGGTCAGAATAATCGCGATGACAAAGTTGCGAAGATACGCACTGTTCCGAGTTGACAGCAGGGATTTCATAATATAGCTACCATGCCGGCATCCGAGATGTTCCCAAGGTCAGCGGTTTTGGTCAAAACCTCGGAGGCCTGCCGCTCCAGGCTGGCATTTTCGGTGAATTTTTCATACACCTCCTCAAACAGAGATGCGGTATCCACAAAGGCTTTCAACACCTGCGGGTCAAAGTGATGCGGCATGGTCCTCCCATCCCCTTCGGTGATGATTTTCACCGTCGTGGCGTGATCGAGTGCCGGTTTGTAGACCCGCACATTCCGCAAGGCATCATACTGGTCGGCGATATTCATGATTCTTCCCTCAAGAGGAATCCGCTCCCCGGAATAGCCGAACGGATAACCGCTCCCGTCCCATCGTTCATGGTGCGAGAGCGCGATCTGCCTGGCGATACTGAATTTCGGATGGTCGCCGATAATTTTCGCCCCCTTCACCGTATGACGTCTCATGATATTCCACTCTTCCGGGGTGAGCTCACCAGGCTTCTTCAGGATTTCCGAAGGAGTGTGTACCTTGCCGACATCGTGCAGCGTCGCCTGCAGTTTAATACTCTGTACCCATTGATCCCCCTTGCCGAGTCTTTGCCCCACAATGGAGCAGTATTCACCTACTCTGAGAATGTGGTCGCCGGTGTCCTCGTCATTTGCCTCCGAGGCCCTGGCGAGTGAGTGCACCGTATAGGCGAACGCATCATCACTTTCCCTGATCTGGATAGCCAGGTGCATGAAAAAGAGGGTCTGCATTGCAAGGCTTTCCAGCACTGCGGCGTCAAAGCGCGTCACTTCCCTGTCGTAATTAAGCGCAAAAACCGAGGCCATTTCGCTGAGATAGCAGGTCATGTTAGCGACTGTGATGTCACTGAAAGCAAGGATTTCTACGAGCGACCTGAATTGAGGCAACGACAGGGGACAATTTGAAAAGCATGCGGTAGGGTCTTTGTCCGATATGCACAGCAGCATGTTCAGGTCAATGCCGCTCCTCTTCAACTCCCCGGAATCATATTCGTAGATGTACCATGCAAACACATGGCCGGTGAGAATGCGCACCAGCACTGTCGACGGCCGCCCTGCCCCAACAATGTCTTTCCTGATGACCTGATTGGCGAGGCTGTCTATCTGTGTCATGAGGTCGAACCCCGCAGGGCGGAAAGAGGTCATGATATGGCTGCCGAAGGAAGTCAGGTTCTGGATGTTGCTGTACGAATCACCAAGCTTTTCATCGAGCTGTTTGGTTCTGAGCAACATCTTCACCCGTGCCAGCACCTCGCCATGGTCATACGGTTTGGCAAGGAATTCGTCCGCTCCTGCCTCGATCCCGCGGATGCGGTCCATTTTGGAATCAAGGGCGGTTATCATGACCACCGGTATATGCCGGTAGCGTTCATCCCCCTTGATCCGGCGGCAGATCTCAAACCCGTCGACCCGCGGCATCATGACATCGGTGAGCACCAGATCGACCGTGCGGCTGGCGATTATATCGAGCGCTTCCCGGCCATCACTGGCCTTGATAACCAGATAACCGGACGTGCCAAGCGTTCTTTCCAGAAGTTTCAGGTTGCCCGGCTCATCATCAACGCACAGTATGACGGGGTTTAATGCATTCAAATGCTACCTCCGGCGGATATTCTTTTATCCAGCATCTCCCGTACCTTTGCCAAAAGCACATCGGGTGAGACCGGCTTCTGGATAAATACGGAGTTCTCATCAAGCGCCTTGTCATCCGCAAAAATATCCTTCGCGTAGCCGCTGACAAAAAGCACTTGCAGGTCGGGGCGTACTGTTCTCATCTCGTCGCACGCCATTTTGCCGTTTTTTTTCGGCATGATCGCATCAAGGATAACAAGATCAATGCTATCACCGTATTCAATAAACTTGTCCACCGCATCCTGGCCATCTACCGCCTCTATCACCTGATAGCCATAGTGACCCAGTACATTTTTTGACAACCTCCGCAGAGCGGCATCGTCCTCGCCCACAAGAATGGTCTCGGTTCCGCCTCGCAGGGAAACCGCCTCCTGAACATTTTTTTCTCCCGCGAGTGCCGATGCTTGTACGAGGGGCAAATAGATTTTGAAGATTGTACCCGAACCGGGTTCACTGTAGACCGTGATAAGGCCGTCATGTTTCTTGATGATTCCGTACGCCATCGAAAGGCCGAGCCCCGTTCCCTTCCCCTGCTCTTTCGTGGTGAAGAACGGCTCAAATATGTGGGACTGCGTCTCCTTGTCCATGCCAAAGCCGCTATCGGAAACCGAGAAGAAAGAATAGACACCAGCCGTGCCGTAGCCGTGGGTATCGATAAAATCCTGCCCCAGGGTTACGCGTTGCGTTTCAATGGAGAGCATGCCGCCGTTCGGCATGGCGTCGCGGCCATTGGTGACGAGGTTCATGAACACCTGCTCTATCTGCCCCCGATCAGCCAGCACAGTAAGTGGCTCCCCTGTGCAGGTTACCTTCAGCTCAATATCTTCTCTGATCAGCCTGCGGAGAAACGCTTCGTTTCCCTTTATAACTTCGCTGATATCGATCACGGTCAGAGTTACTTCCTGTTTTCTGCTGAAAGCCAGGAGGCTTTTGGTAAGATCGGCAGCTCTGTTGGATGCTTTCAACAGCTCTTCTACATAATGTTTAACCGGTTCGTTGTCCCTCGCTTTAGCCAGAATCAGGTGCGAATAGCTGAAGATCGCCTGAAGGATATTGTTGAAGTCATGGGCCACACCTCCGGCCAGCTGGCCGATTGCCTCCATTTTCTGTGTCTGGCGGAACTGTTCTTCGAGTTTCTCCCGCTCCGTCTCAGACTGCATACGCTCGACGGTTTTCCAAAGAACCTCCGTCAGCAGCGACACTTGAAGAATATCGGTTGCATCATAATCGGTTTCTTTGTTTGCCAGACCGATCACGCCGACAATGCTATTGCCCTTGAAGATCGGGACGGTCATAAATTTCAGAAGTTGGACATGGCCTTTGGGGTAGCCCTTTTTCAGAGGGTGAGCTGCTTGGTAGTCATTAACGATGATAGATCGGCGCTGCCGGACAGCCTCACCCCAGATCCCGGTTTTGTCCAATTCGTAACAGGTGGAAGGATTGAGAACGGTGCATTCGGCCATTACCTCTCTGGACCAGGAGTTAAGAACAAACTCTGCTCGATCTTCATGGTAACGATAAATGTAACCGATCTTGCTCTCAGTCAGTTGAAGGGTTTTATTCATCACATAATCAAGAAATTCCTGAATAGTTTCGGAGGGATACTGCAATATATCCACCAGACTTCTAAGACGTGTTTCGTTCCGCTTCATCTCCTCCTTGTACAGCTTGTCAATCTCCGCCTCATTCAGACTCCGCTGAATCGCGGGAACCAGGCGGGCCAGATTGCCCTTGAGCACGAAATCACAAACTCCCCGTTTAAGGAGTTCCACCGCCACTTCCTCACTCAGGGAACCAGTGACCATAATCACCGGCAGATCGGGGAGTGCCGTCCGGATCAGGTCAAGGCTCTCCTGAAAACCGAGCTGAGGCACGCTGTAGTCGGCCAGCACCAGGTTCCATTTCCCCCTGCCAATGGCATCTTTCAACGTGGCAAGCGTGTCTACACGACAACAGGTGGCTGCCACTCCGTTCTGTTTCAGATGGCGCTCGACCATCAGGAAGTCGGCATTGCTGTCCTCGATAACCAGGATATTAAGGGGTTCGGACATGATACTTCTCCTGAGGCGGTTTATTGACCGCCAGCCAGTAGATGCCGAGACGTGCCACCGTTTCGGCAAATTCGCTGAAGTCGAGCGGTTTGCGCACAAAACTGTTGGCGCCGTCCTCATAGCTTGCAAGCCGGTCCCGCTCCTCGTCGGAGGAGGTCAAAATCACCACCGGCTGAAGGTGGGTCCTCGGATCGTCGCGTAGCCTCTTCAGAACTTCGAGACCGCTGACGCGTGGCAGGCCGATGTCGAGCAGAACAATGGCCGGAAAGTCGTCTCCTTCACGACCGGCAAACTCCCCCTCCCGGAACAGGTAATCGAGCGCCTGCTGCCCGTCGCGTACCACAACCACCCGATTGGCCAGATTGACCTTGTTCAATGCGCGCAGCATCAGCTTCTCATCCTGCGGGTTATCTTCCACCATCAGTATCGACCTGTTGATATTCATAGTTGCTCCCTTTGCTGATCTTCTCCGTATGGCAGTGAAAACCTGAATGTTGCCCCCTTATGGGGAATACCTGTCGCATGGAATGTGCCGCCATGACGGTGTACGATGCGCTGGGCCGTTGCCAGACCGATGCCTATGCCGGGAAATTCGTCCTGTCGATGCAGACGCTGGAACGGTTGAAAGAGTTTCCCGGCGTGGGCCATATCGAATCCGGCGCCGTTATCCGCGACACAGAAATAGAGTTCACTTCCCTCCGTTTCGGCATACACACGAATTATCGCCTCCGCCGTGCCCGTGGTGTACTTCCAGGCGTTGTCGAGAAGGTTTCTCATGATCACCTCGATCATACGTGCATCTCCACCTGAACTTAAACCAGGTTCGATTCGCCACTCCACCCGGCGCAGCGGCTCCAACCGCTCGAGTTCAGTGCGGATGCGATCCGCCATGAGGGAGAGGTCTATCCGGTCGTGGCGCAGTTCTCCCCGGGTGCTGCGCGACAGGGTGAGCAGTCCGTCTATCAACTGACCCATATGCCGGCTCCCGATGACGATCTCGTTGAGATAGTCGTGCGCCTCCGCCTCCAGCGTGTCGCCAAAATCTTCCATCAGGGCCTGGCTGAAACCACCCATGGCCCGCAGCGGCGCACGCAGGTCGTGGGATACCGAATAGGCAAAGGCCTCCAGTTCCTGGTTTGCGCCTTGGAGCTGGGAGGTTCGTTCCATTACACGTAGTTCCAAATCACGATTGAGGTTTTGGATCTCCTCCTCGGCCCTCTTCCGTTCGGTAATGTCTTCCATAGCCAGCAGGATTATGTGTGAACCGATGTTTTCCCGGAAAATCTGGCGGGCATTGAGCAGAATAGTTTTGCGGCCGATACCGGGAAAATCATGCTCGACTTCATAGCCATTGAACACGGTTTCAAGAGGGAGGATCTCCTCAAAGAGTACCCGGAGCTTGGGAATGTCCCATTGCCGGTTACCGAGATCGTAGATGAACTTGCCGATTGTCTCCTCGGGCGTTGCTTTGAAGGTGTCGTAGAAGCTGTGGTTGGCGGTGAGGATCTTCAGGTCGGAATTCAGCACTACCAGCGGTTTACGCACAGTTTCGACAATGTTCTCGGCATATTCCCGGGCATCGAGGATTTCCGCTTCCAGCTGTTTGCGCTCGGTGATGTCCTCCATTGCCAGCAGGATAATATGCGAGCCGATGTTTTCCCTGAATATCTCCCGTGCATTGAGCAGAATAATCTTGCGGCCGATGCCGGGAAAATCATGCTCGACTTCATAACCATTGATCACGGTATCATGGGGGAGGATTTCCTCAACGAGTACCCGCAGTTTGGGAATGTCCCATTGCCGGTTGCCGAGATCATAGATAAAATTGCCGATAGTTTCCTCGGGCGTTGCTTTGAAGGTGTCGTAGAAACTGTGGTTGGCGGTGAGGATCTTCAGGTCGGAATTCAGTACCACCAGCGGTTCACGCACGGTTTCAACAATATTCTCGGCAAATTCCCGGGCACCCTGGATTTCCGTTTCCAATTTTTTGCCAACCGTGCCATCAACTATTGAGGTAAGGACATAACCGCCCTTGCTTCCGACATTGCCCACCGTAACGCTCTGTAGTTGGCCATAGATCTCCGTGCCGTCTTTTACGCTGAGTCTGATTGCACATCTCTGCATGCCCTTTCGTTGCAAAACATGTTCGAGGTGTCTGGAAAATATCTCCCTCCCGTCTGCATCAGCAATAAAATTGATAATAGATTTATTGGTCAGCAGTCGTCGCTCTATTCCCAACAGCTGCGCGCCGGCAAGATTTACCTCCCGTATCACTCCGCGCATATCAAAGGTGAAATTGCCGACGGGGGCACAGTCATATAGTTCGGCATACTTATTCCGGGACAACTCAAGCTCCGCATGGGCACCGCGCAACTCTGCCATTTGCGTCTCCAGTTCAATCCGGGAGACATCGGGGACATGGTCGAATCTCTGTGCCCCCTCCTCGATCCGTGGTCGGCACATTTCGGCGGCTGTTGTTGACACCCCCGCGTCTTTGTCGATTACCATTGGCAACCCTCACGTGTTTCCATTTTCACCGTATGTGCAGATAGTAAAAACCTCTTTTGTAGAAACAGATGCATCCCCAACGCAGCTTGCGCTGGTGGCTGTCGATAATGCCGCGGCGACATGCGTGCCCCGAACCGGAGGCCACGGAGTCGCGGCCATGCTCAACAGGGATCACCTGCCTTGGTCTGGCGCTTGAGTCCGATTTAACTGCAATATGTATATTTACGTATTTTGATAGATTATTACTATCGGGGGAAGTACTGATACGACGTGTCGGATAGTTCGGGTGACGGAAAGAAATACCGTGATGAGAGAGTATTGCTAGAGAGGTGAGATTCCTTCGCGGATTGCATATCTGGTGAGATCGGCTATGCCCCGTATGTTAAGTTTGTCCATGATGTGCTGACGGTGTGTATCAACGGTTTTCATGCTGATATCAATGTCGGATGCAATCTGTGCGGTACTGCGCCCTTCAGCAACAAGCTTGAGTACCTCACTCTCTCTGGGTGTAAGAATCGAAAAGATGGTGGCTTTTTCGCTCAGCTGCTTGTGAATATAATCGCCGAGTACCATTTTGATAACAGGAGTACTCAGATAGGTGCTGCCTGAGACAACCTCATGGATGGCGTCAACCACCTCCTCGAAGGCACTCTCCATCAGCACGTAACCGCTTGTTCCTGCTTTGAGCATTTCAACTACCGAACATTTTTCCAGGCTCATCGTCAAGGCGATCACCTTGGCGCCGGGGGCTTTGGCGATAATGCGGTGGATAGTCTCGATGCCGTCCAAGCCGGGCAGCGCTGTATCCATTACGACTACGTCCGGTTTGTGCTCTCCGGTGAGGGCGACCGTGTTTTCACCATTGTCGGCCCAGGCCGCCACCTCAAAGTCGTCGTACTTTTCCAGAAGGCTGCGGAGGCCTTCGCGCATTTTTTTCTGCTTAAAGGCAAGAAGTATCTTTATTTTCATGGAGTAGTTTTCCTTATTCGCAAAAACAGTAACTATTTACTATTTAAATTATCGTTGACAACACTGCTTTGATAGTGTGCCAATAATGAATAAATTGCAACAAACCATTGAGGTGTTGTCACGTTTTCTGTATCAGAAATAATAACGTCGGATGTCCGCTGATGATTTCATGTAAGATTGACTTGGGGATAGCTGTTGATACGGTTAATCGCGTGATGAGTCCGCTCAAAGAAAGGGAATGAGAACGATTGAGACAACGGGGGGACATCCTGAACCAGATGCCGGGTTTCATCACCACCCGCGGGGAGGTTTTTGATTATCTTCAGGGATCGGCCAGGGAATGCTTGAGATAGTCAAAGAGTTCCTTGTTATATAATTGTCTTCTCACGCGAACCGCGACATTGATTTTTTAAACTCACCAATGCAGTCAGGGCAAACGCCATGGCTGAACAGTGCGTCTGAATGCTCGGAGATGTATTTTTCCATCTGCTCCCACAGCTTTTCTTCGTTACGGATTTTTTTACAGTACATGCAGATGGAGATTATGCCCTCCAGGCGTTTTACCCGATCAATTGATTCTTCAAGTTCACACTTCTGGCGCTGCAGAGTATCCCGCTGCTGCCGCAGTTCGTCCCGTTGGAACTTGAGGGCAAGATGATTTTTTACTCTGAGCTTCACGATATCCGGGTTAATCGGCTTGGTAATGTAGTCTACGGCACCAAGCGTCAACCCTATTGATTCATCGGACGGTTTGTCGAGGGCCGTAACGAAAATAATCGGAATCGATGCAGAAACAGTCTCTGACTTGATAATCCGGCACACATCAAAACCGCTTAGCTCCGGCATCATGACATCCAGCAGCAGCAGATCAGGCTGCCACTCGGTGACCAGGCGAATGGCATCATCCCCGGTATATGCAATCATAGTCTCGTAATCATCCTCCAGCGTCATCTCAAGAATACGCGCATTCATCGTTTCATCATCGATAATCAGAATTTTGGGCATGGCGGCTGTCATAGCGGCACCTCAGTAGATGTATTGGTTGATCATATCAGAAAATGTTTGAATGTATAGCCGGATGATGTTTCTGCTTACCACCCGTACTACATCAGCGTCAATGCAATTTCAATGAATAAAAACATGCAATTGATTGCACATTGGCACGGTGATTGCGCATACAATACACGCTGACTATTTTTGAAACGCGGCACTCACGGAGAAAACCTTTGCTTGAGATTGCGGGAGAAATCTGGGCGTACGCCGCTACAAGTATCATTGTCATCACTACCAACGGGTCGCTGACACCGGACGGGCGGGCTATCTTCGGTCGTGGTGTGGCGCGTCAGGCGGCTCTTCATTCCCCTGGTCTTGCTCACAAATTAGGCAGACTGCTCAATGAAAAGGGCAACCATGTTCTTGATCTTGGCGACGGCATCGTTACCTTCCCGGTTGAAGAGACTCCCTGGTCGCTCCCTGATCCGCGTTTAATAGCCCGTTCGGCGCAGGAATTGCGGCAACTGACGGACCTCTCCGGGTGGCAGAAGATTATCGTGCCCCGGCCCGGCTGCGGTGGCGGCGGTCTTGCATGGGAGGATGTCAAGCCGCTTCTCGAACCGTGGTTTGATGAGCGCTTCGTCGTTATCAGCCAGAACAGATAACAATTTTTGCCACAGTTTAAAATTACACGTATACTCGTCAAACCTCTTAGAACAAAAGGAGTGCGCCATGTATAACGCCGGCATGCAGGGCAGCAAACCCCGCACCCCCTACCATGAATTCTACGCTGATGATTTCACCCCGCGCGACCACTACCGCCTGCTCTGGAATCACATCAAGGCCACCGGCAACAGTGCCCTGGAGGCCAAGGCTCACGAATCCCAGCTGGCGCTGCAGGCAGAAGGGGTCACTTTTACCGTCTACGGTGAAAGCGAAGAGGGAATTGAGCGCATCTGGCCCTTCGACCTGATTCCGCGCATCATCACCGCAGCGGAATGGGTGAAAATTGAGTCCGGTCTCAAGCAGCGGGTACGGGCGCTGAACCTTTTTCTGGGCGATCTGTACGGGGAACAGCGTATCATCAAGGACGGCGTCATCCCCCCCGAGCTGATCTACCAGGGGCGCGACTTTCGCCGAGAGATCGTCGGCATCGTACCGCCGGGCGGTATTTATACCCATGTCAGCGGCATCGACATTATCCGGGACGAAAAAGGTGAATTCCTGATTCTTGAAGATAATCTCCGTACGCCGTCCGGCGTTTCCTACATGATCGAGAACCGGGTCATCGAGCGCCGCATTCTGCCGGAGTTTTTCAGCAAATACCGCGTCCGCCGGGTCGAACATTACCCTTCTCTACTGCTGGCGGCACTACGTTCACTCTCGCCGCGCGGCAAGGATACCGCTGAGATCGTGCTGCTCACACCCGGTATCTATAACTCAGCCTATTTCGAACACACCTTTCTGGCCAAGGAGATGGGAGTTGAGCTGGCTGAAGGGCGTGACATGGTGGTCGTCAACGATGTTGTCTATCTCAAAACCACCACCGGCCTGCAGCGGGTGGATGTTATCTATCGCCGCATCGATGACGATTTTCTTGACCCGCTGGTGTTCCGCTCCGATTCCTCCCTCGGCATCGCCGGGGTTATCAACGCCTGGCGCGCCGGGAACGTCGCCATTGTCAATGCCCCGGGCAGTGGTATCGCCGATGACAAGGCAGTGTATCCATACGTTCCGGACATCATCCGCTATTATCTCGGCCAGGAACCGATCCTGCAAAATGTCCCCACGTTCCAGATGACCAATGCAGCAGATCGCGAGTATGTCTTTGACAACATGGAGCGCATGGTGATCAAGGCGGTCAGCGAATCGGGAGGATACGGCATGCTGATGGGCCCCTCCTCAACTCCCGCCTCGCGCAAGGAATTCATGGGACTGGTGCAGGAGAATCCGCGCAATTATATTGCCCAGCCGGTGGTCTACCTGTCGCGCCACGTCTGCTACATGGACGGCGAACTGGAAGCACGTCATCTCGACCTGCGCCCCTACGTGATTTACGGTGAGGATATTGAGGTTGTGCCGGGCGGCCTGACCAGAGTGGCACTGAGGAAAGGCTCGCTGGTGGTGAATTCTTCGCAGGGGGGGGGAAGCAAAGACACCTGGGTGTTGGCTGAATAGAGGAGCGTGCCTTTTCCGCCATCTCGGCGTTGCCCTGCGGATTATCGTCGTGCGACGGAGCGGCGCTACGCCTCCTCCGAAATCCTTGGGCGCCTTGACATGACGAAAAAATCACACTCCGATTGATACCGAAAGTAGAATAAACCTGCCGGATTCGAGAAATGCGCCAGCTGCAAGGCGCGCGAGAAGCGGGGCGCGAGGCGTAGCACCGCTACGTCGAGTGTTCCGCGACGAGTGCAACGCCGCAGATGGACATTTATCGGATTCGTAAAAAGGACAAACTCATGTTAAGCCGCATAGCTGATTCTATGTACTGGATGGCCCGCTATCTCGAGCGTGCCGGAGAAACCGCCCGTCTGATGGAGATCAATCTGCTCTATCTGGTAGAAGCGGAAGAGGATATGGGGGAAGAGGACAAATGGCGTCCGATCCTGCAGATAAATTCATCAGAACCGCTCTTTGATGAACAGTTTGGCGGCGGGAGCATCAGCACCCCGCGCGTACTGCAGTTTATCAGTGCCGGCCGCTCCAATCCCAGCTCGATCCGCACCTGCCTGCGGCTGTTCCGCGAGAACGCCCGGGTTGCCCGTGACCGGATTTCCAAGGAGATGTGGGAGGCGGTCAACGAAATCTGGATGAGCTTTGATGAACGGCTCAAGGGATCGCTTTCCGCAGAGCGGACCGGTGCCCTTTTTGTAGAACTGCGCAATCAGGTTGCACGTTTTAACGGCCTGGTGGCATCAACCATGATGCGGGGGGAGGCGTATGCCTTCTACCAGCTTGGCGGCTGTTTCGAGCGGGCTGACATGACCTCGCGCACTCTTGATGTCAAGTACCATATTATCCTCCCTGATCTTTCCATGGTCGGATCCGCCCTCGACTATTACCAATGGGCGGCGCTGCTTAAATCGCTCTCCGGGTTCGAAGCGTTCCGGCGCAGCTACCACTCCGGTTTCATGCCGGCCGATGTTGCCGAATTTGTCGTGCTGAACCGGGCTTTTCCCCGATCGATTGCGTTTTCGGTAGAGCGCATGGAAAATGCGTTGGGAATAATCGGCCTGGAGCGGAAGGATGCCACAGACACTGCCTTTTCCGGGCTTTCCGCACTGGTGAATGTGACACGGCAGCAGATTCTGGATACCGGTCTGCATGAGTATCTGGAAAACCTGCTGCTGCAGTTGGCAATGTTCCATGGAGCACTTTCAGAAGAGTTTTTTCAATAAACGGAGTCCACATGCGGTATCTGATAGAGCACGAGACAATCCTTGACTATCCCCAAACCGTGCGCGAGCACCACATTGAGCTGCGCCTTGCACCCCGCTCCGACAGGCACCAGCAGGTTCTTTCCTGCAGCATCGAAACGGAACCGGCCGCTGAGCTTGCAACATATACTGACTATTTTGGCAACCGGGTCGATTACTTCTGCGTGATCCCACCCCACACCAGGTTGATAACACGCCTGAGAAGCGACGTGGAGACCGTGAAGGAAAACCCCTTCAGCTTCGAGGCGGTTCAACCGGGAGAAGAGCAGGAATGGCTGCATAAAGCGATTAGAAACGCGCCGCCCATGAACGATTTTGTCCTGCATCGAAGCCTGCTGACTCCCACCGCCATGAAACTGGCCGAAGCCACCTCGCATGCGTTCCCGAGACGGGAAAAAGAACGGCCGGTGCTGGAGTCGCTTCAGGAACTGCTGGCATGGGTACCCACGGTTATGGAATATCGTTCCGGCTCCACAGAAGTCCATGGCTCGCTGACAACCGCTGTGGCACAGGGTGGCGGCGTCTGTCAGGACTTTGCCCATCTATTTATCACGGTCGCCCGCTCCTGGGAGATACCCGCCCGCTATGTTATGGGATATCTCGATCCGGGTATCAGCCAGGCCGGAGATACTCTGACGACCCATGCCTGGGCAGAAGCGCTGGTGCCGGGCGCCGGCTGGATCGGTTTTGATGCCACGCACAACCTGCTGACAAATGATCATTACGTCGCCGTTGCCGTCGGTCGGGATTCCTACGATGCTGCTCCCCAGCGGGGCAGTTTTAAAGGTGAAGCTTCCGGAGCACAACCGGCGGTGTCGGTGACGATGCAGGAGCAACAGTAGAGAACCCTAACGAAAATCCACCACAGAGACACGGCCAAAAGTAGGCGCTATTAAGCGAGGCACAGAGAGAGACGAAGACGAAACGCCGTAACCATTTTCGCGCAAAGTCGATAAGACGCAAGGAAAACCATGATTAAAATTCAATATCTTTGCAGGCAAACCATATTGTACCTGATTGTTATTTATATGCTTCCTCCTGAATAACATGAGATTTTATCGCTTTTCTCCGTATCTCCGTGTCTCCGTGGTAATATTTTGCGTATTTTATTGTGAAAGGCCAACGATGCCCTTACCGCCATCCATGAAAATTGAAACTTTTTTCACCATAGAAATGCCGTATCGCGAACGGATGGAAATCCGCCGGGTTGTTTTCACCGGGGGTGACGGCCCCCGGGGTGCCGTTGTTGCCGGAGTTCATGGCGACGAACTGGAGGGACTGTATGTCTCTCACCTGTTGGCAGCCTGGCTGGAACAGCTGCTGCGTACCAGTCCCGACGGCCTGCTCGGAACTGTCGAACTCTATCCGGCGATCAACACTCTGGGACTGGACACCCTGACCCGGGGGCTGCCGGTCTTTGATACCGACCTCAATCGTTCCTTCCCCGGCTCATCCGGAGGACCGCTGCCGGAACGTCTGGCCGCCGCTCTCATGACGGCGCTTTCAGGGTCGGCACTGGTCGTCGATATCCATGCCAGCAATATCTATCTGCGCGAGATTCCCCAGGTGCGTATCAATCAGGAGTTTGACGATCTGCTGGTGCCGCTCGCCCGGCACATGAATCTTGACCTGATCTGGCTGCATGGCGCTGCCACAGTACTTGAGACCACGGTTGCCCACAGTCTCAACTGTTGCGGCACCCCCTGCCTGGTGGCGGAAATGGGGGTCGGCATGCGTATCACTCCGGAGTACTGCAGCCAGTTAATGGCCGGTATTCTGAACGTCTGGAAGGATCTGGGGATACTGGCAGCCGACGTTGAAACCCCGGAGATAAACCATACGCCACTGATTGCTGACGACAGCAATGTGCATTACCTGAATGCCCAGACATCCGGCCTGTTTGTCCCGGCAGCGTCACATTGGACCGACGTCCGCCGGGGTGAAATCCTCGGGACAATTGTTTCCCCGTTTCGTGGCGATATTTTATCCGAAGTCCGTTCGCCGGTCGACGGCATCCTTTTTACCCTGCGGGAATATCCGTTGGTGTACGAAGGGTCACTCATGGCGAGGGTAATGGCGCGCAAAGGGGGTGCGGCATGATTCGCGATCTGCTCTGCATGACCGCACCGGTACGGGAAGGATTCGATATCCCCTGCCACGAGATCGGCCCAAAAGGGTCACATCCAGGCGCCGCCCTGGTAGCCGGACTCCATGGTGATGAAATTAACGGCATTTTCATACTATCCCGCCTGGCAGATTTTCTGAACGGAGTTAATGAGGGAAAATATCCGGAATTGCGACTCGTCAAACGGGTGCTGATCATTCCGGCAGTCAATGTGCTCGGAGCCAACCTGCGCACCCGCACCTGGCCGTTCGACAAATCGGATATCAATCGCATGTTCCCCGGCAGCACCACGGGCGAAACGACCCAGCGCATCGCCTATGCTGTCCTTGAAGCGACCAAGCGCGCCGATTTCCGTATCGATGTCCATACCGCCAGCGCCGATTTCGAAGAGATTCCACAGGTACGACTTCACGGCCCAAGCGCTGCAGAACGTGAAACCGCCCGGTTGTTCGGACTTCCGGCTATCATGGAACGTTCACTTTCTCCCGTCTTTACCACCACCATGATGGCTTCCTGGAAAGTATGGCCCGGCCAGAGTTTTGTCCTGCGGGTAGGGCAGGCCGGTCTTGTCCAGCTCGATCACTGTCAGCGGCTCTTTCGTTCGCTGGTGGCATTCCTCGGCAGGGTTGGAATTCTGGAGGGGGTCGATATTGCGGCTGAAGATGAGGAAATCTGCTGTTTTGACAAAGCAAGCGCCTTCCGCGTCTATGCCGAAAAGGCGGGTACTTTTGTTTCCGACCGACAGGTCGGACGCTGGGTCGGTTCGGGGCAGGAACTGGGCTATATCTATGACAGTTTCAGCGGCAATGTGATCGAAAAGGTCATCGCGCCGGTAGCAGGCCTGCTTACCGGCATCCGCCGGCATCCGCTGCTCTTTGAGGGCGATCTGATCCTGCGGGTGAACAGGAAGGCGTAATATGCTGCACATTATCCAGAATGATCCCGAAGTACCACCGGGAAACCTGCTCGATCATCTCACCATTCCGTACACCGTTCATCGCCCGTACACAAGTGATCGTCTCCCCGAGATTGGCGATATTTCCGCGCTGATTGTCATGGGTGGCGCCATGGGGGCTAATGACGACGCTCGTTATCCGTTCCTCACAGAGTTGAAAAATCTCATTCGTTCGATCGTCGCAGCCCGGATTCCCTATCTGGGCATTTGTCTCGGTGGTCAACTGCTGGCTGCAGCACTCGGGGCAGAGGTAGTTTCTCATCGCTGGGAAGAGTTGGGAACCTTGCCGGTGACACTGACATCCGCAGGGGAAGAAGACCATCTGTTCAGCGGCATCGCGGAGACCTTTACCACTTTCCAGTGGCATCATGACAGTTTCGACATCCCTGCCGGCGCGGTGCTGCTGGCATCTTCAGCAGCCTGCCCGCATCAGGCCTTCCGGGCAGGCAACTCCGCCTGGGGATTCCAGTTTCATCCTGAGGTAACAGAGTCCATAATCCGGGACTGGTGCGCATGGAATCGGCCAACCTCTGATAAAGCAGACACACTGGCGGCAGATTTTTCGAGTATCGCTGAAGAGTACCGCGCAACCTCCTGCCGCCTGGTTACCAATTTTGTTCAGCAACTCTCCGCATTTTGTTCTCGCAGCATTTCCCCCCCATAGCCTCTTTTATTGCACCGCGTCAACCCTGAGGGCAAAGGTAAGATCGCATCCCGCCAACGGGTGATTGCCATCAAGCGTCACATCAGTTTCATTCACCGCTGTTACAACCATCACCTTGGAAACACCACCTTTGAAATCAATGCTTAATTTTTGACCAACGGTGATATCTTTCCCGGCAGGAAACGACAGCCGGGAGACCTGAATGGTGTTTTCCTGAAGCCGGGGGCCATAGGCCTCTGCGGCAGAAAGGACGACATTCCTTACCTCGCCGGCACGCATACCAAGAATCGCCTGCTCAAGGGCAGGAAAGACCTGGTCAGCGCCGATGGTGAAGGTGAGCGGCCCCTGTTCATCGGTACTGTGAAAGATTCTGCCGTTATCCAGAGTGCCGATATAACTGATTGTGACGGTGCTGTTAGTCGCTACCTGAGTCATCTCTGTTCTCCTTTTCCGATATCTGATTTATGTTCGTTTGACAGCCGCATGCCCCGCAGGTACAGACCCTGAAGCCACATTCACGGCATAAGGGGTTCATAGGGTCTCGACCGTCAACTGTTTTTCCGCAGGCGGAACAGCTATAGCGGAAGAAAGGAAAGCCACAGTCACGACACATAAGTTTTCGATCATCGCCCGGCTTGGCAATGATATGCATGGACCCGCAGATCAGGCAGACGGAGGCCATCTCCGCTGAGTTCCTGATACCGTCGCGTTTGGTGCGAAATCGTTGGAATAATTTTTTTGCCGTATCCCTGTCAAGTGGCTGCATGGTATTTCTCCCTGACTTGCTCTGTGCACCATTCGCGCCAAATAGCACCGAAGGTGCATGATTCTGTTGTGTCAGACGAGGAGGCATCCAGTTTTAAGTTTAATGAAATTTAGTAACGGCAGGTTGTGTTATCGCTAACTTGTGATAATTTATACAATAGGGATGTTTTCAGGATTTTGGGGAGATGATCCCGCTTTACTGATATGAACATGCAGACTTCTCCACATATAGGGCTAACTCATGAACAAGGCAGGGCAGATAGTTGCATCCAGAAAATACGGTATCGGCCTGACGATTGTCTGGACGTGTATTCTTGCGGCAATTTTAACATTTATAATCGACGAATATCATAAAGATACGATCAAAGAGGTCACAAGGGAGGCCAAGGACTATCATGACCTCAACCTCCGGTACCGGAAGTGGGGCGCCAGGGCCGGTGGCGTCTATGTCTCTACTGACAAGGTCTCCCCAAACCCGCATCTTGCCGTTCCTGACCGTGATGTAACAACCGGATCCGGGAAGTCTCTCACTCTTGTAAACCCGGCCTACATGACGAGAATGGTATTTGACATTATCCGGAGAGAATCAAAGCTGCCTATCATTAACAGGCTGGTGAGTCTCAAACCGCTGAATCCCGAAAATATACCCAATGCCTGGGAGAGTGAAACGCTCAAAGTCTTTGAAAATAAAGCGGTCGGTGAGCGCTTCCAACTTTTATCAATTGGTGATCAGCCGTATTTTCAATTCATGGCAGCATTTATTACGGAAGAAAGCTGTCTCAAGTGCCATGCGCACCAGGGGTATACGATCGGAGATGTTCGTGGAGGCATGAGCATTGCCATTCCCATGAGCGGGTATCTGGCCTTGGAGGCTGAACGAAAGAATTCGCTTTTCGCTGGTTTTGCCCTGTTGTGGTGTATGGGTGTTGCAGGCATCACCGTCTCCTCAACAAGAAGACATCAGCAGGAGATGACTCTCCGCGAATATACGGTGAAGCTGGAGTCAGAGGTTACTGAACGACAGCGGATTCAGGGGGAGCTTGAAGAGAAGGCGATCAGGCTTGAAAAGGAAATTTCGGAAAGACGGATCACTCAGGAACAGCTTGAGGAGCAGGCCATACTGCTGGAAGAGGAGAATAATGAACGTCAGTTGGCAGTGTCAGCTCTCCAGAAGGCAGAACAGTTTCTCCATACAATAATCGACTCTGAGCCGGAATGCGTTAAACTCGTCGATGCGGATTGCAACCTGCTTTTGATGAACTGGGCCGGACTGGAGATGATCGGGGCCGACTCCTTCGAACAGGTAAAGGGGATCTGTATCTTGCCGCTGGTGTGCGAAAAGTACCGGGGCTCATTTGAAGATCTCACTCGAAAAGCATTTCAGGGGCTTTCCGGTAATGTAGAGTTTGAAATTGTCGGACTCAAAGGTCGCAGGGTATGGCTGCACACCACGGCTGTTCCGTTCAGGGACGAACATGGTACTGTTGTCGCAGCCCTTGGCATTACTCGAAATGTGACCGAATTGAAACATTCTGTCGAAGCACTCCGTGCAAGTGAAGAGCGCTTCAAAGGAATTGCGGAGAGTTTGGCGGACTGGATCTGGGAAATGGATACCGCAGGCCGCTTCATGTTTTCTTCTGAATCGTCGCTGCGACTTCTCGGATACACCCCTGATGAAATCATCCGTAAAACTGTGTACGAGTTTATTGATCCGCTTGATGTTGAACGGGTAAGAGAAGTGCTGAAAGAGAACAGCATCAACAAGAGTTCTATCAAAAACCTGGAGCATTGGAAAATCGCCAGAGATGGCAGGCGAGTCTGCCTGCTGTCAAACGGAGTCCCGATACTGAACGCGCAGGGGGAACTGATCGGATACCGCGGGGTTGATTCCGATGTAACGGATCAACGCATGCTCGAGCGTCAGGCTTCACAGCAGCAGAAACTGGAGAGCATCGGGCTGCTTGCCGGCGGGATTGCTCATGATTTCAACAACCTGCTTGTCCCTATCTTCGGTTATGCAGAAATGATCAATACGAGGCACGCCTCTGACAACAAGACTGCCGGCTATTCGGCAACGATTTTGAAAGCGGCCCTTCAAGCAAAGGATCTTGTCGGCCGACTGCTCAGTTTCAGCAGAAAGCAAACCTTCAAGCTTGAGAAACTGGACCTCAACGAAGTCATTACTTCATTCATGATGATTCTGAAGCGAACCATACGGGAAAACATCGCCATCGGTCTTCAACTGAGTACGGAACCGTGCCGGATTCTGGCAGACAGAACCCAGATAGAGCAGGCATTGCTTAACCTGGCAGTTAACGCCCAGGATGCCATTGTCGGCACCGGCGGCATCACTATTGAAACCGGGCATCTGTACTTTGATCATGAATATTGCCTGCATCATCCCGGCACTATCCCGGGGCGATATGTCATGATCTCCTTCTTGGATACCGGCAGCGGCATCGATGAAGCGGCCTTGCCGTACATCTTCGATCCGTTTTTCACCACCAAACCGACCGGTCTTGGTACCGGACTGGGGCTTTCAACGGTTTTCGGGGTTGTCAAACAACATGAAGGCAGAATTGACGTTAACAGCCGTAAAGGCGTGGGCACAACATTTACGCTGTTCTTTCCGGAGAAAGTCGAAGGGGAGGAAACTCCGGTAGAAACCCTCGTTGCCAAACATTCCGATAAGCCGGTCGGCACGATACTCGTGGTCGAGGACAATCCGTTGGTGTTGACCATGGTTCATGATATTCTTGAAGGCGTCGGGCATCATGTTATCACTGCAGGTGAGCCATCTCAGGCATTAGATATCATACGCTCTTGCGGAGAATCCATTGACCTGCTGGTGTCTGATGTGGTCATGCCGGAGATGAACGGTACCGAACTTTATGAACGGGCCATTGAACAGATGCCGGGGCTCAAGGTTCTGTTCATGTCCGGGTATGCCGGAGTTGTCACCACATATAACGGCAATCTGGGGGAAGAAGCAAATTTCATCTCGAAACCTTTTACCGTGGAGGCCTTTTTACGGAAAGTATCACTGTTAATTGCCGATAACTCCGGTTGATTGTGAAGAATCTCCTGCATGATTCCAGTCACTCTGCATAGAACATGATCATGTAGTTCGATAAATTTTACTGCCGATGTGAACACGGCAACATCCATAGAGCAGTGGATATGCGGTTTAATGGAAATTCATATTTGTTGGCACGGATAGTGTAGATCAATATTGTAAGGTGCCCTGAAGAATGGACACCACAACAACCTTCAAATTCTGTCAACCCGGCACACATGCCCCGCTCTCAGCCATGAGATGCGGGGCTTTTTTATGGTTGAACTTCTTGAACGGAGCACGGCGCTCAAAAGGCCGGGGATCATGGCACAACGATGTGACGCCACCATGAGGCGACTTTATTTGCCACCTCGATACAAATTATATCGGATGAAGGAGATTCTTATGAGACAGATAGCGATTTACGGCAAAGGCGGCATCGGCAAGTCAACCACAACCCAGAATACGGTGGCCGGTCTTGCCGCCATGGGGAAGAAAATCATGATTGTCGGCTGTGATCCAAAGGCTGACTCCACCCGCCTGATTCTGCATGCCAAGGCACAGAACACGGTCATGGACCTGGTTCGCGAACTGGGTACGGTTGAGGACCTTGAAATCACCGATGTCATGAAAGTCGGGTACGGCGGCATCAAGTGTGTCGAGTCCGGCGGCCCCGAACCGGGTGTCGGCTGCGCCGGGCGGGGGGTCATCACCGCCATCAATTTTCTTGAAGAAAACGGCGCCTACACGCCGGACCTTGATTTCGTTTTTTATGATGTTCTGGGCGATGTCGTCTGCGGCGGGTTTGCCATGCCGATCCGTGAAGGCAAAGCGGAAGAGATCTACATCGTAACCTCCGGAGAGATGATGGCCATGTACGCCGCCAACAACATCTCCAAAGGTATTCTCAAATACGCCACCTCCGGCAAGGTCCGTCTGGCCGGCCTGATCTGTAATGCCAGAAAGACCGATAAGGAGTTTGAACTTGTTTCGGCGCTGGCTAAAAAACTCGGCACGCAGATGATTCACTTCGTGCCGCGTGACAACCAGGTGCAGCGCGCCGAGCTGCGCAGAATGACCGTTATTGAATATTCACCGGAGCATCCGCAGGCGAAGGAATATTTAACCCTGGCACAGAAAATAAATGACAATAAAATGCTGGTGATTCCGACTCCGTTGGAAATGGAAGAGCTGGAAGAGCTGCTGATGGAGTTCGGGATCATGGAAGCTGATGATGAAGTCAATGTAGGTGTGGCCGAGGCGGCGTAGCACTGATTTCTGCCCGGATCCATTTCTCATTGTAAAAAAATGTTGATTTTTGAGAGAGGGATCAGGTTACCTGCAGGCAAAAAAGTGATACAAGAGGGGGGAAGCCAATGCTTTCCCCTCTTTTTGTTGAGTGGTTATGTTATGACTTGATTTTACGTATTCCTGCCTCAACTCAAAGCAATACGTTCAAACAGCTGCATCGTAATTTAGCTCACATGTAAAGAAACGTGCTGATTGTGTTTTTCGTTCGGATAAATATAGCATGAGATTGGTACCTGTTTTTGGCATGTATTGTGTATTTTATATTTAACCGGCGGTTGAAACACCGGATTCGCTGTCATTTCATTTGAAAGGAAACAACCATGAGATTAACCAAGCTGCTGATTATAGTCTGTTCCTTTTTCTTATCCACGAATGCCCTTGCCGAAAAAATCACCGTGGCCGCCGCCGCTGACCTCAAATTCGCCATGGATGAGATTGTTACCGGCTTTAACAAGAACCATTCCGACGTTGTGGTAGAGGTCATCTACGGTTCTTCCGGCAAATTTTTCACCCAGATCCAGCAGGGGGCTCCCTTCGACCTTTATTTTTCGGCTGATATCGCCTATCCTCGCGCACTGGCAAAAAAAGGTCTGGCCGCATCAGATGTTACGCCATACGCTGTCGGCCGGATTGTACTCTGGAGCAACAGCATGGATACGACACACATGACGTTGGCCAGTCTGGCTGATCCACGGATAACCAAAATTGCCATTGCCAATCCGAAACACGCTCCCTACGGCAAGCGTGCTGAAGAAGCGCTGCGGGCAGGAAAAATGTGGGACACGGTGCAAAGCAAGCTGGTATTTGGCGAAAACATTGCGCACACCGCCCAGTTTGTGCAGACCGGTAACGCCCAGATCGGTATCATCGCGCTCTCGTTGGTGCTCAACCCGGAGCTCTCCAAAAAAGGCGGCTATTACCTGATTCCCGACACGCTGCATCTACCGCTGGAGCAGGCGTACATCATTACGAAGCATGGAGCCGATAAACTCTTGGCAAAACAGTTTGCACAGTATATGACATCTAAAGAGACCCGCCGGATTATGACCAGGTACGGCTTTGTTCTGCCGGGAGAGAAATAGTGCAATGATTTTGACAGAAAGTGATCTGCAGGCGATCTGGCTGACCGTACGACTGGCAACCGTTGTGACGGTAATCCTGCTGTTAGTGGGAACGCCGGTTGCCTGGTGGCTGGCCCGATCCCGATCACGGCTGAAAGGGATGATCGGTGCCGTCGTGGCACTGCCGCTGGTGCTCCCCCCTTCAGTGCTGGGCTTTTACCTGCTGCTCGCCATGGGTCCGAATGGCCCGGTCGGCCATCTGACTAGAGCGCTGGGGCTCGGCAATCTGCCGTTTACCTTTTGGGGACTGGCGCTGGCATCCGTCTTTTACTCGCTACCGTTCATGGTACAGCCACTGCAGAATGTATTTGAGTCCATCGGTGACCGACCCTTGGAAGTAGCCGCCACTCTGGGTGCTTCCCGGCTCGACGCTTTTTTTTCCGTCGTACTGCCGCTCTCGCGACGCGGCTTTATGACCGCCTCCATCCTGACCTTTGCCCACACCGTTGGCGAATTTGGCGTGGTGCTGATGATCGGCGGAAACATTCCCGGTGTCACCCGGGTGGCATCGGTACAGATCTACGACCATGTTGAAGCGCTGGAATATGCCTCAGCCCACCGCATGGCGGCAATCATGCTCCTGTTTTCATTCCTTACCCTCCTTGCGCTGTACGCCTGGCGTGCGGATAACGGGAAACGTTCCTGATATGCACCTTACACTGAACGTACAGAAAAATTTCCCTGGATTCCACCTCGCTGCAGATGTCTCTCTGAGCGGCGACCGGGTCGGAGTTTTCGGACCATCCGGCAGCGGCAAATCAACTCTTGTCGGTATGTTGGCCGGGTTTCTGAAGCCTGATGCCGGCGAGATACTCCTGAATGGCGATACGCTCTTTTCCACTTCCCGAAAGATCAACGTGCGCCCCGATCAGCGCCGCATTGCCATGGTATTCCAGCAGCATTCCCTGTTTCCCCACATGAATGTCCGAAACAACCTGCTGTATGGCTACCGCCGCTGCCAGGTTGACCAACGCTCAATCCACCTCGACACACTGGTTGCAGTGCTGCAGTTGGATGACCTGCTGGAGCGGGACATCACCACGCTTTCCGGTGGCCAGCAACAGCGGGTTTCCCTCGGCCGCGCGATTCTCGCCAACCCCCGCCTGTTGCTGATGGATGAACCGCTCTCCGCTCTGGACGATACGCTCCGCTTCCAGATCATTCCCTACCTGAAAAGCGTCAGCAGCGAGTTTGGCATTCCCTATCTGTTTATCTCCCATTCCCTGGTTGAAATGCGCCTCATGACCGATACGGTCCTGGCATTTGACAAGGGGGCCATGGTCGGACAGACCACCAGCGAACAATTGGCTAGAGACCGTATGGGAAGCAGCCAGGTGGGGTATATCAACCTGCTGAATCTGGGGCGCGCATCTGATAACGGCAGCCTCTACGCCTATCCCTGGGGAGCCGCGCGCCTGCTGCTTTCAGCCGCCTCGGACCGTGACCACTCCATGGCAGAGCTCTCTTCCAAAGATATCATTCTCTTCAAGCAGCACCCGGAAGCCATCAGCGCCCGAAATCTCCTGCAATGTACGGTTCGCTCCCTGTTCAATACGGGGAGGAGAATCGGTGTGGAACTCGACTGTGCCGGAAATACACTGATTTCGGAGGTCGTTCAGGACGCGGTCAACGAGCTGGGCATCATTCCGGGGAGCACCGTTTTTGCCGCCGTCAAGGCTTCGGCATTTCGCATCCTGCCCGGCTGATTATTTTTTTAGCATCTGCCTGCAATGCTGGCGCTTCACCTACCCGACAGACCACCCTTTTGCCCGCCTCATTTTTACACATTTCGCACCAACAGACTGTTATTACTATATTTATCAATCTTGGCACGGCAAATGCTTTAGGATAAACAGATACCATTACCGCTTCATCAGATACGGCTGAAATCATTACCAGGCAAAGGCGCCTCCATTCACGCAATGGGGCGCCTTTTTTGTTGCCCCCAAACAAAACAACATAGTTCGTTCACGAAAGTTTCTGCAACGATCCGCAGAAATTTTCCAACTTACTAAAACCCCAACGGGCCACAGATGAGTGGCCGAAAGGAGCAACACAATGAGACAGATAGCAATCTACGGCAAAGGCGGCATCGGCAAATCAACCACAACCCAGAACACAGTGGCCGGTCTGGCCTCTCTCGGCAAGAAGGTCATGATCGTCGGCTGTGACCCTAAAGCTGATTCAACCCGTCTGATTCTGCACGCCAAGGCACAGAATACGGTTATGGATCTGGTACGCGAACTGGGAACCGTTGAGGACCTGGAATTACAGGACGTCATGAAGATCGGTTACGGCGATATCAAGTGTGTAGAATCCGGCGGACCTGAGCCGGGTGTTGGGTGCGCCGGTCGTGGTGTTATCACTGCCATCAACTTTCTTGAAGAGAACGGCGCCTATACCCCCGACCTCGACTTCGTCTTCTACGATGTCCTGGGCGACGTTGTCTGCGGCGGATTCGCCATGCCGATCCGTGAAGGTAAAGCTGAAGAAATCTATATCGTCACCTCCGGCGAAATGATGGCCATGTACGCTGCCAACAACATTTCTAAAGGTATTCTCAAATATGCCACCTCCGGCAAGGTTCGTCTGGCAGGCCTGATCTGCAATGCCAGAAAAACAGACATGGAGTTCGAACTGATTTCAGAACTGGCTCGTCGTCTCGGCACGCAGATGATCCACTTTGTTCCCCGCGACAATCAGGTACAGAGAGCCGAACTGCGCAGAATGACCGTTATTGAGTACTCCCCCGAGCATCCACAGGCGAAGGAGTATCTGACCCTGGCACAGAAAATTGCCGATAACAAGATGCTGGTTATACCAACACCGCTTGAAATGGAAGAATTGGAAGAGCTGCTGATGAAGTTCGGCATCATGGAAGAAGAGGACGAAGCAATCGTTGGCATTGCAGAGGCAGCATAAAATGGTTGTAGGGGCGAGACCTTGTGTTCGCCCAGATTTGTGATCGCCCAACAACGCGGCAAATTGCAGCATCGGGCGAATACAAAATTCGCCCCTACGGAATCCATACATATTTTCAAGGAGACATATTATGTCAGACAACATACGCAAAATAGAAGGTATCACCAAAGAATCAACAGAGGCCTTGATCGCCAAGACCCTGTCGGTATATCCGGAAAAAGCCAGAAAGAAGCGTGCCCCGCACCTTGCCGCCAATGATCAGGGATCCGGCTCCGCATGCGTCAAGTCCAACAAAAAAACCGTCCCCGGCGTGATGAGCGCCCGTGGCTGCGCCTATGCGGGAGCCAAAGGAGTTGTCTGGGGCCCGATCCGCGACATGGTGCATGTCTCCCACGGCCCGGTCGGCTGCGGCTGGTATTCATGGGGTACGCGCCGTAACATGATGAGCGGCATCACCGGTGTTACCAACTTCGCCATGCAGTTTACCTCCGATTTTCAGGAAAAAGATATTGTCTACGGCGGCGACAAAAAGCTTAAAACGCTTTTGCAGGAAGCGCATGAGCTGTTTCCGCTGGCCAAGGGGATCTCGGTACTGTCCGAATGCCCGGTCGGTCTGATCGGTGACGATATCAACTCCGTTGCCAAAGCCAGCGCCAAAGAGCTGGACATTCCGGTTGTCCCGTGCAGTTGCGAAGGATTCCGCGGCGTTTCCCAGTCATTGGGACACCACATCTCCAATGATACTATCCGCGACTATATCATTGGAACCCGCGAGTTCGCTGAACCGGAAAGCCCTTACGACATCTCCCTGATCGGTGAATACAATATCGGTGGCGACGCCTGGTCAACCAAGCCGCTGCTGGAAGAGTGCGGATTCAATGTCAAGTCGGTCTGGACCGGCGATGGCGAACTTGAAAAAATCGCCGCCACCCACACGGTCAAGCTCAACGTCATCCACTGCTACCGTTCCATGAACTATATGTGCAAGGTGATGGAAGAGAAATACGGCATTCCGTGGATTGAGCTCAACTTCTTCGGCCCGACCAAGATCAGGGAGAGCCTGCGCAAACTTGCCGAGCTGTTCGACGACAACATCAAGGCCAAGGTGGAAGCGGTGATCGCCAAGTACGATCCGATCATGCAGGCGATCGTTGAAGAGTACAAACCGCGCCTGGACGGCAAGAAGGTCATGCTGCTGGTGGGCGGCCTCCGCCCTCGCCACACGATCGGCGCCTATGAAGATCTGGGCATGGACTGTGTCGGTTCCGGATATGAATTTGCCCACAACGATGACTACGACCGCACAGCTCCAGAAATGCCCGATGCCACGGTAGTCTACGATGACCCGTCCGAGTACGAGTTCGAGAAGTTTGCCGATGCCTTGAAGCCTGACCTGATCGGTTCCGGTATCAAAGAAAAATATGTGTTCCAGAAGATGGGTATTCCGTTCCGCCAGATGCACAGCTGGGACTATTCCGGCCCTTACCACGGCTACAAGGGCTTCGAGGTCTTTGCCCGCGACGTGGACATGGCAATCAACAGCCCGACGTGGAAACTGGTGAAGGCGCCGTTTTGACAATGTAGGGGCGATCCTTGTGATCGCCCGACAATGCGGCAAATTGCAACATCGGGCGAATACAAGCAACAACGGGCGAATACAAGATTCGCCCCTACGAAACAATTCCCGCTACGTGAACAGATGAGTTCCGGGCGGCCAAAAGGAGTACACCATGTCAAACTTACTAGGACTTGAAGTCAAAAAAATTGTCGAAACCACACCTGAAGAAATTGAAAAAGTCCAGAATTGGATCAACACCGTGGAATATAAAGAGAAGAACTTTGCCCGCCAGGCGCTGGTGATCAACCCGGTTCACGCCTGTCAGCCGCTGGGCGCCCAGTTGGCTGCCCACGGTTTTGAAGGGACGCTTCCCTTTGTGCACGGCTCCCAGGGGTGTGCTTCCTACTACCGCTCGACCCTGAACCGTCATTTCCGCGAACCTGCTCCGGCGGTGTCCGATTCAATGACCGAGGACGGCGCGGTGTTCGGCGGCCAGAACAACCTCCACGAAGGGCTGGAGAACGCCTATGCCATCTACAAGCCAAAAATGATTGCGATCTTCACCTCCTGTATGCCGGAAGTTATCGGGGATGACCTGACCGCTTTCATCAAAAATGCCAAGAATAAAAACTGCGTGCCAAAAGAGTTGCCGCTCCCCTATGCCAACACCCCCAGCTTCAGCGGCACTCATATCTACGGCTACGACTCGATGCTGGTTTCTATCCTGCAGACCCTCACCGAGGGGAAACAGATCGAGGGGCGCTGTACCGGCAAGTTGAACCTGATCCCCGGCTGTGACTTCAATACCGGTGACTATCGCGAGTACAAGCGCATCCTGAAGGAATTCGGTATTCCGTTCACGATGCTGGCAGACATTTCCGACACCTTTGATTCACCCGCAGACGGCACGTATCATATCTATGCCGGCGGCACCAAGCTGGAAGACGCCGCCGATTCGATCAACGGCAAGGCCACCATCGCCATCGGCCCGTACGCGACGCCGAAGACCTTCGGCTGGATCAAGGACAATTACTCCGGCAAACATGTCTCCATGCCGATGCCGATCGGTATCGTAAAGACGGATGATTTCGTCATGAAAGTCGCCGAACTGTTCGGCAAGGAAGTTCCGGCTTCACTGAAAAACGAGCGCGGCCGGGCAGTGGATGCCGTTACCGACTCGCACCAGTACATGCACGGCAAAAAGTTTGCCGTCTACGGTGACCCGGATTATCTGATGGGGTATGTTTCCTTCCTGCTGGAGATGGGTGCAGTTCCGTATCATATTCTCTGCAGCCGCGGCAGCAAAAAGGTTGAGAAGGAACTTCAGGCGCTGCTCGACACCTCCATGTACGGCAAGGAGGGCAAAATCCACATGAACAAGGACTTGTGGCACCTGCGCAGCCTGCTGATGACCGATCCGGTCGATGCCGTCATCGGCGACAGCCACGGTAAATTTGCCGCCCGCGACGCCAAGGTACCGCTGTTCCGCTTTGGCTTTCCGGTATTCGACCGGGTCAACAAGCACCGCTACCCGCTGATCGGCTATCAGGGTATGGTCAATATGGTGACGGAGATCTGCAACAAGTTTATCGATATCAAGGATGAGACATGTGAGGACCGGCAGTTTGAATTGATGCGCTAATCGATAAACAACACTGTCGCACACAGATGATAAAGGGGCGCTCTCCGCGAATAGGAGACGCCCCTTTTGTACGTATTATACCGATTCCAAATCAAAGATGCCATCAAGGCGGCGAGGAGTGAGGCGACGAAGGCCCTCACCCGGCCTTCGGCCACCCTCTCCCGGAGGGAGAGGGTAAACAGGTTGCTCTCTCCCTCCGGGAGAGAGATAGAGTGAGAGAGAGTTGAGGAGCCGAAGACGCGCCAACGAAGATGGGGCTTTGATCTGGAGTCGGTATTACTGACTCCGCAGTAACGTCTCGAATGCCTCCAATGAAAGGGGCTTATGGAAATAATACCCTTGAATTTCGTCACACCCCTGTTCCTGCAGAAATTCAAGCTGCTCAGATGTCTCGACCCCTTCAGCAATATTCTTGATGCCGAGTTTTTGTGACATGGCAATAATTGCTTCAACAATCGCCTGATCTTGAAAATTAGTACTGATGTCAGAGACAAATGACCGGTCTATTTTAATGTGATCAATCGGAAGTGTTTTAATATAGCCCAGAGATGAATAGCCGGTGCCGAAGTCGTCAATAGAAATGGCGATACCCCACGCTCTCATGCCGAATATATCAGGGATGCTGCCACCGAAGTTTGTGACCAGACAGCTTTCGGTTAGTTCGATCTCAAGCTGCGCAGGGTTTGCGCCCGATTCTTTCAGAATCGTATGCACCAATTCCGGGAAGTTCTGCTGTTCTATCTGCAGACTTGAAACATTAACACAATATCTGATCGCCGGGAGACCGGCATCACTCCAGGACTTTACCATGGTGCAGACGGTTCGCAGCACCCACTCTCCGAGGGGAAGAATCAGCCCCATTTCTTCAGCAAGCGGAATAAAATCATTGGGCGGAATCCTGCCGCGGGTCGGGTGGTTCCAGCGAACAAGCGCTTCAGCAGCGGTAATGGTCAGGGAATCGGCACACATGATCGGTTGCAGTTCGATAAAGAACTCTTTCCGTTCCATGGCAAGGCGCAAAGCCGTCTCAATTTCCATGCGCATAAGTGCTTTCTGGTTCATTATCGGGGAGAAGAAATTAAACGCATTGCGACCGGTTTCCTTGGAAGTATACATCGCCATGTCGGCATGTTTGACGAGAGTTTCTGCATCGTTGCCATCATCAGGAAACAGTGCGATACCGATGCTTCCGGTAATATGCAGCTCTTTTCCCATAATTGAGAAGGAGGCGTGAAGTGATTCAATCAGATTCCTGGCAACGATTGTTGCGTTAAATTGATCACTTAGTTGATTGATTACTGCGACAAATTCGTCGCCACCCAGACGGGCAAGTGTGTCGCTGGTACGGATATGCCGGTTCAGGCGCTCTGCCACTTCGATGAGAAGCTGATCCCCGACTGAGTGCCCCAGTGTGTCGTTGATGTTCTTGAAGCGATCCAGGTCGAGAAAAAGCACCGCAAGTCCACTTTTGTCTCTACTGGCAAGTGCAATACCCTGGTTTATCCGATCATAGAAAAGTGCCCGGTTTGGCAATCCCGTCAGGGTATCGAAATACGCCATTTTCTGAATTTGCTGTTCCGATTTTCTCGTTTCTGTAATGTCTTCGAACAGGGTTGCGATGAGCCCCGTGTCGGGGGAAAAGGTCTGGACATTGTAGTAATAATCGGTCCCCGGCAGGCAGATTTCAAACGAAATGGCATCGCCATGCTCGACTACCGCACGCATTTCCAGCAAAAACTCTCTGAAGGTATCGCCAAACAACTCAAAACTGTCTTTGCCGATAACACTGTCCAGGTCACCGTCGAACATGGCCGCGCAACTTGGATTGGCGTTAATAACGGTAAGAGAGGAGATCTTTCCGTCTCCGTCAAGAACCACTTGGTGCAGCGCCATTCCCTCTTTCATGGTTTCATAGAGCGAACGATATTTATTTTCACTATCTTCCAGAGTCTTAAACGCCGTATTGATGGCCTCTATCGGTAATTTCCGGAAAAAGTAAAACAGGAGCGCCCCGCATAGGATTGAACCAAGAGCGACCAGAGCGGTATTTTTCAGCAATGGCCGGAGTGAACGGGCTACCACGACACGCCCCACAACGGTACCGGCATCATGGATTTCGTGAATATGAGATATTCGCGGCGTAGCCAGGGGTGTGCGGTTTTTTGCAACCTCTTCACCCGTATCGTCCAGCAATTTCACGGCCTGCGGCACACGGTCGAATGCCGGCCGTTCCAGCAGTTCCGAGAGTCTGATCTCTGCGAAACGCCACATTTTCGGATTAGAAACAATGATATCATTCACGGCGTAGACAGTGAGTTCAGTCTGAGACTTGAGTGAATTCTGCAGGCTTTGGTAGGAAACCAGAAAAAAGGTACTCGGAGCCAACAGTGCAATCAGCAGAGAAATACCCCAGGCAAGAGCAAGGGTGATCCTCTGCATACTATTGCTGCTCTGCCGGATCATTTATGTGTCGCCGCCCCGGAGGTGACAAGAACGCCGTTTTTGGCGGCAATGGCCCGACCTTTCGGAGAGTTCATAAAGCTGATTAGTTTTTGGGCAGAGGGGGGCGTTTTCAGCGTGGTGACAATACTGATTTCCTTTGCAAGCGGATAGGCACCGCTGGCCAGTGCCTGTGGAGAGGCTGCAACACCATTCAGCGGCACTGAAGCAACCGGAAGCTTTTCAACAATGATACTGGTCATGCCGGTTGCTCCCACTCCACCGGGAGTCTTTATCACGGCGGCGTATGCCTCCGGGTCGGTGACAGCGACGATCATGCCGGAACGGGAACGGGCCGAATTCATGGCGGCTGCCATTCCGGGGGAAAGGGCGCCGAGTATTTTGCTGTCAATATCTTCCTGGGGGCGCAGAATCACCCGGATGTTTTCGCCATCCTTCCAGGTAGCGGTTTTGCCGCTGTAGATATCTTCAAGTTCCCGCGTAGAGAGGTTTTTTGTACGGACGTTATTTCCCGTGATGATCACCAGAGGGGTCTTTCCGTACTGCTGCAGTTGCGCCCCCTTTGACAGCTCCTCCGGCTTGAGGTGACGGCTGCTTATGGCTACGTCCAGAGCTCCGGCCAGCAGTGCCTTGATCCCTCCGGAACTACCCAACGGTTTATCCATGATGATGCGTACATTTTTATCGGTTTTTTGATAAGCCGCAATCAGCGGCTTCATCATATCAAGAGCACTGCCGGAGCCATTGATGGTAATTGTTTCCGTAGCCGGGCAGAAACCGGGAGCAACCAGGATCAGCCCAGTCAAGCAGATCATCCCGTGAGCCAGTTTTTTAAGCTTCCTCATCTGATCCTCCATTCGAAACGTTTGGGAAAAGAAAAACTGACGCAACCTACATTATTTTGTGCGGTTGAGCAAGCTGGATACCGCTTTTACAGAGCTCCGGGCGTATCTGCACAATAAAACGGCACCTTCAGAATAGCAATTGCCATGATATGATTGTAATTGCTGTATTTTCAAGCTGTTATCTACTTGGCAACTGTTGGCATGGCACGTGCTAACTGAAAGAATACGGCAGCTTTTTAAAGAGTATCCTGTGATCAGCGACAACGGCGATGGCAGTCAAGGCACTGGTGACAAGGTGGAGATAAGGTATGGCAAAGCCCGATTATTACGACGTAACCGACTGCGAAACAAACGACAAGGGCGCACCAAAGTTCTGCAAAAAATCAGAACCGGGCGAAGGAACGGAGCGTTCCTGTGCCTATGACGGTGCGCGGGTCGTGCTGATGCCGATCACTGACGTAATCCATCTGGTGCATGGCCCGATCGGCTGCGCCGGCAATTCATGGGACAACCGGGGGGCCCGTTCCAGTGATGCTCAGCTGTACCGGCGTGGTTTCACCACCGAGATGCTGGAAAATGACGTCATCTTCGGCGGGGAAAAGAAGCTCTATAAAGCGATCCTCGAACTGGCCGAGCGCTATGCGGATCAGGCCAGAGCAATTTTCGTCTATGCAACCTGTGTAACCGCCATGACCGGCGATGATATTGAGGCGGTTTGTACCGCCGCGTCAGAAAAAATCGCAATTCCGATCATACCGGTCAACACACCCGGGTTTATCGGCGACAAGAACATCGGCAACCGACTGGCCGGAGAGATCCTGTTTAAATACGTCATCGGCACAACCGAACCACCAAGCCTGGGTGAATACCCGATAAATCTCATTGGCGAGTATAATATCGCCGGCGACCTGTGGGGCATGCTGCCGCTCTTTGACCGGCTGGGGATCCAGGTTCTCTCCTGCTTCAGCGGAGATGCAAAATTTGAAGAGCTGCGCTACGCGCACCGGGCAAAGCTCAATATCATCATCTGCTCCAAGTCGCTGACCAATCTTGCGAAGAAAATGCAGAAAACCTACGGCATGCCCTATCTGGAGGAATCGTTCTACGGTATGACCGATACGGCAAAGGCTCTGCGTGATATAGCCCGTGAACTGGACAACATCGTGGGCGGGCTGGAAAAACGGACCATGCAGGATCGGGTGGAGCGGCTGATTCATGAGGAAGAGGCGAAATGCCGCGCGGCCATTGCACCGTACCGGGCGCGCCTGGAAGGGAAGACGGCGGTGCTGTTCACCGGCGGTGTCAAAACCTGGTCGATGGTCAATGCCTTGAGTGAATTGGGGGTAGAAGTGCTGGCGGCCGGGACGCAGAACTCGACCCTGGAGGATTTTTACCGCATGAAAGGGTTGATGCACAAGGATGCCCAGATCATCGAGGACACCTCCACCGCCGGCCTGTTGGAAGTCATGCATGCCAAGCGGCCGGATCTGATCGTTGCCGGCGGCAAGACCAAGTTTTTGGCGCTCAAAACCAAAACACCGTTCATGGACATCAATCATGGCCGCAGTCATCCCTATGCCGGGTACGAGGGGATGGTAACGTTTTCCCGGCAGCTGGATATGACCGTCAACAACCCGATCTGGCCGACCCTGAATACTCCCGCTCCGTGGGAAGAAGGGTATGGCGCCGGGGCAATACATGAATTGCCCCTACACCACGCCGAGACGTTTCTGGCATTGCCGATGCCGTCGGCGGAATCGATGGCATTTCCCCCTCCCCCGGCGGACCCTCTGGGGCCTAAAGGAGGGGGACAGGGGGAGGGGGAAGTTGCCATTAGCAGCAATGCTGAAAATTGCAGCGTCACCCCCACCCCGGCCCTCCCCCGTCAAGGGGGAGGGGGAAAAGCGGCAACCGTAAACCCGCAGAAGAATTCGCCGGCACTCGGGGCCACCATGGCCTATCTGGGTATCAACAACATGCTTGGCCTGCTGCACGGTGCCCAGGGGTGCTCGACCTTTATACGGCTGCAGTTGTCGCGGCATTACAAGGAATCGATCGCCCTGAATGCTACCGCGATGAGCGAGGACAGTGCGATCTTCGGCGGCTGGGAAAACCTTAAAAAGGGGATCGGGCGGGTGATCGAGAAGTTTCATCCTGAAGTAGTCGGCGTGATGACCACCGGCTTGACGGAAACCATGGGTGATGATGTTCATAAAATCATAACAGAGTTCCGGTCAGAACATCCGGAACATGATGCTGTCCCGGTTATCTGGGCCTCTACTCCGGATTACTGCGGTTCGCTGCAGGAGGGCTACGCCGCAGCGGTGGAGGCAATTGTCTCTACTCTGGCGGAAGGTGGTGCGGTCGTACCGAATCAGGTCAATCTGCTGCCGGGAGCACATCTGACTCCGGCGGATGTGGAAGAGCTGAAAGAGCTGGTCGAGTCATTCGGCCTGAAGGCACTGACAATTCCGGATATTTCCAATGCCATGGACGGTCATATTGACGACGTCGTATCACCACTTTCAACCGGCGGTATTACCGTTGCAGAGATCAGGAAAGCCGGGTGCAGCTGTGCGACACTGTACGTCGGAGATTCGCTGGCGAAAGCCGCCCTCAAGCTCAAAGGAAAATTTGCTATTCCGGCCTACGGCTTCACCTCGCTAACCGGACTGGCCGAGACTGACCGGTTCATGGCAGCCTTGTCTGCCATCAGCGGCAGGCCGATACCGGAAAAACATCGCCGCTGGCGCAGTCGCCTCATGGATGCCATGGTGGACAGTCACTACCAGTTCGGTACCAAGAAGGTCGCCCTCGCCCTGGAGTCGGACAACCTCAAGACCTTGACCGGTTTCCTAGCCGGAATGGGGTGTGAAATTCAAGGGGCGCTTTCTGCCACCCGCACCAGAGGTCTTGATACTCTGCCGGGGGGGAATGTGTTTGTTGGTGATCTGGAGGATCTGGAGACGACGGCAATCGGGGCTGACCTGATCGTGGCAAACTCAAATGGCCGCCAGGCGGCTAACAAGCTTAAAATCGGGGCCCACCTGCGGGCCGGCCTACCGGTGTTTGATCGTCTGGGAGCCCACCAGAAGGTCTGGGTGGGGTATCGTGGAACCTTGAATCTCGTGTTTGAGACCGCCAATCTGTTTCAGGCCAACGCGAAAGAGGCGCAGAAGCTTGCGCATAACTGAGGAGGGGAGTGCTAATACCAATTTCAAATCAAAGATGAAATCAAGGCGGCGAGGATTGAGACGCCGAGGCGTACTGATTCAGTACGTCGAGGTGCCGAAGACGAGCCAACGATGATAGCGCTTTGATTTGGAATTGGAATAACTTCATTTTTTGTCCAGCACACTTCGTACCAAAGCAAGCAGATTGGATGGTAAATAGGGCTTGGCGATCGATATGACATTTTCGTTGGTCAGAGCTTTCTGCTGAACAGCTTCAGTTGAATAGCCACTTGCAAATATCACCTTTATGTCCGGCTTGATCGCCCTGATTTCATCGTAGGCATCTATCCCGTTTTTTTTCGGCATGACCACGTCGAACAGAAGAAGCCGGATCTGTTTCCTGTTCTCACGGAATTTTTTCACCGCATCTTCCCCGTCTACCGCACTTATAACCGTATAACCGAAACTTTCAAGCAGCGACTGAGACATATTCCGAAGGCTCTCTTCATCCTCCGCCAGAAGTATCGTCTCAGCGCCCCTGACAGATTGTTTATGATTCTGATCGATTTTATTTTCTTTCGCCGCTGCTCTGGTTACCGGCAGGTATACCCGGAATGTCGTCCCGTGACCTGGCTCGCTGTCAACAGTTATCTGCCCGTCATGCTGCCTGATAATACCGTAGACGACCGCCAGTCCAAGACCTGTCCCCTTACCGACCTCTTTTGTCGTAAAAAACGGGTCGAAGATTTGTTGGCGCGTTTTGTCATCCATACCAATACCGGTATCAGTAACGGTCAGTACGGCATACTCACCGCACTCGCCGCAGCCAAGTGATGTAATATCCTCCTCATCAAGCTGGATCCGTTCGGTGGCGATTGACAAGGAGCCGCCATTCGGCATGGCGTCCCGTGCATTGGTGGCAAAGTTCATCAGAACCTGTTCAATCTGGTGAGCATCGGCGAGGATCGGCATCGCTTCGTTACCCGGATTAACCGTGCAGGCAATATCCTCGCCGATAATCCGATGCAGGAACTTTTCCAATGATCGCACAATATCGTTCAGATCCTCATTCTTCTTGTCGCCAACCTTTTTCCTGCTGAAAAGAAGAAGATCTCTCGTCAGATTGGCAGCCCGCTCCGCCGACGCAAGTATCTGTTTGACATTCTCCTGCTGGGAATCGTCGTCGCTCATTTTCAAGAGGGCAATCTGGCTGTAGCCGATGATAACGGTAAGAATGTTGTTGAAATCATGGGCTATACCGCCAGCCATGGTACCGATAGATTCCATTTTTTGTACATGACGCAGCTCTGCTTCAAGTTTTTTGTACTCGCTGATATCCTGAAGGCTGATCAGAACCATCGTCTGACGTCCAACCATTACTTTTGTCGTTGAAAGGAGAAACTGAATAGTCTGTTCCTTTCCCTGAACAGAGAACGGCAAACTCGTCTCCACCTGATGATGGCTATTCCCGCTCTCAAAAGTGTCCATAACTGTTTTTCGGATGTTACAGTCGCGACAGGATATGCCGGAACCGCATCCCTCCGGGGAGTCGACGGAGTGAAGGCAGCGTAACGCTTCGCCGCTCCGGCGGCCAATCATGTCACTGATTGCTGTACCGGTAAAAGAGTATGCCATACCGTTGGCCCGGCAGACCTTTCGTTCGCCGTCAAGCAGCAACATGATGAACGGGGCAGCCTCAAAGATCATTGCCAGCTCCTCTTCCTGCTCCCTGAGGGCCCTTTCTGCTTTTCCGCGTTCGTCGATTTCCCTGGTCAACTCTGCATTCAGGCGGCGCAATTCTTCTTCGGCCTGTGCGCGCAGAGCCAGCTCCTCTTCCAGCTCATGCACCTTCTCTTCCAGCTTGTTCGCCACAATCCGGCTGTATTCGCGAAGGTACTGTTCATCAGTATCGCCTGTTGCCTGGTGCGCAGGTTTTCTCTGCCGTGCCTCCCAATCGTTCATGATGGAGCAGGTCTTTTCCCAGAGTACGGCAGGTTCTACCGGTTTGGAAACAAATGTTTCCGCGCCGAGCGACAGAGCCAGCTCTATCTCCTTTTCGCCGGTATAGGTGGATGAATAGAAAACAAAGGGGATTGATTTGAGCTCCGGATCGACCTTAAGCGCCCGAAGCAGCTGAAAACCGTCCATGCGAGGCATCAGCGCGTCGGAAATGATAATGTCCGGCTTATGGCGAGCGGCCAGCTCAAGACCTTCCACGCCATCCTCTGCTTCGATAACAGTACATTTGTAGTGTTCAAAAGTAATGCGCAGAAGTTTCCTGGCGGCGGAATTGTCTTCAACGATTAGGACATTCATGGTGTTCCCTCCCCACGGGCCAACCTAGCAGGGCATGGATCTTATCCATGATGATCAACGGATCGATCGGTTTTTCGAAATAACCGGTACAGCCGGCGGCCAGAACCATGGCCATATCTCCGGCCATCGCATTGGAGGTAATGGCTATGATCGGAATATCCCCGTTTGCCCCGCTCCGGCGAATGCGCCGGGTGGCTTCAAGGCCATCGATGTCGGGCAGGTTGATGTCCATGATGATGAAAACGGGGTGCTCCGATGTGGCCATATCCACCCCCTTCACCCCGGTATCGGCGGCAATTACCTCGTAGCCGTAGCGTCGCAGGGCATAGGAGATGAGCCGCAGGTTGTCGCTGTTATCCTCTACTACCAGTACTCTTTTCATAAACTCGCTCCGGAAACGTCAGAATGAAGGTGCTTCCCACGCCGATTGTGCTTTTGCAGAGTATATCACCGCCAAGAACTTCCACAACAAGCTTTTTGGTCAGATAAAGGCCGAGTCCGGTTCCCGGCACGATGACTTTCATCGGAGATTCCAGACGCACAAATGGCTCAAAGAGCCGGGGAACGTCTTCACTGGTGATGCCGATCCCGGTGTCGCCAATCGCAATATCGATCCACGAGGCGGCTGTGCCGGACTGGCTCCGTCCCCCGGCACACGGTCCGCTGTCGTTCATGGCAGAAACTACGGAAACCGTGCCATGTTCGGTAAACTTCACCGCATTGCTCAGCAGATTGATGACGCATTGCATAAGCCGGCGTTTGTCGGTGAAAACGGCGTGATGATTGATGTCCAGGTGCAGTTCCAGCCCCTTGTCTTTAAGATCTTTTTCCACATACCGAACCGCTTCCGTCAACAGGTCGTACAGGTCAAACTCCTCAAAACAGGTCTCAATCCTGCCGGCCTCGATCTTGGAAACGTCGATCACGTCGTTGATCAGGCTGAGCAGATGCTTTCCCGAACGCTGGATGGTATCAAGGTTCTCCTTCTGTTCCAGGTTGACCGGGCCGAGCCATTCATCACGGATGATACTGGAAAAACCGATGATCGAGTTGAGCGGAGTCCGCAATTCGTGGCTCATCGAGGCGATGAACATCGATTTCAAACGGTCCAGCTCCATCAGTTTGGCATTTGCCTGTTCCAGTTCGTCGGTCTTCTGGTTAAGATCATCCACAATATTCATCAGTGCCTGCTGGTTGCCCTGCAGTTCGCTGCCCCGTTCCAGCAATTCCGCAGTGCGCTGCCGGATCTGCTCTTCCTGACGAACATGCTGCGCCTCCAGTTCTGCTGTCCGCTCTGAAACCTGATATTCCAGATCATCACGGGACTGTTTGAGCTCCTCCTCGGCAAGCTTACGTGCCTTGATCTCCTCCTCAAGCTCATCGTTTATCTTGCTCAATTGGTCATTAGCCAGTTTGAGACGTGACTGTCCGAAAAACTCGTTCTTCAATACCAGTGCGGTGAAGTTGAAAAAGGTCGGCAGCTGTTCATACAACCTCCGCATACTGATATGGAGGCTCTCCATCTTGAGCACGCCGACAAGATCATTCCCCACCAGGAGCGGATAGACCCAGGTGTAAGCATTGGAGATCACCGGCAGTATCATCCGGGTGTCGCTGGAGTCGTGCTCAACCTCGATCGGTTCGCGGGTTGTCTGTACTTTCAGGACCAGATCGTCGTCGATGGCGTCATGCTTTTCCTTCGTTCCGTAGACGTCAGCAGAGAAGATATCGCCGTCGATCCAGTAATAGAGGATAATGTTGACGCCACCGATGACATCAAGAATGTTGCGCATTATGCAGTCGACCGTGTCTTCAACTCCCGAGGCTTCGCTGACCCGGCTAATCAGCCGCATAACCATCTGGAGGTACGACTTCTCCTGGGCCAGAATCCTGGCGCGCTCCTCCAGATATGTCAGTTTACCTGCAGATATGGTTACGGTTTCAGGCATGTATGCATCTCCCTGCTGACGATTTCGTCTGAAGTAACTGCATCGTCAACACGTTGCTCTCTCATCGGCAGCATGATGGTAACGGTCGTTCCGACGCCGACTTCGCTCGTAACCTCGATACTCCCCGCGTGTTTGTTGACAACAATGTCGTAGGCTATGGCAAGACCGAGCCCGGTTCCCTTCCCGACCTCTTTGGTGGTAAAAAACGGGTCGAAGATACGCGGTATATTTTCAGGGGCAATACCACTGCCGCTGTCGCTGATGGCAATTATGACTGTGCCGTTCTCTTCCCGGGTTGATATGCGGATTTCCCCATGATCGTCAATAGCATGAGCGGCGTTCACCAGAATGTTCAAAAAGACCTGGTTCAGCTGCCCCATATTGCACCGAATCTGCGGCAGCGAACCATACTCCCTGATCACGGTCGCTTTGTATTTCAGTTCGTTCCAGGCAATGGAAATGGTGCTGTCAAGCCCTTCATTGATGTCGGCAGTGGCAAACGCCGTACCGTCCACCCGGGAGAAGCTCTTCAGATCCTGAACAATCTTGCGTACCCGCTCCGCCCCTTCAAGGGATTCACGTATCAGGTCCGGAAGATCCTTGCGGATTCGATCGATTTTGAATCTGTTTTTCTCCTGAACCAGAAACTCCAGGACGGCCGGTTCGCAGCCGGCAAAGTACTGTTCATTTGCATCCAGGTAGGAGGTCATCTTCTCAACGTACTTTTCGAGGCTCCCCAGATTACTGATGATAAATCCCATCGGGTTGTTGATCTCATGGGCCACTCCAGCCGCCAGTTGACCAATGGATGCCATCTTGTCCTGCTGGAGAAGTTGGGACTGGACCATCTTCAGGTTGTCATACGCCCGTTGCAGCTCGATATTGCCGGCCATCAGCTCGTCGGTATTTTCCTGTAGCTTTTTCTCGGCTTGTTCGCGCTCATCAATCTCCATCTCAAGTTCTTCATTCATCTCCTCCAGTTGATCAAATGCCAGTTGGAGACGGGTGTGGCTCTGTATTTCGTTCTTGATGACACTTGCAACATAATTGAAAAAGGTCGGCAATGTGCCATACAACTCACGCATGCCGATATGCAGGCACTCCAGCTTGATCACCCCTATTTTTTCACTCCCCGCCAGCAGAGGAAATACCCAGGTGTAGGCCTTGGAGAACGCGGTGGTCTGCATCTGTGTATCTTCGAAATCGTGCTCATGTTCACATGGTTCGCCGGAATCCATTGCCCTTCTGACGAGCGCATCGTCGATGCGATCGGGCTTCATTCGCTTCCCGAAGATATCCGCATAGTACAGTTCATTATCGATCAGATAGTAGAGGATAATGTTGGCACCGCCCAGGACATTGAGGATATTATTCAGCAGGCTATCGATCGTATTATCAAGCCCTTGAGCGGCGCTGACCTTGTTCATCAGGTTAATGACCAACTGGAGGTACGACTTGTCCATGGCCAGTTTCCCGGCACGTTCTTTCAGGTGCAGCAGCTCTTCTGTGGCTATGGCTGTCATCTCCGACATGGCGATTCCCGCTTTTTCCTGTCTATTGCTTCCTGCAGCACCATTTCCAGATGATCCAGCGACACATCCAGCCAGCGGAGGGGAAGCCCCACCAGCCTGCCGGCCTCCTCTGCCTCTTTCCTGAAATCTCCCGAGCAGGGAGTCGAGAGGCAGAGCAGATAGCCCCGGTCCCCTTGATACATCTCCCGAATGACCTCCCGGTTTGTCCCCATGGTTGCGGTTACAATCCGCTCCCAGCGGTGCGCCCACTCCTCAAGGAGAAAAAAAGCCCCCTGTTCCAGCTCTTTGGTGAATAGTTCTTCTCCCAGGAGCATCTCTACGCAGTTCTGGCCCGCGGTCCGGTATGTCCCGGCAGCATGCAGTATAGATCCCATCAGCGGATGGCAGGCGCCATAGAACACAAAACCCTCACGTCCGGCAAGGTGACTGAGGGTCGAAGTCAGCGCCAGGGAAAGCTTGTCAAAGTCGATATGCAGTGCCGAATCAAGAAAATGTGTCTCGAGCGCCCAGCCGTTTTTCTTAATCAGAAAACGGATCTCCTTTTGCAGAATTCCGCAACCGAGAATGAGCGGAGGTGGGGGGGCGGCAGGTGTCATGGGCATTCAAAACTCCCGTATTCGTAGGCCGCCTCCAGCATTGTCCGGATATTCTCCTCAGGGATGTTATACGGCATGACCAGCGTGCCGAACAGGAACTTCCCCCCCTGCTTGCCGGCCGCAATCATCCGCTTGACCTCAGCCCGAATCTCCTCTTTTGACCATTCGAGGAGCATGATATCGTTAATCACCCCGCAGGTCAGGCCACGCCCGGCAACAAGTTGTTTCCCCTCGGCAATATCGTCCATCGGGCTGAGATAGAACACACCGATCCCCAGATGCTCAATTACCGATCTGATGACGTTGTTGAAACGGGCGCTGCCGCAGTAGTAGACAATCCCGGATGTACCTCCCGGCGTCAGATCCCGTACCATCCAGGGGAGTGATAATTCGTTGAAGAACGTGCGCGGGATAACGTCGGTTGAACCGAAGGGATTGGAATAGACGAGGACATCAGCGCCGGCAGCGCGGTAGGCGGCGACCTGTTTCTGAAAAAAATCCGAGCATTTGGTCAGCAGTTCGTCGCGCAGGTCGTTCGGCCCCATCATGAGCATCTGCAGCCATTTTTCCATTCCCATCAAGATGGCGGGCATGGTCATGGAGGCGGTCAGATAGGCGCAGATCGGATACTTGCCACCTGCTTCGGCCTTGAGGATACGGAGGCATTTCAGCTCTTCGGCGAAGGCGGGATGCGAGGTGATGTCGTCAGGCACCTGCAGCCTGGCGATGTCGTCGTATTTCTTGATGACCATCTCGCCGACATTCGGGGGGCCGTCCTTGGCAAAGATTATCTTGCGGCACCCCAGCAGTTCGGCCTCCTTCCCGACGTAAAAGAGGCTCCATAGACAGTCGTAACCGTATTTTGCGCGCATCTTGAGCTGCGCCTCGGCTACATGCTCACCACTGGAATAATACTCCTCCAGGGGTAGTCCCAACTCTTTCGCCCCCTGGTCCAGCAGGTTGCAAAATACCGGAATCCGATCGGCCGGGGTGCCGTCGATTGCAGCGACAAGCCGTTCCATGCCTGTCATCATCTCCGCACCTCCCGGATCAGATCGGTGATAACTCTCCCGGCCGTCACGCCGTTTTCGGCCCAGCCATCCGCCCCCACACTCTTGAATAAGTCCGGATCAAAGCGATACGGCGCCCCCCCAACGGCGATCCGGATACGATCCTCCAGGTCACGTTCCTTCAGAAGCTTGCGTACCCGGCGACAGCCGTTTTCGCCTGTTGCCGTGTGTACCATCATGGACGATATGGCAATAACCTGGGCATTCCGGGCAAGCGCCTCATCAATGAAGCGTTCCGGAGCCACGTTGAGTCCGAGATCGATCACTTCTACCATCATTGCTTTCAGACAGCCGCTGACGATCCTTTTGCCCAGGCCGTGAAAATCCCCCTGGGAAGTACCGATAACAACCGTGCCGACAATTTCAGGAGCTTTTGCAAATAGCGGCACCATCTCATCGACCACTTCCGAGGCAATCTGGGCGGCCATGAAGTGCTGGGCCAGACTGATGCCCTGATTTTCGCTGATTGATTGCATCATCAGTTCAATGGCAGGCACCACGACATTGAATACAATCTCTTCCGGTGAAATCCCCAGATCAACGGCAACGTGCACTATCTGCAGCGCCCTGTCACGGTCAGTGTCCATGATCGCTTCGTTATATTGGCTCATGACCTGCTTCAGCATGTATTACCCCGTTTGAACCGGTTTAAACAAAATCATATCTCTTGTTAAGTGAAAGTCAAGACAGGCAGATAATATTTGATTATCACCGGAATAAAGAACGGCAGGCGTCTTATTGATCGCCTGCCGGACATATTGTTCTTCAATCTATGATCCTTCTTCTATCTGTTCAGCCCGTCGCGGATCGCCGCCAGCAGTTTTTTCAGCAGCAGCGGCTTTTGCAGAAATATGACATCCAGCGCTTCGATTGCTGCGAGGTCAATGATGTCGTCGGTGTACCCGCTGGCGAGGATAACCGGCAGACCCGGTTTTTGACGTCGGATCAGTTCAATGGCCTCTCGGCCGTTCATGCGCGGCATCATAAGATCGGTGACCACAGCCTGGATTTCATCGCGATGCGCCTCGAAAACCGCCACCGCTTCCACTCCGTCGGTGGCGGTAAGGGTTGTGTAGCCAAACATGTTAAGTAATTTAACGGTTACCGTCAGCACCGTCTGATCATCATCGACAACCAATATCGTCTCATTGCCATAAAATTCAGCGGCGTCCGGAACCGGCACATTTTTCTGCGGTTCATCCCCCGTATAAATCGGCAGATAAAGCCCGAAGGTCGAACCTTTGCCCGGCTCACTTTCCACGGAGATTTGGCCATTGTTATTCCCTACGATGCCAAAGACGATGGCCAGACCGAGGCCGGTTCCCTTGCCAAGCTCTTTGGTGGTGAAAAACGGTTCGAAGATTCTTCCCACCGTTTCAGCGTCCATTCCGGTCCCGTCGTCCCCAACGGTGACGAGCCCGTAGCTTCCCGGAGAAAGGGTTGCGCCGCCGGCTACAAGCTCTTCGTCTATATCCACACGTGATGTTTCAATATGGATCCTGCCGCCGGAGGCGAGGGCGTCCCTCGCGTTTACGATAAGATTGATCAATATCTGTTCGATCTGGATCCGATCTGCGAAAATCGGGAGCTGGTCGGCTGAAAGCATGAAGGTGAGAGTAATGTCGGATCGGAGCAGCCGTGACATGCTTTTTTGCAGATTGGCGACAATTCTGTTGAGGTTGTCATACTGCTTCTGAGGTTCGTGCTTGCCGCTGAACATCAGAAGACTCTTGGTCATCTCTGCTCCCCGAACGACGGATGCGGATATTTCATGAGCAAATGAAAACCTGCGCTCATCGTCCTTGAGTGAGATGCAGAGCAATTCGGCATAACCGCCGATTACGGTAAGAATATTGTTGAAATCGTGAGCCACACCACCGGCCAGGGTGCCGATGGATTCCATCTTCTGCACATGCAGTAATTGAGCCTCAGTTCTCCGCAGCGAAGTAATATCCCGCGTTATGCCAAGAACGCTCTCAACCGTTCCATCCGTACCGAATTCGGGCACGTACCTCCCCTGGAAATAACGCATCACTCCACTGGAATCCTTCCATACCAGTTCGCTCTCCTGCGCAACGCCCGACTCAAGAACCCGTTCCACAGCGTTCTGTACCTGCGCACCCACCTCCCGATTAACGACGAATTTCTCGGTGGGAGTAGCGCCGGTCAGGAGATCGGCTGATTCTTCTGCCAAATGTTTCATGGCTGGATTGACGTAGAGACGGCGACAGAAACGATCGTAGCGGGCAATGACATCGGGCGAGTTTTCCGCCAGAGCGCGAAACTCCTGCTCGCGAGAGGCGAGTTTCTCCTCAAGATGCTTACGGCCGGTAATATCCATGAACGACAGCAGTGCATGGCGTTGACCATCTAAAGAAACCGCTTGCACGCCGAAAAGCACCCAGGCCTCCGATGCGCTTCCGTCATATTCGTCTCGAATAATAGTTGTCTCGCCGCTGGTAGATTGTCCGTTTCTCACTCCCTCTTGCAGAGCGCGCAAGAGATTGCATGACTTGCACGAAGGAGTAGTGCCGCATCCGTCCGGCTCCGCTTCGGCGTTGGTGCATTTCAGGAGTGCTCCGCAGCGCTTGTCGGAGAGAGCATCGTAATTGATGCAGTACTCCTTGAAAGCCTGGTTGCACCGAACAACCGTTATCTGCTCATTAACCAGCAGCATCGGCATCGGCGATGCGTCAAAAACGGCGTTGAGATTGTCCCGTTGGGCCGTGAGCGAGATGGCGTCGGAGCTGATCCTGCGGAAGCCGACCCAGATTCCGCCAAGTCCCATGAGCCAGACAACGCCTATGATGGAAACATGGTTCACATTACTTTGCCGTAACGCGCGATCAAGCTCCGCTGTCGGTATGGCAACGCTGATACCGCCGCGCATCATCCCCTCCCGGTACCCTTGTGACGCATGGCATTTCAGACAAGGTTTTTCAGTCACAAGCGGGTACATGTAGCGGAAAACCGTTTTCCCTCCTATGACCTGAAACTCCCCCTGCTGTTCCACCCCTTTCTCGATTGCGGTCAATGCTCCGGTTTCCCAGGGGTCGGGGCCGTTTTCCGGGCGGATCGGTTTCAGACTGGTGATATGCCCTTGCGGGAAGTTGGGGGACAACTGGCCGATCTCGAAGATCTGTCTGGTCATATAGGCTGGATTCATGAGGGTCAGCAGTTTCCCCGACGGAGTGACGATATCCCGTTCCGGAACCTTCAGCCAGGGGTTGGGAGGCGTTTTGCCGGTTACCGGGACATACACTCCGCCATGTTCGGCAGCCCAGCGACGGAACATAATATCCTTTTCAATGCTGGCGCGAGCCATGGTCTTGGCGTTGGTGGTCATGATCGCCTTGTTGTCCAGGCATTCCCATATTGTCGCGATAATGGCGAGGGTGGACCAGGCAAGAAGAGCGGCGATGAAGAATTTCTTGATCGGGGATTGCCCGGACAGCTGGCTCGAATCATCTGTTCGCATGGCATCCTCCGTGTCGGAAGAAGGTCTTTTTCTCCATCCGGCGCGTCAACTCTTCATCGATCGTCTTACGCCGGGTGATCTCGGTGACAATCCCGTCATAGAACATGAGGGTGCCGCCTGAATGGTCGTTGTTCTGAAGCGGAGCGTTTTGCCTGGCAGGGCTGGGAGCCAGGGTGTTCGAGACCCAGCGTATGGACCCGTCCTTGTGCAGGATACGGTACTCCAGAGTGTGGTTGTCCGGATCGGCCAGCATGAGTTTCGCCATGCCAAATACCAGAGGGCGGTCATCCTCATGAACGATCCGGTACCAAAGACCGGAATCGGTGTTGAACTCCTCCAGAGTATGGCCGGTTATCCGTTCGCACCCCGGCTGATGGATTGTTTCCACCGGTACGCCGTCCTTGACGGTGACGGAATAGGCGTAATTGTCTGCCGACTCCTGATGCGTCCGGCGATATTTCCTGTTATTCCGGATTTTCCCGCTCTTCGTCCGTAGCTGTTTGTTCATGGAACGCCTCGGATCGCTTGTGTGGTTAGATACAAAAAAGCCGTGGAACAAAACATTCCCACGACTTCATTCTATCCTCTGCGCTGCTTCAATTGATATCAGGCGATAGGGAAAAACGGGTTCGAATAACCTTAATGAGAGAGTAAGGGAATGGCTCATGAGAGGGGTATGAAGGATCTGTGAAAACGGGGGGGTATACCAATTTCAAATCAAAGATGAAATCAAGGCGGCGAGGATTGAGGCGCTGAAACGTACTAATCCGTACGTTGAAGTGCCGAAGACGAGCCAACAATGATAGCGCTTAGATTTGGAATTGGAAATTATTCGATGCTGGTCAAACCTTCGCGCAAGGCATACTTGGTCAGTCCTGCCACACTGTACAGATTCAGTTTTTTCATGATGTTCATGCGCTGGGCCTCAATGGTCTTGACACTGACGCCGAAGTGAAAGCCCATTTCCTTGGAGTTCTTGCCGTCGGCGATGAGTCGCAGCACATCCAGTTCACGTTTGGAAAGCGGCGATTGCTGGTCGCCGGGGCGATCGGCATCGTCCTGGGTGAAGTTTTTGATAACCAGTGCAGTAACCTCGCGGCAGAGGTAGGGGAATCCCCCCATGGCGGTACGGATGGCCAAAACCAGTTCATCGGAGGCGCAATCCTTGAGGACATATCCCGTGGCTCCGGACTTCAGCGCCTCCGCCACGCACGTCCGATCCAGCACCATGGAAAGGATGATGATTCTGATGGCGGGGTTCTCCGCCAGGATCTGTCGTGACGCCTCGATACCGTTTACCTCCGGCATGGTCATGTCCATGACGATCACGTCCGGGGAGAACTCCCGCGCCAGCCGGATCGCTTCCAGGCCGTTGGCGGCCTCGGCTATCACCTCGATATCAGCCTCATTTTTCAGAAGAGCCTTCAATCCCTGCCGCATTATCGTATGGTCATCCACCAGCAACAGTCTGATGCTCATAAAAACTCCCGTTGAAAATCCCAGGGGCGGCGCTTGCTCCGCCCAATCCGGGCGCGGCAAGCAGCGCCCCTACATTTTACCCATTTTTCACCGTCAGCCCCACCCGCAGGGTAACACGCGTCCCTTGGCCCGGAGCGGATTCAAGCATTAGCTCGCCACCCAGGTGCTTGAGCCGCTCCCGGATGTTGAAGAGCCCGAACCCGCTGTCCCACGAAACGCCGATTGCACCTTTTACCGGATCAAAGCCCCTTCCGTTATCCTCGACCGTGAGATAGAGCATATCGCCCTCTCTGCCGACAGTAACCCGCGCTGATTCGGTTTCCGCGTGCTTGGCAACATTGATGAGCAACTCACGACATGCCTGAAAAACGATGGCGCGTATATCCTCGCTAAGCGGCTTCGGTTTTCGATCGTCAACAAATGTCACCTGCAGACCGAAATCATCATCCATCCGTTTGCCCAGCCACTCCAGCGCCGCTTCCAGCCCGGCCCCGGACAGGATCGGTGGAGACAACTGCTGGGTCAGCGAGCGGATGGCCCGGATTACCTGTTCTTGCAGCGTCAGAATCTCTTCGTACTCATTCTTGTCGATGCCCGGGGGAATCGCTTTGATCAACGAACCGAGTTTTATCTTCCCGAGCAACAGGGTCTGTCCGATATTATCGTGAAGTTCTGCAGCGATACGCCGCCGTTCCCGCTCCTCGGCCAGAGAGAGCTCCACCGTCATGTCAGACAGGCGCTGCTCCATCTTCTTGCGCTCGGCCAGGGCCTCTTCCAGCGCCCGAACTTTTTCTTCAAGCTTTGACACCACAACCTGACTGTATCTCTTCAGGTACTGGGCATCACCCTCAATAACTCCGGATTTCTCCTTTTGCTCTGCGCAGACGATCCGTTCGATTTCTTCCATTAACTCGATCGGGGACTTCGGTTTGATTATGTAGCCGTTCACCCCCAGAGAGGTGGCAAGCTGCATGTCGTTGCTGCTGTCGTATACCGCCGAGTAGAAAATAAACGGTACAGAACTTGATACTCTGATATTTCGCAAAAACTGGAAACCGTCCATGACCGGCATCATCACGTCGGACAGTACCAGGTCAAATCCGTAAGCAGAGGCCGCCTGAAGACCTTCCACTCCGTTGACGGCCTCAATGACTTCGTGCCCATGGGCCTCCAGAACGTAGCGAAGCACTTTACGATCATCATTGTTGTCGTCAACAACCAGGATTTTCATTGGAGTCCAGTCCTAAAAATTTTGTCCCTCTTGTATGATCCATGGGACTAATTAGAATTAAGAGACATTTTTTGTGGATTCTTTTTCAACAGCAGCATTCCTGCCTGCCATCTGCAGCGCCTGGCTTGAGATTGTAACGGTGTCCGTATTACTTGCCTGTACCGCTTTCTGGGCTGTATTCACGGCGTGGGCAGGGGGTGAATTTTTGTAAGCCGCTACCTGCGGATTGAATTGTGAAGAGTTGCCTTGAACGCTGATCGGTGATAATTGAGCCAACGACATTGGTATTTGCTCCTTTCTCATTTGTTTTACCGCTTGTATCGTTAGACTTCCGGTTAACCTGCACTCCGTATATCCTCCAGATCTCCTGAATTGAACACCGTGTCAATATCCAGGATCATCACGAAATTGCTGTCCTGCTTTCCCATCCCCTTGATAAAATCGGTATTGAGCTTTGTGCCGATATGGGGGGCGGCCTCGATCTGGGCAGGCTCCATCTCGTTCACCTCCTGCACCGAGTCGGCCAACGCCCCCAGTAGGACGGTTTCACCTTCCATCGCCACCTCCGTCACGATGATGCAGGTGTTTACGCTCTGCTCGGTTGCTGTCATGCCGAATTTAAGACGCAGATCAATCACCGGAACGACACTGCCGCGCAGATTAATGACCCCCCGCATAAATTCGGGGGTTTGCGGTACCTTGGTGACGCTGCTGTATTCCAGAATTTCCCGTACCTTGGCCACATCAAGGGCAAAAATCTCCTCGTCGAGTTTGAAGGTCAGGTATTGGGTTGTTTCGGATATTGTTGATATGGACATAAAAGCTCCTATATTAGAGTGCAAAGTCCCCTCCCCCCTGGCGGGGGAGGGTTAGGGTGGGGGGGACTTTGCCACGGAGTAGTACATTGCAGCTTCACCCACCCCCCGACCCCCTCCTTTAGGCCCCAGAGGGTCCGTCAAGGGGGGGGGAGCTATTGTCAGAATTTCTCAAACTCATCATCCAGGTGATCCGGACCGGCCTGGCCAAGCTGCAGGTTTACGCCGCCGCCAGGGGTGCGTTTTGCCTGCGACTGCGCAGCAGCACCGCTTTTGGCGTGGGCAACCTGAACCTTGTGGGCCGGTTTATGTGCCGTTGCAGCGGATGCTGTGCGCCGCCCCGCGTTGCCGATATCAAAGAAGCTGATGGAGTGCTGCAGCTGTTCAGCCTGGCTGGATAGTTCTTCAGAGGTAGATGCCATCTCTTCGGAAGCGGAAGCATTCTGCTGGATGACCTGATCGAGCTGCTGAATGGCCTTGTTGATCTGCTCGGCACCGGTATCTTGTTCCTTGCTGGAAGCGGTGATCTCCTGCACCAGTTCGGCGGTTTTCTGAATATCCGGCACCATCCTGGTCAGCATCTCGCCCGCCTGTTCGGCAATTGCCACACTGCGGGTGGAGAGGCTGGAAATTTCTCCGGCGGCCGACTGGCTCCGCTCTGCCAGTTTGCGGACTTCGGATGCAACCACCGCAAAACCTTTGCCATGCTCGCCGGCACGGGCCGCTTCAATGGCAGCATTCAGAGCCAACAGGTTGGTCTGGCGGGCGATCTCCTCGATAATGCCGATCTTGGAAGCGATCTCCTTCATCGCGGCAACCGTCTCAACCACCGCCTTGCCCCCTTCTTTGGCATCGACAGAACTCTTGATGGAGATCTTTTCTGTCTGCATGGCGTTGTCGGTATTCTGGCGGATACTGGAGGCCATCTCTTCCATACTGGACGAAATTTCCTCGGCTGAAGCTGCCTGTTCAGTAGCCCCCTGGCTCATCTGCTGGGCCGTGGAAGAAAGTTCCTGGCTGCCCGAAGCAACGTTATCGGAAGCGCCCATGACTTCACCGACAACCTGCTTCAGTTTTTCAACCATGTTGGCGATAGCCGTCATCATCTGGCCGGTTTCGTCCTTTGATCTCGATACCACCGAGATGGTCAGATCGCCTTTTGCCAGGGCGTTGGCAACAGCCAGAGCCTCGTTGATCGGATGGGTGATGCCACGGGTCAGGAAAAAGGCGGTAATGAGGGCGATCAGGATAGCAGCGGCACCCAGGCCGAACATTATAGTACGGGAATTATTGTACTCTTTGGATGCTTGTTCAAAGCGTATCTTGTTGCGTTCTTTGTTATGGTCGGACAACTCACCGAGCGCCTCTTCCATTACACGTCCTGCCGGAGCCGCTTCCTTGGAGAGTAATGCCGCAGCATCAGCATCCTTACCGGCCAATGCAAGTTCGACTACTTTTGCGTTCAGGGCAGAGGCTACAGTGGTCGCTTCCTTTATTTTTGCAATAATTTCATGGGATTTCTTGTCGTCTTTGCTTGTCATCTCCTCAACTTTTTTTAAATTGGCAACATAGTCTTCCCTGTATTTTGTAATTCTTTGTTGATATTCCAGACGTTTTTCCGGATTGGTATTGACAAGTATATTGCGAATATTAATAAATATATTCATAGAACTGTCGTCGACATCAGTCAGCAGTTCCAGTCTGACATTATTTACCTTGACTATTCGATCCAGATTCTGCTGGATTCCGGACATACTGGATATGCCTTCCCAGATCAAAACGCACATAATCACCAGTACCAAACCAAAGCCGAGCGCCATTCTTTTTCCTATCTTCATGTTATTGAGCCATTGCATTACGTTTCTCCTTTGTCATTGTCAGATTCATACGTGGATTCTGTTTGAGGCTGGCGCCGCAAACCGGGGACTCGCTACTCGTCGACTTGATATCATCTTTGATTTGTAATTGGCCTTACGCCGCATCGGCAATCATCGACAGATCTCCCGAGCTGAACACCTTGTCGATATCAAGGATCATCACGAAGGCGTTGTCCTTTTTCCCCATCCCCTTGATGAAGTCGGTGTTGAGTCGCGTGCCGATATGTGGCGCGGCCTCTATCTGTTCCGCCTCCATCTCGTTCACCTCCTGCACCGAATCGGCCAATGCACCGAGCAGGATGGTTTCACCCTCCATTGCCACCTCCGTTACGATGATGCAGGTGTTGACGCTCTGCTCGGTTGCGCTCATGCCGAACTTCAGGCGCAGGTCGATTACCGGCACCACGCTGCCGCGCAGGTTGATGACTCCACGCATGAAATCCGGAGTTTGCGGCACTTTGGTGACACTGCTGTATTCCAGAATTTCCCGTACCTTGGCAACGTCGAGGGCAAAAATCTCCTCGTCGAGCTTGAAGGTCAGGTACTGGGTTGTTTCCGTGATTGATGAAACGCTCATGGTTTTCTCCTCCTTATGTCTATAGCCAAAATCACCACCCCCAACCCCCTCCTTGAAAGGAAGGAGGGGGCTTTTACCCCCCCTCCTGTTTTCGCTTAGAAACGCCTACTTCTGGTAAGGAGGGGGTTGGGGGGGGGTTGCCGTCAGAATTTCTCAAACTCATCATCCAGGTGATCCGGCCCGGCCTGGCCAAGTTGGAGATGAACACCTTTGCTGCTCCCCTTTTTCTTTTCTGTCGCCTCCGCGTCTTTATGACCGTGGCCAATATGGGCCACCTGGGCTTTGTGCTGCGGAGGGCGCACCGTGCGGGATGTCTGTCTGCCACCACTATTATCGATGCGGAAGAAGCTGATCGAGTCTTTCAGCAGATCAGCCTGACTGGCGAGTTCTTCCGAGGTTGAGGCCATCTCTTCCGAAGCCGAGGCGTTCTGCTGGATAACCTGGTCCAACTGCTGGATCGCCTTGTTGATCTGCTCGGCGCCGGTATCCTGTTCGCGGCTCGAAGCGGTGATTTCCTGCACCAGTTCGGCGGTCTTCTGAATATCCGGTACCATTTTAGTCAGCATCTCGCCCGCCTGCTCGGCAATCGCTACACTGCGAGAGGAAAGGCTTGATATTTCTCCAGCGGCCGACTGGCTCCGTTCGGCCAGTTTTCGGACTTCGGAGGCGACCACCGCAAACCCCTTGCCATGTTCTCCGGCACGGGCAGCCTCAATAGCGGCGTTCAAAGCCAGCAGATTGGTCTGTCGGGCGATTTCTTCAATTATTCCTATCTTGGTAGCGATCTCCTTCATTGCCGCAACCGTCTCGACCACTGCCTTGCCACCTTCATTGGCGTCTTTGGCACTCTTGATAGAGATCTTTTCCGTCTGCATGGCGTTATCGGTATTCTGGCGAATGCTGGAGGCCATCTCTTCCATGGAGGAAGAAACCTCTTCGGCAGAGGCAGCCTGTTCGGTGGCCCCCTGGGACATCTGCTGGGCAGTGGCGGAGAGTTCCTGGCTGCCGGAAGCAACATTATCGGTGGCGCTGATCACATCGCCGACCACCTGCTTCAGCTTATCCACCATGTTTTTCAGTGATCCCATCAGTTGGCCGATTTCATCCTTACTGGTAACTTCTATGTCCACGGTCAGGTCACCCTCTGCAAGAGCGTTGGCCACTGCCACTCCCTCGCTGACCGGTTTTTTGATGCTGCGCGTGATCAGTAGAGCGGCCACAATGCCGATGATAAAGGAAATCACGACAATCGGAATCATGACCTGCAACACCTCCTTCATCTGGATATCGATCAGCTCCTTGATGTGATCCAGCCGTTTATAGCCATCAGCGGCAAACTCGGAGGCAATCTTCTCCATCTTGTGAGTTTCGTCCTTGTATTCGCCAATGGCGGTGTTGGCCTCGGTAGTTGTTTTTACCCTGCCGTCACGGATCATGGCGTAGACCTTGTTGAATCCTGCAGTATAGAGCGCAAAATTATCCCTCATCAGTTTGACCTGCTCCTTGTCTTTCTGATCTACAGCAACCTTCTCCAGGGCTTTGAGCCGCTCATCGACACTAGCTAACTCTTCGCTCCACTGTTTGTGGTAGTTTTCCACCTTCTCAGCGGAACCGATGTTGATGAACGTATCCTTCTCATAGCGCCGCAGTCCGAGAATATTGGCGCGCGCCCTGCCGGCATGCTGGGCGATGACGCCGTCGCTGTCCAGGTCGCTGGACACCTCTTCGTCGATCATGTTCATGCCCCAGTATCCCGTAGCTGCTACCGCGAGCAGAAGAAAAAGCATAAATCCGAACACACCACCCAACCGCGTACCTATTTTCATGTTATTGAACCATTGCATAACGTTCCTCCTTCTCAGTAGTTAAAAGATGAGTTGCGCTCTCAAGCTGGCCACGAAAACATTGTCGGCGCCCGTATCCGCCAACGGGTTGATCAAATACTGGAAATGAGGCGATATCGCCAGTTGGTCGCTGACCGTTACCTTGTAATAGGCTTCAAGCAATTTTTCCTGTGCGGTAGCGTTATTGACCAGGATCTGCCCGTAAGCGAATCCGACAAGGTCATCCTTACGCTGCGGGATCGGGCCGGTATATTGAAAACCAGCGCTCCAGGCGGATCTGGTCACATACGCATCTTCGTCATGCCAGCCGAACCGGCCGAACAGGGCAAGCTGCCCGGTCAGCTGCTGATCAATGCTCAATCCGGCTCCCCAGGCGTTCTCTTTGTCACTTTTTATCCCGTCAACCACCGGTAATGAGCCGTCCAGGCTGCCGTAGAAGCGGTAATTTCCCTCCAGCTCTCCAATCTTCAGTTTATAGTCCAACTCCGCGATGCCGTAGCCGTGGTCAAGGATATTGGCCGCCGTGGCGTCACCGCTTCCATAGCCGAGACTAACGGTAAGCTGGTCGCCAAGCTTGGCGGTTACCCTCATTCCCGGACCGTTGGAGGGGGCGCCGAGGACCATCGAGTTTACAAAAGCGCCCGCCAGAAACTGGGCGGTCTCATTGTTTGCAATGCTGTTGTTGTCAAAGTAGTCAGTCAGGCTGATCTTGCCGGCCGTGATTACGAGCCGGTCATCGAAAGCGGTGTGCTCGACCCAGGCGGTCCGGAAACGGACCGTGTCGGTCGGGGCCATGGGAATATTGTTCAAAATGGAGTAATTGCCGATATGGGCGTCGATGCCGTAGCCGCCGGTAGATTCAACGTCTATTACCGCAATGGTGTTTTCTCCGACCTTGAAACTGAAGACAAGGTCCGCCCGCCCAACCGCATCGGAGTGATCTTTCGGCGTATTGTTGAACGAACCTTGCAGCACACCGGTCATTCCACCGCTTAAGGTGATGTTCTTGGTTAGCGCATGGAGATTGGTCCCCAGTTCTGTGTAACGGGTCTGGAAGGCGCGTGACTGCGCCAGAAGCATCTCGCCGCGCAACTCTTCCTTGAGGTCGCTCAACATAGCGAGGTCTTCCTTGTCGATCGCTCCGGCGCCTTCCTTGGCAGCCTTTTCGGCCATCTTTTCGGTCAACAGCTGCACCGCTACCGCTACATCCAGCCGGGCGAGTTGACATTGCCCTAGGGCGAACTCCTTGGAGAACAGACCCTCGACCTGATACTTCTTTCCGATACGCATGATTTCCTGACACGCTTTATGAGTTGAAGAGACTTTCTCCGGTACGACAAGATCGGGATGCGTCGCAAACACCGGGTCGGCAAAGCTCGCCAGGGCCAGAAGAAACATTATCAACCAGGAAGTCATACAGGTTTTATTCATAAGCTTTCCTTTCGATATGGATTTATCGCCCAGCTACCTACGAACAGATTCCACGCCAACTACAGCCGGCCTGACCGCAGGACGCCAATTTTCCGGCCTCAAAACAGGGTTCATTTCCCTCGGCGCTCTGGATGGCCCGCACCAGTTCCGTTTTCTTCATCTTGCCCACCTTGATACTGTGCTGTTGCGCGATTGCCTTGATCTCTTCCAGTTTCATAATGCCAATCCTCCATTCGTTTAATTGATGCGATGTCCAAGCAGTTACCTGATGTCACGCATCCTGATTTTTTATACGGCGGGCAAGGAGCCTGGCGTCAATGGCGGCTATTTCTTTGCCCGAGTCTATCAACGGCAACACGTGCGTGTTTTTCAAAAGCTGCTCAATTCGGGTGTAACCGGCGCTCAGGATGTCGATGAGTTGTTCATCGGGCAGATCCTGCCCGATGCGGAGCGACTCCAGTATATCTTCGAGCTTATGGGCGATCTGCTCCACCGCCCCGAGCGTAAGCAGGTTTGCCGCGCTTTTCAGGGAATGCGTGTCTCTGAAGATAGCGTGCAGCAGCTCCATGTCTACCGGTCTTGTGCCGGCAAGAAGCTCCAGTTTGTCAGCTATCCTGGTCAGGCGGAGAGCGGATTCCTCTGCAAATGACGCAAGCAATTCATGGTCGATTCTCTTCATACGGTTACCGTCGCTGCCGCTGCTGCCGCTTCAATAAGATCAATTGCCCGCCGGGCCATTTCATGCAGTTCCGGCTTTGACACCTGATCGTCAGCCTTGACGAATTCACCCTTGTGGCGAAGTTCGTCGGTGATGATGGATGAATAGAGGATGACCGGAATTGTGCCCAGCAGCGGATCTTCCTTGATACGCTTGGTCAGGGTGAATCCGTCAAGCATCGGCATCTCGATATCGGAGATCACGATACGCACCAGATCATGGATATCCAGATGCTCATTCTCGGCACGTTCTCGAAGTTGACAGAGCAGATCCCATGCTTCCTGGCCGTTCGAAGCGGTTATCGGCATGAAGTTGGCTGCTCGCAGATTCCGGGTGACCATGTCGAGTATCGTCTGGGAATCATCGGCGACAAGTACCGGATACTGCTGTTTGGCACGCACTTCGCTGAACCCGGCATCCTTCATCATATTTGGATCGAGATCGGAAATGATGCTCTCCATGTCAAGCAGTTGGATGAAGCGGTTATTATGCTCGACCGTGCCGATGATGGCTGCTTTGGCAAATTTCGACAAAAACGTGCCGGGCGGTTTGACCTGACCCCAGCCTACCCGGAGAATCTCTGTAACACCGGAGACCAGAAAACCGTTGACCGCCTGGCTGAACTCGGTGGCGATGATCAGGTCAAAATTGCTGTTCGTTCGAGCCATACCCAACCAGACGCTCAGGTCGATTATCGGCAGAATATGCTCGCGAAGCGGAATGACTCCCAGAAACGACGGATGCTGCGCATAATCGCATGGGGCAAGGTTCGGATTCTCGATCACCTGCATCACCTTCGCGACGTTCATGCCGAAATAGACCCGCTCCTGCTCCCCGGCAGCACTGGTTTCGTCAACATAAAACTCAAGTATTTCCAGCTCGTTGGTGCCTGTTTCCAATAAAATTTCCGACGTTGCCATAGCTATCTCCGGATGGTTGTCAGTAGGTAAAAATACAAATAGTGCGCAGTTGCTTATGCTCCCGGCGAAGCCGGTCGCTTTGTACCTATTGGAACAGAAAAAAAGCTTATCGCAGAATTTCACGCTGTCAATGGTGCTAATAAAAAAGTTTTTTAAAATGGAAAACTGCGTGAAAGGAGAGGCAGGTGGGTGCGCGCAGCGCAAGTATAGAGGGGTTATTTATGCCTGGGATATTTCTGTTTTCTTACGAAGATATTGTTTCTCCAGCTCTCTGATCCGCTCCTTCAGCTCCACCATCTTCAGCTCCCGGCCGACAAACACCTTGATCATCTTCTCCAGGTCGGCGTTCCTGGCCGCCAGTTCGACCGTGCGCTGCTCTACACGCTTTTCCAGTTCCTCGCTCATTGCGCGCAGTTCATCTTCGGCCCGTTTACGCTCTGCGATTTCAGATTCCAGTTGCTCGGTCCGTTCCTTAACGACTACCTCCAGATTTCCGCGCAAAAAAGCGAGTTCCAGATGGGTTCTCACCCGCGCCAGAAGCTCCTCGCGCTGGAACGGTTTGGTGACGTAATCCACGGCGCCCAGGCGGAAACCCTCCAGGCGGTCGGCCAGGTCGGTGGCAGCGCTTTGGAAGATGACCGGTATGTTCCGGGTGGCCTCCGCGCCCTTCAGACGGCGGCAGACCTCGAAACCGTCAAGATCGGGCATACGGATATCAAGAAGGATCAGGTCGGGCGGTTGCGCGGCAATTGATGCCAATGCAAGCATTCCGCTATTGGCAGGTCTGACCGTGTATCCTTCCGGCTGAAGAATCCCGGTCAGTACCCGCAGTGATTCGGCTGTATCATCTACAACTAGTATGGTGCCCCGGTTATTCATAAATATATTCTCCCTTATCAGGCTTGTTCTTGTTTCCCACCGGTAACGCGAAAATATATTTTCGGCCACCTGTTTTCTTTTTTATCGGCGACACACTTATGACACACTTGGCAAAAAAATAAGGAGACCATCATGCCTTCAACTAATCCGCGCATCAATGTTGTCTGTGAAAAGTCCCTGTATGGAGCTATTGCCGAAATTGCCGCCCGCGATCACGCTTCATTGTCATCGGTTGCACATGATCTCTTGCTGGAATCACTGGAACTGCGCGAGGACATAGCCTTGGCGAAGGTTGCCGACAAACGTGCCGCCGGATTTAACCACGCTGCCGCCCTGACTGCCGACCAGGTTTTCGGCTGATGAATTTTGCCGTTATATTCCATCCATCGGTTAAGGATGATGCCTCTGACATTGCCAAAGCTATCCGCGAACGGATAAGAAACGCCATTGATACCCGCCTGACAAGCGAACCAACTCTGTATGGCAAGCCGTTGCGCGGCACCCTGGCCGGATACTGGAAATTGCGGGTGGGTGATTGGCGCGTAGTGTACGCAATTCGCGGTGCCGAGGTAATCGTGTTTGCCATCAAACACTGCAGTCGTGTTTATGATGAGATTGGCGACCGTTTGTAGTAGTTGGTTTTCTTGAGCAATCATTCAGGCTCTCTCCTTATTCATGAAGATCCCCCCCCGTACTGCTTCCATGATACCGGTGTAGTCGTAATTGTGCGCCCGTTCGCCAAGCGCGGCGGCAAGTTCGGGTGCGGCCCTGCAGATCTCGCCGATCACCTGCAGGATACGTTCGCTATCCAGGAGCAGCAGCGCCTCGTCCAGCTCTTGGCGCAGGGATTCCGGCAGAGCGTCCAACGCGGCGTCAAGCGCAGCGCCGGAGAGCTCAGGATGCGCCGTTGGCGCTGCTTCCGCTTCGGCCCGCACGAAGCGCGCGCCCAGCAGGCGCTCCATGCAGTCGAAGAGTTGTGCCGGGCGGTAGGGCTTATGCACGACGGCGTCGAAGCCGGCCATGGTCATCTCCGCATCTTGCTCCCTGAAAGAGGACGCGGTGACGGCGGCGATTTTCACCGCATCCCCGCCGGGCAGGGCACGAATGCGACGGGTGGCTTCCACCCCGTCCATCACCGGCATGCGCCGGTCCATCCAAATGAAGTGCGGCTGCCATGTGGTGAACTGCTCCACCGCCACTGCGCCGTTTTCGGCCAGCCGGGCCTGGAAACCGGCCCTTTCCAGCAGACCCATGAGGAGTATCTGGTTGTCCTGCTGGTCTTCCACCACCAGCACCCGCCAGCCAGGCTGGCCCGCTTCGAGGCCGGTGACGTCTCCCAGCTCCAGAGAGGTTTGCGGGATATCTTCCGGGTTCGCCGGCTGCACGGCCACCTCCACTCGAAAGGTACTCCCCTGACCGACGCTGCTGGTGACGGAGATGCCGCCCCCCATCAGTTCGGCAAACTGGCGGGTAATGGCCAGCCCCAGGCCGGTACCCTGCTGCCCGCCCTGCGGGCCGACCTGCACAAATGGCAGGAACAGCTTGCCTTGATCTTCCAGAGCAATGCCGCAGCCGGTATCCTCCACTTCCATGAACAGATGCACGGCGTGGTTATGCTTCGAACAAAGCCGCACGGTAACACTCCCCTGCCCGGTGGCCTTGATGGCGTTGGAGATCAGGTTGATGAGAATCTGCCGCAGCTTGGTCTCGTCGCTAACGATATAGCGCGGAAATGCCGAAGAGTGATCGAGCTGCAGGCGTATGCCCTTATTCGCGGCGCGTATGCTGAGCAGGTCGGTGACATCGAGTACCATCGCGCCCAGGTCGAACGGCTTGAGTTCCAGCTCGATACGGCCGGACTCGATCTTGGCGATGTCGAGCACGTCATTGATCAGGCCGAGAAGGTGATCGCCGCTCTTTTTGATGATGCCCAGACTCTCCTGCCGGCTCCCGGAGATAGCCGGGTCGCGCTGCAGGATATCGGAAAAGCCGATGATGGCGTTGAGCGGCGTGCGCAGCTCGTGGGACATGTTGGCCAGAAAGACACTCTTGGCACGGTTGGCGGCTTCTGCCGCTTCCTTGGCCTGCATCAATTCCCGGGTACGTTCGAGAACCATCTCTTCCAGTCCGGCGTTGAGGGTGCGCAACTCCTCCTCCGCCCGTTTCCGTTCGCTGATATCCTGCACCGTCACGGCCAGTCCGTTGCCGGAACGCACGAGACGTCTCTTTGTCCACTCGATATGTAACGTACTCGCGCCCGGCGTTCTTGTCTCATCTTCATGGAAGCCCGTTACCATTGCCCCGCGGAAGGTATGCAACTCTTCATCGAAATATGCTCCGGGATACACATCGGAGAGCTTCGTTTGCAGGAGCTGCGCTTGCGGGATGCCGTAGAACTCAGCGCCGCGCTCGTTGCAATCGACCAGTACGAAGTCAACGATGGCGCCGCTCTTGTCACAGAGCGCTTCGTACATATAAAAGCCTTCGTTGCCCCCTTCTGTGGCAATGCGATAGGCCTTGCGCACCTCCTCCTCCTGATGCTTTTTCCTGACAAGGCGTGTGGACATTCCTGCAGCCGCAAGTGCAAACAGGAACAGGATAATGCTTCCCGAAATCGCCACTCTCCGGTCAGTCGCCCAGGCGGTCTCATACGGTGCAAAATATTCCTGTTCGGAGAGCCCCACCATGGCAACCAGCGGATACTCTTTCAGCGTTTTCCAGGCGACATAGCGTGACCGTTTGTCGCCAAACCACTGCTCTCCGCTGAGATATGTGGCTCCTTGCGGGGAATTGAACAGGGGTACGGCGCGAAGCGCGGCAGGCGTTGAATCTTGCAGTCCCGCACCGATGGTTGCCGAACGCAGGACCCCGTCCAGCCCCGCCACCATCAACACTCCCGTGCTGCCCGGAAAGGCTCCGGCATAGAAGGATGTAAGGTAATGGGGGTCAAAGCCGGTCAACGCGATCCCGTCAAACGCTCCGTGCGGCGTGTTCAACCGGCGCGAAAACGGGATTGCCGGCTTGCCTGTCGTGCGCGACACCAGCGGCTTCCCTATCAGGAGCGCTTTCGAGTCGTCGTTTTTGTGGTAGATAAAAAATTCCCTGTCGGTAAACGAGATCTTCTGCAGGTTGCCAAGGGTCGCTGTTACCGGCCTCCCTTCCCGGTTGACGACAATCACGTTGTTGATATGGGGATTGCGGAAAAGCCCCCCCTTCGATAACTCCTGCAGGTTGATATTCCCGTGCGACTGTTCCCAGTTGTACTGCAATTGCAGCGTAATCTGATTCGCCTGTTCGATAGCCTGGATGAGATAGTTCGCGTAATCGTTGCACAGCGCCGTAGCTTCCGCGAGTACTTTCTTCTCGCCCGCCTGCTTCTCCGCATCGATCTTCGAGATAGTCCAATACCAGAGCCACGCTGCCAGAATGAGGCAGAAGAGCGGCCAGGCAAGAATTTGCAGAATGCCGCTCCTGAAGAACCCATAGCCGGAGATTGTACGCCTGGTATGACTGATCAAGCTGTCATCAGACATGGCAGTTTATTTCACTCCCCATATTTTCCTGTATCTGTCCCGGTAACCGTTATCCGGGTCGTACTCGTTGTTCCGGCCGCCGTCGAATTTGATATTGGCGGGTGTCACCAGGTGAACCGGGGCCGAATAGCCGCTATCCTTCTGCCCGGCAAAGGCGCGGTTGAGTTCATCGATGGCCTGCCAGCCATGAAGGCGGAGTGGTTCGGCGACCGTCCCGAACTGGTAACGGTTCTTGCGAATCCGCTCGAACGCCGACACACTGCCATCTCCGGCGGATATGCTCCTTGGATAACCGTTGCCGGGAATTGCGGCGGCAATAAAGGTAGGCGGCATGGCATCAATCCAGAGATCATTGACCGCTATGGTATACGTCCATTTTTTGCCATAGCGCTGCAACAGCCATGCGGTACGTTGCGGCATGGTTGCCGGGATATCCTTCAGATGGATATTTTCAACACTTAGCACACTGCATCCAGCGCATGTGCGAAAAACGTCGAGTATGGCGTTTATCTTGACGTTGGCGATTGCGTAGATGGAATCGCTGAAGAGGATCACTCCCGCCGTGCCATTGGAGTCTGCCACGGCATACATCGCGGCGGCTTTGCCGACATCTTTCGGTTCAGTGGCAAGATTGGTGAAGATCGAGTGATCACGGTCAGGGCCCGGCTTCCCCAGGGCATGCCACCCCACGATCTTGATCCCCTTTGACGCTATCTCCCTGATCACATCCGCCTGCTCCACGGCATCGATAGTCCCGAGTATGATGCCATCCGGCTTGAGACTGACCGCCTGCAGCAAAGCATTCCTTCTGCCTGACGCCGTGCCTTGACCATCAATCAGGTCGAAATCCCAGCCGATGACCTTTGCCGCCTCTGCAGCGCCCTGACCGACTCCGCGCGCCCCGCCGTTTTCCTGGCCGGAGGAGACATAAATGACCGACTTGCCCCGTTGGGCGGGCGGCCCGCTGGTTGGCCCGTCCCAGGGAGGATTGTGCCTGGAAACGAGGGCGGTGTAGCGCTTCGCCTCGGCAACGAATGAATCCTGCGCAACCGCCAGGTTGTACAGCAGTGCGGCGGCGATCCCGACTATTATCCCTGTCAAGAACGGCTTGTTTTTCAATGTCACTCTCCTGATCTCAATAATCATCCGGATCCACTGCGTAGTTAGTTGTCAGAGATTTTCCCTCCAGCTCCCGGATCTTCTCCTTCAGCTCCACCATCCGCAATTCCCGCCCCACAAAGAGCCGGTTCATCTTATGCAACTCCGCATTCCTCTCTTCCAGTTCGGCTGTCCGCTGTTTTACCCGCTGTTCGAGCTCGGTGTTCATCCGCCATAATTCCTCCGTTCGTTCCTTCACCCTCATTTCCAGCTCATCGCGAGACTTCTCCAGAGAGCGCTTCTGAATCCTGGTTTCGAGAGTAAGTGCTACATAGTTAGCCAGATTGCTTAGAAAGGGCCAATATGGTTCAAAAGCTGTTGTCGAGTCCGTTTGAAAAATAAACAAACCGAAGGCATGTTCATTTGTCTGAAGCGGTATTGCCCGCATCCCCTGTTTTGCCGCTAATCCGCACGAGAAATTGTCGGGCATGGGCAACGATCCGTATTCATTTTTTCGCAGAGCAGTACAACCGCTGCAAACTTCTTGTGCAAATCGGGGCGGAGCCGTCAGATTTCCCAGGCATACAAAACATGAAATTACGCCAGGTACGCTACTGAGGGCTTGAGAAAAATACTCCGCGATCCGTGCTTCGTCATGCAAGACAAACAAGATGTTTTGCGCTACGAGTAACTGTCCCAGAATACGGGCATCCGCCTTTTGCCAATCCTGCTTCGGATTATCTTGCTGTCGCTCTTTCTCACGCATGATTTTTTCTGCTCGCTTCCAACTTTGCCAGGAATTCCTCCGGCTTAAGGTAAAACGGATTCCTGACGATCTGTCCCTGGGCGATCATGAAAGGATGTACCTGGAGTACGTTGAACAACGTGGCGCCGTCAAAAAGACGGGAGTCATATTGGCACATCCCGATATAGGGAAACGTCTCGGTGATCATATTGATGCGAACTTCATACTCCAGGAAATTTTCAGCGCCGGGAATATCGCGCAGCGTCCAGCTCATCTCGCCACAGGCCCGGGAACCATGATATCCCGCATCCCTGGCCGCAGCGTAACGGGACACCATTTTCTTGATCACTTCCTGCGGCACGAATCGTCCGCTCGGGCAGTAAGAGCTCTCGGCTTTGAGGATAGCGAAAGCGCCATTTTCCTCGGCCTTGGGAAGGTCGATACCGGTATCCAGGATCCAGGCGCGGAGCTCTTGCGCAGAAGTCGTGTCCGTAAAATAGCGCACCAGCTCTCCCTGTTTAAGCCCGGTAGCCAGATATTCGGAAACTATTTTGCGACGCTGTTCCTCGCTGTCATAGATCAGACACAGGTGATGACATTCCGGAATTGCTTCTGCAAACCCCCTGCCGATTTCCTCTTTCTGGTCGTTCATATCGAACCTCCTTTCAAGGGCCTCATAAGTCAAACGGCTGTCATGTCTATCATGCCGGCTTTTCCTCCAGTTCCCTGATCCGTTCCTTCAACTCCACCATCTTCAGCTCCCGACCGACAAAGACCTTGTTCATCTTTTGCAGATCCGTGTTCTTGGCTTCCAGTTCGGCAGTCCGCTGAATCACCCGCTGTTCCAGCTCTGCATTGAGTAACCGGAGTTCCTCCTCGGCCCGTTTGCGATCAGTGATGTCGCGCGCCAGCGCCAGATTATAACCCTGACCGTCATACTCCAGATAGTTGGCGCTGAGCTCGACCGGGAAAAACCGCCCGTCCCGTGTCTTGTGGTGTGATTCAAAGGTGAGCGAATGACGGCTTTTCAACTCGGCCCAATGGGCGGGCCAGCGCTCCAATGAAAAATCGGGGTCCACATCGGTCACGCTGAGGGTGAGCAGTTCATCGCGGCTGTACCCCAGCATCCGGCACGACTCTTCATTCACGTAATGAAAGCGGGCCTGTTCGTCGATCAGAAAGGCGGACTCGCGCACGTTGTTCAGGGCGAAACTGAGGAGCGTGACACTCCGCTCGGACTCCCTGCGGGCCCTGCGGTTGCGCAGGGCCTGGATACCAAAGGTGATATCGCCCGCCAGCTCCTCCAGGAGCCGGATTTCGTCCGGGGTGAAGGTATTTGCCTCCGAGGAATAGATGGAGAGAGTGGCGAAGGCTTCAGCTTTTTCGTTCTTGAGCGGGAGCGAGATGGACGAGCGATACCCCCTCTGTAACGCATTCTCCCGCCAGATGGCGACTTGGGGATCACTGGCATAGTCCTGTATGCAGGAACTCGTGCCGTTCCGAATCGATATCCCGCTCGGGCCTCGGCCACGCTCCGTATCGCCCCAGGTTAAGTTTGCGGTTGAGAGATAGCCATCCTCAACCCCTGCCCAAGATACCGGTCTGATTGTTTTTCCCTCGTCATTTTCGGCATACCCCACAAAAGCCATGCGGTAGCCGGCCTCATCGCAGACAATACGGCAGATCTCGCCGAGCAGGCTCTGTTCGTCCTCGGCCCGCACCAGCACCTGATTACAGTTGCTTATGGCCCGCAACTCCCGGTTCAAGCGGCGCTGCGACTCCTCGGCGCGCCGACGTTCCCGTATTTCCTCTTCGAGTGCCATGTTCATGCTCTCCAGCGCTTTGGTTCGCTCCGCGACCTTCTGTTCCAGCCGCTCGGTCAATTCCCGCAACCGCAGGTGGGTTTGAATGCGAGCCAGGATCTCCTCCGGTTGGAACGGCTTGGTGATGTAGTCCACGGCGCCGGCCCGAAAGCCTTGTACCTTGTCGCGCTCGTCTTCCAGGATGCTGATGAAGATGACCGGAACAGCACGAGTCCTCGCATCCTCCTTGAGCCGTCGGCAGACCTCGAAGCCGTCCATCCCCGGCATCCGGATGTCGAGCAGGATGAGATCCGGAAGTGTGGTTCGGACGAACTCCAGGGCCAATCCGCCATCCGAGGCCGGATACACGGCATAGCCGTGCCCGGTCAGCAGCTTTGTCAAGAGCTGGAGATTGGCGGTGGTATCGTCCACCACCAGTATCCGGCCGGAGTGCCTGTCAGTCGTTTCTTCGTTCATGTTTCGTCCTCCGAGCCTGTTTTTGCTGTGCGCGTAACGAACTACAAAAACCAAAAGGCATTTTTACAGGGATAAAAGGGATGAAGGGGATTAAACCAATTAAAAACCATAAGAATTGGTATTGACCTCAAAAAGGTTATATCTTTTTTATTGCCGTTATCCCCTGTATACCTTTAGGCCCCAGAGGGTCCTTCATCCCTGTTAAATTAAAAAGATTTTGCAGTGTGCGGAGTAATTACCTCGCCTCTCACCAACCGCAATATCCGGCCGAATTGAAGATCCCGTGCTTCTACCGCCAATGCATCCGCCAAAGCGGAATCATGAGCGCGGATCTCTTTGATCGCGCGCCCGACCGCCTCGACATCGATCCGGCTAAGCGCCTGCTCCAGCTCGTTCAGAAGCTCTTGCGGCAGATCGGCCAGGGCCGCCGCATCCAATTGCACTGCAATGGGAACGGTCTCCGGCTCATCCTCGTAGACAAAACGTGCGCCGATGTTTTTTGTCAACGCATCGAGGATATCGGCATATTCATAGGGTTTGCGAATGAAATCGTCGCACCCTGCCGCCAGGATCTCGCGCTGCTCCTCCTCCAGGGCGTGGGCGGTGACGGCGACAATCTTCGCACGGGCGCCGGCATCTGCTGACTTGATGCGACGGGTCGCTTCCAGCCCGTCCATGACCGGCATCCGGATGTCCATGAAGACCAGGTCGGGACACCACTCAGCGCAGATGGCAACCGCCTCCCGTCCGTTCTCCGCATCCCGGAGATCGAACCCGAGCGGCTCAAGCAGAGTCCGGAGCAGCAGACGATTATCCGGCTGGTCTTCGGTGATAAGGATACGCCGGCGCGGTTCTCCGTCTGCCAGCCCGAGGACGCGGCCGCGACGCGGCGCTGCGGCAATTTCCCCCGACGGGAGCAGAGTTACCGGTATCTCGAAATAAAAGAGCGAGCCTCTCCCCTCCCCCCCGTCCGTAACATCGATCCTCCCCCCCATGATCTCCACATACTGCCGGGAGATGGCGAGTCCGAGGCCGGTTCCGGCCCCGGCGGTCAACTGTTCGCCCAACTGCACGAACGGATGGAATATCCGTTCCCGTTCTTCCGGCCGGATGCCGGGACCGGTGTCCTCAACCTCGAACCGCACCCGCGACAGCCCGGAATTCTCCTGTTTGATCGGCATGGCCCGAAGGACGACACCGCCGCTAGGCGTATACTTTATGGCGTTTTCGACCAGGTTGATCAGCACCTGACGCAGCTTCCCCCCATCGACGGCGACATGTCGCACGAGGTCTGCGGCCTGCTCCAGCGTGAATTCCAGCCCTCTCTCTTTTGCCCGCACGTACATCAACGACTTGACCTCCTGCACCATCTGATGCAGATCCAGAGGCGACTCTTCCAGTCCCGTCCGGCCGGCTTCAATCTTGGAAATGTCCAGCACGTTGTTGATCAGGTGCAACAGGTGTTCTCCGCTGCGGGTGATGATGTTCAGGCTCTGCATCTGCTCCACCGTGACATCCCGCGAGTTCTTCATCACCTGTGAGAACCCCAGCACTGCATTCAGAGGTGTGCGCAGTTCATGGCTCATGTTGGCCAGGAAGATGCTTTTGGCACGGTTGGCTCTCTCCGCCTGGTCCTTGGCCGCCTCCAGCTGGATCGTGCGTTCCTTGACCAGTTCCTGGAGGTTCTTCCGATGCCGGTACAAGATGACAACGATTATGGTCATGAAGAAGATAACAAGAGCCGTGGAGTAGGTGACCCACACCGGCAACTGCTGTACCGGAGGCTGGTTGATGACGGTGCTTTTCGGAGGCAGCAGCGATGCCGGAATCCCGAACCGGGCAAGCTGCCGGTAGTCGAAGAGGAAGGTCTTCCCCGCCCCGCGATGCACCGGTATGGACTCCGGGCGCTCACCGCGAAGGATCCGCACCGCCATCTCAGCCGCCAGGCGCCCCTGCTCGACACCGCTGATGACGCTCCCCCCCACGGCGCCCTGGCCGACCGCGAAGTCCCAGTTTGTGAAGACGGGAACCGGCGCGGCTGCCGAGACGAGCTCGACGACACGCTGGCTGCTGATCCCCTCGCCCCCCTTCGTATGCATGTTGGCCATGACGACTATCGCCGAATCGTTCGGGAGCGTCCGGAGGGCCGCGAGGGCCGCGTCCACGTCGGGATACTCGGGGAACTCAGCCGTGACCTGCGGGGGGAGCGCCGTCAGGCTCTTGGCGGCCGTGGCGCGGTTGGCGCGATAGCTCGGGTCGTCCGCCATCCCGGGGAAGACGATGCGCTTCGTCAGCGGCGCAAGCTGCAGCAGCAGCTTCTGCGTGCCGGGCATGTCGGGGTCCTCGGCCACCCCGGTGATGCCCCCCTCGGCGCGCATCGACTCCTCGTACCCGTTCACACCCATGAACACGATCGGCACGCCCGGAAAGAGCTCGCTGCGGTGCTCGCGGGCGAAGTCGAACGCGGCGTTGTCCGACGTCAGCACCACCCGGAAGCGCTGATCCGCAAACTTGGCACGGAGGAGGTCGAGGACGAGCGGCCCTTTCAGCAGCGCCGGGTGGTGTACCGCGTCCAGGTACTCAATGCGCACGGCGTACTCGGCGGCAAGCGGCTCAAAGACGGCGTCGATGCCGTTCTGCTGCGAACGCGTCCACGTGTAGTCCGGGCTGTAAGAGTGGAGGACGAGGACGTTGTCGCGCCCATGAACCGGAGACCCGGCACGGGCGACCACCGGGGCTGACGCAAGAAGCATGGCGATCGTTACGACAAAGACAAAGAGCGGTTTGGATTTGGCTATTGTCAATGGGATGAAGTTTTTGTTGAAGGCTCTCATCTGTCGTCACCTCTGCGGTCAATTTTTGATTGACTCAGCTCGTTGGAGTCATGCATCTGTATTATGGGATTTTCGTTTCCAGCTCCTTGATCCGTGCCTTCAGTTCAATCATCTTCAATTCGCGACCGACAAACAGCCGGTTCATCTTGTGCAGTTCCGTGTTCTTCTGCTCCAACTCAGTCGTGCGCTCCTTGACACGGTGTTCAAGTCGCTCATTCAACCGTTCCAGTTCTTCCTGCGCTTTTTGACGTTTTTCGATCTCCTCTTCCAGCAGCAGCGCCTTTTCCTGAAGATTCTCCTGCGCCATCCGGCGTTCTACCGCCTCTTCTTCAAGCTCGACAGCTTGGAGTTGCATCGTTTCCTCGGCACGCCTGCGCTCGGTAATGTCGCGACCAATTGCGAGTACGCCGGTCACTTCGCCATGATCGTCGCGCTCGGCAATCATGCGTATCTGATGAACAATCGGTTCCTTGCTCGTGACGGGCAGTATAAACTCGATTTCGCCGTTCACACCGCTGGCGAGGGTCGCGTCCAGGAGTTGTGCATAGACCTCGTAACTCCCATCGAGATAGATTTCCCGGACCTGCTTGCCGATCATATCTGCGGCGGCAGCGCCCAATGTTTTTTCGATCACTGGGTTGACGTACATGGTCCGTCCTTCCCGATCGTAGCGGATGATGTTGTCCGGTAAACTCTCCGCCAGGGTGCGGAATTCATGCTCGCGCGTCCGCAGAATGCGGTCGCTTCGCTCGCGGGCCAGTTCGGCTGCAGCACGAGTCGCTACCAGCTGCAGCAGTTGGGTGGTGGATGCGGCGTCATGAAGCGGCTTGCTGTCCATGAGGGCGATCAATCCTATCGGACGCCCTGAGGAATCCCACAGCGGGATGCCGATATAACTATCCACTCCCATTTCGGCCAGCAATGTGTCTTCAGGAAACAGTTGCTGAACTCCCTGCGGATACACGCAGAGCCGCCGCCCCATAACATTTTCGCATGGCGTCCCCTTGAGTGTGTAGCGCATGTTCGGTACGATTGCGCCTTTGGCATATAATGCAACCGTCTCTGCTACGGCCGGGTCTTCATCTATCCTGTCGATGACGACGTAATCCACATCGAAGGTTTTGCCAAGATACTGCGCAAGAGCATCGAAAAAGTTTTCTGCACCGACCAGCCAGCCGCGTTGCGCAACGAAAAACAGGGCATCTTCCATGCGCCTGCGCCCGGTGATGTCCACAAATGAAACGATAACCTGCGCTATCTCTCCATCATCCGCATATTCCGGTTCGCCGTTTACCAGCACCCACATGACGTCGTCCCTGTCCGGACGGCTGATTCCCGCCACAAAGTCTCTGAGCGGCTGCCTGCTGGAGAGCACCAGGTGTGCCGGATATTCGGCGACCGGCAACACGGAACCGTCTTCCCGCAGGAAATGCCATTCCGGGTCGATCAGGGCTCGGCCTGCGAGCTGTTCCGCAGAGAGCCCGAGCAGCTCCTGTGCCATAGGGTTGCTGTCCAGGATGCGCCCCTGAGCGTCATGGAGCACGATGGCGGTCCTGATCTTCCGGATGAGCAGCCGGTACCGTTCCTCGCTATCACTGCAAGAGCGCTCTTCGAGCCTGTTACTGTCGGGCATTTTGATCACCTCTTTTTTCGGGATTGTTTTCCAGATCCCTGATCCGCTCCTTCAACTCAACCATCTTCAATTCACGGCCGACAAATGCCTTGTTCATCTGTTCCAGCTCATGATTCCTTCGTTCCAGTTCCTTTGTCCGCTCCGTCACTCGATGTTCGAGTTCGGCATTAAGCTCGCGGAGCTCTTCCTCAACTTGTTTCCTTTCGGTGACGTCGGTGACGATTCCCTCGATGGCGACGATCCGGTCCTCTTCATCCCGGTCCAGGATATTGCGCTGGTTTATCCAGCGGACCTTGCCCGATTTATGGACAATCTGGTACTCGTAGTCGGGGGGCATCTCTCCGTGCAGCAGTTTTTCCCATTCCGTATCGAAATAGGCATGCCAGTCGGGGTGGATGAGCTTACGCAGCAGATCCGGAGCGGCATAAAACTCCTCAGGCGCGTGGCCGAACTGTTCCATCGCTGCGGGGCTGATGTACTCGTAGACGCCGTCGGGCAGCGCCATGCGAAATATGACGTCCTTCGCATTCTCGGCCAGGCGCCGGAAGCGGGCTTCGCTGGTCTTCAGCGCCTCTTCGGCCTGCTTTTTCATCAGAGAAAGACCGATACTTGTGCAGACATCTTCAAAACAGGCGACCATATCGCTGCTTAAACGGTCCTTTTTGTGGTCGTTGAGTTGTAACAGCCCAATAATCTTGTGATTCGCGCGGATGGGTATCAGCGCAACAGAAAAAAAGTTTTTATGAATGCAGAGATTTCTTGGATTAAGCCGGGGGTCCTGATCGAGCGGAAGGTCTAATAGTGGTAATGAATTGTTGGTCCAGCAGCTGCCGCCGGGGGTGAAAAGAGGATTGGCCGGGTCGCTCTTGCCGGAGATAACCAGGCCGCAGGTGCATTCCAGACAGACGTTGCCGTCGCAATCCCTGCATAATCCACCTTTCCTGTCTGGGACAACCAACGAGTTCTCCGCGATCAGAAAATCATCCGGGAAACCGGCAGATGCAAAATAGGGGAAGTCTGCGCCGCTTTGCAGGCGTATCCCGATGGCATCAAATTCGATTCCCTGTTTAATGATTTCCAGAACACGATTGATGGATGCAGTCAAGTCAGTGGACTCGTTAAGAATAGCCAGGATTGACGTGGTCAGTTGTTTGAGGTGTTCAGCCTCTTTCCGCTTCGTAACCTCGCGATTATTGCCGCGTGTGCCAAGCCATGTTCCTGCCTCGTCGAATACTGGTTGACAGAAATGCTCGATCCAGCGGACCCGTCCGTCTTTATCGAGGATGCGAAATTCAACGCTGCCCAACGATTGTCCGGCTTTTGTCTCCATTAAATGGTTTCTGTAGCTCTGCCAATCGTCTGGATGAATAATCGAATCCAACAGAGCAGGATTCGCCTTAAACGCCACAGCAGGGAAACCGGTAATTCGCTGGCAGGATTGAGAGATATACACATAGTGATCATTCGCGTCCGTCCAGAATTCCCAGTCATAGGTATTATCGGCCACGATGCGATACTTGGCCTCCGAGGTCCGAAGCTCCTCCTCCACCCGCTTGCGCTCGGTGATGTCCACAAAGGAAACGATGACCATTGTTATTTCTCCGGCATCGTTATACTCCGGTTCGCCGTTTACCAGCACCCACATGACTGCATCCCTGTCCGGCCGGCTGATTCCCGTCACAAAGTCCCTGAGCGGCTGCCGACTGGAGAGCACCAGGTGTGCCGGATATTCGGCGACCGGCAACACGGAGCCGTCTTCCCGCAGAAAATGCCATTCCGTGTCGATCAGGGCTCGGCCTGCGAGCTGTTCCGCAGAGAGCCCGAGCAGCTCCTGTGCCATAGGGTTGCTGTCCAGGATGCGCCCCTGAGCGTCATGGAGCACGATGGCGGTCCGGATCTTCCGGATGAGCAGCCGGTACCGTTCCTCGCTATCACTGCAAGAGCGCTTTTCGAGCCCGTTACTGTCAGTCATTTTGATCACTTCTTTTTTCGGATACGTTTTCCAGCTCCCTGATCCGCTCCTTCAGCTCCACCATCCGCAGCTCCCGGCCAACAAATAGCTTGTTCATCCTGTGCAGCTCCGCGATTTTCTCTTCCAGCTCAGTCGTGCGCTCCTTGACACGCAATTCAAGTGTCACATTCAACTGTTCCAGCGCTTCCTGCGCTTTTTGGTGCTTTTCGATCTCCTCTTCCAGCAGCAGCGCCTTTTCCTGAAGATTCTCCTGCGCCATCTGACGCTCGGTCACCTCTTCTTCAAGCTCCTCCGCCTGAAGATACAATGCCTCTTCGGTACGCTTGCGCTCGGTAATGTCCTGAATGGTTCCTGCCGACCGGATCGGCTTGTCATGCGCATAGAATGTTTCACAATGTTCATGGACATGCTTTATCCGGCCTCCGGCCAGCAGCAGGCGATGCTCAATGGAGTAGGAGGCACGGTTTCTGACTGCATTGGTATATGCGGCGTTGACGGCCTCCCGGTCATCGGGATGAATCGCCTGCAGAAAAGCCTCATACGAAGCGCCGAACTCATTCGGATTGATTTCGAAAATGCGATAGATCTCATCCGACCAGAAGAGCCGATTTGTAAGCAGATCCAGTTCCCAACTCCCTATATGAGCAATACGCTGGGCTTCGTTCAGATCTCCGGCCGTCTTTCGCAACTCCTCGGTGCGCTCCTCCACCCGCTGTTCAAGCTCCTCGTTCGCCGTGCGGAGTTCCAGCTCGAGACGTCTGAACTCGGTAACGTCGCGCATGACAACAACCGCTCCGAGTTTGTTGCCGTCCTCGTCCCGTATCACACTGCCGTTGGCGAGGATGAACCGGATCGGCCGGTCTTTCGCCTTGATCGCCATTCCCGCGTCCCTGACGATCTCCCCCCTGAAGGCACGGGCAAGCGGCACCTCATCCGTCGGAAGCGGAGTGATCCCGTCGGCGCGGAACAGGTCGAAGTGCCGAGCCCATTCTTCAGGGGGGAGCCGCAATGGATCAAGCCCGTGCCACTCCCGCGCAGAACGATTAAACAGCGTCAGGATGCCGTCCGCATCACAGGCGACCACACCGTCAGCCATGCTCTCAAGCAGGCAGCGGCTGAATTCTTTCTCCCGGGTCAATGCCTGTTGCGCCTGCTTCAGGGCGTCGATTTCCGATTTATCGCTCCCGGGCGCCATCCCCGTTTTCCCTGAGGAGTGTCTATGTGAAGCATGTTTTGTCGGCATTACCCCATTACCTCCCACCTTCAAGTTCCCTGATCCGCTCCTTCAGCTCCACCATCCGCAGTTCCCTGCCGACGAACAGCCGGTTCATCTTGTAGAGCTCCGCATTCTTCACCTCCAACTCGGCTGTCCGCTCCGTCACCCGCTGTTCGAGCTCTTCGTTAAGTTGTCGAATCTCCTCTTCGGCCTGCTTCCGTTCGGTAATGTCGGCAACGGCGGCGATTGATCCGGCATACTGTCCAGATTCATCGAATATCGGCCCGGTTTCGAGCCTTGTATAAATCCGCTCGCCGTTTTTTCTGATAAATTCGAAGTCGTGCTGTTCCTTTATCCCCTGCTTGCGTCGTTCAATACTGTCATCGGCACGCTGTTTCCCCTGTTCATCCATGAACGAATACAGATGCCTGCCGATCATTTCATCAGTCGTATACCCCAGGATCTCGGCCATGCGCGGATTGACAAAAGTAGTTACCGCATCCGCATCGATAACCCAGATACCTTCCTGAATCGTATCAAGCAGCCGCCGATAATTTTCTTCGCTTCTGCGCAGCCGTTCCTGTTCCTTAAGAATCTGTCGTTCCGTCGAAAGCAACTTTATGGAGGCCTCGTTCAGGGATTCTCCCAGTTCGACGATTTCAAGCGGTTGACCGGCGACTGAAATCTGCGCGCCCTTATGCTCGTCGAGCTGTTTGGAAAATGCGGTCAGTCGGGCGATCGAGCGCACGAAAGGGCGCAGCACCAGAACTATCAGGAACGCGCTGCATACGACCCAGGCCATGGCGAGGAGGAGATTGTTTTCCCAGGTTCTTGCTTGCGCTTCGTGGATGGCGGTCAGGCTGAAGTCGGCCCTGAGCCAGCCGAGCATATTTCCCGCCACGATCGGCTGCCAGATGACCAGCTGGTTGTTTTCGGTGGTGATCTCTGCAGTGCGGGATAATGGCGGAGTGAGGCGGGCGATGCCCGTTTTTGCAGAAGGGGGCCTGTCGGGGCTATGTTCGACATCCCAGATCAGAGCACCGCCCGGTTCACAGACCTGAAGGCGCCGGATGTCGGCCAGCTCTGCCGATTTGAGGAGAAAGGTTTCCAGCTCGGCATAATCCTGAACCAGCAGATAGCGGGCGCAGCTTTCGGCAAAGTTTCTGGCCATGACCGTCGAATTGGCGCGCATGCCTGCCAGGAGGCTGTTCGTCTGATTCCTGGCGGTCAGCCAGCCGGATGTTACGCCGGTGACAAGCAGGACACATGAGACGATCAAAATTATGCGGGTATTCAGTCTGTGAGGCTGCAGCGCCATGTCATTCTCCCCAATTGGTGAGCCCCTTGATGTCGATCACTTCCAGTGACCGGTAATCCCGTCCGTAATCTGCTGCGACCGGAGCCGCCATCCTGAGAGTTTTAAGCAACTCCGCGCCGTCAACGGTCGCCGCGATGGCAAGCGCTGCCTTTTTCACCGCCTCTTGTGCCGCCCGGGGCACGCGCGGGTGGGCACTGAGCGGATGCGGTGCTATTTCAGGCGTCACCAGGATCTCGCGAAGCTGCGAGCGGGTATCTTCTGATTCCCGTGCCAGTTCCGGAATGAATACCGCTCCGGCGGCACTCTTGCCCAGCAGTACGTTAATGATCACGTTTCTGGTTGAACCGGCATATTCCCTGGTGAAGGAAACTTTGTCCTTATGTTCGCCCAGCAGATGCTGGACAAAGACGCTGCAGAGATTCTTGTTGCCGACAAAAGAAATTGTTTTGCCGTTCAGATCTTTAATACTCCGGTAGGGAGAGCCCTTGCGCACGAAGAGACCGACGGCGATATCCTTGCCGCCGCGAACCAGCGGCACATACCCTTTTTCCGCGTGGGCCACCACCGTCTGGATCGGCGACGCAAAGATAAAGTCGGGAACGCCGTTCCAGATATCCCGCTCAAATTCGGCCATCCGTTCGTACATTATGAGCCTGAATGCAAGGCCGGTGTCACGGGAGAGCTGTTCCACAAAAGGGGTCCACTGTTTGTGCAGGGCAACCGGCGGAGCCGACGGGATCACGGCAAGGGTATAGACTTTCCCCTGAGCGGCAAATGAAGGAGTGCCCATGACGAAAACAAGCAGGGCAGGCAGTGCGCAACGAATGACCCCTATGGTTAAGTTTCGCATATGGAAATCCTTTCTGCTGCAAGCGTACCCCACTGCGGCAAGCGGCGAGGTGACTCGAAGCATCGTGAGTTTGTACGCCAGTCAGGCGTTTTTCTGCAGTTCCTCCAATTCCCTGATCCGCCCCTTCAGCTCCACCATCTTCAGTTCCCTCCCGACAAATGCCTTGTTCATCTGTTCAAGCTCATGATTTCTCCGTTCCAGCTCTTTGGTGCGCTCCCCGACCCGTTGTTCAAGCTCATCGTTGAGCCGGTTAAGCGCCTCCTCTGCCCGCTTGCGCTCTGTGAGTTCAATGTGCAACTGCTCATTGGCCTCTCTCAGTTCGGCAGTGCGCTCTCTGACCAGCGTTTCAAGCTGCTGTCCATGCATCTCCAGCATTTGGCGCTGTTGAAACAGGTCACAAAAGACCCTGACCTTGCTCCGCAGGATAGTCGGATCGATCGGCTTCAACAGATAGTCGAACGCGCCGCTCTCATACCCTTTGAACTGATGCATCGTGTCTTTCATGACTGCGGAGACAAATATGATCGGCAGGCGGCTGGTTTTCGGGTATACCCGCATCATCTCGGCTGTTTCAAAACCGTCCATATCCGGCATGCGAACATCCATGAGAACCAGTGCAAAATCATGCTTCAGCGATAGGCTCAACGCCTCGTTCCCTGATGTTGCCTTGAAAATATCGAGGTTCATATCTTCAAGAAGACTTTCGAGGGCAATCAGGTTTTCCGGCCGGTCGTCAACCAGCAGAAAGGGAATTTTGTCTATTTCAGTCATTGGTGCTCCTTTTCCCCCTCCCCTTGCGGGAGGGGGTCAGGGGGTGGGGAAATTGGCCAGGCATAACTCCGTAGCAGCTTCACCCACCCCTCAATCCCCTCCTTTAGGCCCCAGAGGGTCCGTCAAGGGAGGGGAGGCCTGCCGATATAACCAGACCCGCAGCAGCGACAAGAGCTTTTCAATATCTATCGGCTTGGAAATATAGTCATTGGCACCCGCCTGCAGGCATTTTTCCTGGTCGCCCGGCATTACCTTGGCGGTCATGGCTATGATGGGAAGCGTCCTGAAACGCGGGTCACGGCGAATGGCGCCTATCGCTTCGTACCCGTCCATTTCCGGCATCATGATATCCATGAGTACGATATCGACATCAGGATGTTCCCGTATGCGGGCCAATGCCTCCCTGCCGTTCTCCGCCTCGATCACGACCATATTTTTATCATTCAGTACGCTCAGGATGGAAAAGATATTGCGCATGTCGTCATCAACCAGCAGCACTTTCTTGCCGTCGAGCATCGCCTCCTTGTCAAGAGCGGCACGAATCATTTTCTGTTTTTCACGGGGGAGGTCTCTCTCCACCTGATGAAGAAAGAGGGCGACCTCATTCAACAGGCGTTCCGGCCCTTTTGCCCCCTTGATGATGATGCTCTTTGCATAATGCTGCAGCTTTGCCTCTTCTTCATGGGAAAGGTCGCGGCCGGTGTGAATGATGACCGGGATGGAGCGGAGCTTCTCACTCCGGTGGATATGTTCCAGAAGATCAAACCCCGACATGTCCGGAAGCCCCATATCAAGGACAACGCAATCCATCTGTTCCCGCCCGAGGATATCGATGGCTTCAGCGCCGCTGCCGGCGACACTGATTTCAAGGTTGCGCTCCCGGAGCAGGCTGGTCAGGCTTTCGGCCTCGACCCTGTTGTCCTCGATGATGAGCAGTCGCCGCATGCTCTCCGCCACGCTCTTCTCGATGGTGCTGAACAGCTCTTCGAGCTGGCCGGGTGTGACCGGTTTGGTAAAGTAGCCGACAGCGCCCATAGCCATCCCCTTCTGGCGTTCATTGAGGCAGGTAATGAAATGTACCGGGATGTGACGGGTGGCGGGATTGTCCTTGAGGCAGCGCATGACGCTCCAGCCGTCCATGCCGGGCAGCATCACATCGAGTATGATTGCGTTTGGAGCATACAGGTCGGCACAATGAATGCCGCTTGGGCCGTCAGCAGCCACAATACAGTCGAACCCTTTTTCCCTGACCAGGCCCATCAGGGTCCGGGCAAAATTGAGATCGTCCTCAATTACCAGGATGCTTTTGCCCCCCTTGACCACGCTCTCCCTGTCATCCGGAAGCGGGGGCGTAGCGGCGCATTGCACGGTGCCGCTACCGGCAGACGCTGTTTTCAGCACTGTCGGCACTTTCACCGGCTCGTCCCCGCTGCTTCCGGCCTGCGGCAGATAGAGGGTAAAGGTGCTCCCCTCACCCCTCTCGCTCTCAAGCGCGATGCATCCCCCCATCCGCCGGGCAAGTTGCATCGATATGGAGAGCCCCAGTCCGGTGCCGCCGAACTTGCGGCTGGTGCTGCCGTCAACCTGCTGGAACGCCTGAAAGATCAGTTCGTGCTTTTCCTTCTCTATACCGATTCCGGTGTCTTTGACAGAGAAGGCTATCGCCGGTACCGATAAAGGATTTGCCGTGCCGTCCGGGGCTGATATGGTAAAGAGAACCGCACCGTTTTCCGTGAACTTCACGGCATTGGAGAGCAGGTTTTTCAAAACCTGCTCGGTGCGCTGCTCATCGATCCGTATCGTTGCAGGAACGCCCTCCTCCACAACGATGGTGAAATCAAGCCCCTTCTGTTCCGCCTGCGGCCCGAACAGCTCTTCGATACTCTCGCTCAGCTCGCTGACCGGGGCATCTTCATAAAGCAGCTCAAGCCGTCCGGCCTCAACTTTTGAAAGATCGAGGATGTCATTGATCAGGTTCAGCAGAGCCATGCCGGCGCTGTGTATCGTCGTGGCAAACTCCCGCTGCCTCTCCGTCAGTGTTTCTTCCCTGTTCTCCATCAGAAGTCCTGAAAGGATCAGCATGCTGTTGAGCGGGGTGCGGAGTTCATGGGACATGTTGGCGAGAAATTCCGACTTGTAGGAGCTGACCTTCTCAAGATCGGTCGCTTTGAGCCGCATTTCGGCGCTCGCCGTCTCGATCTCCAGGTTCTTTGTCTGTATCTGCAGTTTCTGCTTATCAAGCATCTCGGCGCGCTCTTCAAGCTCTTCGTTGGTCTGCTGCAGCTCTTCCTGCTGTACCCTGAGCTCTTCCGTCTGCTGCTGGGTCTGTTCAAGAAGCTCATTTATCCGCTGGCGTGAGTGCGCTACGCCAAGGCCGATAGCGATCCCCTCCATGGCCTGATTCAGAAAATCGAGTTCACTATCGCTGAACAGCTTGAAGGTGCCGAGTTCCAGTGCCGCCACGAGTTGCCCGTTATGGACGAGCGGGAGTGCGACAATGTTTTGCGGCACGGATTCGCCGAGGGCGGAGCCGATCCGGAGGTAATCCGGAGGGATATTCGACAGGCAGATAACCTTTTTTTCTAGGGAAGCCTGGCCGATCAGCTCTTCGCCGAGGCGGAAACGGTAACTCAGGTTCTTACGCCGGGAAAAGGCGAATGTTGCCACAAGTTCCAGGGCCTGCTCCTTGTCGTCATACCGGTAGAAAGCGCCCGTACCTGCCCCGAGATACCCGGCCAGAAAGGTCAGAACCTTGTCGGCAATTTCCTCCGTGTTCTGCTCTCCCCGCATCAGCAAATTTAATTCGTTAAGCCCCGTTTTCAGCCAGTCGCGTGCCTGTTCGGTATCACGGCTCCGGCGCAGCGCTTCGGTCATCCGGGCAAAGGCCTTATCAAGCATGCTTTGCGTTTCACTCATGCTGACCAGCGAGCGAAGCAACGTTCCGGATTCGTCGCTGGTCAAGCTGGCGATATTAATATTGAGCGGTTCCGACAGTGATATGTCCCGGCTGAGATCGCCATTTGCTATCGCCTCGGTCAGGGCGGCCTTTTCTTCACCTCTTTCCGCCAGTGACTTGACCACTTCAATCCCTCTGCTCAAAGGAGCGGTCACGCTCCGCGTAATGAGAATTGCGGTCACCACAGATATAAAGACAACGGCAATACTGAGCCAGATCGTCCAGAGAGTTAACTCTTTGTACGTCCGTCCGCCGTCGGCATAGTGCGTTTCCACCTCGTCAACATTGAAAGAGCGCATCTGACTGTTGAGCGCTTCCATCTCCTTGAACAGCGGAACGACCTGCAATTTCACCATCTCCCACACATTGTCGGTTTTTTTCTCATCCGCAACCGTCATCACGCGCTCTGCCGCCTCACGGTATACATTCCATGACAAGCGGATCGACGAGAGAAGTTGTCGTTCCTTCTGCATAAGCGGCATTTTTTCAAGTTCGTTCAGCGATTCTTTCACCTGAACTTCTTCACGTGTGATCCCGGCAAGAATTTCCTGACGGGAGCCGGTGTCTGGCGCAAGCAGATAATGGAGGAGTTCGCGTTTATGCTGCTGTGCATGATGGTCAGCGTCAGTGGCGATGATGATCGAATGGATCAGATTGTCATGGGTATCATCGAGCATCGCCTTGAGATCCCTCATGCCGCTTATGCCGAAATAGCCGATCAGGCAGCTGAATATGACGATGACGGCATATCCCGAAATCAGCTTGTTTCGTATTTTCAAATTTCCATACCAGTTCATGATGATCTCCTGTCCACCGATATTTTCCCGTTCCTTTGCCCCAGACAGAAAAAGCAGTTCACCACGAAGACACGGAGAACACAGAGAAATAAAAGGCTTATGGTCTAAAACAAAAAATACCTTTTGTGTGAACCACAAAGCTTCTTATAGTTTCTGTAACCATCCGGTTTTACTACGTGTTCTCCGTGTCTCCGAGTCTCCGTGGTGAGGTTTGCAGGTTTTAGGGTAATTCTAGCGTAGTTCAGGGGTAATGCAAGTTGGGGGGTAGAAAACGTCTGGGGGGGGATTACGATCTTGCAGAAGTGGTTAAAACAGTATCTACGGGTCTTTTCAAGAGGCTTTCTTGTCTTTCAACATTTCGAGTTCCGCCAGATATTCACTGGTTGCTTTCTAGTAACATTCCGGACAAATTCCATGGCTGAAGTGCGCTTCGGAATGACCGGATATGTACTCTTCAAGTTGCTGCCAGCTCTCCTTGTCGTCCCGAATCTTTTTACAGTACATGCAGATCGGAATAATGCCTTCGAGCTGCTTCACCGTGACAAGGGCGGCCTCCAACTGCGCGACCTTGACCGTCAACTCCTCTTCGCTTTTACGCAGGGATTTTTCCGCCTGCTCCACGGCACGCAGCGGCAGGACGCGGAGCGTAACAAAGATCACCACTCCGCAAGTGAGCCCGAACAGCGCTACAAAGGAAGACCGGAGGAGGAGCGGGAACAGGGAAGAGCTGATTTCAAGGGTGCCGGCAGGCGCTCCCGCATCCATCAGGTTGAACCTGCGCGTTATCAAGGGGGACTGTAACGGAGCAACACTCTCCGCAACCAGTCTGTTCTGCCGATCAAGGATTCGCCTCGTTTCCGGATGGCTGACGCGCATCTGCCGCGCCAGCAGCTCCTCCAGACGCAACTGCTCAAATTGCCACAACTCCGGATTGCTGTTGATCAAATCGGTAACGATGTGGCTGGTCAGCTCCGCTTCGGTCTCCAGACTTCCGGTGATATGCTGATATGAAACGGCATAATAGCCAAGCGGGAGGATAAGCGCCACCGCAACAGCCACAATGCCGGCAATCCAGGTGGTAATACCGACTATTATTTGTCTGTCATACATCTCTGGCGCTCCTACTGTACGTTGACGGCCAAGTTGCCGTTCTTAGTCAGGATTGTGCCGGCGGCCGGAGATCGAACGAATTCGGCGAATTGCCGGGCCGCTGCAGGTGTCTTTGCCGTTGTTAACAGATAGATCGACTTGACCAGAGGATAGGAGCCGTCGGCTGCCGTCTTGATGCCCGGCTTCACGCCGTTGAATGAGAGGATGTTTACCGGCCGGTTTTCACTGATGATCTCGCCCAGTGTGGCGCACCCCAGCGCGCCGGGTGTCCTGACCAGAGCATCGGTGGATTCCTGATCGGTAATCGCTCTGATCATTCCGGAACGGACTTGGGCGGCTTTCACCGCACTCTCCATCCCCGGCGAGAGATTGCGCAGCAGTTTTGTGTCAATATCCTTTTCCGGCCGCATGACCAGCCGGATGCGGCTGCCATCAGGCCATTTCGCCTCAGGATTGCTGTAAAAACTTTCAAGCTCCCGAAGGGAGACATTCTTTTTGTTAACCTTGCGGTTGGTGATAAATACGAAGGGGGAGCGGGCAAATTCAACGGCCACCACTCCCAGCTGCCGCTCACTCTCCGTCAAAGGCCGACTGGCAAGCCCCAGATCGAGTCCTCCGCCTGATACAGCCTTGATGCCGGCGGTACTGCCAAGGCTCGGCAGTATCCGGATGCTGACGCCCGGATGGGATTTTTCATACGCCGAGGCAAGTTGCTTCATTGTTCCCAAGGCGCTGCCGGTACCGCCGATCTTGATGATGGTTTCCGTCTGCGCTGTCGCCGGAAACGCTCCGCCGGCCAACAGCGTCACAATAATCAACAGGTAAAGCAGTATCTTCCAGCTGCGACAATCCAATGTCATCTTGACTTCCCCCCCTTATATGCAGGCTTCTTTTCAGTGATCCCATTCTTCAGAGGCAACATCGCCGATAAATGAAAAAAACTGCCGATCCGCTCCGAGCATATGCAGCATAACAACGTCGTATACCAGAAACTGAAATACTTCTCCTACCGTGAGAGTGGAAGTGGTGAACGACTGCGACAATTCAACACCCTTTGCAAGCAGCCTGGCATGCTCTGCGGCGTGCTGACACAGGCCAGGGAAACCTGCCGATTCAAGGATTATTTCCTCATCGCGGAAATGTTGTCCGACATCGTCAAGCAACCGCGTAATGATCTCGGCAAGTTCCGCGGGGGAGCCTCCGGAGAGCACTTTTTCCAGAAGATTATTGGCAATCTGAAAGAGTGCGTGGTGCTGTGAGTCAATCAGCTTGTTGCCGCAACAGAAGTTGTTTTTCCAGACCAACTGCACAAGGGTGCCCCTGTTGTCTACCGCAGATGTCAACGCATCAATGTGTTCGGCTGCGAACTCCACCCTGTTGCGACCGGAGGATTTGGCATGGTAGAGCAGTTTATCAACCTTTGCAACCATGTCAACTGCCGATTCATTGGTGCTGCACCGTACCGTTACAACACCAAAGCTGGCGGAAACGTATTCTGCCACGTTCGACCCCTTATGCGGGATAGCGAGGGCCAGTATGCCGCTACGGATCTTCTCGGCAATGACAACGGCGCCATAGCTATCAGTCTCCGGCAGGATGCAGCTAAATTCTTCTCCACCATACCGGGCGGCCAGATCGGCAGGACGAGCCATGCACTCCTTTGCGACCCCGGCAACCTGGCGCAGACATTCATCACCCATGACATGCCCATAACTGTCATTAAACAATTTAAAATAGTCTATGTCAAACAGGATCAAAGAGAGCTCTGCTCCTGAACGGGCATGTCGGGCATGTTCCTGAGCCAGCACATCGTCAAAACGCCTTCTGTTGGCTATTCCCGTTAAGCCGTCAGTAATGCTCAAGGCTTCAAGCTTGCGGTTGGACTCCTCCAGAACCTCTTGCGCGCGTTTCCGTTCGGTAATATCTTCCTGAACGCAGGAATAATGGGTAATTTCCCCTCGATCGTTCTTGATCGGAGAGATCGTAACAAACGTCCAGAACAGCTCACCATTCTTTTTTTTGTTATGAAACTCTCCCTGCCATTCCCTGCCGGAGGCAATGGTCTCCCAGAGCTCCCGGTAAAACTCCTTTGGCATTTGACCAGATTGTAGAATACGCGGGTTTTGACCAATCACCTCGTTGGAGCTGTAGCCGGTCAGTGCGCAGAAACTGGGGTTGACATATTCTATATCGCCGCTAATGTCGGTAATCGCCACCAGGCTGGCGCTCTGCTCGACGGCGCTGGAGAGCTTCTGTAACTGCACCTTTTCGGCGGTGATCGTCCGCATCATCTTGTTGAAGGAGGTTGCCAGCTCCTCGACTTCATCAGAGGAGTCGATCCTGAACTCCTCTCCGATACCGCTCTGCTCGGAGATTCCTCTGATATGCATGATCAGCAGCATCAAGGGCCTGGTAAGAATATGCGTCCCCCACCAGACCAGCAGTACCGCGAGCATTACCCCGACAAGCACCGCGACGATCGAGCTGCGGGTACTCTCCCGAATCTGGGCATAGGCCTCTGCGAGCGGATAATCGGCTCCCATGATCCAGTTTACTGAATTCAGACGTTTAACAGTGGTCAGGACGGGGAGTCCTTTGGCATCAACGCTCTCCTCGGTCCCCTCAAACCCTGACAGACCCTTGTCCAAAACCTTGTTAGCTCCCGGATGCAGGGTCTGTGTCAGTATCCTGTTTTGGTCCGGGGGCATTATGATGGTCCCGGCTTTGTTAAACAGGTATGCGTACCCGCTTTTGCCGATTTTAAACTGGTTGCCATGGCCGAGAAAATTATCACGCAACAGATCGCTGCTCCCCGCCAGTATGGCAATGATCGCCCCGTTTTTTCCGATGACAGGGGCGACGAACATGATCACCGGATGGTTATTCTCTTTCGTGGAGAGAAAGATATAGGGCTTGCCGGTTTCCATAGGCTTATTATAGTAGTCGCGGTAGGTGAAGTTCTGTCCCAGCCTGTGCAGATTTGGATACTCGGCGATCTGATCGCCGGCGGGAGAGAAGATGAAGATGCCGTGGTCGAAGAGAGCCGCAAGGTCGGGGTCGCTTTTGAGTTCGTACAGCGCCCGGGCAGGGGTCATCATGTTTATGGCGGAGAACTCCTCGGCTTTGGCTATGATCACCGCCTCAGATTCCCGGATGGTCTCGTCCAATTCATGAGCCATTTCGCTTATCAGGGCAAACTGCTGGGCTGCCATGTTTTTTCTGAAGTGTCTGTTGAAATTGGAGATGAACCAAAAAGCCATCCCGGCCATGAGCAGTGCCACCAGCAGGGAAACGGCAATTGATATCTTGGTTTTCAGGCTGAAACGGAACATCAACGCCATCCCTTTTCCCCTTGCAGTTTTTTCTCAATTTCTATTCGTCTGCGAAGAATTGTATCGTCAATACCCCGTTTGTAAATAGTCCCATAAGAAATAGTTTAAACCTATTGGCATTGGATGTTCAATAAGCAGTTATGCTGTTCATCTGTTTAAAAATTAGGCTTTCCCTCCCTGCCGTTACCCGCATCGCGCCCCCCGGCAGCCTCTGTGTCCAGTTATTTCAGCCATATAGCTGTTGGCACACCCTGTGCTAGCGAGTTGTTCATAATATCTTGATTTCTGGCAACGGCGCCATTCTCCATGCGGGGAGTGGCGCCGTTTTATTGTGTCGCATCAGTAATTAGTCAGACAGGGGGCAGGTATGAAAATCGCATTTACCACATCGACGGGCGAAAGTATCGATCAGCATTTCGGCCAATGTCAGAGTTTTCACATTTGGGAGGTCGGACCGGATGCGGCCGTTTTCCTGGAAGCTGTCAGCGTCGCGGAACATGGGACAGACGAAGAGGATCGCATCGCTGCCCGGGCCAAGGTGCTGACCGATTGTGCCATCGTGTACACCATGCAGATCGGCGGACCGGCAGCGGCAAAGCTGGTGGCACACAGGATCCATCCCATGAAGACCACCAGTGCGGTCAACCTGAAAGATACCGTGGAACGATTCCAGGAAGTGCTGCGCGGCAATCCGCCCCCCTGGCTGAGGAAGGCGATGAACAAGGGAACCGCGTCGTCATTTCTCGACGACTAAACCTAAAAACGGCTTTTGAGTCCACGAAAAGCACGAAAAATTAAAGCATTACAGTAATTCACCAAGCAGGTTACTCCGTGAAGTTGTTTATTTTTCTGATTTCGTTCGTGTATTTCGTGCTTTTCGTGGATGACTGCTTTTTCTAGGCTCATTCTCACACAACAAACAACAAAAGGAGAAAGATCATGGCTTACATTACCGGATTAACACGCGACAGGAAGGAGTGGACCCCGCAGTTCATTGTCTCGATAGATGAGGAGCTTTGCATCGGCTGTGGCCGCTGTTTCAAAGTATGTACCCACGATGTTCTGGCGTTTGAAGAGCTGGATGGCGAAGATTCCGCCAAGATGTTCATGCGGGTGGCTTCTCCCGGCAACTGCATCGGCTGTCAGGCCTGTGAACGAACCTGTTCAAAAAAATGTTTCGCGTTCGAGCCGGTTGTCGCGTAGGGGCAACCCCGCGTGGTTGCTCTGATGATGGGCGGTCACACGGGACCGCCCCTACAGGAGGTATCACATGCTGATTGCCGTTGCTTCAAAAGATGGTAAGGAAATAAACCAGCACTTTGGCCATGCCGAGCGCTTTCTTATTTACGATGTTGAAAATGGTGATGCAACACTGGTTGATGAGCGATTGGTTGAGCGGTATTGCAGTTTTGATCCGGAGCACCCCTTGCGCGGGCACCTGCTGCGCAGCATTGCCGAAGCTCTCGACGGTTGCCGTGCCGTTGTGACTGCACAGATGGGGGAACACCCGAAAGGTGAGCTGGAAAAGCTCGGCGTCGAGCCGTTTGTAACCATCGGTCCTATCAAGACAACGCTGGTGGAGCTGGCAAAAATTCTGTAGGGGCGAATCTTGTATTCGCCCAGCCCAAGTTGCGGGCGACCACAAGGATCGCCCCTACACGCATTCACAACGAGGTGATGACCCGTCATGCACAACGGTTCCTACAACAACTGCAACCTGCCGCCCTGGGTCATCGCCTCGCGCCATTTCAATGACAATCCCCAGATGCTCGAAATACAGGGGGTCAAGGATGGCAACCGCTTCCTCTTTGACCGACTGACAACAGTAGACAGTCAGGAAGATCGTGCCATGATCTTTAATGATTACATGTCGGTAAAATTTCAGCTGCATCAGTGGCAGGATCAGACCGATACCGCCCGGAAAAGCATCAAGAACAGTTATCTCCGCTATCTGCGCGGTTGGATGATGGACTCAAACTCCATTGAAGGTGCTGTCCTCAAGCGCTGGGTAGAAAGTCGTATGGGCATTACACCATCCTTTCATCGGGCGCGCATCAAAGGCATTCACAGCGAGGCGTATTTTGACTACTCGGTGGATGTTATGAAGGGGAGCGCCCGCACCAACGCCATTCAATCACAGCTCGATATCCTTTACGAATACTGCCAGTTTGAGCTGTCCCGCAAATATCCACTCTCCTCCATAATTCCCCTCTATCGCGGTACCTACGACGCCAGCGAACATGACGTTATCGAGCAGATCGACAAGCGGACGCAGATCGTCCGCCTCAACAACCTGGTTTCGTTCACCTCAGACGAGGAGCGGGCCTGGGAATTCGGTTCGACGGTCTGGAAAGTCATGGTTCCGCTGTGCAAGGTGTTTTTCTACAATGACCTGCTGCCCGGCAGCATTATGAAGGGCGAAGGTGAGTACCTCGTCATCGGGGGGGAGTATCGTGTACGGCAGGTTATGTGTACGATTTGATGTGATACAAATTATGAATATTGGATAGAATTTACCGCTTTTGAACAAACAATTCATTGCTGTACCGGCAGCGTAACCGTAAATGTTGTGCCTCCGCCGATACGGCTGGTGACCTTGATCTCCCCACCCATGCTTTCCACCAGACTCTTCGTGACAAACAGCCCCAGTCCCGTACCGACACCCGGTTTTTTCGTGGTGAAATAGCGATCAAAAATCCGATCAATAGTTTCGACCGGGATTCCCGGACCATTGTCGGTGACGATGAAACAAACGGTATCAGTCGCCCCGGGCGCAGTTTCGACGAGGAGTTTGCCTCCACCTTCTTCCATGGCCTGCAGGGCGTTCATGATGATATTGAGCAGAATCTGCTTCAGCAGATTACCGTCCAGACGGATAGTTGGCAGCGTATAATCGAGCTGTTTCAGGACAATTACCGCACGACGGGCGGCTTCGAAGTTCAGGAAGTTGAGAATAAAATCGACGGTGAGGTTGAGATCCACGTCACTGACGGTTTCGTCGTGACTGCTGAAGTTAAGCAGCCCTTTGGTCAGCTGCGACAGGCGCTGCGCTTCGGAACTAATGCGGGAAATCATCTCCTGTACGACCTCCGGCACACCCTCCTCACGCAGAATCATCTGGGATGCCGAAACTATGACTGAGAGCGGAGCATTCAGTTCATGCACGACACCGGCAGAAATCTTGCCCAGTTCGGCCATTTTCTCGTTATAGGCCAACTGTCGCAGCAGATCTGTGGTGATGATAGCGCCACCGCTATGCCTGCCAGCTGAATCTTTCATAGATGCTCCGGAAGGTAAGGAAGAAGCCGCCCACAATGGGGCGGCTTCTGTGGTGTGGGGTAAATCCGTACGTAACGCGACTACATATTGTACCCTGATTCGGAATGCTGCGTCTGGTCGAGACCCATGATTTCATCTTCTTTATCAACACGCAGACCGATGGTCTTGTCGAGGACGAAGGCGAGTATTACGGTTACAATGAATGCATACGCTCCCGCTGCGACAACTGCTATCAACTGAGTCATGAGCTGTTTGAAGTTTCCAGCCAGCAGACCGGTAGCGCCAACTGTGGCAAAAACACCGGTCATGATCGCACCGAACGTCCCGCCGATACCATGCACGCCGAAGGCATCCAGAGAATCGTCATATTTCAGCTTTGCTTTCAGCATGATGCCGCCGTAACAGACAACACCGGCCATCAGACCCATCAGAAGCGCGGCGCCCGGCTGTACAAAACCGGCGGCAGGAGTAATAACAACCAGGCCGGCAACGACACCGGAACCAAAACCGAGAGCGCTCGGCTTGCCGGAGTGGATCCATTCAGCAATCATCCAGGAGAGACCGGCTGCAGCAGGGGCGATAGTCGTGGTGGCAAAGGCGAGACCGGCCAGACCACCGGCAGCGTCTGAATTGTTAACTCCGACAATTGCCGAGCCGGCATTGAAGCCGAACCAACCGAACCAGAGCAATCCGACGCCCAGCAGCGTAAGCGGCAGATTATGCGGCGCCATCCGCTCGTGCGGGAATCCGTGCCGTTTCCCGAGGAACATCAGGAAAGCCAGTGCTGAAATACCGGATGAGAGGTGAACAACCGTGCCGCCGGCGAAATCGAGTGCTCCCATCTTGAACAGCCAGCCGTCGGCCATCCAGACCCAGTGGGCAAGCGGATCATAGACAAGTGTTGTCCAGAGGAGCACAAAGATGCAGTAGGCGGAAAATTTGACGCGTTCGGCCATCGCTCCGGAGATAAGTGCGACGGTAATAATGGCGAACATGCACTGATACATGGCAAAAACCAGTTCCGGAATTGCGCCCGGTTCCTTGGTGTAGTTCTGGAACAGCGCCCAGTCGACGGTGCCGCTGGCGGCATCTTTCATGATGACCAGGCCGTTCAGCATCACTTTGCTGAAGTCCCCGACAAAACCCATGCCGCCAAAATCAGCACCGAAAGCGAGCGAATAGCCGACAACAGCCCACTGTACACCGACGATACCCATGGCGACGAACGAGTGCATGAAGGTCGAGAGCACGTTCTTCTGACGGACCATACCGCCGTAAAAGAGGGCAAGGCCGGGAATCATCAGCAGCACCAGTGCCGATGAAACCAGCATCCATGCGGTGTCGCCGGTATTCAGAACCGGCTTGACATCAGGGGGCGTTGCTGGTGTGTCAGGAGTTTTTGCAGCAGCGGATTCGGTTGTTTTGAATGTGTCTGCCGGAGTGGATGGTGCAGAAGCGGTTACCGCTGGAGCAGTTTCACTTTTCTCGTCTGCCATTGCTGTCAAGGGGAGCAGGGTGAAGAGCGCAAGGGCCGTAATTATCAATCCAGGGATAAATCGTTTGAACGGTGAGGTTCGTTCGGTGTTTGAAAGACATCTTTGTGCCTTCATCTCGTATCTCCTTTGACAGGTCAGTTAACGTAAACTATTCGGCTGTTACCCGGTGGTAACAGCCGATTGTGGGTGAAATGAATTATTTGCTGCCTTCATCGGGATTGAACATCGAGCCATAGTGGACCGTCTGGAAATCGGGATACGCTGATGCGCCATGTTCGGCCATGTCAAGTCCTGCCATCTCTTCTTCCTTGGAGACCCTCATGCCGATAACCATGTCGATGACCTTGAAGAGGATCAGGCCGCAGCCGAATGCCCAGGCAAAGCAAGCACCCATACCGATCAACTGTACACCAACCTGTTTCATAGTAAAGCCGCTGCTGTTAAAAAGACCGGCAGCCAGGGTTCCCCATGCGCCGCAGACGCCATGAACAGAAACCGCGCCGACCGGATCATCAACTCTGATCTTGTCAAAGAACATGACCGAAAGAACAACAAGCACGCCGGCAACGAGGCCGATGATTACTGCAGAGAGCGCCGAGACATTGGCACAGCCGGCTGTTATGCCAACAAGTCCTGCCAAAGCTCCGTTCATGGTCATGCCGACATCAGGTTTGCCGAACTTGAACCAGGTCAGGAACATAGCGGCATTGGCGCCTGCTGCGGCTGCAAGGGTAGTCGTTACGGCGATGATGGCAATAGTGTTGTTACCGGTTGTCGTTGAGCCGGGGTTGAAGCCGTACCAGCCGAACCAGAGGAGGAACACACCCAAACCGGCCAGCGGAATGTTATGACCGGGAATCGGTCTCATGTTGCCGTTTTTGTCATATTTGCCGATACGTGGTCCAACGATGATTGCGCCTGCAAGGGAGAGCCAGCCACCCATGGAGTGAACAACAGTTGATCCGGCAAAATCGATGAAACCCATGCTGGCCAACCAGCCCGCGCCTTTGTACAGATTGCCCCATGCCCATGAGCCGAAGATAGGGTAGATTACCGCGGACACAACGAATGAATATGCGATGTAGGCACTGAACTTGGTACGCTCTGCGACAGCACCGGAGATGATGGTGGCGGTGGTAGCGGCGAAGACCACCTGGAACATCCAGAAGGCATAATTCCAGGGTTGGTCAGTTTCGCCGACACCGGAGAAGAAAAAGTGTGTCGTACCGAAGAAGCCGTTGCTGACGCCGAACATCAGGCCGAATCCGACCGCCCAGTAGGCGATGGCGCCGGCTGAAAAATCCATCATATTTTTCATCAGGATGTTACAGGCGTTTTTGGCGCGGGTGAAGCCGATCTCTACCATGGCAAATCCGGCCTGCATGACGAATACGAGAAACGCTGCAATCAGGGTCCAGACAAAATTGAGATTAGTCTGGACATCATCTGCCGTAAGTGGTTTTTTTGCATCTGCAGCCGGCGCAGGTGCCGGAGTCGCTGCAGCGGCAGGCGCCACAGCAGTTACAGCATCTGCTGCTGGAGCGGCTGCGGCAGGAGCAGCGACACCAGCCGCTTCTTCCTTCTTTTCTTCAGCCATGGCAGCAAGCGGCATCAGGCCGGTGATAATAATCAGCATCAATGATGCAAGATAAAATTTAATTTTCATGATGTTCCTCCGTCTAAAGTCTGTAGTCTGCGTTATCAGATCGCTTCGGCGCCATTTTCGCCAGTCCTGATTCTGACGGCCTCTTCAAGATTAATGATGAATATCTTTCCGTCACCGATTCTTCCGGTTTTTGCGCTGGTTTGGATCGTTTCGACAACCTTGCTTACCAGATCATCACTGACGGCAATTTCCATCTTGATCTTTGGTATGAAATCGACAACGTATTCAGCACCGCGGTATAACTCGGTATGCCCCTTCTGCCGACCGAAACCTTTCACTTCGCTGACGGTGATTCCTTCAATACCGATAGCGTTAAGTGCATCTTTCACTTCGTCGAGTTTAAATGGTTTTATGATTGCTTCGATGAGTTTCATTGTGCAAACCTCCTTGTGTGCGTGTATGGGTAAACTCCTGGCCCTGATAAACAGGATAAGTGCGTTAACGAAGCTGCTTTCTGCCAGAAGCGCAGAAATCAGCTTCTAACTTACTAAAAAAAGTCGGGGGCGGGAGGCATCCCACGCCGCCCCCGGATTACAGGAGGAACAGCTAGAAATTGATATCGAGCTGGGTGGTAATGGTTGTCTTACCGCCAGTAGCAATTTTATTATAGAAATTAGCGCCAACGAGAAGTGATACCTGCTTGGAAAAAGCCCATGAGGCACCGACACTGGTCGCTCCAAGAAAGTTGTTACCACTCTGATAATCAACGGCCATCCAGAGATTCTCGGAAATTTCACTCATGGCACGGTCCCATGACAGCAGTAAACCGGTATTCTGATTTACTCCCAAAACACTTTCAGCACCGTTGTAGCCACCGACAGACAATCGGCCGACAACCGGGAAAGTCTTTGCAATCAATCCATATGCGACATTTGCAGAAAGGGCTTGGCTTGCGCTGTTCATACTGTACATACCTGCTGCGACTGCAGGCATCCCGGCAAAAAAAGCATCTTCAGGAACGCCGCCTTTGACGTTGAAATATGCGGGGTTTTTTGAAGCAGCGCTTCCGGGAACATTATCTGTTAAATAATCTACACCTACCTCCATCTTGAATTTTTCGAGAGGGAGAATACCTGCTGTGACGCCGACATCATAATAGTTCGCCAACGCGTCGGAAGCGTTTGACACCCGGGCGTAGTTGTCAATACTAACGTTGACCTCTTTAAAACCCTTAACGTCAGTTGAAGGAATCCAGACCTGCCCTGAGAACGTTGCCATTGCCGAACTGCTTGCCAGTGCCACGAGTGCTGCCGCTACTGCTACCAATTTCAAACTTTTCATCTTCTTCTCCTTTTCATCGTTGATTTTGAACGGTGATCAGATGAAAGCTTCGTTGATTCCATCACTGCACGTTCTGTTGAAGTTGACTGTTGTTAGTTGTAACCGCTCATTAGTTAGTTCTTCAGAATTACTATTCCAATCAGCAGAGAGTATGCCAAAACTAAATAACCATAAAATTACAGCTAGTTATACTTTTTAGATATTTTTTTATATGGTTATTGCAGACAGTAAGCACCCTGGTTGTGATTATTTATTAGGCATACCTGCCGTTTTAATAACTTCTTCCCAAATCCAGGTAAATATGAGCAATTGACGGTGATGGTGCTTTCGGGTAGTTTTACGATCGTAACCAGTTTCTGTCCGGAAACTCCTGACAGAAACTGCCGGTTACCGATTTGGAAAGCGGGGATTTTTTCTCCTGGCAAGGAAATCAAGGATTTGCGCGGAGGCGTACACCGGTACGCCGCACAAGCAAAGCCGAAGATTGACACCGCCAGGGGGAAAAAGCACCCTTTCCGGACGGAAACTAACTACTGGTCAGAGGGGGATTGCATGGATACCGTCGCAACAGTCAGTGAAGTTCCCAATTTCGGGAAAAAGGTTGTTTCTGTCTCAGGCAGGGAGATTTTGCTGGTCAACGTCAAAGGAACCATTTATGCCGTTGAAAATGAGTGTCCCCATCAGGGAAGCCCGCTGGCTGCTGCAATAGTGAAGGATGGCTTTATCTCCTGTCCGCGGCACGGCTACCGTTTTAACCTGAAAGACGGTCATTGCGCCGAACACCCGGAATTGGTACTGGCAACATTTCCGGTGCAACTGAACGGAGATGCTATTCTGGTAGATCTGGGCTGATTCTTGGATCACCTTCTGATCGCACTTGTTGTTGCCTTTTCCCTCCTGCTGTCACTCACTGCAGCAGGTCATGCGCTGCTCTATAAGCGCGATTCCCGTTCGGCCCTCGTATGGGTGAGCCTGAACCTGACTATGCCGTTGGTCGGCCCAATCTGTTATTGGTGCATGGGGATAAACCGCATCTCCCGGCGGGCCAGAAGTTGGCAGGAAAGTGGCCGTTGGCTGAGCCGGACTGAAATATTTCCCCCGGAAGATCAAATACGTTTCAAACCACAGCTTCCGGATTGCGCCGTGCATCTATCGGACCTTCTCCATATTGAAGAGAGAATTTCCACTACTCGCCAGCATGAAGGAAATCGTATTGTCGCTCTGATAGGCGGTGAATCAGCCTACCCTGCCATGCTGGTTGCCATTCGGCGTGCTCAGGAAACCATTAACCTGTCGAGTTACATCTTTGATGCTGACGGCATCGGGGCGGAATTTGTAGAACACCTGATAGAGGCGGCTGATCGCGGAGTCGAAGTACGGGTCATCATCGATTCACTGGGTGAGAAGTACAGCCGCAGATCACCACGCATGGCTTTTCGAGGCACACAGGTACAGCTTGTTCGCTATCTGCCGCTCCGCCACGGCGCATACATCAACTTACGCAACCATAGAAAACTTCTGATTGTTGACGGGCAAGAAGCGTTCACCGGCGGTATGAATATTCGCAGCCGCCACCTTCATGCCTCTTCATCAGTAATTGATTCCATTCATGATGTGCATTTCAGCGTAACAGGTCCTGTGGTTGCCGATCTTCAGGGGACTTTTTTGGGAGACTGGTATTTTGTAACCGGTGAGAAATTGCATAACCATTGTTTTTTCCCGGTGATCGAGCCGAGCGGGAACGCACTGGCATGCTGTGTTTCAGATGGACCGGACCGGGAATTCCGCAAGATTGAACAGATCATTATAGGGGCCCTTTCTTGCGCAAAAAAAAATGTGTATATCATGACCCCGTACTTTATTCCTGACCGCGAAATAATATCAGCCCTTGTTACTGCCAAACTTCGAGGCGTTGACATTCGTATCGTTCTTCCCGGGAACAACAACCTCCCCTTTGTTGACTGGGCAAGTCGCGCCATGCTGTGGGAACTACAAGCCAGCGGTATCAGGGTATTTTATCAACCCCCACCTTTTGTCCATACAAAACTGCTGCTGGCAGACAACATATGGTCACTCATTGGATCTGCCAATTTGGACACACGCAGCTTGCGGCTGAATTTTGAGCTTAATTTGAGCGTGTTTGACGTCGAACTCTCAGCGACCATACACCGGCATTTTGAACTGGCTTTTGCCTGTTCCCACGAAATGACGCTTCAGGAGGTTGAGCAACGTCCGCTGCGACTGAAACTCCGGGATAACCTGGCCCGGCTCTTTTCACCATATCTCTGAAATAATTGAGCGGAATCATCTTGCAGTATCAATTAAAGAGGATGAGGAGATGAAATGACAGAAAAAAGGAAATTTCACCGAGTAAAGCTTTCTACACGAACCATTTTAAGCCAAAATAACATCATCCATCATGGACAACTGGAAAACATATCCAAGAGCGGAGCTTTGGTTCGCCTGGAACCTGGCACGTATTTTCCGAAGGGAAGTGAATATGATTTGTCGGTTTATCTTGATGGGGAAGAATTTCCCCTTCATTTCAGTGCCGAACTGGTGAATATTACCTTTGGTATGGCCGGAATAAAGTTCGTTGCATATGACAGCGAAACCGAGACCCGCCTTGATGTCATGCTGGAAATGCTATCTTCGGAAGTCGATATGGCAGTGGTTGAGCACAAAAAATATCTGCGGCGATTAGCTGAAGATTTTCGAGAAGGATGACCTTTTCAGAGAAGTCTTCATGGCCGTATCTCAACGATCGTCCCATTAGGCACTAACGTGTCAATTTCCTCTATTTCTTCGTCCGTAACGGCAATGCACCCTTTCGTCCAGTCAGCTTCTCTGTGCAAATCACCAACCCACGAGAATCCGTTCTTAATGCCGTGGATCATGATATCTCCGCCCGGAGCAACACCACGCTCTTTTGCTCTTTTTTTATCGTTCTCGTTTGGATAGGAAATATGAAGTGATTGGTGATACCGGCTGTTTTTGTTTCTTGCATCGATGACGTAGGTTCCTTCCGGGGTTTTGTTATCGCCCTGCCGTTCTTTTGGACCAATCGGGTTTCCCCCCAAGGCAATCTGGTAGGTTTTGAGCACCGTGCCCTTGGAGATCAACGTCAATCGTCGCTCTTTCTTTGCTATCAGAACCTTGTCTGCCGGTCCCTTCCGGATTGCATAAACCTCATTTTTCAGCGCAACAATCTCATTCTCTTTGCTCGTAACCTCTTGTTCGAGCGATTTAATCTTTTTTTGCAGGGCAACACTCTCATTCCCTCTTCCTTGAACCTCTTGTCGGAGCGCCTCAATCTGTGCCTGCTGCGTAGCAATCGTTGTATCTTTAGCAATGACATTGTTGATATTAAACAGCATAATCTCACTGTCTTTTTTGTAGCCGCTCTCCGGATAATCCTTGATGATTTTCTGAAAACATTCCTGAGATTTCAGATAATCTTTTTGCACATTCCCTGGGTACGCATAAATAATAGCCATCTCGAAAAGAGCCCTGTCTCCAGCCGTGGGCTCTTTTTCAATAATCTGCTGATATGTGGCCAGCGAGGCATTGTAGTTTCCCTGGCTGAATAAATTATTCGCTTCCCTGAAGGCTGACTTGGCCTGAAATCCATCATTAAAGTGACTACATCCACATATCAGCATTGGCACCAGTATGATGCAGACAAAGAATACGCTTGATGATCGCAGAACCATTCCTCTTCCTCTTTCTGATATATCCAAAGCATTTTACCGAACGGTTTAAGCATAAAGGGAGCGGCAGGGTATCACTACCCTGCCACTTCCTTTGCGGAGCACTCATCAACAACGTAACAGCTCCGCATAACTCTGACTTACTTCCTCATTGATTTGCGGAAAACGTCGTCAGCTTTCTTCGCCTTTTCATCTGCGATATACGCCCTTTCATCTGCTATCTTCGACTTCTCGTCTGCGATCTTCGACTTCTCATCTGCGATCTTCGCCCTTTCTTCTGCCATCTTCAGAGCATTTTCTGCCCGGGTTGCAGCAGCCTCCGCCTTTACCGTGGCGGCATCAGCTGCCGTCTTGGCAGCCTGCGCATCCTGCGCAGCCTGATCTGCTTTCGCGCCGGTCATCATCTGCTGAGACTGAACTTTCTCAAGGTCACCTGTTGTCGCACAACCTCCCAAAGTACCAGCAAAAACAAGCATCATTGCAATCACCAAAAGATTCCTCTTCATCGTTATCACCTCCTCTCTCAACAATCTAGTTTCTGTCCGGAAACTCCGGACAGAAACTGCTGGTTTCCGATTTGGAAAGCGGGGATTTTTTCTCCTGGCAAGGAAATCAAGGAGTTGCGCGGAGGCGTACACCGGTACGCCGCACAAGCAAAGCCGAAGATTGACGCCGCCAGGGGGAAAAAGCACCTTTTCCGGACGGAAACTATCTATTTTTGACAGGTCCAATCAACCTGCCATCTATTTCCAAATCAATTTTCAAGCGCTTGATTGCATCTTTGGCCTCTTTGATATCATCGAAAGGGCCGGCGACAACACGGTAGCCAGCGTCTTTTGATATCACCCGTGCCGGAATTTGCGGGCCCTGGTGGTTGATAATGGCGGCGAGCCTCATCGCATCATTCTCGTCACGCAGATCAGCAGCCAAAACAGACCACGCATCTGTTTTCAGTTCCGGTATTTTCGGTTTGCCATATAATTCGCCTGGATGCTTGACTTCCACGGGTTCCGCAACCACCTTTCCACTTCCTGGGCTGATCTCGAATATGGGAACGGGAATCCCGCGGGCCTCGGCTAATACGTTCTTTACTTTATTCCAGTCAAGCGGGCGCCCCGATTCTTTTTCAATAGTTCTCAATTTTGCATAGATCTTGTCAAACTCTGCACTGTCTGACTCTTCCGTTGACGCATGGACTTCCAGGTAAACCACTCCATCGCTTTGACCGAGGAGATATGGCTGGTTAACCATGCTTACCGCTGTTTTAGCCGGAGTGTTCTCATATAGTTTTTTAACGCTTTCCGGATAAAGTCGTATGCAGCCATTGGTTGCCCTGAGACCGATACTGGCAGGTTTATTCGTGCCATGGATCAAATAACTCGGCGCACTTAAATAGAGCGCGTATTCTCCCAGGGGATTTTGAGGTCCCGGCAGGACTGAAGCGGGCAGAGGATCTCCCTTTTTCAGATGATCCTTGGCAATTGAGGCCGGTACATGCCAGGTCGGCCGGTACACTTTGCGCTCCACACGCATAAGACCTCGGGGAGAGGGACGTTCTTCGGTACCGACACCTACCGGGTAGGTCAACACTGTCAGTGACTGGCTATTTCCTTTAAATTGAAAAAGCCTCATTGCAGCCAGGTTGATCACGATGCCCTTTCTGGGAGCGTCCGGCAGGATAAAACTTACGGGCAGCATGATACGTTTTCCGGGCTCGGGCACCCATATATCCACTCCCGGGTTAGTTGCACTGACTCCATTGAGTCCCAGGCTGAAGTGCCGTGCAATATCCGGTAGCGTATCCCCCTTTTCAAGAGTGATGAACCGCAACTGACCAATGACATCATCCCCTTTTGCAACGGAAAACTCATTTCGTTCAAAATTTTCTTCCGCATATACATATTTAGGAGGAAGCTGCTCTTCCTCATGAGCTCGTATCATTGCCGTACTGCATCCATTGAGAGATCCGATGACGGTAAAAAGAGCGATAAGTCGAAGCGTATTGGATACGGTTATCAGCTTAATGATTCGGCGCATGGGTAACTTTTGGTCCTTTCAATAATGTAAACCTCCCCCGTTTGATTTCCGGAACAGCTGTTCCGCTGCTGCATCTCTGGAACCGGTCCCGTTGCAACTGCCCATAAAAAAAGCCGGGCTGCCGAATATCGGTAGAGATATTTCGGCAACCCGGCTGTCTCGGTGAGACCCTATAGGCTTTCCGCCCCACCCTCGCGGGCGGTTTAGTATTATCGTGCATCTCGGGTTATGTGCCGCCCGCAAAAAAACAGCCGGGGCCGCATATCGTCAGATATTTCGGCAACCCGGCTGTCTCAAAGAGACCCTTTAGGCTTTCCGTCCCACCCTCACGGGCGGTTTAGTATTATCGTTTACCTACAGTCGCAATTCGTATTGCTGACGCGAACCATATCAAAGTCATCTTAAAAATAGCAACATATTTATTGTAAGCGTCGGCTAATCTGAAATCATGTACAGTAGGCTTTAACGGCGATACCTGCTTTATTAACAACTCAGTCCCGCACCGGGCAGTACATTGGAGGCATACGAATACCACAAGCCCGGGTGCCGTATTTATAGGGTTCACTTGCCGGAGAAATTGTGATACATTCACCCGCTTGCTTTTCGGGTATTTATCTCTGAAATATTCCAATGTAACCGGTGCAATTTCATTACTGCAGCACATAAAAATCACAACACGCTTCTCGTTGTAACGATGAGAAAAACTGCTACGAGGTACCAATGCATATCCCCGCTGAAATCCCAACCAACAAGATATCGGTAAATATTGAAGATGAGATGAAACGCTCCTACATGGACTATGCCATGTCGGTTATCATCGGCCGAGCGCTGCCGGACGTGCGCGATGGTCTCAAGCCGGTGCATCGTCGCTGTCTGTATGCCATGTACGACATGAGCAACGACTACAACAAGCCGTACAAAAAATCTGCCCGTGTGGTCGGTGATGTTATCGGTAAGTACCACCCGCATGGTGATACCGCCGCGTACGATACTATCGTGCGTATGGCTCAGGATTTTTCCCTGCGCTACATGCTGGTGGACGGTCAGGGTAACTTCGGTTCAGTCGACGGTGACCGACCGGCTGCGATGCGTTATACCGAGATCCGCCTGCGCCAGCTTTCCCACGAACTGCTGACCGATCTGGACAAAGAGACCGTCAGCATGGTTCCGAACTATAACGAGGAGATGCTGGAACCGACGGTGCTGCCGTCCAAGTTCCCCAATCTGCTGATTAACGGTTCGACCGGAATTGCGGTCGGCATGGCAACCAATATTCCGCCGCATAACCTGGGCGAGATCATTGACGGCATCATCGCCGTGATTAAGAACCCGCAGATCGATTTTGAAGAGCTGTTGGAAATGGTGCCCGGCCCCGACTTCCCGACCGGCGCCACCATCTATGGCCGCCAGGGTATCAGGGATGCCTACAGTACCGGCCGCGGCATCATCCAGATCCGTGCCAAGGCCCATGTTGAGGCGTCAAAGCGTTCCGAGCGCCAGGCAATTATTGTCACCGAGTTACCGTATCAGGTCAACAAGGCGAAGCTGATCGAGAAGATCGCTGAACTGGTCAAGGAGAAGAAGGTCGAGGGGATCACCGAGATCCGCGACGAATCCGACCGCCAGGGGATGCGCATCGTTATCGAGGTCAAACGTGACGAAAATGCCGAGGTGCTGCTCAATCAGCTCTACAAGCAGTCCCAGCTGCAGGTCTCTTTCGGCATCATCATGCTGGCAATTGTTCACAACCGTCCCCGGGTACTGACACTGCGCGAGATGATGGACTGTTTCGTCGAGCATCGCTGCGAAGTCGTCACCCGCCGCACGAACTTCGAGCTGAAGAAGGCGCTGGCTCGCGCACATATTCTGGAAGGCCTCAAGATCGCTCTGGATTGGCTGGACTCAGTAATTGAGATGATTCGTGAGTCCAAGACCCCTCCTGAAGCGAAGCAGGGTTTGATGGATGGCAAGTTTGCCGATCCGGAGTTCCTGACACGGCTTAACCTGCCGCGTCCGGTCGGTTTTGAAAGTTCGGTGCAGCTCTCCGAAATTCAGGCTCAGGCAATTCTGGAGATGCGCCTGCAGCGCCTGACCGGCCTTGAGCGTGACAAGATCATCGCCGAATATGATGAAATCATGAAACTGATTGCCCGTTTGCGGGAGATCCTGGCATCAGATACCGAGATTCTCAAGATCATCGTCGGCGAATTAACCGAGATCCGGGACCGCTTTGGTGACAAACGCCGCTCCGAGATCGCCGACAAGAGCGCTGATATTTCACGAGAAGACACCATTGAGGACGAAGAAATGGTGGTGACGATTTCGCACACCGGCTACATCAAACGGAGTGCTGTTGATCTTTACCGCTCACAGCGCCGGGGCGGCAAAGGCAAAACCGGCATGAAGACCAAAGAGGAGGATTTTGTCGAGCAGCTCTTTATCGCTTCGACCAAGGATTACCTGCTCTGTTTCACCGATGCCGGACGTATGTACTGGCTCAAGGTCTATGAAATTCCGGAGGGGAGCCGCACCACGAAAGGGAAGGCGGTTGTCAATCTGGTCAACGTCTCGGCCGGTGAAAAAATTACCACCATCCTGCCGGTCAAAGAGTTCAGTGAAAATACCTACCTTTTTATGGCTACGCAAAATGGCGTTACCAAAAAAACCTCTCTGGTTGATTACTCCAACGTCCGCGTCGGCGGCATCATTGCCGTCAATCTTGATGAGGGTGATAAGCTGATCTCCGTGGCCCTGACCGATGGCACCAAAGATATTTTCCTTGCTTCCAGAAACGGTAAAGCCATCCGGTTCAACGAGGAGGATGTCCGCCCGACCGGACGCGCAACCCGTGGCGTACGCGGCATGAACCTGGCCAAAGATGATCGCGTGATCGGCATGGAAATCGTTGATAATACCGCCGTCGGTTCTACTATTTTTACTGTCTGCGAAAACGGTTTCGGTAAACGCACCGATCTTGACGAGTATCGTGATCAGTCGCGCGGCGGCAAAGGCATTATTACCATAAAAACTACCGAGCGTAACGGATCTGTCGTTAACGTCATGCAGGTGGCAGACGATCACGACCTGATGGTAATCACCGACCAGGGTAAAATCCTGCGGGTGCCGGTCTCCGGTTTCTCGGTCATCGGTCGTAACACGCAGGGGGTCACCCTTATGAACACCGAGGATAATGAGAAGGTTGTTGCGGTTGCCCGTCTGGCCGAGAAGGATGAAGAAGATGTGGATGAGGATGTGGATGTAGAAGAGAGTACAGAAGAGGTTTAGCTTTAAACACCCTCAAATAGAGGACCGGACTATAGCAGGGTGCAGTCAGAATGAGTACCAGGCGGCGAGGAGAATAGCGACCGAGGCGTAGGATTTGTACGTTGAGGAGCTATCGACGAAGCCAACAACGTAATCGTTTGATTGCAACTTGATATTAAACAGAACCGGGATGCGACCGAACAGTCGTGTCCCGGTTTCTTGTTATTGGATTATGCTTCGCCACATATGGTTGTCTTGTATCAGATAATCAGCGATTATTTGGCGGAAAAAAACCCCGTGACAGGCACGGGGTTTAGGGTACGCAATACAAGCATCTGCAGCAGCTTTAGGCAGTTATGAACCTGTTGTAAATACCGGCGATACAAGTACTGAGCTGAACTGGGTAATGCCGGTCACGGTGACAATATTGCTACTGCATGTGCCGGTTGTGTTTGAGGAAGAGCCGTCATACCTGACAACTGTCACCGGCACATCAGTGGCTGAAGGACAGGAGGTGACCGGAATATTAACGGTGAGACCGGGGGCAGGAACGGTGAATCCGTTAATACCTGCAATACTGATGTCAACGGCACCGAGAGCCGAAGCCAGAATTTTTCCGGTAGGAGTCTTCATGCCAGCAGTGCTGCCATTGGTGGCGTTAGTGACATTAATAGTAATGGGACCGGCCGCCAATGTGCCACCAAAATCGGGAGTGATAACCGTGCCGGCAGGGATAGTCACGGCGGTAGCTCCGCTGGACGCCGGTGCAGTAACTGCTGCAGCGGTAGCCACAGAGCCAGCCGGACTGCCAGCAGGTGCCGCAACAACTGTTGCGGCTGTTGACTTGGTTTCAGTTGGGGGGGGGGACGAGTCGTTATGACTACCGCAACCAGCCGTTATACCAAACGCCACAGTTGCCAACACAACTACCAAAATATTTCGGACGTTTTTCATTTCCTACCTCCTCTGGAATGGTTGTATTTTGCTAAAGCTCATCATCAACAGTTGTGCCAAGTATTTGATGCTAGCTGTTATCAGTAGTAATCACAAAAAGCAAGTTTTTTAAGCAATTTTAAAGTAAACACCAAAATCATTGCCCTGACCAAAGAGTCTATTTCCTGTTTCCAAACGTGCGCCAGGCATCTTGCATCCGTTCCAGGTGGCTGATGATGTAGGCGGCATGAAGTCGGTCTCTATTATAATAACTTCGCTCAAGCGTAGTTGAGTTCTGCGGAGTGATCCCTATGGAGTAGGGATTTGTGTAATTGGCTTCACCGGAGGCGACAATCTGCGATTCCTGGGCGTAGCTCCACTCATCGGTGCCACCGGCAGTGATCGGCCCCACATTCAGGCTTTTTCGCGTCGTTAACGGCAGACTAAGCTGCAGTCCTGCAGCCTGTATGTGCCTGTTTTCCAACGTGTTGACGTTCTTGTAATACACCGAAACAGCCACATCACCAAAAAACCTCTTCAGCCCGACACTGAACCCCTCATCCTGGTTCCAGTAGCGGCCACCGGTCCCCTCCAGTGAGAGATCCAGCCCCGGCAAATTGTAGCGATACGACCCCAGATACAGCGTCTTATCAGCCACCGGCTTCTGTCTGGAAGTCCATCCCTTCACCTCTTCATCTCCGGCAGCCCATCCTTGCACGAAACTCGACCGGTGCCGGCCATACTCCGACTGCCAAATCAACTCGTTTAAAGTGCCGTACCAGTGCTGATCCAGCAGGCCGCCACCAATGTTCACCATCATTGAGGGCACCAGCTTGAAGGCTTGAGTAAACTGCAGACGATCGATACCCGATTTTTGATGCTGAAAGCCGTACGGCTGGTAGGTGTCAAAGTTGTTACTCCAGGTAACCGGCAGATTCCAGCGAATGTTGACCAAACCCCCCTGCCATGGGTTGATTGTCACTTCCGGCCTCACTGAGAGCAGGTAATCAAACACCCCGATTTCACTTCCGATATGGGTCTTCAGGCCGGGCGACACGGCAAGCTGCAGCGGTGGCAGCCAAGAGCGCTCTGACGTAGTGAGAAACCGGACACCATCCGTTTTTGGATTGTTACTCACCACCACCGTTTTGCGCAGTTCCCGTAAGGCCTGCTGCTCCTTGACATTATCAGAATCAATAAAATCCTTCAGCAGCCGGCGGGGTGCTTGCAGCGCTGTCATGGCAACCCCTTTACGCAGAGTTACAAGGGTCACTCTGGCGAACCGTTCCGGAGCCGATTGAGTCACCAGCCCGGCAATCAGCCCCAATGCATCAAGCTCATTATACAGAAAACGTACATTCTCATACTGCACCACCAGTTCATTAGTCCCCTTGATACCGATTCTGACCCTGATGAAACCGGCGTCATCCAATTGCTGCTGCAGGCGGTGCAGTGGTGCATTTCCGTCTGCATCCGTGGCAGCCGTAACCGGCTCTGGCGTCCCTTCTACCGGCAAAGGCTTGGCACCTTTCGATACGGCTGCAGCTGTGGTCTGGAGTGCATCAGGCAGTACAGCGGGGGTGGCTATTACAGCGGCATCTGCTGATTGTACCGGTGTGCGATCCCTTGCAGGCCGGTTCCACTCCTTCACATCCAGTGGAATACTGAGCCCTGCAGCAAAATCAACCGAACCTGCGTGGCTTCCGGAAACCGTTGTTTTGCCGGTCAGCTGCAGCGACACAGGCACCAGCGGGAGAGGAGGAGTGGTCAGGCGGATACCAACGTTTGTATCATCGGTATCGTACTCCCCCAGTAGACGCATCCAGTCAAACAGTATCAATTCAACTCCGCCAAAGACCCCTTTCATCCGATCAGGACCAGAACCATACCCCGCCGACAGCCTGAAGCGCCACAGATCCGTCGAGGCCACTGCATAGCTGCTCTGTAGAAGACTGGCACCGCCCCCCACATCCTGCATCCCGACAGCCAGGGCAGGCAACCAGGGATAGTCGCGGGTAAACGGAGCGGTTGAGAATTTGGCACTGGCGGACAGGTCGCGTACACCGCCACCGTATATCGAGTGCGGCCCGCTGGTCAGCCGCCCGCTGATCTCGGCAAAATCAAACAAACCAACCGCGACATGATAGTTGTCCTGCCAAAAACCGGGAATTTGCTGCCATCTGGTATCCACCTGATCAGAATACATAATCTGCAGAGTTCCCACCGGCAAAACAAAGGCGCTGGGGGTATTCAAAATACCGCTGAATCCCTGCAGGGAAAGCGCGGCCGGATATGGGGTAGCTCCTTCGGCCTGTACCACCTGAGCGGCACCAATAGCGAGCAGTATATACAAAATGATCATCTTCCGTAGTACCTTACGCATTATAAGAACTCCTGCGGTAGTGGTAAGGTTGGTGAAACAGAGTATCCGCCGTAAATGTGGCCCCGCCTGCCATCATTTACGCAAGGGAATAACTTTAACTCTTTGACCCGGCACCTTTGGAAAGAGGTCCGATCTGACCCTCTGAAAAGTCGCAGGGGCTTCACCTTTAAAGGTATACGTAGGTTTAAACTCGGGGATCAGGCGTTTCAGCGAGGCAACAATATCGGCGACACTGTTTGCCCGCGCGGCTTCAAAAAGCGTATCCAACTCTATTTTCAGCAGAGAACTATCAATTCGAACCGGCGACAGCGCCTTGATCTTGTCGTGAGTTGTGGGAATTACCCCCTCACCCTCGATGAGCAGTTCCTCAAAGAGCTTTTCACCCGGACGCAGACCGGTTATGACGATGTCTATCTCTTCATAGGGAATCAATCCGGAGAGACGTATCAGCTCCTCGGCCAGGTCCAGGATCCGTATCGGTTCACCCATATCCAGCAACAATATGTCGCCTGCATGTACCATACTTCCGGCCTGCAGCACTAATTGGGTTGCTTCGGGTATGGTCATGAAATAACGGATAACTCTCTTGTCGGTCACGGTCACCGGCCCCCCCTTGGCAATCTGAGACTTGAAGAGCGGAATGACACTGCCGTTGCTGCCAAGCACGTTGCCGAACCGAACGGTGGTGAACTTTGTTGCGCTTGTTAAAGCAAGTGCCTGAATATAAATCTCTGCCGCCCTTTTAGTCGCTCCCATTACGTTGGTAGGGTTGACCGCTTTGTCGGTGGAGATCATCACGCAGTTACGCACATGAAACCGGTGGGCGGCATCAGCAATATTCCTGGTGCCGAAGACGTTGTTGAGGACTGCCTGGGCTGGATTATACTCCATCATTGGCACATGCTTATAGGCAGCGGCGTGGAACACCACCTCAGGGGAGAACTCCTCGAAGAGTGAGTTGACCCCCTCCCGGTCACGGATATCGGCAATTAATGGCAGAATCAGCAGGTCGGGGAAATTAGCGGCGAGTTCTTTTTCAATCTCATAGAGCGGCGTCTCTGACTGATCCAGCAATATCAGCTTTTTGGGTCTGAATTTGGTTATCTGCCGGCAGATCTCACCGCCGATGCTGCCGCCGGCGCCGGTGACCAACACCCGTTTTCCTGTCAGGTAGTTTCTTATCTCATCCCGATCCAGCATTACCGAATCACGTCCGAGTAAGTCTTCAATTTCAACATTTTTAATCTGTGAGATCGAAAGTGTGCCGTCGATTAATTCGCTTATGTTTGGCAATGTTTTGTACTTTATGTTGGCATTCTTGCACGAGTCAACAATGGAGCGTATGATTCTGCTGTTAGCAGACGGCATGGCGATAATCACATCCTCGACATCGTGTGCAAGTATCAGACTTTTTAGTTGTTCCGTCCCTCCCAATACCGGGACCCCATGCAGTTTCATCCCCTTTTTTTCCTGGTCATCATCCACCATCCCAACAATGTTATAGGGTTGCTGAGATTGGCGCCTGATCTCCTTCAAAAGCAGACTGCCCGCTTCACCGGCACCGACTATAAGTGTGCGCGGCCCGCCGCAGTTCTTCGTGACGATGTACGTTTCGCGATATACGCGCCAGATCAAACGGCTTGCAGCAACGAGCATTAAAAGCAGGAGGCCGTCGAGAAGGAAAATCGAACGAGGAACAGGAGTAAACTGCCTGATATACAGTACTACAAATATAGAGAGTACCGAAGCAAGGGCGGTCCCCTTTAATAATTCAATGGCATCTTGCAGTGAGGCGTAACGCCAGAGGCTATTGTAAAATCCAAGAGAGATAAAAACCAGTGGCTTGACGACAAGCACCACTATCAGACATTGCCAGAAAAGCTGAAATTCTGTAGAGGGTATTGAAAAGTCGAAGCGCAACAGAAATGCCAGACTGATGGCAAGGCCGATAAGGATTGTGTCTAAGAGAAAAACTGAAAAGCGTCGCTTAGCAAACATGGATTGATTACCTGAGTGGTTTTAAAAACCTGATAAACATGATGTTACTTTGCATAATCAAGCACAAAACATCAATATAAATTTTTTCATAAAACCTCTCGGGTTGCCTGAAATATACGTATTATTCCCCAGGATAATCAGCCTGGATCAACATTCAAATTGCCGTAATAATGTCTTCAATGTGTTACCCCCGAGGTGGACGACAAAACCGGTAACTCCGGTGATCAGTCTGCGCACAATGACTCGACGGATTAGCAGGGTGTATTTCATACAAATTAGGATACAAAACACCTCAATTATGTTAATAGAATTCACCAAATTGAAAAAACAGACGCGACAACTGATCGGTTTTCGAATGGATGGTGTAGTAGTAACGTATTTATTTTGTTGATGTTGTTGCGCGCTGTGTTGAGTGCAATTGACTAACATGTCAGCCTCACGAAAAGTCCTCAGTTTAGTCTAACATAATCCTGTGGGTTTACAATTGTGGGGATTTGAGAAACTAAAACTGCCTTAACTCCTTGCTGAAATGTTAACCTGAATTTACGGAGTTATTAATGTCGCAAACAGAAGACAAAACCCTCGAACTTGCCCCCAACCCCGATCCTGACGAGATAAACCTGCTTGATCTTCTTCTTGTCCTGGCCAGAAACTGGAAGATGATAATCGGTGTGCCATGTGTAGTGGCTGTAATTACTGCCATCCTCAGCCTGCGTATGCCCAACATTTATACCGCTAAAACCATGATTCTGCCGGGGGATGATAATGGCGGAGGAATGATGAGTGCCATGATGGCCCAAATGGGAGGTCTGGCGGCCCTTGCCGGCGGAGGACTGGGGGGGGGCATCTAAGGCAGATCTTTACATCACTATGATGAATAGTGAAACGATCGAAGCCCCAATCGTAGATCGTTTTAAGCTAATGGATGTGTATAAAGCTGAGTTCCGTGCTACTGCATATAAGACTCTGGATGATAGTTCAACCATCACTGTTGGCAAAAAAGATGGAGTTATAACAATCGCTGTAGATAACGTAGATCCAAAACTTGCGGCAGCCATTGCAAATGCATATGTGGAGGAGTTGGGCAAACTGGCGGCAAAGCTGAACATGACCGGAGCCGGTGATAACAGGGCCTTTCTGGAAGATCGTCTTGCCAAAGCAAAGGTCGACCTGGCAGCCGCAGAAGATACACTCAAAAAGTTCCAGACCAAAAACAAGGCGGTGGCTGTTAACGACCAGGCCAAGGCGACCTTGGAAGGGGTGGCGCTGCTGCGGGCTCAATTGATTGCACAGGAGGTACAACTGGCAACATTGAAACGACAGTTAACCGATCAAAGTCAGTCGGTCAAAACTGCCAGGGCTACCATTGGTAATCTACGCGGGCAGATTGCCAGGATGGAAGGTGGCGGTTCCGCTGGATCCATGCCTGGTGTTGGCGCCATGCCGCAGTTGGGCCAAGAGTATCTTCGGCTGATGCGTGAATTCAAAATCCAGGAATCTTTGGTTGAGCTCCTGACCAAGCAATATGAAATGACTAAACTGAATGAGGCCAAAGATCTTGTGCCGTTTCAGGTCTTGCAGCCAGCCACTGTGCCGGAGCTGAAAAGCAAGCCGAAGCGGAGTTCAATCGTGATTATGTCTGCTTTTGCGAGCGGCTTTCTGATGGTGCTGGTGGCTTTTGTGCGCGAGTTCGGTGCGAAGATGAGTGATGAGGATCGTAAGCGGTGGCAGGAGCTGCAAAGAGTGCTGCCGCTTCCGCAACGCTTCAGGAGCCGGGAACAGGTATGAACGTGACATCAATAAGGAGCACGGTTATAACAGCCACATTTTTACTTTGGCTTTTATTAAATTGGAAATGTGGCTTGGGCGGCCAACCCTTATGACAAGTTTTAGTCATAATATTTGTCATTGGTAGAGAGATAGCAGGAGATCGCACATGAAAAACTTTGCCATGATTGGAGTGGGTGGATACACTTGTGCATCGTCACCTGAAAGCCATAGAGGACACCGGCAACAATCTTGTCGCTGATCTGTATTTAACGATTCGGTTGATACTCTGGATCGTTTTTCCCCTGATTTTTCATTTTTTGCTGAATTTGAGCGTTTTGATCGTCATGTTGAAAAGATGTGACGTCAGGTGAGAGCATGCACATAGGCTATTTATGCAACCGTCTGCTCCCCTAACTATCTGCATGTTGTTCATATTCGCTTTGCCCCGCGTGTTGGAGCTAATGCCATTTAGTGAAAAACCTATGGTACGTACCCCGTGGAATTTTGATGCGTTTCAGGAACTGGAGCATGAGAGTGGCTGCACCTTTAATACCATACTGCTTGAGGGTACACCCTGCCTTGAAAACACTCCAAGAATCTCTGCTGAAAGATCCAGACAGAGAACAACACGAAGTAATCTTACACACTACATCGCGTGGCCTCCGGTATATGATCTCCTGTTGACGGTAAGGAGGTCGAGTTCTCTGAAGGCTATACCGATCTGCATACGGTGGATCATCAGGAAACTCTTAAAGTGAGGGGTTTAGTAACGAGTGGCTCTAAAAATGATAATTCAAAACATGACTCCCGTGACTATTTCACTCTACCTAATTTCCCCTCGCCCCCCAAGGAAAACGGTATTACGGCATCAGCGACAGATCAATACAAAAGCAGCGTAAGAACTTTGTCTATCAAATGGTTGTTTAATTAAAAGGTGCCTGCCCCCCTCAGAATCTAATGTAGCAATTAATATACATAATTATACGAGGTATTGCTCTTGTTACGGCTGATAAATAAATTTTTATCTCAACTAATAGATATTAGACGGCTTATACTGTTCCCTTATAGATTTGCCGTTTATTGTAATCAGTTCATTAAATATGCTGTCAATAAAGAAACTCAAGAAAAATTACATTTTTCTGACTTTTGGCCAATATTGACTGATAATACGGGACAATCTCAGTTCGACTCACATTATACATACTTAAATTATTGGGCCCTTGAGAAAATAAAGAATTCTGTCGCACCTGCCCACATTGACGTTGGCTCGCAAATTGGTTTTGTCACTCTTCTGTCTTTAGTTAAGCCTGTTACATTTATAGACATACGCCCTTTAGAAATTTCCATGCCGGGTCTTACATCCAAAAAGGGAAGTATTCTTTCTTTACCGTTTGGCAATAATTCCGTGGCATCAATATCAAGTTTACATGTAATTGAACATATCGGCTTAGGACGTTACGGCGATCCTATTGATCCCAAAGGTACACAGAAAGCAATCGATGAGCTATCACGGGTTGTTGCGCCAGGGGGTGATTTATATGTCGCTGTTCCTGTCGGAGTATCCAGAACCTGTTTTAACGCACACAGGATTCTGAACCCTTCAGATATTGTGGGCAAGTTTGCCTCTAATGGTATCGAACTTAAGGACTTTTGTGTTGTAACAGACAATGTTGAATATTTGATTGACAAAAATCCTGCTGATTTTGTGGGGCAACATTATGCTTGTGGAATGTTCCATTTTGTGAAAAGTCAAACGATTGGTGCTGATTTACCGTGAACTGGAAACAGCAGCTAAAAAAGAACAGGATATTTTACTACCTGCTTCATAAAATAAGAAATGCTCTACAAAACCGATTCATTCAAAAAGAACAGACCTTTTATGAGCGAATCGCAAATGAAAATGGCATTAGTGGTTCTGTAAACATCTCAGAGACATTTGCCCAATTAAAAGCGAGACTTGCTCAAAGGGGAATTGTATGGCCGCCGGTGAAAAGTCAAAGGCCGATACACATACTTTACGCCTCTCTCCCTGGTAACTGGGAACTTCATAATATCCCTCCTGAACTGCTTAAACTGGGTAAAGTAACGTGTTTTTTTCTTAAAGATCATGATATCTCTCTGGATGATGGTTGGCCATCCGTACGCAAGCGAGTAGATGATCTACTGCCGCAGTTTATATCAAAAACTCATTCAGAGTCGCCTATAGATATGATGCTTTCGTATCTTTCAGGCGCTCAAATATCTTACGAAACAATTGAGAAGATAAATGAGATGGGCATTCCAACCTTCTCGTTTCATCTTGATGACAGGAGGTTTTTTCATGGTTATAAATATGGTGATCAATGGTCTGGCCCTGCTGCAGTCTGCAATGCATATGACTTAAACCTTACGAATTCCCGGGCTTCATTGATTAAGTACCGATGCGAAGGGGCAAATGCACTATTCTGGCCCGAAGGTGCAAACCCCGATTATTTCAAGCCACTTGAAATTCCTTTTGAATATGATGTCACTTTTTGTGGCCAGCGGTACGGCCAAAGACCGATGTTGATAGGCTATCTCCGTCGTCAAGGCATCAAGGTCGACTGTTTCGGTAAGGATTGGGAACATGGTTATCAATCAGATGAATCTTTGGTCAGAATATTTAATTCTAGTAGAATTAATCTAGGATTTGGTTATGTGACGGAAAGTAGTGATCAGTGTTTGAAGGGGAGGGATTTTGAAGTTCCTTCTTGTGGTGCCCTTTATCTGACTAGTAACAACGATGATCTTGAGCAGGTATATCTAATAGGAACCGAAATAGAAACCTATACCAGCTTTGCAGATTGTGCTGATAAGATTAAAGCACTTTTGGCTAACCCAGAGTGGTGCGATACCATAAGAAAAAATGCACGGAAAGCAGTTATTGAGAGGCACTCTTGGGCTTTGCGAGTTAGGCAGTTGCTTGAATGTAGCTCTAGAGAAAGGATATGAGACAATGAATTGTTTTACTTTAGAGCGTAATAAGCATGTAATGGATTTAATCCGTACCGGCCGGGAAATGGAAGTTGAAACATTGCCATCAAAATTTACTTCGCATAACCCTATTCCTACTAAAAGTAACCTCCTCAGGATTTGGTTGTCTCTGCACAAAATGGATTTGCCTATATTGTCTAGTATTGCACGCAGACAGGTTCAAAGGCAGTTAACCGGTAGTAATATCGTCATTGCCCCAGGATTTCGCTGTCTTTATGGAAATATTACCTGTGATAACAACGTCGCCCTGCATGATACGTTTTTTGTTGATTACGCGAATGTATATATCGGCAAAGGCGTTGGTTTTTCTTTTCAGAATCTAGTGATTACATCAACTCATGATTTGTGTGACATGAAAACCGTTTTGGCAAACGAGATAATTATCGGAGAAAATGTATGGATAACATCGCGAGTTATTATTCTGCCCGGCGTACGGATAGGACGAAATTCCGTAATTGGAGCTGGAAGTGTTGTTTCCTGTGATATTCCGCCAAACGTGTTTGCTGCGGGTATGCCGGCCAAACCGATTAAAACCATAGATAGAGGCTCATTGTACAGACAAACTCACTATTCTAAAACTTATGGAATAAGGGAAACTCATTGAGGCGCCGTTCCGCTCTCACACAATTCTTCGGTGCACAAGGCCTAATGGTCCTTGCCATCATCCAGGGGGTGGTCCTCGTACCACTCTATTTGAAATATATTGGTGCAGTTCAGTATGGTCAGTGGCTGGCTTTGGGAAGCATAGTCGCAATGCTCAGCTTGATCGACCTTGGAGTCACAAGTCTTGTCGTTCAAAAGTCCGCGCTTTTTCATGGCCGTGATGACAAAAAGAGCCTCAAAGAATTGATCAGCACCATAATTGTCTTCGATCTCCTTGTTTCTGTGTTCATCCTTGTAGCCGGAATTGGCCTTTCTTTTTGGCTCCCCCACTGGATAGGCGCGGCTGGTGAACAATCTCATACACTTAGGCTGGCCTTTCAGTTTGCAACTGTAGACGTGATGTTGATGCTTCTAGTAAGCATGAGCGGATCAATTCTCTTTGGCATTCAAAAACCAGAAGCCCACTTGGCCGGAGTATTTATTGGTACTGCTGCCAGTATAGGGGTTACGGTGGTTTTGCTGTTTCAACATTGGGGAATTCTGGCCATAGCCTGTGGTTCACTTGTGCGCCCTTTGGTTGCTCTTCCGATCAACATAGGCGCCATAAAAAAGAATCTACATCATTTAATATTTGGATCAATGCTGAAATTAAACCCGGCAATGACCAAGTCATTTTTTGCAGCTGCCTTATGGCTGGGACCTTCAAAACTTGCCGAAACAATGACCTCCCAAGTAGATAACATAATCGTAGTAAAAATACTTCAGCCGATCGACGTTACCATGCTTAATCTGACGCGTAAGGCTTCTGAAATTGCTGTGCAGGTTGTTGGCCGTCTATCGGTCAGCTTCATGTCAGGGCTTTCACATTTGAGAGGGAGTGATGAGGAAGAAAAAATCCGTTCCATTGTAAGCAATCTTTTTCTTGTTTCCGGGTATATGGCTTGCTGTATTTTGTGTAGTGTACTCATACTAAACGAGGATTTTGTTGGCCTTTGGACCAGTAGCAGCATGTATGCTGGGGCTGGTGTAACAATATTGGCTTGTATCTACTGCTTGTTAAAAATTCTTCGAATTACGACCTACAATGTAGTTTTTTCGCATGGGGACGTGAGGATAACTTCTATTTCATCGCTAATTGAATCAGCACTGCAAGCTGTGCTAGGTATTGTTTTTTGCAAAGTATGGGGTATTAGTGGTGTTGTGATTGCCTCGATAATTGCTGTTATTTGTGGCGGGATAGTCCAATTAGTTGCGCTACTTAAGACCCACAAATACAGTATAATTTCTGTCATGAAAGGGGCGTTTAAGATTACCGTTATCAGTACTATTGTTTTGATAGCTGGAAAATTTGTCCATTATAGATTTATGCCTAATTCTTGGCTGGGATTTATTTTGTTTGGAGTAGGGATAACTATACAATACGTTATCCTAGTTGCAGTTACGGAAAGACGCTTTAGGCAGATAATTATTAATCACATTATGTAACTTAATAAAATTCATGTGTTTTGGATTGATCTAAATGAAAACAATATATAAATATTTACTTCATGGCGTATTAAACTTTATTTCACAGAACACCCAAGAACGTTTAGGGCAATACATTCTCAATCGTTCTAAAGGCCAAGGCAATGGTGACCCTTTCACAAATGGTGAATACAACCTTATTTCAAAGGTGAAATCGCAGTTTGCCAACAGCAATGCCGTTGTTTTTGACGTTGGGGCCAACAAAGGAGAATGGACCGCTCATTTTGCAGCAGGGATGTCGGAACGGTTGATGATAATATCTTTTGAGCCTATTCCAGAAACGTTTTCACAACTTACATCAAATCTAGCTTTGCAATGCTTTCATATCAACTCAAAGACAGTCAATGCTGCGCTAAGTGATTCCACCGGAACAACAAGTATGTTTGTGGATAAAAACAATCCGCTTGCAGGAACAAATTCTCTTACCCTACGAAACGCCCACGTTTATGGGCTTGAACAGAAAAAAGTCGAAGGTATACAATTGATCACAGGTGACGACTTTTGCGTTGACAACGGTATAAGTCATATTGATTTTGTTAAAATTGATACTGAAGGGCACGAATGCGCAGTTATCAGAGGGTTTGCCAAGATGCTCTCACAAAGACAAATTGATGTTATTCAGTTCGAGTATGGTGGCACCTGGATTGATTCTAAATCACATCTCTCTGAAATATTTGATCTATTTGTGCCTTGCGGTTACACCATCTGCCGGCTTCATCCAAATAGACTTGAGATTTTTTCTGAGTATGACCAGAGACAAGAATCTTTTGTTTTTGCGAATTATGTTGCGATAAGGCAAGAATTATTGGCGATATATGAGAACTTGTAATTATGCACAACTTGATCTGAAAATATTGTATGTCGGACCTTTGCAGTACGGTGGAACCTGTCTCCAGCGAAAATGGGCACTTGAGGACTTGGGCTGTTCAGTTGTAGGCGTTGATACCGGAATACCAGAGGACCGTTCTCCACTTATCAAGCTCGGCTTTAAAGTGCGGCGTAGAGTTTTTCCAGATTTCGAAATTTTCCGAATTAACAAGGCCGTCATCAGCACGGCACGAACGGTAAAACCTGATATCGTATGGATTGACAAGGGGCTTGCCATAACCAGCGAGACTCTTCAAAGTATTAAAGTATTTTGCCCACAGACGATACTCGTTTCATTTTCACCAGATGACATGCTGAATCCAAATAACCAGACGGAACATTACCTGAATAGCATACCGCTTTATGATCACCACATAACGACCAAGACGTATAATGTAAAAGAATTGCAATCACTGGGCGCACATAGCGTATTAATGATGGATAACTCCTACTGTCGCCGTAGCCATAATCCAGTTAATCTAACACCGGAACAACGCCTCAAGCTGGGTGCCTATGTTGGTTTTATCGGGTTCTGGGAACAGGAGCGCGATGAATATATCTCTTTCCTTGCTGAAAGCGACATACCCGTCAGAGTCTGGGGGCCTTGGAAGCAGGACCGCAAGTATCCTCCCAATATGTTGGTAGAAGGCCGAACAGCCTGGGGTGATGACTATGCGCCTACATTATGCGCTTTCGACATTAATCTCTGCTTTCTGAGAAAAGAGAACCGGGATTTACAGACTACACGTAGCGTTGAAATACCGGCGTGCGGTACATTCATGCTCGCTGAACGCACCGATGAACACCTCTCACTTTTTAAGGAGGGAGAGGAAGCTGAATTCTTCGATAGCAAAGAGGAAATGCGCGATAAAGTCACGTATTATCTGCAGCATGAAGATCTGCGTCGAAAAATTGCGCTTGCCGGATACAATAGGTGCCAAGACCAAGGTTACAGTTATACAGAACGTTTCAGACAGGTAATAAAAATTATTCTGAGAGAATCACATGTCAACTAATTGGGCTGTTTTAAAGCAATATGCCAGAATATTTACTGTTGTTGTCCCCAAGCTACTCTGGCAAATTACTTTTGGAATCTTTATCACTCCTAAAGAGACATATCATCAGCTTGAAAGGATCTTGGAACTCAAGGATTTGTTCCAGCAGGATAAGCATCTAAAGAGTAAAAGTATAAATGATATTTGTTCTGGAGATGCCAATGTTAGGGACGTTGTAATTATAGGAAACTACCATACAGATAGATCAAGTGATACGCGACAACTAAAGGAACTGTCGAGTATTGCTTTTCTATGTCGTGCAATGAGTTTTAATAAAATATTTGAGATCGGGACATTCGTGGGGAGAATGACGAGAATAATTGCGATTAACTCAGGGAAGAACGCTATAGTGTATACTCTTGACTTGCCACAAAAATTAGTTCCTCACATTATAGGTGAATTCTATCACGATACTGATGAGTCCGAAAGAATAACCCAGTTATATGGAGATAGCACACTTTTTGATTATAGCCCATGGTACAATGAAATTGATTTTTGCTGGGTTGATGCCTGTCATGACTTTGAATTTGCGTATTCTGATACAATTGTGGCGTTCAAGATGGTTAAAGATGGAGGCTGGATTGGGTGGCACGATTATCGACATTCAGCTCCCTGGGCAGGAGTGACAAAGGCAGTAAGAATGTTTAACTCAATAATTGGTGGCGGTATCATTCATATTAACGGGACCACAACAGCAGTATTACAAGTAACCGCAGATATGAAGAATAAAGTAGGTTCGGTGTGAAATAGAATGGATTATTCTTCATATAACGTTTCAAGGTACCTTCCTACTGTGGATGAAGCAAGAGAACAGGGAAACCGCACTTTGGAGGCAGTTTCCTGCTTTTTTTCTGCTACGAATACCTCTGCCAAAATATTGGAGATTGGTTGTGCCTCTGGTAGCTTTCTTAAGATATTGCGTGATAAAGGCTTTTCTGATGTTAAGGGTGTTGATATCGATCAACAACTTGCTTCCCACGGGCGTGACATCCTTGGAGTAAACATTGCGGTTTCAGACTGGTATACCTACATTACGAATACCAATGAGTGCTTTGATATTATTATTGCACTGGATGTACTCGAACATCTTTCTCCTACTGAGGTTGAACTCATTTTGAAAACAACCTGCCAAAAGCTTACTACTCGCGGCAAGTTGATCATGAGAGTACCTAATCCTTCTTGCCCATTCGTTCTTCCAACCTTTTACGGGGACTTAAACCATACATTGCTTGTATCTGCTGAACTTCTTGAACATATGCTACGAACTTCAGGTTTTACCGGAGCAATTCAATTTAAAGAGACGCAACCGCATAACATATTCAAAAAAATCGCTTATCTGATAGTCCATTATTTATTTGTTAAGCCATTGATATCTATTCTGCATTATCATTTCTACGGTGAAAAGCCCGCTCTGATCACAAGAAACATCTATTGCTGTGCGACTCGAAGCTAATAAATTATTATGAAACCCAAAATTATATATTTAGCTAACGCTTCGAATATTCACACAAAACGTTGGGCTGTACACTTTTCTGGTAAATATTCCATAACTATATTGTCGTTCGAGGCGGCTCAGATTGCTAACGTGGAGGTAATTACATTACACAGCCCCTTGCCGGGTTTGTTACGATATTTATGGGTAGTGCCTATTATCAGGAATTTGCTGTCAGAAATTAGACCGAATATAGTTCATGCGCATTATGCCGGCGGTTATGGCCTGTTAGGGGCTTTGTCTGGATTCCATCCTTATGTGGTGTCACTATGGGGAAGTGACGTCTATCAAGCTCCAAAAGTCTCAGTATTTCATCGACATATTTTAAAATTCATACTGAAGAAAGCTGATTATCTCTGCTCAACTTCTGTTGCAATGGCAAGAGAGGCCAAATTATATGTCAACCGCAATTTTATCATCACTCCTTTTGGAATTGACTGTAACGTATATTGTCCAAGCAACATAAAGAAACCTTCCGAGGAAATTGTCATCGGCACCATAAAGAAACTGGACGCATTGTATGGCGTGGATCGCCTGATCAAAGCATTTGCAATACTGAATAAAGAATTCCCAGAAAAAACCCTCCGGCTTCTAATCGTTGGTGATGGTGAAGAACTGTCTAGATTACAATCGCTTTCCTGTTCATTGGGTCTATCCGCCCAAATTGAATTTAAAGGTGGTGTTAGTCAAGAGGAAGTGCCTGGACTGCTGCATAAGATGTCAATATATGTTGCATTATCACGCAGCGAAAGCTTCGGGGTGGCAGTATTGGAAGCATCGGCATGCGGGTTGCCGGTCGTTGTCTCCGACGCTGGTGGCCTACCGGAGGTAGTAACAGATGGAGAAACAGGATTTATCATTCCACAGGGAGACCCAGCCAAGGCAGCTATGGCTCTTATCAGGCTGGTATCAGACGCGGGACTGAGGGACCGCATGAGTAACGCTGGACGTGAATTTGTATTATCGCACTATCAGTGGAAGGATAAGGCCAAGGTTATGGAGAACTTGTACACAAAAATTGAGCGAGAGTTCTGAAATATATGCGATTTTCACCACGGCATTTTTTCTCTCTTGCAAATATACAAATGTATTGGTTGTTTGTCATTATTACAGCACTTTATCTTGCTTTTGGACAAATCAATACTTCGAAGTATGCCGTCCCAGTTATGGCATCGCTGATCGCTGCCGGTCTTGTTCTGCACTCGGTCCATTATCAGTGGACGTCATTTGTTACTATCTTTACCTTGTGTCATGTCATTGCTTATCCGATAGGCACATTGCTTGTATTGTCCCTTTCATCTCCATCTTTAGCAATCGAACCTGCAATCTGGGATACTACTCCACTCGGACTTTGGGGGATGGTGGTTGGAATGGTGGGACTTATGTTTGGCGTTTTAATAGTCAGACTACGCATAGTTCACAGCCGCAAGAAGATGCATAAAACTAAACATCCTATACGTCTTACCCCAGTGTGGTTTAATGTTTCCCTTATGTTGGTTGTCGTCCCACTCGTTGTATTTTATATTCAGGCTGGGACGTACTACCATAAAGATGTAACCGGCATAGACGAATATAATTTCAGCAACGCTGCTACATTCGGTTTTATAGGATACTTGAGTTATATATCATACATAGGTACTATTTTGCAGGTTAGACGTTACCTGTATTTAAAAACAAAAAGAGACCTGATTTATACTACTGTTTGTATCGTTATACCATTTGTAGTAATGCTTCCGTCCGGAAGTCGCGTCAATACGCTCTTGGTACTTGTTATAGCGCTTCTATACTTTCTCGAACATGAGAGATTAGCAAAAATTAAATACAGTGTGCTTTTTAGTTCGATTCTTTTGCTTGCAGTTCTCACAATGTCGATTGAAGCGTACCGAATTGCTGCATCATTAAATCTGGACAGTACTTTTATCAGTCGCATAGCATCGTCAGCGCAATTTTTATTATCACCGGAAAATGATCGGATCGAATACGAAAAAACATCTGAAATCAGCCGGGCTATTATTGGGAGACGATTGAGTGACCATCATTCTGTGGGATACCTGATGAGCGTAATTCCAGAAAATTTCCCACACAGGGGCTTCACGGACATGGAGCAATTTGCATTTTATCTGCTACCTACAATGGTACGTCCACAAATTAGTTTAGACTATAATTATGATGCGGCTCTTTTGATGGATACGTACAGTTTTAGGCCGAACATTGGTGGTTCCTCGCCAATGTTGGTTGTTGGTGAACTTTATGAAAGAGTAACTATTCAGCACTCTGTTCTTTCACATTCATAAAGTCGGGGAATTTCCCCTGAAACAGCAAGCGCAGCCCTTCGGATGCAGTAACGCCTTGTTTCATGCAGGTTGACAGATAACTCCGGATT
>JAQTZV010000034.1 GCA_028687585.1 Desulfuromonadaceae bacterium | reverse complement strand
CGTTTTTATGCGGATAAGGTTACCGAACTCCCGCTCCTAGACAGAGGCCGCTCCGCGATGAAGACAAGTCTTGCCGGTATCCAACCCGCGTATATCAGAATAATCAAACGTCGCAACACAGGTTCTGGCCCGGCATACGCCTTGGAATTTATGAAACGCATAGCCACTTGCAAAAGCGGATCGGGAAACTTTATTCTGCTTGACAACTGACAACCATATCAAAAACAACATTTATATCAATAATATCAGGTCGTTATATACGTTACACAGAACCAGTCATGTTAGGCAGTGAAAGCCCGACAGACTCCTAGTATAACGCACCGCCAATGCCAATGTTCGTTCGATTATAAGATTGAATCTTAAACCTTCATTACTGAAATAGCTTGCTGCATTAAATATTTGGCTGCGCTTTAGATTCTACAAAGTTTCATCTTGAAATGATTCTCTTTCGCAGAACTTTCGCATGTAGGGCAGGATTTAAACTGAAATCGATGTATTTATTTGGACGGATTCCGCAAAGAAATCAGTTTCAATTATTTTATATTGTTGCATTTTTATTCTATTGAGTGAAAACAGTTCATTAAAAAGCCCTTATCAGAATCCCGTTTCCCGCTCCAAAAGAAATCAAATATAGAAAACGGCCCGCTTCCAATATTTGGAGACGGGCCGTTTTCTATCGTTACGATTCATTGGTTATGGATTCGTCGGAAACCTACTTTTTCTTGGCTGCTGCTTTTACTGGTTTTGCATTCAGATCTTTCAGTGATTTACCTGGGGTGAATTTTCCATTGGTTTTTGCCGCAATCTTGATAGCCTTACCAGTTTGTGGGTTTCTGCCTGTACGTGCTGCACGGGTTACAGCACTGAACGTCCCGAAGCCGACAAGAGCTACCTTGTCTCCGGCTTTCAATGTGGCCGTGGTCGCTGCTATGAAACTGTTGAGAGCCTTTTCGGCCTGTGCCTTTGTCAGGCCCGCATCTTCCGCAATTTTTGCTACGAGTTCAGTCTTTGTCATAGTACCTCCTCCGGAAATTTGAATTGCACGGTTATATCGCTATTTATTCGCGGACTTCAAGCAACATCTTCTCGTCACATCAATATTTACGGATAAGTGCTGCAAAATAAATGCTCAGCCTCTAAGCATTCCTGCGCGGTCAGGCCAAGTTTCCTGGCGTGGTTTTTCCAGTCACCCACTACCTTACACACGTCAGTGATGATTTTTTTTGCGTGATCGGTGTTTAGTCGGTAATACTCCGCTGTCGAAAGAACGATTTCCAGATCAGGTTGACGGTTATAAGGGTCAAGCGATAGGGCGTGTTCCTCTTTCTTGAACGAGGGATTCATGTCGAAAGCCGGCGACAGAGTCCAGCCGGCAGGGGAGCGCATGAAGCCGTGATTTCGCAAATGATCATCACGATTGGCGGTTGCAACATTGAACACAACCCTGGTGAACAACTCTTCAAGATCACGGGTAATAAGATCTGCCTCGCCGTAGGTGGCGATGAATTCCGCCAACTCCAGGTAACTGGCATCATCGGTATCTACATGTCCAAGCATTGTCATGGCTGATGCAAAAAAACGCCGCTTGTCACCGACACGATCAAATCTTTTCACCAGAAAGGTATGATATCCGCTGCCTATCTGCATGAGTCGGGATGCAGGCACCGTAATGCCGCATTGCCGTGCCAAGTCTTGAAGGAGCATTTCCCATACGGCAACATCGTAGTCATCATCGGCTGAAGGGAACTTGGCAATCCAGAGACTGCCGTCGCCATCGAGTAGATTTGCCTTGGGCCGGGCTCCGCCAAGCGATGACCCCGGTGCAACCAGGACTTTCAGCCACTCCTTGATCTTGCCTGGATCATCCTGTTTCTTTCTCGTCAACTCGAAGGCAACTGCCTGCAACTCGGCAATGCGGGCAACCGGTGGTGCTGATCGAGCCTCATCTGCCAGAAAATTTTGTTCGTCAGGCCGACTGAAACGTAAAGCCCCCATCCGGGTGCAATCCTGGACCCCGAGCAAGAATTCCCACGGTCCCAGAGTTCTTGGCGTACGACCTTCCTCTCTGGCTTCGACGGCCTCACGGCGTTTCATAAGAATCTGTCCCCAGCGGTCGGGGCACGAATCCATGAACACTCCAAAATTCGAATTGCCCGGGAAGAATTCACCGGAAGTCAAATCCAACTCCGGATCAAGGGGGAAAGCATGGGCATGTTTGAGCCAGGTCGGCTCGTAGGCGAAGCGCACGCTGCCTCGATCCCCCCGGGACAGAATGCCTATATGCTGCAGTGGGCCAAATGCAGGGTCATCAAGCCAGACCCATATATGCTCACCCTTTGCTTTAGCCATCATGTATCTCCTGCGGGTGCTTTTTTACGTGGAGCCCGTTTTCGCTGCGGCAAAGATTCGTCCTGCAGGCGGCGCCCCAGAACATCCTCTTTGGCGATCAGTGACAGATCATCAACCATCCCCAGAACACGCAAAACCTGAAGATAGCTTCCGATGGCAACGGAAGGGTCACCGTTCTCAACTTTGTAGAGCGTCGGACGTGAAATGTCAGCCCTGGCACAGACCGTCTCCATGGAAAAGCGTCGACGAAGCCGAGCATCCTTGAGTCGCTGCCCCAGAGCTTCCAGTTCTTTCGCTGAGGATGGATAGATTGTAACGGTTCTTTTGTTCATAACGGTAATTATTATTTACACAAAGCTGGTATGTTGTCAAATATAATTATCGTTACATGGTTTATCGGACAATTTACTTCATGATGCAGTCCAATACAGTGCTGCTATCACTTTGCTGTACATATACAGAATTGCTATTGGCGACTATTTTATCTGTCGGCTTTTCGAGATAAGGACTTTCAGTTGACAATGAGACTGCTGTAATTGGTTGGCTTGAAGTATTCCCCTCCATAAGCAGAAGCACCTGTCCCCCCTTTTCAGTTGAAAAAAAATACTTCAACGCTTCATGTGTGAAAGCCGCCTGTTTTCTGTTTTTCCGTAAGCGCTCAAATGCATCAATGATCGTTGGATCATAGGTGCAAAGCTTAATGGAGTATTGGGGCACATTACACCCCCTTACCAGAGGCGAGTGTCTGAAAACCTCTGGCATTGGCGTATTCAGGTTCCGGGAGCACGACAACTTTGATATTTTTTGCCGGCAGCTCATTTTTCAGGAAAGCAGCTCCTCCGCCAAACAGCAGTACCTGATCAAAATCTGCATGCATGCCGACATGCGCCTGCAACTCCCCCTGAATATCACGTATTATGTGTTCAATATACGCAACGCCGGCTTCCTGGATCTCCCGGGTAACATCGTGGCGTTCAAAGCCGTATTGCAGGTATCCCTTTTCAATCAGGAAAGCAATTTCTACCGGCGTGAAAGTACCTGAAGGTGCGAGGTCTTTGATGCGAGGAAGGAGGAAGCTGGTCGCCATCTGGTGTACGCCACGCTTGTTGAGGGTCTTGCCATGAATGATCTGCTTCCGCTGTGGTGAAAATAAGGTGAAGATGATGGTGTTGAAGCCAATGTCAATGCCGAGCACATTCCCGGATGGCCGTTCCGGCAGGCCGTCAAGATAGTCCCTCACTCCTCCCAGTCCCTGTGGGAATACGGCAACGTTCTTGATTGAACCACCAGTCAGTGATTTTGACAATGCGGGAACCGCTCCCCCCGGCTTGTGCTGTTCCAGCCAATAGGAGTACGGCAACCCGACTGCAAGGAGGATGTCTCCTTCAGTATCAGCCTGCTTTTGGCACTGTTCTACAAAAACCGGATAGTAGCGAATCAGCTCTTCCATCGTTTTGAGATAGGAAGAGCCGGAAGACATCAGGGAATCCTCCCCGACCAGCAAATTGTCTCCGTTGTAACTGAACGCGGAGATAATCCTCCCCTTACGCTCTCCATAGATCCATTTGGCCGAAGAGAACCCGAGATCACACACCAGCACATTCATATCCACCCCCAGAAAGTAATGTGAGACAATCATGTCTCCATACTAAAATATCTATAGAGGGGGCAGGTTGCGGTGGCGAATATGGTGCCGAAAATGGCTGCTTATTGGCCACTTTCCCATAAAGACGCATCTATGGATGCTAATAGGTAGTCGAATAAGAGCCAAATCATTGAAGGTGGCTAAAATGCCACCATCAAAGAGCCATTCCGTCTGTCACCTGATTTTCGACGAGACGGTCCAACCTCAAGATGTACTCATGCAACCTGTACGCTGACTTCAAAGCGCAAAAGGCATCATCCCAGTCTTTTCCATCTGCTTCAATGTCCGGAAATTCAGTAACGGAGGCAATAAACATTTTACGTTCGACATTCCAGTCAATTCTCAATGAATCCGGATGAGAGCGGAGTCGTTTCTTTTTCTCTTTTTGGATTTTTTTGCCGTCATACATGCTGTGGAATATATCTGGAAAGTCTCGTTTCAGTGCCGAATGAGCTGCGCTTTCATTCTCTTTTTCAGGAGCAGATTTCAACTCAGCCGTTACTGCCGCAGGATCGAACCTCCAGCCAAGACACCATCGGCCAAATGAAAATCCCTTTGCCCGAAATGCCTTTGTCAGTCTGGGGTCGATATCGTAGTGACGGCGATATTCGCTTCTTTCCATGACTGGAATATGTCCGGTATCACGCAGCAGGCTGTGAACGAATTCGACACTGGTTTTCCGGAGAGCCCTGGTTATCTCCACTACACTGAATCCTTTTGCATACGCCTCAATGATCCGCTTGTTGAGTCTCTCTTCCAGATCTTCAATCTTCATTGTTCTCTCCTTGATGTAAAACAAACTTTTCTACAAAGACTTTCCTTAGAAAAGTTTGTATTTGGATTTTTTGACAGATTTCTCTGAAAGCAAATTGAATGTTTCCCGTTCAAGAACCGACAGCCCCAGGTACTGTTTTCTGACTTCTCCCCGCGAGCTTCTCAGCATGTTGTAAGCAATTTGGCGGACACGTCTGATCTTGAAATCCGGATAATCGATTTTAAAATACTCCCGCAGATTCTTTGAAATCTCGTGGACTGATACCCTTGCTTTCTTTTTATATTTGCCAGGGAGATAGGAGCAGAGAATGTATCGTTCCACTTTGCCAAAATTCGGAAAGGCCAGCATGAGCGCTCTCTTGTCAGGCCTGAACGTTATGTTCATCTGGGCCACATACCATTCGTCTGACCATAAACGAGAAAGTACGGACAAGGCATACTGATCCGACTCATTCAACGGTTCAGATATCAGACTTTCATCAACCATCCGTTTCAGCGCTTTCAATGATACCGGGTGAAATTTTGCTGCTGCTTCCTCTACATTCATTTGTGACCTCCTGTGCTATATGATCGATTACTACCTTGTCAGCAGACAAAACGTTTGGGATCAATGGTACCGTTGCCTACATGAGTCTTTATCCGCTCCAGTGCTCTTTTGATGATGTCACGAACATTTGAGACAACGCACCCGAGCCGCTCGGCAATCTCGTAGTTTGATAGGCTCCCTTCCATGCCGATTCCCAGAGACAGAAAGAGGACTTGCCGTTCCTTTTCGGTGAGGTGGTGGCAGATAGAGTTGTAAATAGCCTCTGTGTCCGGCTGCTTTGATTTGCTCTTTGCACGCATGCCTGAAATCAATGTGAGATCGTCACTGCAGAGATGTGAGGGAATCGAGTTTGATCCATGGGTGTGTATTTCTGGTGAAGGAGTAATGACACTTATCTGGTTGCGGAAGACCTTCCAGAATGTTGGCACAAACGGGAGGTCCTTCTGCTCGCAGCGCATAACTGCAACCATTGCCGCCATACGTGCTTCTTGCATGTAGTCGCGTTCTTCATACGGCGAAAAAAAGCGATATTTGGCTATATAGCCCTTGATTACTGACTCATGATCCTTCACCCACGCCGCCGCTTGCAGAAAGTCCATACATTAACCCTCCAGATAAAAAAAACCGGCCACAGAGTCGTGCTCCGATGACCGGCTTTGCCAGTACTCAACGCTGTGAGCCTGGCCGTGCCAGAATGAATATTCGATTCAGCGTCCAGAAACAGCTATGTGCCGAAGCCAGACGCTACACTGCCCTTTGGTATGATTTTTCAAGGGGAGAAGGAATCAGCAGTTACTTCAATGTGATACCAAGACATGCTGCTATGCGAATGATGTCCTGTTTTGATGCCGATTTTCGCAGATGATCCTCAACCCTTCTGCGTAACTTCATGGTATCAATCTCCTGCATGATCCTTGTTCCACATACCTGAATTGAACCGTCCTCGGTCAACGACACTGCACCGTCAGCACATGCCTGCCCAATGACGTTTACATTCGGTGTTCCTTTCACGAGGACGAATGAACCATCCGAAATGACAACGGCCTGGCCTGAACGGCGCAGATATGAAATCACAGTTGTTTTTACTTCTTCCGGAAATGGGCAGTTCATCGGTTCCTTCATGTCAATCCGAAGTATATTATTGGTTAAAAATTGGTTAAAAGAAGGTTAACTGGTTGTTGATAACCTTGTAACCATGCCATTGATTTCAGAAAACCGCGCAATGCCGGTCGGTCTAAGGTCAACAGTCCGGTCGGTCTAAAGTCAATACATTGGTCGGTCTAAAGTCAGTACTGGTCGGCCAAAGGTCAATAGTGAGTCGGTCATAGGTCAATAGTTGGTCGGTCAAAGGTCAATACCTCCTGGTAACCACAACAAGATCTTTCTTGAACTCCCATGTTTCCAGAAAACCGATCAGCCTGAGATGATCGAGGGCCTTCTTCAGTTCCGCTTTGAAATGTTTTACAGCCATTGTTGATCCGCACAGCTTCAATAAGGTCTCGATCTTGACCGGATACGGCTTGCGATGACTGGCCCAGTAACCGAACAACTTGGAGGCGATACCATCCGGTAATGAACGCCTGGTTTCCCAGGTCACACGGGTCAAAAACTCCTCGTCGAACAGCAACTGCATTTCCTTACCGACCCATACTTGCCAGCGGGAGAGATTTTCATTTTGATCGTTTTTCGACAGAAACTTCTGGATCAGCGAGATGCTGATAAAGCACTGCAGGCGCTTCGACTGGATTCGCAACGCAGTTGCCTGCATACGACTCAAGCAGATTCTCAGCCGTTCATAGTTTTGCCCCTTGATTGGCCACCCAAGCGCTTTGATGAATGAATATGGCGTGAAGTCGACACATTCTCCCAAAGGGAGCTTCTTGATCAGGTGCATAAGGTGCATCCAGACAAGTTCATCATCCTGGCGCAACTCTTCGCCTCGATAGATGACCTCCCCATCTCCAATCACGGCTATTTCGGCTTCCTTCATGAACACGCGCGGAAGATTCCTGTTGCGACAGTTGAAGAGCGCCGAACGGAGAATCTCATTCGGCATCGATCTTTGCCCGTCGGGCCATTCGGGAAGAAACTTGGGCTGCGCTGCCAGGCTCGCCAGCATCTGTTCAAGAGATTCAGACACCGAATCATTAACGCCGAAAAGAAGCGGTTGTGAAATGTCATGCAATCAAGACCTCCAGCATTACAACCGCTGTAATTAGCATTTGAAACTCAATCACCTTTTTTCGCCTCCAGCCACGATTCAAAATCCTCATGCCGCCATCGCTTGCATCCCATCAAAACGACCGGTTTCGGAAAATCCTGATATCTCAGCATCCTCCAGAGTGTTGCTCGCGATACATGCATGATTTCCATCAGGTCACGTTGCCTCAAAAGAGCTTCCATTGCTTTTCCTCCGTTCTTGATGTTTCTCCTTGTTACATAAATCTATAGGGGGGGCAGGTAACTTGGGCCGTTTTGTCGAAAAAAATATGTAACCACATAATATAAAAATAATAAAAAAATTATTATGGTGCTGATCCTGCCAAAGCTAATCTGTCCAGTCAGGTATGCCTCCTTGCATGCGGGTAGGTTTTTCATATGCGTCATTCGCTTAGTCACTTCTGCCCTTGAAAATAATCATCGCGACCACAATCTATCCTGACGTCTCACGTTGATTCCCGATGATCCTCAGTTAACTTCATGACCTCCCAAGCAGAGCGTCCAGCCTGCCCCCCCTATAGATTATTTCTATGAACAACCATTTTTGGAGGCCACATGCTGGCAAAAACCTTGAGAATCATCGTGCTTTCGCAACTTGTTCCATTGGCAAGCCACGCCACTGACATCCGCCAACGGATGTACGGCTACACATTCGAAGCGGTGATGGCCAAGGAAGAGGAGCAATTCGTAGTTTGCTCAAGCTGCCCGGATAACGAGCTGTCGATGATGCCAGTTGTACCAAAACTGGCACTGCGTTTAACTGCTTCGGAGAAGCAGGCAGTCCCTTCCAGACAGGAAGAACATGAAGCCCTGATCAAGAAAAGCAAAACAAACCAGGCCCCGGTCCGAACCGAAACAGTTCTGTTCGATTTCGACAGTGCACACTTGTCCCGTCGCGAGAGCAACAGACTCATCAAACTGCTGAAGGGATTACCGGCATCCAGCACATTCGACCTGAAGGGCTACACCTGCTTGATTGGGACGAATGCCTATAACGAAAAGCTGTCGATCAGAAGGGCGGAGCACGTAGCAGGTATTTTGAAGGCCAATGGATTGAAGGTGGGAACTGTTGGAGGAAGAGGCACATGCTGCCCTGTATCAAATGACAAGCAGTTGAACAGGCGGGTTGACATTGTGGAGCAACGAAAGGAGAAAAAATGAAACTGAGGAATAGCAGTATTTTCACTATCTGCGGGCTGCTGCTGTCCATTGTGACAGCAGCGGGATTCTCAATGGCTAACGAAGATCTGAAAACGGAGAAAGAAAATCTGATGAAGTCCTTCCCAAATCTGACGTTGGATGGTTTCAGGGAATCACCACTCAAGGGCCTCTATGAGATCACGGCAGGAGAACAGGTATTTTACTTCAGCCCGGAAGGATACCTCTTCTTTGGGGAAATCTGGACCAAGGACGGTAAAAACCTGACAGCCGAGATGCGGGAGAAGGTTGCTGCAGATAGAATCAAGGACCTCCCCCTGGATAAAGCCCTAAAAATCGGTACCGGATCCAAGAGGGTTATCGAGTTTACCGACCCCGACTGCCCCTATTGCCGCAAAGTTGATAGCTTCCTTGCCAAACGAACAGATGTAACCCGCTACGTCTATTTCGTCCCGCTCCGTAAGATCCACCCTGATGCTGAAAAGAAGGCCCGTTACATTCTGTCACATGCTGACAGACAGAAAGCTTTCCTCGAGGTATTCGGAGGAAAATTTGATGGCAAACCGATACCTGTCGCCGAAGGTGTCCAGCAGTCGCAATTGGAGGAGATGGAGAAAATTGCCTCCGGGATTGGCGTGCGAGGAACTCCGGCACTCTGGATCGATGGTGCCCATGTGAATGGCGCAGACCTCCAACGGATATCCGGTTTGCTGGACAAGGGAAAGGGGGTGAGTGGACCGGAATCGCGTTGAATCAATTCTGCAGTACAGACTGACTATCACAACAAAAGCACAAAGGAGAAATAAATGCACAATCGAAAAATGCTTCTCATGACTGTCGTCGCGATGATCGTGACGCTGGCGGCATCCCAGGCCATGGCCCTTGTCGCTCCGGTAGCAGGTTCATTCGGCTACGAGGCCTATGACTTCTTCATAAACAATATTCTCAAAGGTCCCTTCGGCGCTATCGCCGGGGTTCTTGCCATCATTGCCGGCGTCGTCGTCATGATCCAGCAAAAGCTGGTGCCGGCAGTCCTCTGCATTCTGGGGGGTGTTCTCGTCATCAACTCTGACAAGATCGTCACCTCTCTCGGAATGATTATCTGACAGCAACCAGGGGGGCGCAGGCCCTCCTGGTATTTCGCAGTTTCTATGGTGACAAAACGTGATCCGCAAGTTTCCCCAATACCTGACACAGCCTTTTCAGGTTCTCTGGTTTGAGCCGGATGATCTGGCAATCATGACGGCGAGTTTTATCTTCGCCCAACAGTACGGGGGGTGTTTCTGGCTGGTCATGATTGTCGTGCCGTGGGCCTATAGTCGCTTAAAAAGGCTGTACCCGCGTGGGTTTTTGCGCCACATCCTCTATTTTATCGGCCTGGCCCCGATGAAGGGATACCCGCAGTTTTTCGAAAGAGATTTTCTGGAATAACCACCACAGTGGGAGTGAAGAAGTGAACCTCGATATATTTCTGCAAAAAAGTTCCAATGTATTCGCCGAAAACCGGCTGCTCAAGTTCGTCGTCGTGGCGCTGGGTATTGCCGTTGTCATAAACACCGCCGGATTGTTCATGGCCCTGAACAGCCAGCGGGTAATCCTCGTCCCCCCGACCATCAATTCCAGAATCTCGGTCTCAGGCGACAAAGCTTCTGATGAGTATCTCAAGGAGTTCACCCGCTACATTATGAATCTGGCTCTTACGTATAACCCCGTCAATGCCCGGTCGCAGTTCAGCGAACTGCTGGCCGTTTATGATCCGGCAGAGTTTCAGGCTTCCCGGAAAGAGCTGTACGAGTTGGCGGATAAAATTGAAAACACCAAGGCATCAAGCGCCTTTTACATCCATGCCATCAACAATGACAGCGAGAAACACCGACTGGAAGTCACCGGCACCAAGAAAACCTACATGGTGGATCAAAAGGCGGAAGACGTCCTGAAGGTCTACATCATTGAATACCGATTCGATAACGGAAAATTCATCCTGATCCGGCTCTATGAGAAGCCGGCATTGGGCGAGAAGAAGGGGGCATGATGCGCAAAATTGCTTTATTGGCCGCATTACTGGTACCGGTGTTAGCACAGGCGGCAGAGCATGGTGGCGTACCGAAACAGAAGGCCGCGACTGACCAGGTAGTCGAACAACCAGCCGAGGGAGAGTTTCCCACTGTTGTCCTCCCGGAAGCAACCACGACTGTCCGGCTGTCCAGTTCGGACATGAATCGTATTTCCTGTCCGGCTGATATCCGCGAAGCACTGACATCTTCCGAGAAAGGTCTCACCATCAAGATCACCGGTAAGGATGCCTTTGTGAAGTTCAAGGTAATCAAGAAAGGTGACAAATTTGTATATGCAACGACACCGACCGAACTCTACGTGGTCTGCGGTGACGAGACTTTCAGCATGGTCATCTTCCCGCAGAGAATCCCCTCACAAACGATTCGCCTGACATCAGGCAAGGACCGGAAGATCAAGGAAAATCAGTCTCTCTATGTGGGATTGCCGTTCGAGAAGAAGGTGCTCAAAGCCGTCAAGGATGTCTACACCGAGAACATCCCCGATTCTTACAGCATCAACTATAAGGAGAAACAGTTCCTTTTGTTCCGCGAAATCCGGCTGATCCTTAAACGAACCGTGGATATCGAAGGCGAAGGGATCCGGATCAAGGAGTATGAAGCCGCTCTACGGGGTGTGATCACCGAGTTCAAATTGAACGAGAAGATGTTCCTGAAGACGGAACTGGCAGAAAACCCGGTCGCGGTATCTCTTGAGCGCCACATCCTGCGGGCTGGTGATACTTCACGTCTCTACGTCGTTGAGCAGCGTGCGGAGAAACTGGGGTCACGAAAACTGGCCGGTGATCTGCCGGTAATGGACGGTGTAAGATCAAATACCCCGGCAAAGCAGATAGTGAAGACCAAGGATCGACCATCAGAAGCAGATCAGGAGGCAGATGATGAAAGATAGGCTGCTCTCCTTATGGAACAATCTGAATGGTAATCAACGCCGCCTGATTGTCTGGGTCGGCGGAGGATGCGCCTTTTTGGCGGTCTACTTTCTCGGGAATATGGCCATGAACAGCGGGAAAAACCAGTTGCCGGCAAAAAGCGCAAAGCAGACCACGTTGGATATTGAGCCAAAGCTATTGGAAAAATCACAGTTCCTCGAAAGCCAGAAAGAGATCTCAAAGCGTGACGACAAGCTCGTCGAACTCCAGAAGAAGCTTGACGAAATTACCCGAGAGAAGAGTGGACAAGCTGTCGTGCAGCCGCAGTTACCGGCAGGTGCGGTGGCAAAAACTCAGGGTGATCCTCGCATTACGGCAAACGCACCGTTGCCGGGGCAGTCACAAAATGCAGGTTTTCCAAAATCAGTGAACAGCAAGCAACAGCTGCCACCACTGCCGCCAATTCCTCAAGGCAGCGTATCGCTGCCACCATTGCCTGCCACAGTGCAAGGGATGCCGGTTGGCCAGCCACCACTGCCCGAAACCGAGGTTGGCGACATCACCATAGTGTCCCATTCCGGATCAGGTAAGTCAGCCAAGACAGAAGCAGAGGATAAAAAAAAAGACACAACAACCGGTTCTGTCTATCTGCCTCCTTCCTTTATGGAGGCGACCCTGTTGAGTGGCTTGGACGCTCCCACAACATCAGAGGCCAAAGGTAATCCGGTGCCGGTTCTGCTCAGGGTCAAAACCCCGGCGGTTCTGCCCAACAGTGTCAAGGCAAACCTCAAAGGGTGTTTCGTGATTGCCGACGGCAAGGGAAACCTGGCAACCGAGCGAGCGGAGCTGTTGCTTGTCTCTCTGTCGTGTCTTGACCGTAAGGGTCAGGCTGTTGTCGATCAGAAGGTTAAGGGTTTTGTCGTTGATGAGGATGGCAAGATCGGCTTGAGGGGACGTGTTGTGGCGAAAATGGGTTCCATGATTGCCAGAAGTATGCTGGCCGGATTCTTCGGAGGAGCTGGAGATGCCATAAAGGCTTCGGCTACAACCATGGCGGTAAGCCCGCTTGGCACCACCCAAACCATCGATCCAAAGGACATTGCCGTGTCCGGGCTTGGATCCGGTCTGTCGAGCGGCTTCAAGGAGATCCAGAAGTTCTACATGGAACTCGCCCGGCAAACCATGCCGGTCATAGAAGTCGGAGCCACAAAACCGGTGACACTGGTCATCAGCGAAGGAATCAACCTCGATATCAAGAAAATTGCCAAGGGAGGCGCAAAGTGAAGAAGGCCCTGATAGTCATAGGAATGCTGACCATGAGCGGCTGTGCCCTGCTCAATCCATATGAGAGCAGTTTCAGCTGTCCCGAGACCGGTAACGGAAAATGCGTATCCGTCCAGACGGCGTACAGCGAATCAGCCAAGGGCACAGGAAAAAGCGCCGCAACAACTTCGGATCATATAGAGGGGAATTGCAGTACTGAGGATGTCTCTGCCGGAGCCTGTGCCGACAGGGAAAAAGGTATAACGCTCAATTCTGCATCCAAAGAGAACAGTACCTATAACCATTACCGTACTGCGCTTTTCGACAAATTCAGTGGCCTCCTGAAAGAGCCGGTGACTCCGGTCGTTGCGCCGCCCAAAACCATGCGGGTGCTGCTCCTGCCGTACACCGGACAGGACAATGAATTTTACATGCTGCGCTACGTCTATTTCTTCGTTGACGAACCTCGCTGGCTCCTGGGCGACACTGTCTCGTCCGGTGAGGAGGATTAGAGTATGGGCATCATGTCATCTCTGTTTGGCAAAGATGGAGGAGTCACTCGCGGAGAACTGCGGAGGCTTTCGCAGCGAGAGAAATTTTCCAACTATCTCCCCTGGATCGCCTATGAACCAAAGAAACAGATCTACCTGAACACCGACAACACCTTCGGCATGATGTGGGAGTGTGCTCCTCTGGCCTTTGCCAGCGAGACCACTATCAGGACCTTGGAGGGAATCTTCCGCGTCAATCTGCCTGAAGGTTCGATCATGCAGTTCATCCTGTTTGCCGACCCTTTCGTGCAACCGATTGTGGATGCGTATGGCTCGCTAAAGAGTCGTGACAGCAAGTTGGTGCATGACGTGTCGAACAATGTCTCGCGTTTTTTCCAGGAGGGAGTGGAAGGCCTCGGCTGTTTGAGTGGGATTCCGATCCGAAACTTCAGAATGTTTTTTACAGTCAAGTTCCCGGTGAAAGAAAGTGGTCAGGTGAACATGGAGGAGGTGTTCGGCACGATCCAGGAAGTATTACGGGGAGCAGGCCTTTCTCCGGTTGCAGTCAGACCGGGAAGGTTGCTGGACTGGCTGCGACGGATGCTGAACGACGATCCCTCAAGCAATTCCAGCCACTATGACGAACGAAACATAATCCGCAAGCAAGTTTTGCTCGGAACCAAAGTCGAGAAACGGTTCTCCTCGCTTAAGTTTGACTCCAAACATTTTCGTTGTGTGACACCGAAATCGTTCCCCCTGAATGGCGACCCGATCCAGACCAACCAGCTCTTCGGCGGGATCATGGGGATGGCTACCGACTCCGATCAGATCCGGACGCCGTTCTTCTTCACCCTGAATATAGTTCTGCGGAACCAGAAGAACAAGCTGCACACAAAATGCAACATGGTCCTGCAGCAGCAGGGGGTCGGCAGCTTTGCACCGTCGCTGTCCCGGAAGAAAGATGAATATCTCTGGGCGGTCGACGAACTGGAACGGGGTACCAAGTTCTACCGGATTATCCCGATCATGTGGGTTTACGGCAGCGACGAGTGGCTGGTGAACGAATCGGTGACCAGGGCCAAACGGGTATGGGAAGGTCAAGGGTATGTGATGCAGGAGGACAAAGGAATACTGCCAATCCTTTTTATCTCATCTTTGCCGTTTGGTCTCTACGATACCGGAAGCAATGTCGATACCCTCGACCGTGACCATATCCTGCCGGTGGACAGTATCGCCGTAACCCTGCCGGTACAGGGGGACTTCTCTGGACTGGGCAAGCCGGTGATGCTTTTTGCCGGAAGAAAAGGAAACCTGTTCGGCCTCGACATCTTCAATAAAGGGGTCAACAACCACAACGCCATGGTCTGCGCCTCCAGCGGTGCCGGTAAAAGCTTTTTCATCAACTATCTGGTCTACAACTACTTTGCCATGAAGTCGAAGATCCGGATCATCGACATCGGCGGTTCCTACAAGAAGATGACCAAGCTCTTCGGTGCCCGTTATCTGGACTTCAGTGAAGATTCCCAGATCTGCCTGAACCCTTTCACCAACATCATCGATCCCGAGTACGACATTCCGGTTATTGCTCCCATCGTTGCCCAGATGGTTTTCTCCACCGGCAAGACCATTCCCAGCGAGACTGAAATGACCTTGATCAAGCAGGCCGTACGCTGGGCTTGGCAGAAGGAGGGAAACGATGCCGGCATCGACACCATCTACGATTACCTGTTCAATTTTGACAGTCATTCATCGGAGGGTGGAGAAATCAGGGAGGCCGCCACTCGGATAGCTTTCAATCTGGCTGACTTCAAGAGCGATGGGGCCTTTGGCCGCTTCTTTAACGGCAGAAGCAGCCTCGACATCTCCAACGACGAATTCGTGGTGCTGGAACTGGAACATCTCAAGTCCCGAAAAGAGCTGTTCCGGGTTGTCACTCTCCAGGTGATCAATGCCGTTACCCAGGACATGTATCTTTCCGACAAGTCGGATCAACGGCTGATCGTATTTGATGAGGCGTGGCAGTTTCTTGGCGAGAGTTCGGCCCTGAAGGAGGTTATCGAGGAAGGGTACCGTCGTGCCCGCAAATACGGTGGGAGCTTCACCATAATCACTCAGTCGGTGCTCGACATGAAGCTCTTCGGCGGGGTTGGCGATGTCATCAGGAACAATTCTGCCTTCAAGTTCTATCTGGAGTCATCTGACTTCGAAAAGGCGCTGGACGAGAAGCTGATGGACTACGACGACTTCACCATGAAAATTTTGAAGTCCACCAAGAGCAACAAGCCCAAGTATTCGGAGATCTTCATGGACACGCCGTTCGGGGTCGGTATCGGCAGACTGGCCGTCGATCCGTTCTCCTATTACGTATTCACGTCGGATGCGAGTGAGATCGCTGAAATTGAGGCAATGGTTGATGGCGGAGTGAGTTATGAGGATGCAATCCGTGAAATGGTCAAGAAATACCGTAGCTAGTCTGGCCATAACCGTGATTATGGGTAGTTCGTCTGCTCTGGCAATCGACGGAAAGACAGCCGGTCAGGATGCCGGCAAATCAGCGCTGTCCCGGTTTGGCAGCAAGATTGCCGTCAACAGCAACATTTCGTTGCCGATGACCAACTCCTCGAATCTTATGCAGACGGTGAATGGTGCCACAAGTTTCCCGGCAACCCTTTCCGCTCCTTCATCGGCAAAATTTATGGAGGTGATGATCCAGCCGTCAGGAACCGGAGACCTGCAGCAGGTGATCATCAGCCAGGATCTAAACACTGATGGCGCCATCGACAATATTCACACAGTGCCATCCCTTGTGTCGGGGGTCTGTGCCAATGGTTTCATATCCTGTAATGCCGGCAGTTGGACCAACTGCAAATACTACACATGGGCCTCAGATGTTGATGGCCGTGTCACTGAAGCACCAGCTTCCATTACCGATCTCGGTGGTTGCTATTGCATCAACAGCAGTTGCGGCAGCAATCTGGTCTGGGTCAACAGTGCCATCGTGCTGAAGGATATCGGCGGCGGTATTGTCAATGCCGTTCATACCAGCAATACCTCCTTTACCATCACCAACGTCAATACCGACATTACTACCATCACCTATTACGGGCAAGTGACCACCAAAACGAACAATGCCGCCACGAGTGTCGCGGCATTCGCTTCTTCCCCAACAGTGGATACCCTGACGGGTTACTACACCAACTGGCCACAATTGACTGCAGCACGGGATTCAGCCGCTATTTCCCAATCATCAGACCCGAGCAGTTTCTATTACATGATCTCCAATTCCGGTGCAGCGCGGGAAGCGCAAGGCAAGGCAAGCATTTGCACTGTTGACCGGACAGGGAGGGTCGACACCACAGTCAAGTCGTTCAACGATTCCGGCAATGACCAGCTCTGTACCGATCATCTGGTCTACATGCGTGTCCACAAGGTCGATGACGTTACCTACCGCCTGCGATACCTGGATACAGGTCCGGCAGGTCCTGTTGCAGCTCACAACAACTGCAACGACAATCCGGGGGGAGACGGCTGGCACACCTACAAAACCGTCGTTGTATCCACTCCTGATCCGGCAAAGCTTGGCAAGCTGATGGCTGCCACCTTCAACCTCAACAACATGAGTGGGGGAGGCTGCAACACTGCTTCGGCTTCAGTGGATGGGGTCATCAACGGTTTCGACACGTCCGTGCAGACCGGCATCATGTGTCCGGGCAGGGGCGCTCAGAATGTCTCTTTCGACTGGAGCTATTTCTTCGACTTCAAGGAAGATGACTACACCGAAGGAGTGGAGGACAAGTGCGCCACCCTGGCCAACGATCCGGACTGCCGTCTGAAGGAAGAGGATATAGATGGTGTCGTGACCTATCAGAACTTCAATCCGACCGGCTTCAACCCGCTCCCTTCCTGTAAGGATTTCACTGGCCAGGTTGGTACCAACAAGATCTGCCGCGACTGGTGGCACAAGAAGCGTACCTATGTCTGCGGCAGTCAGCAATACGACTTCTCTGATGTGGCGACCCGTTTCGGGAAGGTGGTCTCCTCTGCCAGCGACAACACAGCGAATCTGACGTTCCAGGACCCTCGTCTCGGCCCCACGGGGTGGAACATTGCGAACGGCAGCATCAACCTGCCGCAACGGGACCCGGCCTCAGAATGCGAAGTGGCCTGCAAGACCCGCATCGCCAAGACTGACACCCAAGTGACGACGACCGGAAATGTCACCGACATGCGTGTTCCCGCCCAGTCATACGACATTTTCTACAAGACCTGCATCAACAACAGCTGTCCTGCCGACCCGGGCGAAGAAATCGTCATTGATTGCCAGTGCATCAACGAATTCGCCGAGGCTGCCACGGTCATCCAGACGCTCAGGCTGGCAGGCAAAGACAATATCTGCTCCAGCGGCCAGAAACAGCCGATGCAGTCGAGGTAAAACCAGATGCTATCCCGTATCGCCTACTCAGTTCTCTATGCCGTTCTCCTGCTCTCCCTCTCCGGGGTAACCACTACGGCGCAGGCTGTGGTCAGTTGCCAGGACACTATCACGACGGGCACCTCGTATCGTTATAGCGATGCCCTGGCATTCTTCACCGAATTCAACGGCAAGACCTACGCCATCGCCAAATCAGCCGTCAATGGCAGCCAATCGCTTCCCGACATCTATTTCGACTTCTCGGCGAACATCAGCCGGGAGTACCTGATGACCGGCACCGACACGGCATCACTCAAGAGGATGCTCTCTCTCGGACAGTTTGGAGCGGCCAAACCGGTCAGCGTAGACAGCCAGCAGACTCTGGATTTTCTGATCAAACGCTATGGCACCTATCTGGGGACAGCAACCTCGGATAAGAGCACCTACATTGATGTGTGGAAAGAGTTCGGCCCCGTCGGCTTCAACGCCATTGACGGATCGAGTCTTCCATTCACAAACTGGCCGGCTGCTGGCGCCTATACCGGACAGGAGCCGCAGGCTGTTGTCATGGGGAGTGACGGGATCTGGGCCAGCGGTTTTGATGGGACAAGAAGCGCACAGATAGTCGAATTTCCCGGCAAGCTCGACTGTGCCCTGTCGTACATCGATCCAGGCACGATCACCCCTCCACCGCCGCCACCCCCACCGTTGCCACCTGATCCCAATGCCATCAACAACATCATGTGCGGTCAGGATCTCAACAACAACGGCTATGCCGGAGATCCAGGAGAAACGGCAAACTGCATTCAGACCGCTCAAGGACAACTCTGCCCGGTCGGTTCCACGGAATGCGTCGAAACCTATACGGTACCGGCCTGTCCGGCCGGCTCTACTTTGGAGACAACCCGCGATATGTGCCAGGCTAAGGCCCAGAACGTGTGCGGCAGCGGCTACACCTGGGATGCCGGCACCGATAAATGCATCAAGGCTGTAGTCTGTCCGGAAAACGGCGCCTTCAATCCGGCTGCCGACCGCTGCGAGAAACTGGTCCAGAACGACTGTCCTTTGGGCTATTCCTATGACGGCAATCCGGCAAGTCCTACCTTTGGCCGATGCGTCAAGTCGGCAGCCTGTACCGACGGTGGCGCATTTGTAGCGGTAAGAGACCGATGCGAAAAAGCCTTGATGCCGACCTGTGACACAGCCAATGGCTATTCCTATGACGCTCAGAGTGGTGTTTGCCAGCGTGCTCCGAGCTGTTCGTCCGGAGCTTATAATACTTCGTACAATCTCTGTATAAAATCATTTTCGGCGGTCTGTCCAAGCGGTTACAGCTACAATTTGGCATCTGCCCGCTGTGAAATGACACCTGTCTGTCCGACCGGAACAAGTTTCAGTACCACAAGAAATCGTTGTGAAGTAGCTACCACTGTTATCACGGGGTATGCACAACCGATTGTCGGCAAGACCGAAATCATCAAGTATAAAGGGCGGGGCGATACAAGTACGGGCATCACCCAGTATGCGACATCGCCACCTTCACTGGACGCATTCAGTTACGACTTCGTTCTGCAAAACGGTCAGGTGGAACTCAAACAGGAGTGTTCATGGGGTGGTTCCGGCAACTGCGGTTGCGATCGACCCCACTGGAACGGGTGGTGCCGTGGCGGCACGGAATTGTCCCAGTCAAGAAATGGCAATACTCTTACCGTACTCGCCACTATCTTCGACTGGAACTATGACTATTCTTCCCCGTATTGCGATCCAGGTTTTGTTCTGTCGTCTGATCCTGAATCAGGGAGTTATTACTGTAGCGGCTGTCCGGTTCAACTCTATGACGCTGACGCCGGCGGTTATTACACTTCCTACACATGTCCCGGAGAGGTGCGCTATCCTGCTTCAAAATCATATACGACAGGAGCCGCAGCCAGTGCAGACCTTTCTGAGTTTGCTGCCTGCCCTGGCGGGTATGTTCCGACAGCCGCTCCAAACAGTTTACAATGCACTGCCATAATTACGCAGTGGGGTAACCAGACAGGGATAACCGACTGTACCCAGTCCGGACTCTATTCCTGCTCTGCCCAGGTAAATGCCTGCAATACTGGGTATACTCCTGATGGGAGTGTCTGTTACCAGAACCCGACATGCCCATCCGGATCATTCGATGCCGGTAACCATGTCTGTTTTGCTCAAGTCGATAAGCAATGTAATGATGGTTTTTTACTCGACGCCGCAACAAACCTCTGCATCAAAGCTCCAACATGTCCCCTTGGAACACTTAATTCTACAACAGATTTTTGTGAGGCGTTGGTCACGAAGGATTGCGGCACCTACGTGATGGATGCGACGGCGAACCTTTGCTTCTCCACCCCGGTATGTGCCAACGGAGCCTATGATGCGACCCTCAATGTCTGTCAAGCCGTGTTGACCCGTAATTGCGGTTCGTACAATTGGAGTCAGTCCGATTTAAAATGCCTCCAGCCTGTAACCTGTCCGCAAGATCCTGCATTTTCCCTGGCGGCAACTACCAAATTCTCGACCACTCTCGATACATGCGTTTCCGATGTACAACACAACTGTCCGACCGGAACGACCTTCACCCCGCTCCCCATCGGTAAATGCGAGGCGGTGCCGATTTGTAACGGAGCCGGTATCTACAACTCGCAGAAGGACAACTGCTTTGAGGGGCTCAATACCTGTCCGCTTGGGGCACAGTACGCTTGTATGGAATATCAGGGCAAGATGCAGTGTTCTCCGAACCCCTGTTTCAACCCGGGAGCGCCGGGAACGGAGGAGATTGCCAATCTCGACGAGTCGATGCTGCAAGACGACGGGCCGAAAGACGTAAATGGAAACTGCCTCGGCCAGATTTACATATTCAACGGCAAGGCGTCACGCTGCCGACCTCCAGGGCTAACTGTCGGGATGATCAACAACTGCTGCGAGAGTGACAAGGTCGCCTCGGAGGATACCGGTACCAGTATTACTGCGGCAACACAGGGTGTCCAGATGGCTTACGAGATTGGCCAGGTTGCTTACTACGGGAATGCTCTGGTGACCGGTGCGGCCGAGATTTCCGCAATCTCCACTACTGCCACCGGGGCCGTTACTTCAATGACCGTTGTCTCAGCTACCGGTGCAACCACGACCCTCTCCGGAGCGGCAGCGACAGGCGCATATGCAACCATGGCCAGCGGTGCTACGGGAGCGTCTGCGGTCGGCGCCGGTATGCAGGCATATGCCGCTGCCTTGTTAAATCCTGCCACCATCGTCGTCGCGGCAGTTGTTTTGGTGGTGATGAAGGTGCTGATGGGAAGCGGCTGTGACCAGGGAGACATTCAGACCGGGATGCAGAACGCCGCCAAGGATTGTCATTACGTGGGGGATTACTGTCAGAAGAAGTGGCGCTTGGTGGGGTGCGTGCAGAAGGCAAAAAGCTTCTGCTGCTTTAACTCAAAAATGGCGAGGATTATCCATGAACAAGGGAGACCGCAACTTCAAGCTTTTCAGCCGAATGGCGACTGGGGAGATCCAAAACAGCCCAATTGCCGCGGCTTCACGCCAGATGAATTCCAGGCTCTGGACTTTTCGAGGATCGATCTTTCGGAATACTTCGCAGATGTACAGAAGGATCTTGCTACCAAGATCGATGGTTCACAACAAACGATCATGCAAAACATCCAGAACAAGTACCAGGCGGCACCGAAATGATCAGGCGCACAGGATTGGCAGTGATAGCGCTGGTGCTTGGTGTTACTTCGGTGCAGGCCAAGGTGCTTGGCACCTTCGGCACGGTCTATCAGATAGCAGAAAAGGATGCACTCGCCGAGATCGAAGCACGGGCTCGGCAGGTGGATTGGAGCAAGGTGCTCGACAAGAAGAAAGTCGAGAACTACCAGGGACCGCCGGACAGGGGGAGCCTCCCGCGAGCGAAGCGGAACCGGAGCTATCAGGTTGACATGACCTACACCACCGAGATCGATGTTCCTGATGGCAAGGGCGGAATTCTCTATCCCAAGGGGTACACCTTCAACCCCCTCGACTATGTGACGTATCCGAAAGCACTGGTGATCATCAATGGCAGCGATCCGGATCAGGTCAAGTGGCTTGTTGCATCTGAATATAACAAGCGGCTCGATGTAACGCTTCTGCTCACGGAAGGAAGCTTCGGAGCCGTGGCAATGCGGGTCAGCCGCCCGGTGTTCTATGCCGACCGAAAGATCATTGAACGACTCAAGCTGAAGGCCGTGCCCTCCGTGATCAGGCAAAAGGGACGGCTGATGGAAGTTACCGAAATAGTGGTGTCGTTCGACATTACAAAGACAAAACGTCACCGGAGTTCCAATAAACATGCGAAATAATATGTCGATCTTCATAGTGGTCATGCTCTTCCTGACAGTTCCGGTTGCATACGGGGCTGGCGGAGCCTGCAAGGGTAAGGTGCTCAACCCGGTGACCGATATTTGCTGGCAGTGCATGTTCCCGGTGAAGATGGGGAGCGTCTCCTACGGCAATGGCGCCGAGCCGGCTCCCGGCACTATCACGTCGCCGGTCTGTGCCTGTCCGGACAGCAAGGGGATACTGATACTCGGAGTCTCCACTGCATTCTGGGAACATGCCCGTCTGATCGAAACGGTCAAGGACCCGTTCTGCTTTCCGGTCATGGGTACCGGCATGGCCAACCCGAAACCGGGCTTTTCTTCCGGAGAGATACGCAGCAAGGAGTTTGGCGATTCGGACTTTGCCTTCCAGCAGGCCCATTACTTCTACTTTCCGGCCTGGTCGATCCTGAAGCTGTTCATGGATTTTCCCTGCGCGGAGAACCGGGCCTTTGACCTGGCCTACATGACGGAAGTTGATCCCATGTGGAACGATGACAGTCTGTCATTCATCATCAACCCGGAGGCGCTGCTGTTCGGCAACCCGGTATCGCAGCTGGCGTGCGTTGCCGACAGCGTGGCGGCAACCGTGACGTATCCGATCGATCCCCTGTTCTGGTGCATGGGAAGCTGGGGCTCTTTCTATCCGCTGTCAGGGAGCATGATCGAGAATAATCCGCTCAACGTGAATGCCGGACTGGCGGCCCGGATGCTGTTCAAACTTGGTCGTGAAACACTCCTCTATGATACCGGCATCAATCAGTGCGCCAGCGCCGGGGTCGTGACGCCGATTCTCGTCAAGAGCAACTACCGGCTCCAGATCGCACGGCCGGTGCGCGGTAACGACTGCATCCCCATCGGCAGGCCGTCACTTCTCTGGGGAACGGCAAAGAACCCGCCGTTCGGGACTACCACCACGTCACCGGATAATTTTCTCTGGTCATTGACACGAAGGAGGGTCTGTTGCGTCGGCTATGCGCTCAATTAACAGTGGCTTTCCTGATCATCCCCGCAGTTGTACGTGGTGACAATCCCCGGATTGGCATCCCGGAAGTGGCAGTCAGCCTGGACAAGGCAAACAGGATGGCAGAAACAGTCACCATCCCGACAAACGACTCCGAAGTGGAAATGGCAAAGATTGCGGAGAAGATGAACGCCTACTATCGATCACCGGAATTCCAGGGAAGGCTGAAGAACGAGACGGAACGGATTAAAGGTGAGCTCTTCGGCGATGCTTCAGTCAGATTCTACCCGGACAGCAATACTCCGGCAGCACGCGGAAAACTCGGCAGCGATGAACGAATCTACCTGTTCATCTCATCAGCCATGCCGCTGCAGACAGTCAGGAACTATGCTGCTTCGGTCGCTCGCCTGGGTGATCCCAACGTCACACTGGTGATGCGCGGATTCGTGGATGGTATGACGAAGATTCAGCCTTCGATCAGGTTCATCGGTTCTGTGCTGCAACGTGATCCTGTCTGTAATCCGACAGAGGGAGAATGCGAGATGCTACCGGCAGGACTGGCTGTTGATCCTCTGTTATTCAGGCGGTACGGAATCGACCGGGTACCAGCAGTTGTCTATGCCCGTGGCGTTACAGCAGAGGATGCGGCTCTAAGCGAAGGAGATACCAGGAACACAGCCATAGCGGAGAGTCACACCGTCTTCGGCGACGCGAGTCTTGAGTATCTGATCGCACAGATCCAGAGTGAAACAGGGTCTCAAAATCTGTTGGACCTTCTCGCCACTACATCCCGAAAGAACTGACGGTACCATGGCCTGCCCCCACAAACTACATGAGGAACAAAAGCTAACATCTCGAAAAGGAATACAAAGTTATGGAAGCGATCAATTCAATTGAAGTAACCGATAGAAAGGAAGCTGTTTCGGACTCTTTCGTGCCACCAAAAGAGCAGCCGAAACAGCAATCAGATTTGATCCTGCTTTTCGCGCTCTGTTTGGCGGTATCTTTTGGTGCATCTTTTGCCACCATTGTCGGTTATGACCGCTGGTATGCCCAAAAGGTCGTGGCCGTTGACATCAAGGGGTACATAGCCCAGCAGCGTGACAACTACCTGGCCGGCAAACTTAATGACGACGAACTGAAGAGAAGTTTTGACCGACTTGAGGCCGTCATCACGGCCATTCCCAAAAACCGGGTGGTCATTATGGGTGACGCGGTGGTGCGTAATGCCGAAACCGTTAAACCTTGATTTCCACAACTGGCGGCTCTGGCTGGCTATCACGGCCCTGCTCGTGGCGGGGACACTGCTCCCCTGCAAGATCAGCGTCACGCTCACGCCATCCCTGAAACATCGAATCTACTGGCTCGCCCGGAATCCGGACAAGGTGGTACGAGGTGATTATGTACTGTTCCGGCATAAGGAACTTACAACCCGCATGGGGATGGGAAAGTCCCCGGATGTCATGAAAATCCTTGGTTGTAACGAGGGGGACGTACTCACTGTCGATACGGACAAGATGTATTACTGCAACGGCGAGTACCTGGTGCGGGCCAAGGACTACTCACTCAAGGGCGAACCGCTGCAGCACTTTGTTTTCAACGGCATGATCCCTAAGGGTGTCATGTTCGTCATGGGACAGCACAAAGACAGTTTCGACTCCCGGTATTTCGGATTTGTCGAGAAAAACCGCATCCTGGCAAAAGCCTATCCGATCTTCTGAAAGGAGAATCAGTGCCCATTGAGAAACTCAACCCGCTGCACTATATGGGGCAGGCGGAATATACCGGCTTCTGGCAGAAGCTTTTTGCCACGCTCCTCTATGGTTTCTGGGGGCGCTTCTTTTTTGTCGCCCTGGTGATCTCGGCCTTCTGGGTCGGTGTGCGTCAGAGAAACCCGACATTGGCCGCAATCTGCATGCTGCTGGCGGTGATCGTCGCCTATGGCGGCGGTGTCATGAATCTGGTCAGGTCACTGACAGGGTAGGGGGCGCCATGTCGAAAGATAGCAACAGTTCGCCGGATATCATGCCGGTACCTCAGAGCAACGAGATTCACCCGCGAGGACTCCTGGAGGCGATCTCCTACATTGACCAGAACTTCGCCAACGAACTGGGCGGCTGCATAATCAAGGCCCGCTTCCTGACTACCAAGCAGCGACTCGAATTCATGGAGGTGGGATTCAGGAGTTCTTTTGCCTCCGGAATCGTTTCGGCGTTCCTGACCCCTGTGGCAATCGGTGTGATTGAACAGTACATCCCCATGTTCGGCGATACATCTCCGACATTTTTCGACAAGTTCAGTGCCTTCCTGCTGGCTCTTGGCTTCTCTCTCGGTTACGCCATCTTCATGGCCAAGGCCTCCACCTGTTTCATCGGTGAATACACCCGGGCGATGGTACTGAATCTCCTGGGCGGCATGGTCTTCGGAGCAATCGTCAAGGCGGTTCTGGCTTTCATCGCCTTCCATTTTCTCTATTTCAAGATCTTCACCGGCAAGAACGTGGTGTGGGCAGTGTCCAAGCTCTACTACACCAAGATCTCCCCGGCGACCATTTCCTCAATTTATTACTGGATACAGGGATTCAAGGGGATCTTCCTCATCTCAGCTTACTTCGTCCTGGTATCCACGGCTGTGTTCATCATCATTCCGATAGTTGCCATGCTGGTCGCCTGGCGACGCAACTGCAAATTGATTGCTGCAGGAGTAGTACATGTCGATACGGACCGTATCTAGGCTCGGCCTCACACTACTGTTGGTGCTCATCCCGACCATGGCGCTGGCCCTGGATATGGAATTCTATGTCTGGGGTGGTCACGACGCGGTGGTGAATGCCTTCAGCAAGCTGGCGCTGATCTTCGGCGACAACGACTACAAGTCGCTCTACTTTGTCGTAATCGCCGCCGGGCTCTTCTTCGGTGGGGTGACGGTATTCGCCAAATCGCTTGGAACCGCCAACGGTTCGGTCATGACCTGGATCGTGCCGACCATGATCGGCATCATGGTGTACCTGGCTCTGGTTGTCCCCAAGGGAACCATCCATGTCTATGATCCGGTTTTCAACAAGAACCAGGCGGTCGGCGGCATCCCGGATGGTGTGGTAGCGGTGGCCGGCATCCTGAACAAGATCGAACGCGGCCTGGTGGATATCGTCACCACAGCCGCAGATCCCCTGAATTACCAGACACAGGCTGGCGGAAAAGGATTCCTGGGGCTCGCCCAACTCACCAGCATTCCTCTGTCGGCAGTGGACAGCAATCTGGACGCTTCCATGCGGCGCTACGTCAAGGATTGTGTCTCCTATGCCCTGATGAATCCCAATGCCAACCTCACGGTGGATGAGCTGCGCAAGACGACCACCAATTTTGTCGGTTCACTGGACAAGGCGGTCAATCCGGCCATCTGGACGGTCTACTATGACGCTGCCAATCCGCAGGGTCGGGCTCTCACCTGCACCGATTCATGGGCCAGCATCAAAGCGGCGCTCACCCCGGCCAATCTTGAGAAAAATATCCAGTCAGTCTGTGCCAATCTCGGCTATGACGTGACTGATGCTGCAGCAATGATCCAGTGCAAGACGGTGCTGAATAATGTCAATTCAGGGATAGGTCTGGGAGCGGCGAGCATTGATGACTTTCTGAAACAGGCCTACGTCTCCCAGCGGTTGGAGGAGATATTCCGTAGCGGCAATGCCTCCGGTGCCACCAATTACCAATTCCTGCTCAGTGCTTCCGGCGCCATGAAGTCAGCCAACGAATGGTTGCCGATCCTGAAGGCGGCGCTTACCGCCATCGCGGTTGGGTTACTGCCATTTCTGGCACTCTTCATTCCCACGCCACTGATCGGCAAGGCAGTCGGGATCATCGCCGGTTTCTTCATCTGGTTGACCGCCTGGGGTGTCACCGATGCCATCGTTCACCAGTTCGCCGTGGACTATGCCAATCGGGCCTATGAGATGGTCAGGCAGAACAAGTTGGGTATGGATGCTCTCTACTTCTTCCCCGACCAGACCGTGAAGATCCTCGGTATGTTCGGCACGCTTCGGATGAGTGGAATGATGCTGGCGACGGTTATCACCGGAATGCTGATCAAGTTCGGCGGTCATGCCATGGCGATGATGGCCGGAGGGATGGTCAGCCAGGTACAGTCGGCAGGCAACCGTGCTACTCATGAGGTGGAAGATCCCGCCGGCAGAGCTTCGGCCATGCAGCGTAATGTGACCGCGATGCCGACTCAAGCCTGGAGCAATGAGCATAGCTTCCAGGCCAGGCAGGCGCAGTCGCTGGTCAGTATGTCCGGTAAGACCACGGCGTCGAGTGATATGATCCGGGACTTCGGAATGGAGTTTTCGAGTCGGATCTCTGCCGACAGCGAGATTGGCAGATCAATCGGTTTCGGTGGTAGCGGCAGGGCCATGCGTGAAGGCGGACTGTCATCTGCATACGAGTTGAAATCATTTGATGGCCGGCTTGGACTCGACAAGTCCGCTGCAACCAAGGATGTGGTTTCCGGCAGCTATGGCGGTGACACACTGGCTTTTGCCAAGATGGGAGTTGCCAACGACCGGGCATTGGCACATGTCTTTGGTTCAGGAGAAAACTATTCTGACTTCCTGACTGCCAACATGGACAAGAGTGTCGGGCAACTGCAGGGGGAAATGGGAGCGTATGCCGCAGCCAGGTCTCTCGGGTTCAATGGGAACTGGCGGGAGTTCAACACAATGCGTTCGGAGGTTACAGCCCTGGGGGATTTTGCCAATGCCGATGCTGTCAACAAGATTGCCGATAGCTATGGGATCTCTTCAGGACAGCTCATGCAGATGAACGCCCAGTTCCAGCAGAGCAAACACGCTTCAGAGGTAACGGGGCTTTCGAATCAAATGGGTGGCCCGGTTGCTGCCGGCACAGAAGCTGGTCATGTCGTGGCAACGGAAACCGGCGGCAAGATCCAGGGAATCTATGCAGGTGGAGGTTACGGCAACTACCAACAGCTCACCAGCAATGATGTTTCAGGGAGGATTGCCCGCAACCAGCTTGTTCATGCTGCAGCGGATCAGATGGTTGGACGTATTGCTCCGCAACTCCAGAACAATCCGGAGATGTACAAGGACGGTCACCTGACCGAACGGGGCTTTGCCGAGATGCAGAAGGCGATGGAGGGGCAGAACATCAACTTCACGACAGCTGATGGCAAGAGTGCGGTCAATGTCGGCATGGATGGCGGCATCGTCAATTCGTCTGATTCAGGCACCGTTGCCAAAGGGGACAAGGGTCAGGCTCTTGAAATGCAGAAGCAACTCCGTGCCTCCGGATTCCAGAGTGCTGCCGCCCATGTCGCCAAGCTGTCTGGCCAGGCCTACGATTACAAGGCTGATTACGACCGAAACGGCAATCTCGCGTCGTTTGCCGTTGACCAGGGTGGCCGGGTGCAGAAGTTTGATCTCGGTCAGAGCAAGACTGGAACAGATATCGAGCGTCTGGACCGGAACGTGTCAACTACTGACAAGGGGCTGCGTAAGACAGTTGGTGATTTTATCAAGACTGGTTACGAGAACCAGTCGCTGAATGTGTCACGGAAGTCAGGATCGTACATGATCCAGGCCGGTGGCAAGCAGATGATGGTCAATGGCGACTGGTACTACGCCAAAAACGAGAAGACCGGCAAGATGGAGGTGGTGGGAGGTTCGTTCTCTAACGGCCTCGATGGCAATGTGCTGATGTACGCCAAGGACAAGGACGGCAATCTGCACTATTCGCAGGTGCAGGGAAAGATGGACAAGAGCGGGAATCTTATTGCCGGGCAGCGTTCCGAAATCACCGAGGACCAATTTGTTCAGTCGTCACAGCAGGGTGCGGCTGTTGTCAGTACGAGATCGGGAGGTGGGATTACCGGGAGTATTCGTGCTGATGGAGGGGTTAAGGCGGATTATTCGTCTCATCAGACAATAGGAACATCTGTTCGTTCTGTGCAAGATTTGGCCGGAAGCGCGGCCAGCAGCGATTTTGTTGAAGGCCGGTCAATTGATGCTGGAACTGCAGCCACATCGATAGCAATAGGTAGAGGGGCATTGCACGAAACCTCAGGCTTAATAGGTGATGCTGCAACAGTTGCCAGACCTCTAAGTTCTTCAATGGAAAAGAATGCTGCTAAACGTGAAGCTGAGACACGTATGGGGGAACAAGCTGTCAGGTTGGCTGAAACTCGTGTTGAAAGGGATCTACAAAGAACTGGGAAAATCCTTCAGCATCAGAGTAAGAATTCTTCGCTGCCGAAAGGCGGAGTTCCAAAGCCATACAAAGGCCCGAGGAGGTAATTCGTGTTTGATAAAATTCTCTTGGTATCAGACGGCATAATTGTCATTGCAGCAGATACATTTACCTTGTCGGACAATCATGACATGGCAATTTCACTGCACGTTCAAGAGCATGGGGCTGATTTGAGGATCTCAAACAGCGTGATCAAGCTTCCGGTTGCAGTCCTTGAGCATTTAGAACGGGCAGAAGGTACGAATGTCTATTTTTACCAATCGACTCCGTATGCCATTATTGCCCCATTCGTTGGAGGGATTGAAATACGTCGCGACGAACTTCTCAAAATAAAAGGGGCATGGGAGTATTCCTATGCCCCTTCATAAGCCATCACTTCAGTCATCAGAAATGTCGTCTAAAAAATCCCCAGTACCAATTCCACCATGAACCACCGAAGAGAGAAGTCATTGGGTAATAATCGGTACTTGTGTAGGCGTATTTCAAGTTTTCAAATAAAGTTTTCCCGTTAAGGGCCCCACGGTAAAATCGGGTATGCACCCGGTTCATGAGCATCCAGGGGATCGAAATAGCCGTCAATCCGAGAGTCCATATCCAGAAACTCGATTTGAACACAAGCCCTACCATCGCTCCCGCAATCAGGCACGGGAGAACAGTTCCTACAGCAGCAATAACTATTGCGTTAATCTTTCTTATCATTACGTCCTCCCTCCTTTCTCGACAGTCAAAATAGTCCGTATTTCAAAGTCAGTTTGACCAGCTTAATGTCAAATGTCAACTGTAAATTCATAAATTACAGCATGTTGCATCACTCTGTTCTGATAGGACAGGGTGCTATTATGGCGGGCTTTATCGTTAGGTTTGCACAGGTGCATATCAAATTGACTTTGAGGGTGAAAAGAGGTATTAACGTGTCGTAATTTCATGCATTTATGGAGGGTATAGAGATGGGCTCTGTGCCCTTCAGGACATATTGCTCTAACTGAAGCCGCATTGTCTGCTCAAGTGCTGACAAACGGCTTTTTCTTTATCGGGTAATCTATGAGCAACGAAGCGGATACCTGTCGAAAATACGTGCTGCCGAAGCTGGTTGATGCCGGTTGGGACAATGAACCCCACCGTATCAACGAGCAGATTACCTTCACCGATGGCCGTATTGTTCTTGTTGGGAACAAGGTGAGGCGTCGTCCCCAGAAACGGGCCGACTACCTGCTTCGCTATACCCGTGATTATCTCATTGCCGTTGTAGAGGCCAAGCCTGACTACCAGTCTGCCGGGGATGGTTTGCAGCAGGCTAAAGAGTACGCTGAGATTCTGGGTATCAAGTTTGCGTATGCCACTAACGGCATTGAAATCATCGAGTTTGATTATATGACCGGCCAGGAGCGGGTATTGACTGAGTTCCCGCCACCTGAGGAACTTTGGCAGCGCCTGCAAAGCTCTCAGGCATTCTCCCCCGAATCCGCGCAACGCATTCTCTCACCTTATTACCATCATAGCGGCAAGAGTCCCCGCTACTATCAGGAAATCGCCATCAATCGGGTCGTGCAGTCGGTTTTGCAGGACAAGAAAAGAATTCTGTTGACCATGGCCACCGGCACCGGCAAAACCGTGGTTGCCTTCCAGATCTGTTGGAAACTCTGGAGCGCCCGCTGGAACGCCACCGGCGAGCACCGTCGCCCCAAGATTCTGTATCTGGCCGACCGCAATATTCTGGTTGATGATCCCAAGGACAAGATTTTTGCTCCGTTTGGAGATGCCCGTTGGAAGATCGAGAACGGTGAAGCCAACAAAAGCCGCGAAATGTACTTCGCCATCTACCAGTCGCTGGCCAAGGACGAACGGCGACCGGGGCTCTACAAGGAGTACAGGCCTGACTTCTTCGACCTGATCATTGTTGATGAATGCCACCGGGGAAGCGCCCGCGACAACAGCAACTGGCGGGAGATCCTGGAGTATTTTACCCCGGCATTCCAGCTGGGAATGACCGCAACACCGCTCAGGGAAGACAACCGGGATACCTACCTCTACTTCGGCAATCCCATCTACCAGTACAGTTTGCGGCAGGGAATCGACGACGGTTTCCTGGCCCCCTACCGGGTCCACCGCATTATCACTGACTTCGATGCTGCAGGTTGGCGTCCCAGCAAGGGAGAGCTGGACCGATATGGCCGGGAGATACCGGACGAGGAGTACCAGACCAAGGATTTTGAGCGAGTTGTCGCTCTGAAGGCCCGTACAGAAGCAATTGCCTGCCACTTGAGCGACTTTCTTAAAAAGACTGACCGTTTTGCCAAGACTATCGTATTTTGTGTGGATCAGGATCATGCGGACGAGATGCGACGGGCACTCACCAACCTTAACCAGGATCTGGTAAGCCAGTACCCGGATTACGTCTGTCGGGTGACTTCGAATGAGGGCGATATTGGTCGTGGCCATCTCGGCAGGTTTCAGGAACTGGAGACCGAGACACCGGCCATCCTTACAACCTCACAGATGTTGACCACCGGTGTTGATGCTCCTACCTGCAAAAATGTCGTCCTTGCCCGCGTGGTTGGCACCATGTCGGAGTTCAAACAGATTATTGGCCGTGGCACCCGTGTCAGGGACGATTACGGCAAGCTCTGGTTCAGTATCCTCGACTATACCGGCAGTGCCACAAGGCTCTTTGCCGATAGTGATTTTGACGGAGATCCCGCCCTGGTCAGCGAAGAGAAGATTGATAATGCCGGCGCTACCTACGAGACGACCATCATCGAGGAAACTCCTGTTGTGGAAGATGGCGGTATTCAGGATGAATACAGCACGGCAGGGGGCCCGGCGGGAGTGGTCATTGATGACGGCACAAAAGAGCCCCGCAAATACTTTGTCGATGGCGGGCACGTGGCAATTGCCGCCCATCTGGTTTATGAGCTGGACCCGGACGGCAAGCAGTTGCGGGTCGTCAAGTACAGCGATTATGCCGCCGACAAGGTTCGTACTCTGTTCACCGGTGCAATTCGGATGCGAGAACAGTGGGCCAATCCAAAGGAACGTGCCGAAGTTATTCGCCAGCTTGAGGAGAGAGGTATCAACTTTAATGAACTGGCAGACTCCGTTGGACAACCGGAAGCTGACCACTTTGATCTGCTCTGTCACTTGGCCTTCAATGCACCGTTACGGACACGCCGAGAGCGGGCGGAACGGTTGAAGCATGACCGGAAGGATTTCTTCGATCACTATAGCCCCGAGGCCAGGGCCATCCTCGAAGAACTGCTGGAGAAATACGCCCAGCATGGTACGGCGCAATTCGTCGTGCCGGATATCTTGAAAGTGCCTCCAATTTCTGAGCGTGGGAATGTGATTGAGATTGCAGGGTACTTCGGCGGGTCAGAAAAGCTCCGGGAAGCGGTGAATGAATTGCAGACGTTGCTCTATGCGGGGTTTTAATGCAGGAATACGGATGTCATGATCAAGTTCGCCTGGCACGAGTAAGATTCGGATATCAAGATGAGTGATGTTGGCGAAATGTGCTTTGAGGTGACCGTTTTACTGAAAACTTACCCAACTGATGTGTCGTTTTAATGTGCTCAGACAAAATATCCCATTTGGGAAGATCACCGTTTCACGTGCGCGTGCGCGTGAAACGCTCAACAATGAGTTGAGCAAACACAGGAGAAATAGTGATGTACCCATCATACAAAATAAAAGAGGCAAGGTATTTTTTGAATGAACTACGCGGTCTTAAAATTGCGAGTGAGGAATTTTGTTTCAATTTTTCCGCACTACTGTCGGCGACCAGAAGTGCAACCTTTGCTATGCAGAGCTTATACGCGCACAAAGAAGGATATGAGGAAGAATATGGAAAGTTTCAAGAAAAGTTAAAATCGTTACCGTTTGCTAGAGAAATGTTGTTAGCAAGAAATATCTCCGAAAAACAAGGGCACAAAGTGCCTATATTGATTACGACCCTCATTAATTTAGACACAAATGATAAGCTCACTTATGAGTGCGACCCTCTGCCACACGATGCCAATGATGTAATCAGAAGAGTGTCTTTCGAGTACGGTGATGATAAAGAAGGGTGGATACCAGCTGACTTGCCGGGAGAAAAAAGAGACGATTTGTATATGGCACAATTATCAAATGCAATCAAAAGAATGACTGAGTCGTCTAATACAGAGACGACTTACGGTATAAAGCTTCTTGAAAATGGAAAATATACAACAGTCGAAATTTTTTATGATGATACGGAATCCTTGTTAACAACACTTGAAGAAACCGCAAATAGTTTTGAACTCCGTTGGCCTTCTTCAAGTCTGTTTGCAGGATTAATAAAGGCTAGAATAGCCGGTGAAGAGGCACGATAATCTTGCCGAAAAGCCTAACACTTGGGTGCTGCTGTTTCCGCTACGTTACACGGCAGGCCCTCAAGCCGTTGAACTGTAAAATAATACAAAATTATCAAGATTGGCTGTCACTGGGGTGCTTGCTCTGCGGTGCCCACGACTTTCTGTAGGAGGCTCAATTGAAGATCCATCCATATCGAAACGTGTTATTGGCTGCGCTGTTGGCCTTCCTGGCATCGATGGCCGTGTCGGTGTTCTATGTCGCCAAGTCGCGTACTGTTCCGAATCTCTCATCGGGCGAAAAGTCGTCTGCTCTGCCTGAGGGTATCATAGAATCAGGTGACGACTATGTGGTGGGGAGCGGCAAACCGATCTTCAGGGTCTCGAAAAAGGCCGTAGAGAACTTCCAGCCGATTAGAATCTTCTTTAACGACGAAGAAATCTCCAAGGCGAGCGAGTTCTCAAACTTTGATGTCACCGAGGACGCTGCCTGGTACACCGTGACCTCGAAGTACAAGTTGAAGCCGTCGGTAAACCAGGCCAAGGTGGTTGGCTCTTCAGGAGCCGCGATCAACAAGAAGACCATCACCGTCTACTACCGCTACAGGGCTGGCGACAGTTTCGATGCCTCCGCTTGGGAGCTAAAGCCAAATGGGTGGTCGAGGCCTACGAGCGAGGGGCTGCTTCTGAAGCGACCCTCAAAGGGGCACGGCATCGCCTCCCTCATCTACTTGCGCAAGTTCAAAGGAAATTTCAAACTTGCAGCCACCTTTACCATGCACGGTCCGCGCATCAACCTCTACGCACGCTACAAGTTCAACAAGGCCTTTTCCATCGGCGCTGGGGGCAACGACCGGGTCGAGGTGATCGACAGGGTCAGGGGGCGCAGCCAAGCCCTCACAACCCGGCTCGAGCCGGGGGTAAAATACTCGCTAACGCTGGAGCGGCATGATGGCAAGGTCACCATTGCCATCAGCAATGGCCCAAGCAGACTCTGCACCGTCGAAACGGTCGATGACGATCAGCAGGCCGGCAGCCTCGGCTTCTACCTGTACGGTAACAGCGACGACGTGACCATCGACGACTTGACGATTTTCAGCAGCGACCGGGGTTAGCATGGCGGGTAAAAAGGAATTTCTAGAAGTGCTGCGTGACGCGTGTGTCAAGCTGTTAGATAAGGTGATCGAAGCCGATTTTGGTGCCCTATACCACGCCCTTAAAAAGATCGTGGTAGCGAAGTTTCTGTACGGCTACATTGCCATTTCGGTCATGTTAGCGGTCTGCTTTTTGGTGCTGGTTGCTTACAGGTATTTCACGACGGGCGTAAGCAAGGTCCAGTGTGGCTGTATTCTCAAATGGCTCGTATGGTGTTTCATCGCCGTGGTCGTTGCCTTCCCGGCACACCTGATCTTCCTCAATAAGAAAGTGTTACTCATCTCGGTGGTATCGGACGGCCTGGATGTCAGAAAAACCACTGTGGAGCTTAACGGGGAGCAAAAAAAGGTTCCCAAGGACGACGGCTTGACCGAGTTCTCTGTCAACAAAACGATCAGCAACTATGCCTTCGTCGTCAGCTCTGACGGCTCCACTCCCTGCATGTACCAGGCAAGCAACGACGGTGCCGATTCGCAAAGCATTAAGCTAGACCTTTCGAAGGCACACCGGTTTGCCAACGTCCAGCCCAAGTCGGAGTTCGCCCAACCCAAGGACGTGGTCGACGTTGATGCTTTTAAACACCTTCCGATCGAGGTCAGCCTGAGGGATTACCACAACAAGCTGATCGACGTAAACTACGGCAGGGTCACAGCCACTTTAAACGGCAAAAGCCTGAAATTTGGGCGCAAGCAGACTGGCAAGGTTTTCAAGATCTGCGACGACGCGCCGCTTAAATCGATGGAACTCGGTCGCAACCAGCTCAGTATTATCTACGACGATCACGTCTACTCCAAGGAGTTCTCGCTTTACAAGAAGATGTTCACCACCAAGAGGTACTCCAGCGCCTACCAGTTCAATCCGAAGTTAGTGAGCTTCTTCGACGACTACGCCGCCTTCAGGGCACACTCCAGGGACAAGTACAGCCAGATCGTCTTTCCGGTGGAGTTGGACATCAACAAGGATTTCACCGTGGTCTACCAGGCAGCGATAATGCAGGAGAACACCTGTCTGGAGCTGGAGATCGGCGACGTCTTACTCTTCACAGTCGGCGACAGAGGGCTCGACACGCTGTCACTCAAGTACAACAATCTCGGAGGCGGACTTCGACCGAACAAGTCGGTAGACATCGGCAGCCTCGACAAGAAGATCCCTTTGGACTCGCTCATAGAGGTGAAGCTGAATTTCAACAGCGGCAACCGTACCCTGAGTGTGCAGATGAAGTACGATGATGGCACCGTATCGAAGGTAGCGACTCAGTTGCCAATATTTCCTGACACCATCAAGAAGCACAAGGTCAAATTCGCCGGCACCAGATATGCCGAGAGTTCCGGCGGAACGGACTCATTTTCCGCAAGGGTCAGCTCGATCACGGTTTCCAATTCGCACCTTTGAGGTGGTCTTCGCCGCTTAACGGCGGCGGGCCGTCGGAGCTAATCGCCTCAATTTTGCCCTAAAGTCCATGCAAAATAACCAAACGTGAACGAGAAAGAGCAAGGAAGGCTTAGGGGAAGTACTTGAAAAGTTGATTTTAGAGGGCAAAAGGGTCAATTTACAAAGTTTTCAAGAATGTCCCCTTCTGGGACCCCCGAAGGAGAGTTATGAGCGTAAAACTTCTTTTTTCAGATTACTTTGAGATTGATGAAAACGTATTGGATAAGCACGGCGCTTTAAATATATGTATTGATGCGGATCTCCCCTTATTTATCGATCCATTTTTATTATTCGCTTCTGAAAAAACGGAATATGTAGAACTCCATGACAAAATAGTAAATCACTTAATTGGCCTCAAAGAACTTGCCGCTCAAGACCAAAATACCGACCTTAAACTATTTCAATTTCAGGAGATTAAGCAAAATTGGCTTGGCTTATGTAAATGGGGCAACAGCGGAAGAGGACTGGGTCCAAAATTCGCTAGGGATTTGATAAAGGCGTTTAACGGATTTTATTCTAATTTTGGGAGTGAAACTGTCTCATCTACTTCGCACATAGAAAAGCTCACACTTGTTGGCGCTGGTATAGGTCGTGACTTTATAAGTGATTTCACTACGAACTTAATGCTCGAATATCTATTAGGCTACACGCAGGAGTTTGCTCTTAAATATTTGAGAGATGATCAAAGAAAACTCTTCTCGGTTCGCTGCAAATTCAACAAAGAATTGATGACCTGGACACCAAAATCGTTTGTGTTACCGTACTTTTATATGGAAGATGGTGATTATATTGTACTTACTCCGTTAGACATTTTAACCAAAGATGATGCATTTATCTGTCACAGCGACCTTAGTAACCAATTCAGAAGAATTACTAACGCTTTGGAAAACGCATCTCTGCGTAGTTCAATTAACGATTATTTCCAGAGGAGATTGCCGCCTTCTCCGAAACAAAAGGAAATTGATTGGGCAATCAATGCAACAATACAAGAATACCCTGAAATTTTAGACTATTACATTCGATATAAAGAAAATACAAAAAATCAAGCAGCAAAAATATCAACTGAAAAAGTACAAAAACTGAAAAAGGAGCTAATCACAACCCTTTCCGAATTTTGTGAAACAGTAGCTGCAAATAGTAAGTTTTTCACCATAAAACCAACCAGTTATGAGGCTGCTCTTCAAAGAGCAAAATATCTAAAAGAAGTTATTGAAAATAATGACGGTTACAGAATTTTTTATAAGAATGATAAGGCGATCGCGACAGAAGACACTATTCAAAGAATATTTAGATTAACTTGGTTTGCAACGCCATTTGACGTCAACTCTGAAGTTAATAATGGTCGAGGTCCAGCCGACTATAAAATATCATATGGGCAAAGAGATTCGACAATTGTGGAATTTAAATTGGCAAGTTCATCCTCACTAAAACAAAATTTGCTCAATCAAACAGAAATTTATAAAAAAGCATCAAAATCAATTACCGATATAAAAGTCATACTTTGTTATACGCCATCTGAAATAAGCAAAGTTAATAGAGTACTGGCGAGCATCAAACAAACAGACGCAGAAAACATAATAATAATCGACGCCTCAAGAAAAATATCAGCATCAAAGGTGTTCGGTTGAGTAATTAAACTTACGACTACTGGCGAAGAAAAAGGAAGCCTGCGAGGAAGGCTGAGGAGACGTACTTAAATAGTTGATTTGAGAGGGCAAAAGCAAGAACTGAGTGCCTCCCTCTTTTTACCTATCTGGAATTTAACTGAGCATAAAGGACTAATTCAATGAATAAAATATCGACAATTGCACTTCTCTTACTGCTATTACCAATGTCGGTCAAAGCCGAAGAAATATATTTGGATTGCGAACTAATTAATGCGCCTACCCAAAGAATTGGTATGGACAAATTATTTAAAAAAGTCCCCAGAGACAAAAACTATATTGCCGTTGAGCTATATAAGTCTCGCGTAGAGATGCTTCTATATTGTTTTGGCACTAAATGGGTGATCGACACTGATGCTAAAACAGTAAAACTTGTAAGTGGTAAAGAAATTATTGAATTTACCAATGCTCAAATATCAGATTCAGAAATTTATGGGATGTACCAATGGATGAAAGAGCCAATACAATATACCATAAACATTGATCGTAGATTTGGTACGCTTACTTTTACAAAGAATCTATCGGATAAAATGATCGAAAATTGGCGTAAATCGCATGGAATACAGTTGGAGAGGTCCTGGGTGGAAACCCAACAATGCACGTCAAGTGTACATACTAAATTCTAATGAGTCTTTGAGTTGTTTTCCTGTATGAGTAAGGCCGAGGGGACGGGGAAATCTGGGGGAATGCTGAGGGGACGTGCTTAAAAAGTTGATTTGAGAGGGCAAAAGGGTCAGTTGGGAACGTTTTCAAGAACGTCCCATTTCGTGGCCACACCACTGGAGGAGCACTCATGAATAGTTCATATGTGAGGCAGGATGCAACAGCCTCAACGAGTGGTACCATCTATCACCTCTGTGTTGCCGTGGCCCGATGTTATGAGATGCGAAGGGGGCAGAAACTGCTGATAGAGGAGCTAGGTGATGTCACCGTCGAAGATATCGAGCAAATAGAGGTTAAGCAGTATTCCGACGACCTCACCGATGGGCACCACAACTTCTGGAATACTCTTCACAACTGGACGGATGATGCATTTTACGACGATGCTTACACCTCCCTGATACTTCATACGACTCAGAATTTTGGAGCAAAGGCTCGTTTGCGCGAGTGGAATGATGCTTCCATTAACCGGCGTCTGGAGATTATAACAGAAATCCATACGGAGTTTGAAGAAGCCTTCACTGCGAAATATGCCAAAGACGTCAGTAGAAAGCCGAGTAGTGTGCTGATACATCAGCGCTACGTCATGGATACGTCGAGGAAGGCATGCTTGCAGAGGGTTGTGCCGAAAGTTTGGATTGAGGCACGTCAGCCAACGCTTACAGAGTTGTACTCCAAGCTAAAGGAAACACGTACACAGCAAATTCTGGAATGCAAGCAGAACGATTTTCTTGATGCACTCATCGGATTTGTATGTCTGCCGGGCAAGAAAGCTGGTGAACGATGGGAGATTACCTACGACGCGTGGAGCACCAAGGTACAAGACCTCTCCTCTACTTATTGCAAGGAAACCCGTAGGTTCCCTCGAAAATATTATAAGGGGGTTATTCCTGATCCTCTCGACATTCAGCATCGAGATGATCTTTTTGTACAAAAAATCCACGACATCAATTACGAGACTCAAGTCAGTAAAGCCGTGTTTGATTACGAGTCAACAGTAAAGACCATCAATGAAGAGTTCAGCGCTTACCAAGTCGATCCAGAACTAACGAAAGTCTATGCACTCACAGTCGAAAACAGATTCTCCTTGGAACACTCAACAGCTTGCTACGAATGTACGGACGAAATACGAGACTCCCATAAGCTCTACAATAAGGTCACTGGCTCTGAACCTCCTCGATTCAGTGGCTTTGATGACGTTGCAGATGAGTTCCGTAACGGAATATTGCACATAAGTATGGACGATGCAGAGAAGCAGATGAAGTGGAAGGTTAGGAAAAAATGAGTACTGTCATCGAGCACTTGGCTGTGCTGTACAACAATCCATTCAACTTCGCTCCAGCTCTGGCGGAATTTTACAATGAGTACGGTAACGCCAACAGGAGCATGCTTCTCGCCTACCTGATCCTGCCGCTCATTCTCCCAAAAGAGTCAAGGAAGTATTTGCGAGCAGTTCGGACAAATAGCTCGCTTAGAGTTCTCGTGAGTGAACGTGATCGGATTTATGGTTTAGCTGCACGAGTGCAGCAGTATCGCCACATCACGGACAAGACCTTGCAGTATCTTGTAGATGCAAATGTCATTGAGATCGGCCATGATCTGAACATTGTCGTCAGAGGGCAGGTTTCTACTGGCGTGGTGCCAGAGGGCACTATTGACGCAGCGCGTGGGCTTGCAAAAATCTGCCGTCCCTATGACGTGCAAACTGTCTATCGAATGCTGGGGGTAAAATCGTTATGAATGCACGATTACTACACATTGGAGTGTTGGATCACGACGGAAAGACACATGGAGTTTCGCTTAAACCCGGTGTCAATGTCATTACAGGCAAATCCTCTACTGGAAAGAGCGCATTAATCGAGATATTCGACTACTGTTTCGGGAGTTCAGAGTTCACAGTCCCTGTTGGTGTGATTACGGAAACATCCACCATCTACTTCATCGCTCTACAGGTAAATAGCGCATTTTTGGTACTCGCAAGACGCCCGAATGATAGTAAGGGGTTCTTCAGAGAAGAAGCGGATATTAAACCAGTTGAGAGTATAAATAAATTCGGCCCAAATTATTTCGAAGAACAATTCTTTCTTCCTAAAGACGAATTTAAAGCCCAGTTGACAGCAGCATTTGGCGTCACGGTGGTCGATGTCGATGAAGATCCGGACGCACGGTCACGACGACGCCACAACAGTCGCGCGCCTGCACCGTCCGCACGGAGTTTCTCATCTTATATGCTTCAGCATCAAAACTTGGTGGCCAACAAGCATGCCGTCTTCTACCGGTTTGACCAACTTCAGAAACGCGAGCAGGCAATCGAACATTTAAAGGTATTCCTCGGGTTCGCCGACCAGGAGTATTTCTACAAATCCCAAGAACTCATGAAGAAGGAACGTGAGTTGCGGCAGTTGGCGCTGTCATTGCCCAAAAAGGCGGATGAGGTTGACCGGCTGGTTGCCAGAATAGCAGATCTGGTTGACGAGTACGAAAGCGCAACTGGTCGCGAATGCCCTGTGTCTATTGAAGACCTGAAATCCAAACCCAAGAGCAGCTTGCGTCTACTGCACAATAAAAAGTTGGAGGTAACTGAAACGTCCAACAAACATGCAATAATGCGCGAACAAGCGAAAGATAAACTAAGGCAGCACACAGCCACATTGCGCAGTCATCAGCATAAGCTTGAAGCGATTAGCCATTCAATTAAATTTGCTCAGCAGTATAGCCGAGACACTGAAAACACAGCCACCCCAGATGAGATCGAAATCAAAGTTTCCTCCTGCCCATTCTGTGGATCGCAGCATAACAGCATGGAAGCTGAGGCGAACCGTCTGGTAGATGCAGTGAACTGGCTGAACAATGAATTATCCTGCTCGCTTCAGCGTATCCGAGGTCTGGAAGAAGATAAGCGAAGTACTACCGAAGCCATTGAGGAAGAGAAGGCTCAGGTGCATAGGTATAAGGGCATCATCGAGCGCATTGATCGGCAGACCGAAACCATCAGCCAAGCGAGGACCCAGTATGAACTGGGTGTCGAAGTGCAATTAAGACTAGAGCAAGCCATCGAGCAATTGGTTGACTTGAAGGCCACCGGCACAGATGATCGTATTAAGAATTTGAAGGATGAGATCGAGAGAGAAAGACGCTACTTGGCTGAAAACTACAACATGGAGCAGAAGCTTCAGGAGGCAGAGAAGCGTATTGGGGAGCTTCTCTTTGAGATTGGAAAGCGTTTCGAGTTTGAATCTACGTACACTCCCATTCGACTTCATTTCGATCTCGGAACGTTCGACCTCTGGCATGAAACAGAGAAGAAAGAGAAGGTCTACCTGCGCTCAATGGGGAGTGGTGCTAACTGGCTCGGCTGCCATCTGGTTCTTTTTCTTGCATTACACCGGTACTTCTGTGAGCGTGCCGACAAGTGCACCATTCCGTCGATCATGTTCTTTGATCAACCCAGTCAGGTCTATTTCCCTAGTGTGATAGATAGTGGAGCCGAATTTTTGCCTGATGAGTTGGCAAAAAATGACGCGACACGACGTCCCGACCGACAAGTGGATGAGGACGTTCGCGCCGTTACCAACGTCTACGACCAATTCGTGACTTACTGCCGCGAGGTAGAAGCAGAGACTGGGATCATGCCACAGATCATAGTGACTGATCACGCAGATCACCTTGTCCTCAAGGAGGAGAATGGGAAGTTTGAGAACCTTGTCCGCAAGCGTTGGCGCACATCTGGTACAGGTTTCATTGATCGTGTGGTGCTTTAGGGGTGCACATATTCACATTTGAGGAAAAGGGATGTTCCAACTCTTGTGGGGAAGGCAGAGGACGTACTTAAAAAGTTGATTTGAGAGGGCAAAAGGGTCAGTTGGGAAAGTTTTCGAGAACGCCCCCTTACGGGACCGGATATCTTGAAAGTGCCGCCGATCTCGGAACGGGGGAATGTGATTGAGATTGCTGGTTACTTCGGTGGAGCGGAAAAGCTCCGGGAAGCGGTGAATGAATTGCAGACGTTGCTCTATGCGGGGTTTTAATGCAGGAATATCTGGAAAACCAGCTTCATGTTAATGCAGGAGCTTTAATAGTCATGGGAGGTATTATGTCTGGTATGGTTTCAGCAGCAATGTTCGTAGGGTCTCTTATTACTTTTGTAGAAAAAGGCAGTGCAATAAAATCTGAGGAAAAAGCTAACGACTAGGTCTTACCTAGAAGGCACCTCGAAAGGGTTCAGCCATGTGTCGACAGTCAGTCGGCTAACGCCGCCGCTGCGCCCCGCTACCGTCGAACTGAGGCCTACATGACAGAAACTATGCAAAAACAGCCGACCAAAGAAAGAGTGTCAACCTACGTATATTTTTGTTCTTTATACTTCATCACTGTAGGTGCCTTATATCTGTGGGGATACTGGGCAACATTTAACGTTAATATCTTAGAGTACCTGAGTCTCGCCGATATAATTAAGTCAACGGCTTACCCTATTGCTTCTGCATTCGTATTTTCTGCTATTGGTGCTATTCTTGGCGAACTGACATCTGACTCGAACAATCTTCCTTCCGGTGGTGGACGAGACACTCTGGTGGGCAAACTTCTTCACAAAATAGCTCCATACATAGTTTTCGCGTATTTGTGTGGAACGATTGCGCTTCTTATATTTGGGCCAGTCGGGAAGTGGCACATCCTACCGATCCTACTCGCCTTTCCCGCCTACGCCTTCGCAAAAAAACAAGGCTTTTTGCAAACTATAATTCCTCACGATAGCTCACGCTCCATTGTCATTTATTTATTAGCTATGCTTCCGACCTTTGCTTACGGATACGGTCGGCTTAATGCAGAACAAATTGTAAGCGGCATAAAATATCAGTATGCACTTTCACCTATCAACAACATAGACTCTGGGAAACAAGACGACCCAACTCAACGGCTGAGATTCATTGGCCATTCAGGAGACTTTCTGTTCTTTTACGAGCCGACCAAAAGCAGTTTAGTAATTAGCAAGTTCGAAAACGGGAAAGCTCTTATACTTAATTACTACAAACGTCCACGTTAGGTGATCGAAATTGGCGAATGTTCAACAAGGCGTCAGACCGGCCTGACGCCGGTCAACTCACTGGCGTTACAGATAAGTTTCTTCTCAGTACATTCATTTGACTGAACTGAAAAGCCAACCCGGAATCGAGCTTTTGCATATCAAACATGAAATCAGAATAACCATTTATACATAAAGGACACCAATGGCCCGCATCAAGAAAACCGCCCAAACCCAGACTACCGCGCAACAACTTGGCTCAATCGTCAAATCATCCCGCGACATCATGCGCAAGGACAAGGGGCTTTCCGGCGATATCGATCGGCTCCCCGTACTTACCTGGATAATGTTCCTCAAATTCCTTGATGACATGGAGCGGATTCGTGAGGAAGAAGCGATCCTTTCCGGTGAGAAGTTCCGACCGGCAATTGAGGCACCGTATCGCTGGCGCGACTGGGCCGCACGTGAAGACGGCATCACCGGCGATGAGCTGATAGCCTTCGTCAACAACGATGAAGCGGTCCGTCCGGATGGAACCAGGGGCGCCGGGTTGTTCGCCTATCTGCGCGGTCTCCAGGGCATCAATGGCGGAGACCGGCGGGATGTCATCGCCACCGTCTTCAAAGGCACCATCAACCGGATGATCAACGGCTACCTGTTGCGGGACGTGATCAACAAGGTCAATGGCATTCACTTCACCTCGTCCGATGAGATCCACACCCTGAGCCACCTCTACGAATCCATGCTCAAGGAGATGCGCGATGCAGCCGGTGATGCGGGAGAATTCTATACCCCTCGCCCGGTTGTCCGCTTCATGGTCGATGTCCTCAATCCCCAGTTGGGTGAAACTATCCTTGACCCGGCCTGCGGCACTGGCGGATTTCTGGTCGAGGCCTACAGCCACTTGGAGAAGCAGTGCACGACCGTCGAAGAGCGAAAAATTCTCCAGGGAAGCAGCATTTATGGCGGTGAAGCCAAGCCGCTCCCCTATCTGCTGGTGCAGATGAATCTGCTGCTGCACGGGCTGGAATTCCCCAGAATCGATCCGGATAACAGCCTCCGCTTTCCGCTCAATGAAATCGGCGACCGGGATCGGGTGGATGTAATCCTGACTAATCCCCCTTTTGGCGGTGAGGAAGAGAAAGGGATTCTCAACAACTTCCCCGCCGAGATGCAGACCTCGGAGACGACGCTCCTCTTCCTCCAGATGATTATGCGCAAGCTCAAGCGCCAGCCAAAACCTGGCCGGGCCGGGGTGGTCGTCCCCAATGGCATGCTCTTCGGCGACGGCATCTGTGGGCGGATCAAGGAACGACTGATCAAGGATTTCAACCTGCATACCATAGTGCGTCTGCCCAATGGCGTTTTTGCCCCGTATACCGGTATCCCCACCAACCTCCTGTTCTTCGACCGCTCCGGGCCGACGAAAGAGGTCTGGTACTATGAACAGCCGTTGCCGGAAGGACGGAAGAACTACACCAAAACCCAGCCGGTCCAGTTTGAGGAATTTTCCGATTGCCTGTCATGGTGGAACAACAGGGAGGAGAACGGGCACGCCTGGCGCGTGCCAGTAGAGCGGATTATTGATAACGGCTACAACCTGGACATCAAGAATCCCACCGGCAAAGATGACTTCGAACATCTGCCGCCGGAGCAGCTGGTGGAAGATATTGTCAGGAAAGAGCAGCGGATACTGGAGATCATGGGTGAGATTAGGCTGGTTCTGGCGGGAGTGGGGCAATGAGTGTTGCGTGGCCGCTGGTGGCGCTGGAAGAGTTGCTGACCCACCGTAAAGAGTTTATCCAGATCAACGATTTTGAGAAATACAAGCGGTGTCGCGTGAAACTTCATGCTCAGGGCATTGTACTTCGTGATGCGGTTACTGGCGCGGAAATCAAGACCAAAAAACAGCAGGTTTGCAAGGCTGGAGAATTTCTAGTTGCGGAAATAGATGCCAAGGTGGGCGGCTTCGGTATTGTGCCGGATGAATTGAACGGCTCCATCGTGAGCAGCCATTATTTCTTGTTTGGGATAGATGAAGCAAAACTGGATGTGCGTTTTCTGGACTTTTATAGCCGAACCCCAGCATTCCGTGATCAGGTTGCTGCGCAAGGCTCGACAAATTATGCAGCTATTCGACCGAATGATGTTCTTGGCTATTCCATTCCCCTTCCGCCGCTACACGGCATCACTTGAGGAGGAACTGCTGGCATTCGGTTTCAACGTCCGGGTGGAGGTGGTTGACAAGGCGGTGGAATCGGCGGCGCAGTCTGCATTCCTCAAAGCGAACACTCGTAATGAACTTCTGGTCATTGAGGCCGGTGAGGAACTTACCGGTCAGGTTGCAGCCGGACAGGTACTGAAGGTAAAGATCGAGGTGGACACAGACCCGCCTCCGGGATTTTCCACCCAGACCCGCTATCTGCTGCAACCGATACCGTTTGCCGTCCGGAGCTATTCGCTCCCGGATCTCTTTGCCGGCAAGATGCACGCAATCCTCTTCCGCAAGTGGAAGAACCGGGTCAAGGGTCGTGATTGGTACGATTTGATCTGGTATGCCGCGAACCTTCCGCACCTGAACCTCGCTCACCTTGAGCAGCGGATGCGCCAGACCGGCCATTGGAGCGGGGATAAAAATCTTTCACCGGTAGTTTTCACCGATTTACTGTTCGAGGCAATCGACCGATTGGATGTGAATCAGGCTCGTAAAGATGTGGCGCCCTTCGTCAAGGATCAGCAGATGCTTGCCCTCTGGTCGCACGATTTTTTTAGAGATGTGGCAAGCAGGATTCGAGTTGAAGTATAACCGGCCATGGCTCGTATTTCTTTCACATTCTTGTCCTGACTCCATGCTGCTACCTGAATAAGTGTTTAAATATCTATAATTCGTGCTATATTGCGAACAAATGTAATTTAGTTCGGAGTTGATGTGTTTGAAAGCGTAATTGTCGATCAAAATACACATTGGGACGGTCCGCTCTATAGCGAGGGAGTTCCCCGTGAAGCGCTTGCCAAAGTAAAAGAGTACCTTGACGTTCCTCATATCATAGCTCTGGTGGGTGTACGTCGTTCCGGCAAGAGCACACTGGTGCGCCAGGTGATCAATCATCTGATCCGGGACAAGGGCGTTCAGCCCCGTAACATCCTCTTTCTGAATCTGGAAAACCCGCAGTTCAGTCGTTATCGGAACGACGTCTCTTACCTGGAACGCGCATACGAAGACTACCTCAAGCTTGTTGCTCCGCAGGGCACCGTCTATTGTTTTCTCGATGAAGTGCACTTTTTTACTGAATGGCAGGTGTTTGTAAAAGCCAGATATGAAACACAACAGATAAAGTTCATTGTTACCGGATCAAACTCGCATCTACTGTCATCGGAATTTATCACCCTGCTCTCCGGCAGGGCGCTGCCGGTGGAGGTTTATCCGTTCTCATTCGCCGAATATGCGTGTGCCAATGGTCTGGAGCTTGCTGATGCAGTTGCGGTCACACGGGAGCGTAACCGGTTGCGTAATCTTTTTGATGGTTACCTCTGTCAGGGGGGATTTCCGGAAACAACGTCCATCAAACTGTCGGCTACCCAAAAAGAAGTACTGGTCATGTATGCCCGTAACATTCTTTATCAGGACATTGCACCGCGCTTCGCCATCAAAAAGGCAGTTGAACTTGAAAATATGTTTTTCTATCTGGCCTCGAACATCTCATCGCTTTACAGCTTCAACAAGCTTGCTCCGTTGGTCGGCCTTAACGACAAGACGGTAAAGGAATATATGGGCTATTTCAGCGATGCTTATCTGCTGTTCACCCTCGATCTGTTTGCCTTTTCGGTCAAAGAGCAAATCAAGAGCCCGAAGAAAATCTATGCCATTGATACCGGCATGGCGGGAGCCGTAGGCTTCAGTTTCAGTGAGAATCGCGGGCACCTGCTGGAAAATATGGTCTATCTTGAACTGAAGCGCAGAGGCTATGAGTTGCACTATTACAAGACTGCCAATGGTCACGAGGTTGACTTTGCCTGCAGCCGTAAGGGGAAAATCACGAACCTGGTTCAGGTAGTCCTCGATCTCGGTGATGACAGAACCCGCAACCGCGAATTGCGTGCACTGGTAAAGGCGCTTGATGAAACAGGTTTGAAGAGTGGCGAGATTGTAACGTATGAAGAAGAAGGTGAGCTGAGCATTGACGACAAGCATATCAGGCTCATTCCGGCCTTTCAATATCTCCTTAACATGGGAGCCGAATGAACTATTCACATCTATTTTAAGTATGAAAGCTTCTTATCGATACATACCGTAGCAGGGGGAACACAATGACCAAAGCAGACATCGTTGAAAAGGTTCAGGAAGGCATCGGCATGACACGAAAAGAGTCAGCCGAGATGGTAGAAGCGGTTTTTTCCATTATGAAAAGTACTCTCGAATCCGGCGAGAATCTTAAAATATCCGGTTTCGGCAATTTTGTCGTTAAACAGAAGGCAGACCGTCGAGGCCGCAATCCGCAGACCGGCGAGACAATTATAATTGAAGCCAGGCGTATATTGGGTTTCAGGCCGAGTACTCTGCTTAAGGATGCAATCAATCAGTGAAAATCATGAATTCACAGGACACCCATGGCAAAAGGATATCAGGGTAACCAAGAACGTCTGGAAGAGATCAGCTCCTTTGGGAAATCCATCGGCAAACGGGCCGGCTTCAAGTGTGAGTGGTGCGAGAGTAAAGATGATCTCCGGGTATGGGATTATAAGCCTGATGTATCACCTGACATGGATTCCTTGGCACTCCTGTGTCAACAATGCAGGAACTGGGCTGATGGCAGAAAAGCCACTGCGAATGAACTGCGGTCGATCCGCAACGCCCTGTGGAGTAATATTCCTGCGGTAGCAGAAGGCGCGGCCAGGGTTTTGGTTCAATGCAAAGAATCGTGGGCAAAAGAAGCGATTGAGGAAAGTTTTATTGATGATGCAGTTAAAGCTGGAATTCTGAAATAGATTTTGCATTGAAAATATTCTTTAATATGTTTCTGTCGGAATTTGAATTTATCAGCAGATGCTTGCCCTCTGATCGCACGATTTCTTTCAGGATGTGGCAAGCCGAATTAAGACCGAAGGATAACAACAAATGGAGGTTTCTGTAATGAGTAATGAGGATCTGCTGGCATCGCTCCAGGAATTACTGGAGGCATCCAGTGCCATGACCAGCGGCCAACTCCCCAGTGCGACCCAGCTGGAACGATATCATCGCGCCCGCGAATGGGCACAAAGGTTACTGGATCGTGAGGAGAAGGTGAGAAATGCACGACTGTAAATTCTTTGGGAGGTGGGAACGTCGATGTGTCGCTGCCGCCTAGGGCGTCAGCTGGTTTGGCGGCGAGCATCCTGCACCTGGTTTTTGACTTGATGGAAGTTAGCTATTGGTAGCATGATGGACAAACCGAAGAAGGTGGCCTGTCGAGAGCAGCTGATTTTGTCAGCTTTGAAGGGGTATGAGATCTGTCATGTAGTATTTTTTTGATATCACTATTAAATTTTGCTCGGTTAACACTATACATACCTCCGCGTGCTCCTTCAAATCCACAATTCCACGCAGCTAGCGCTTGCCCATAATTCATAGCTTCAATGATCTGCTCGAAGGTCCTTCCATGTAAAGAATCCACGCCACTTTGATCACATATTTTTGAAATAATCCCTGCTGTAGTCCAATCGCCACAACCGCACGTATCTTTGACGGAGTCAACTATTGGTGCTTCAAGATCAAACCACGTACATTTTTTCTTTCCGAACAAATGTGATCTAAATGATAACCCTTTCGATCCTAATGTTTTAATTTCCAGTGAAACTTTGCAGTCGCCTGTCAATTGACTTTCGAGTGAATCTATTCTTTCATGACTGTATTTTACAATATCCGCTAATTCTAAAGCCTGCTCTAACTTTTTTGGCTCACACTTTCCAGAAGGCTCAAAAAAAATTAGTGCCCCCATCTCTTTACACTTTTTGGCAATAATTAGCGCTGCCGGTGACACTCGGTCAAAGAAAAAGACATTCGGTATTTTAATTTTGTCGGATATTGCTTTTGCAGACGCCAATGTCACAGCTTTATAGTTCGGTAACCACGCGCCGCAATTAGGACAGTGCCAAGAAAATTTATGAATAGGATTGCCTGATTTGTCCTGAGTGTTTTTTTGAACTATGATCGGAGTGCTTGCAGTTGGTGGCTGTTCAGCGAAGTCTAGTTTAACCCCCCAGCGCGTTATGTCATCTTTGACTCGTATTGACGCAGTATCACCATTTAGCCGGGCGATAGGGTATGCTTTCCATCCTAAATAGCTCAATATGGTTAATACATTACCACATGTACCACCTGCCCAGCTTTGAATAGGTTGATTAGGCTGTACACTGACAACCAAATCTAAAGCAATAAGACCAGTTCCATATATCGAAGGTTTTAATTGTAACTTTGAGTTCATCTCACCGCCCTATTTACATCGTAAAGTCATTCTGATACGCTTCACCATAAAGCCAAATGTGGGCTTTCTTTGAGGTATCAATCTGAAGGAGGTCTACTTTTTCCCAGTCTACTGTGTATTCAAGTGCCTCTACATACACTATTGGAAATTTTCTTTCTAAGGCCGCCATAAGTGCCCCAATAGCAAGTAATTTACTGCCGAGCGGTGATAAAATTATTACTGAACCGCCAAAAGTCTGAAAAACAGGCCGCCGTTGATCGTCAATTTTTAAAATTGTCCGATAGATATCAAGTGGCTGGTTTTCATCCGCGTAAACGTAATTACGCTTGTCAACGCGCCACTCACTCTCTAATTCAGCTATAAAGTCAATGACAATATTATCGCCCTTTTTCACATCTCCAGAAGGGAACGGTACTATTGGACAAACATCGTGTGGAACCACACTATCATGAATTCTCCGAAGCACTTCTTTGCGACCACCAGATAATTGAGGCAACCATAACTTCGCCTTATCTGCCTCACCGTAGAGGCGATCACTTCTCGCAAACCCTCGAATTTCAGTTGCCCGATCATTTGGTACGGAGCATATCATGCCGTCCATACTCGGATTTGATATGACAAGCAGATGAATGTTGACTTTTAGTTCATCTCGAACAATTAAATCAAAAAAATATTTTACAATAGGGAAGCTAACCCCTATTGATAAGGCGCTAAAATCAACTATTAGATCTGTAAAACCATCAAGATTTATATCCTGTAAGCTTTTTATTATATTTATGCCACCAACAACAGCGTTGTCATCGGCAAAGATATCAATGGTTATAACTGAACTTGCTGGATATATTGTCGTCAGCTGATTAAGATTTTCGTTTGCCTTCTGAACCAATTTAGGATCTGGCTCAGGACGTTCCTCTTTTATGAAGATGCATTCTAAGCTATTGCCAAGAATCTCATGTAATGCCAGCACATTTGCTTTCGCCCTTGGATCAAAACCTGCTCCAGCAATTAATAAAACTTTCCTGTGCGTTTCAGAAAAATGTAACTTTAAAAAAGGATCGACGTCACAGTCGTAGTGTTTTATGCATTTATCCCAGCGATATCTCATAGTTGTTTTCGCTCAATTGCATCTAATAAGTCTGCAACTGTCTTCTCAAGAAAACCACCACGGTTCATAGTAAGCCCAGAAACCATGAGCACTGGCCCTGTTAATTCCACCAAACACCATTCCTTGTGTTTTGTAGAATACTTTGGTTTAAGCGATATTGCGTTATAAGCTACGGCAAATTTAATTACCTTTGCAAGCTCTGGGAATTTTTCAGGAATGGTGTCGAACTCGTCTTGAAGTATGCCGTAAGCGTTTGCTCCCCCATCAAGTGGTGCATTGGGCTCAAGGGACTTCTCAACGCAGTGTTTAGCAATTGTTTTACATAAACTCTTTACTTCCCCATAGAGAGGAAAAGACCATTCATCTATCATTTCCTGAGCCCGCTCAACTAGCAACTTGTGTTGATATGCTGGTGGTAGTGCTGTGCTCCCGTTAGGTGACTTGATAACACGTGTTTCCGCCGCCTCAACCAATCTGCCCGAAAGTTGAAGAAAAAGCTCTGCATTATCGGAACTACCATCACAGATGGCATCAACACCAAAGTAGTAAGGGCGGTTATAATTGTGCATAAGGTAGACTCTTGCACCATCTGCTAAGCCGGCCTTGATCTTTATTGGTTTGTTTGGTTCAGGATCAACAGGTTCAAGCTGGAATAAGCTTTCTTGAGGAACTCTATTTGCATATCGATGCATTATTATGCTCAACAAAGCCAATTTAACATCTCGACCTTTGTCAGTCGTTTCTGAATTATCGAAATATTTATCAATCTCTGATTCGAATGTTTTACGGCGAAGGCTGCTAATTCCTAAATTTTTCTGAGTTCGATCGATCTTTCTTGATAACTCGATATACTTTGATTCAGAAATCTCTGAAACGCCCGTGTTAAGGATGTCAGAAAACCTCGATATGCCTTGTCTGGTGAACACTGGCATTAAGCGAAGATATTTATCGGCCATACTACGAGCCATTTTCCTGAAATCTTCACGTTGTTTTCTGCGGTCAATACTGCTTTGAAGCCAAATGTATGTGATTTCACGGCTCTTTTTAATTTCACTCTCTGACACGATTCCAGAATCTTTACCAAAACCCTCTGTGAGGACCGTTTCAGGTGTTTGCGCGTCCAGTCGCATAAGCAACCATCGACCAATTTTCATTTCTCTACGTGCCAACCAACTACCCACAGCAATGAGTTGAGACCGATGCAATGTATGTGCATCATCCAGCATAACTAGCGGCTTTAATACTTGAGCTGGATTTGCTCCAGACTTCACAACGAAATGATCTATTGCGTCAAATGGATGGTACGGTGCAATTGCATCGTCTTTGAGCGAACTTTCTTTCGGTGCAATTAAAGCCGCGCTAATTTCGTAAATTGCTCTTTCGACAGATTTAGCTTTTTCGAATACGTCTAACGCGTTCTGACCACCAATACTATCCGCTGCGACGTCAGCTTGATCTCTATAAATAATCTTTACATTGGCGAGGTCATATCGCCTGTTTTCTTGTAGATTTTTCATCCATGCAATAATTGCTCTGGATTGGAGAAAGGACTTAAGTAGGCCTAGTTTAATTTCATCTTTATATGGTAACTCCCAAAATTCACGATATTCTGATTCAAGCGGCAATCGACAACCTAGAATTTGAGTCTTGTTGTCCTTAATTATGCCGCATTTCGTCAATGCATGTATGAGCGCCTTATATTCTGCAATATTGGGGCTATTGCGCAGTGTCTCAACAGTTTTATATTGCAGTAGAGTGGCTATGGTGGTTTTACCGCTTCCGGGAGTCCCGATTACAGTACAGAGACGGTCATATAACGTACCATCTTTTGCATGACGCTCAAAAAAGGTATGCAGAGGCTCCGGGGTGACAACGGATAAGAACGCCGCATCATCACGTAAGTATTCAGTTGCTCTCTTTTCGAATGGATTAGCCATAAATCTTCATTACTCTACAAGTTCGACGTGTCGCTGGCGGCGGCGAAATAATGGACGCATAGCGTGTTGCCCGTTTTGACCAGCTGTTTCAGCCCAGAATAAAGGCAATGAATTATTCGGAGTATTATGTTCTAAAATTAACGGTAAAGCACACCGGCAATAGCCGAACGTCATATCTTTGTCGCCGCACTCTGCTGAATGCTTATTTTCAATGGAGTTGTCGTAATATTTTCTACAAATTTCCACAAAAGGATGGCCTGATGTTGTGTCTAAAGCGACCTCAGCAGGCAGTATCAGACTAAAGGTAAAACGTACATTATTGTACCATTTAACGCCTGAATCGAGAGCTTCCTGATACCTCGTATTGATAACGGTTCTTGCGTTTTCTGTACAAATGTAATGATGAACGACGAGTTCCCAGTTTTCTTCAAGTATTTCGCCATACTCTGCTTGTAGGTCTGACTTTGCCGCTTCTATGGAATGGTGAAACCTCTCGAGTTTTCCTTTAAACTCTGTTCCACCCTGATTTTTTCTTATTAATGAAGTCCCCGATGCTGTAAAGTCGTCAATAAGATAAATTTTGGCAAACTTTGCACTCTCTCCAGTGCCTGGTTTGATTTTATCGAGATCTTGGCGGAGATCTTTAACTAAGCTCTTCCATTTGGCTGTATCTATTTGCGTCGATGCGACAATTTGTTCGTTTGAAATAATACCTGCATTTGCTCGTCTCAAAACATCAATTCTGGCTCCATCACTTAACCCCAAAAATAATGCTTTGCGCAACTGCCAGTCGAACTCGCTTGTGGCATCGGTTGTCGCCCATATTTTGTATTTCGGGATGTTTAGTTTTTCAGAGACTGCTTGGATAATATCTGGTTGTATATGTTCTGGATACAGCTTTTCAACCAGTCTATTGAGCTCAGCTGTGCTGTTATATATGAGATTAGTTTTTAGATACTGATAGGCGATCTGCCTGTCGGCATCATCAAATTGTTGTAGCCATGTTGCAAGACACTCCAAAAAACGTACGCCCGCTAGATAATCGGAATAATCATCATACTTGTACTGGGACATAAAAGTCAGCCATCGGAATTCTTGTCTGGCTTCATCATCATCCCAAGACATTATCTGGCTAAGAACTTGAAGTCCGAGTTCATGATTCACAGCTTTATCCCGGATTTACTGAATCTGGCAACCCCAGCAGAAACCTCATCAACTTCTAGCTGCTGCAAGCAGTAGAGTGTCCCTTGTACGCCACGCACTCCTGCGGGGCATATATTCCAACAAGTTTCCGGAGAAGGGGAAACCTCGTCAACGCTTAGAGAATGAACATGTTTTAGCAGCAATGAGTCATTCCCGGGCCATTTCCCTCGATCCCCTATTGCCAGCACGTCACCACTTGAGTCAAACTTGGCTAGTAAGGCATTAATTACGGACAATTTCGAAACACCTTGTGCAAGGATATCTATCGAATGACTGGAACGATATATTGCTGGCGCAGGTAGGTGCACTCCTTTTATTTCATTTTGCGCTAGCTCCCAAAGTTTATTTTCTGGAACAGTTGTAGTTGGTTCAACGGTAAGTTGGAATTTCCTGCACGTTATTTTTGCGAGTGATTTTATTTCAATATGATTCTGGATTGATTTAAATATAATTTCTAAATCGGCGCAGGGAGGAGACTCACAATCCGGTGTTTCATCCTGAGTTAGATGGGCAATTTCAGCCCCATTATAATACCCAACTATCACTCGATCCCAGTAACAGGTCGGAATGACCTTTCTTAAGTCTTCACGGATTGATTTCCCCCTGCCCGTAGCGAACCCAATAAGGATTCCGTATTGTAGTAAACGGACAATTTCCTCTGTCACTTCGGGGGTAGGTGGATTGAATCTGTGACGAGTATCTACAACCGTTCCGTCGTAGTCCATTACGACCCCCTTGAACCTCGCTTTAATAAGCTTGGTTCTAAAATGCTGATACGCTTGTTCCCAAAGCGTTCTACGGTGCGGGGTCAGAGACGAAACGCTGCTACCTACCTTTCGTTGTATAGCTATGTCTATCTGTTTGACAGTTTTACAGAAACCTGTATTTGCTCCAAGGTTGTAAAGCTTGCTCCCAAAGTCTGGTACACCGGGACGACCAGGGTCGATTCCTCTAGATTTACCGGCAGCGCCGGCAAGATACAGTGACATGACAATTCCTGAGATCAGGGCATTGGTTCCTGTGCACTGTAATGGAATATGTAATTGAGGTATCTGATCTGGAAGTAACGATAAAGTTTTTTGAGCTAATTCAGCATCTGATGGTACAGACAGTGCCAGCACCGCTGACGACTCCTCATGCTTTGCCAGCCAGTGATGACGTCCATGCGCAAAGTTCCTAAAATCAGCAAGGTGTACGGAGTATAAGCCTGCTTCTATGAATTTTGACTCTATATCAACAGCAGCAGACTTTAGCGGACTGCTGTAGAGCACATGAATTGCTGTTTTCTTCCATAGATTTTCAGACAGGTTGCTCAATTGGCTCAAATTGAAACCGGCAGGCAATGCAGTTGTCATTAAATCATTAAGTGAGTTGTATGTGATCTCTGAGCAGTTATTTAGTTTGTCGTATGCACGGCAGATTAAAACAGTAAATGCGAGAAGAGAATTAGTTGCTAAAAAACCGTCATGTCCGGCAGGCAGTTCAACTTCTATGAGGTCAGTGTAGTGATGATCGCCGGAAATGGTAGAGAGTTTACTGTTAAGCTTCCCAACAAGAGCGGCAACCTGCCTGGGTTCTTTCAATAGCGCATGTTTATAGGCGCGACGAATATCGACATTACCGCCACCAGCAGAGAAAAACCAAACAGAGGTATCTTGATTGTTAGGGAGAGCTGTCAGTAACTCCAATGGGGTAACAGCACGCCCCAGAAAATGTGCAGCTCTTTCATGGCATGAGATCATCACTTCAGCTGCGGACAACGAACCGCCTGATCCAACAGCTAGCATCGGGAGAGAGTTTGTGACATTTATTGCATTAGTAAGGGCTGTGATATCCTGTGAAATTGCCCACTCATATGTCTCGGCCAACTTGGATAGTTCGCTAACGTACGGTTTGCCCATAACTTGTAATCTTTCCGTGGGATTAAGTGGTTTACTCGGCGAAAAAAATGAAGCCGCATTTAGCTATTGCGTAATGCGGCATTTTATTGTCGAGAGATTTCTCAATTTAGAATTGGTCAGGCTACTATAGATTGGTGCTAATTGTCAAGCTTGATGGCAACTTGCGTTATGCTGAGCTAGATTCTTAACATAATGATAAAGCTGATGTTTTTTGTAGTATCCACAGAAATGTTACAATACTGAAGAAAGGTGAGACAAGCGGAGAAAACCTTGCGTATGTTTGCCTAACTGTTGCCATCCTATCATTCCAGTACGTTGGCCTCAGCTAGATTATCGTGCATTACCATTACTAGATTTTTGTGCAGTAAAAATAGAAAAAGGCGACCACAAGGGCCGCCTCTATCCAGACCGGACGGGTATCCGGCCTGAAGATGCTAGTAAGGTTTCCCGCCTGCATAAATGGCAAGTACCTCGAATTCGCCACCGACAATGTTGCTCCTGTGCAGTGCCTTTTCGAATTCCTCCCACGAAAGCGTAAATTCCCTACCGTTAATGCGTGTTCGAACTGACATAACTCTATCCCCCTTATCGTTGTGATGGTGGCCCAAAAGGGCTCCCTGCAACCACCGTCGTGACGGTGACTCCAAGAAACCCTCTTGAACCGGAGGGGGAGAGGGTGGGGGAGGGCGCACTAAGCGCCGCTCCCTCATTATTTACAAGAGTCCCCGTTCGACAAAACTCAGGAACTCGCCATCACCAATGATGATGTGATCCAGAACCTTGATGCCGAGGATCTCGCCACTTTCCTTGAGACGTCTGGTAATGGCGATATCTTCACTGCTGGGGGTCGGGTCACCTGTAGGGTGATTATGCACGAGGAGCACGGCTGCCGCATTTGACAGGCATGCCGTTTTGAAGACCTCGCGACTATGGACGATGGCCTGATTAAGCGAGCCAATCGATACTCGATCAAAGCAGACGATCCGGTTTTTGCCGTCCAGATGCAGGACGATGAAGTGCTCCTTCGTCTCCAGGCGGAGATCCCGGAACATTTCAAATACCTGCTGTGGTTGCGTAAACCGCTTCGATACCCACTGCGGGGCGTCATCTCTGACAACCTCGTTGCGGTAGCGTGCTTCGATAGATTTTATGAAGATTCTTTTTGTTGTCGGTGCTGCTGGTTCTCCGAAGAGATCGAGATTCATGTCCGCCTCCTAAAATTGTGAGGGCGGACTCCCCCCAGGGGCAGTGTCCGCCCCCATAGGGTTGATTGTTATTGATTCAGGTTACTGGAGCGCCAGCACAGCCTCCCGGAAGCTCACACCATCCAGCTCTATCGTGGCGCTGATCGAATCCCATGACCGGTTACAGACGAAACAGTGGGCATGGTTATCGTAGAGAGCCATTGAGGGATTATTGTCCTTGTGAAACGGACAGCATCGGTGTCTCCCATTGGGGAAGTCGATGATGCTGGTAATGGGATACTGCCGGGCCTGCTCGATCATCTCAGGGGTTATCCCGCCGGGTGCCTGCACCGTCTCCTTGCCGTTGACATGGTTGAGAAGCGCTGTTGCTTCCCGTTTCAGGGGGCGCAACTCCTTTTCCTGGTCTCTGATGAAGGATTCAGTTAGGGCCTTGATCAGTGGATCTTTACTTCGTTCGATCCGCCGTTGGGCTCCCCATATTTCACGCTCTAGATGTTTGATGTGCGGTTGCAGAAAGGCAAGCCGGCGCATTATTGCGTAGCGTTCCGGTACGCCGAATTCCTTCGCCGCAGAGACGACTGACATCACTGACATTCTTTTTGTATTTCGAATTGTTGTATAAGCGTTATTCAAGTAACACCTCCGATTATCCTGACTGAGTGGAACGGAGTCCCCCAGACGGCTTCGCCTCCGGAACTGTTCCGGGCTTTGATTTCCAGGTGGCATGGAATCCACCCGGTTGACCGACCGACGATGAAACGCCGGCGGTCCCCGTAACAGTCAATGACCTCCACGCGTTTACCCTCCAGACCGATCAGATCGGCTGTAAGGTCAATACGCGAGCGCCATCCGGTTGAGATATTCTTCTGGCGAGCTTTATCAACCATGGCAGCGTACTTGCGATAAGCTGCCATGGTGCCGCGTTCGGTCTGAACAGGGGAATTTTCAGGAGAGTTCAGTTCAGCTGCCGGGGCTCCCGCCTTCTTCAAGACGACATCAAAGCCCAGGCAGGTATAGAACTCGCCGTGATCGAGAACATAAACGCCGCCGGCATAGCCGGGGTTGAGAGTTATTTTTGTGGGCATGGTCTATCTCCTTTGCAATAAGCCGGGGAGACTGACTTCCCCCTCGGGGAGTGTCGTGTCTCCCCGCAGGTTGAAATATAGTTGTTGGGTCAGTCGCGCAGTCGTTCGTCCCAGCAGCACTCGCCAATGAAATGTGCATTGTCGTCGCGCTGGTAGAAGATACGTGCTGAGGATTGCGGAATCATGTTGCCGCAGCCGATACATTTTACGGCTCGTTCGAGAGGACTGTCCGGAACGGTAAGCTCCCGAATGAAAGTCTCTTCGCATTCCTGGCAGTCGTACAACTCCCGGTCGATGCCTAACAAGATATCGGTTCGGGAGACTTCCAGAAAACAGCCGCATACCGGGCAGCCGATGGTGTTCGGCGTGCCATTTTCCGCATTCCGTTCATGTTCGTAATTATTACGGGCGACGCGAAGATTCTCCTCAAAGTCAATCTCCATCCGCTTACAAAAGTGCATCAGGTCCGTGAGCATGTCTTTGACGTCATCTTCGTCGCCATCGAAATCCCGGCCTTCAAGGGTCAGGCAGTAGGCCTGCATGACCGTGTCGATTCGGTCGGCACGCTCCTCGTTGGTCGGTTCGTCCTGATTTATGTAGTCTGTCATGGTCTATCTCCTTATGGTGAGCGGAGACGGACCACCCCCGGCAGGGATTGTCAGTCTCCGCTCAGGTTGATGGTTGATGTGGTCTATGCTCGTTTCTGCATGGGTGCGGGATTACGCACATAGACGCCAAACAGGGTGAACTCCAGGGCTCCCGCATCCAGCAAGGTCTGGTACATGCCGAATGGCAGGTCCCGTGTGACCTCTCTGCCGTCTTCACAATGGATGACGGCAATGGATGGTGGAGCTGGAGCAGGTTCCGGTTTGGAGATTGGTAGATGGATGATGTTGTTTCTGATCGATTGTTCTGCCTTGTTGTCTCCCCTGACTCGGGCGTTTTCGTGCTGGGTCATCTTCTTCAACAGGGACGATGGGTCCGTGTAGTTGAAGTTCCCCTCCTTGAGCGCCTTCGTCATCAGGGATGAAAACGACTGGCTGCTGCTGCATTCCGCCGGGTCGATGTCCGGTGTTTCCCCTTCCGCGAGCTTGGCAACCATCCTCTTCTCCAGGGTGTAAGCAAGCTGCAGCGCCTGGACTTCTGAAGAGGTGAGATACCAGTAGCGGACGGGACGAACTTCCCCGAACTGGGCCCGGTGGATGTCAGCGGTATTTACGCGACGGATTCTGCCGTCTCCCTGCTCTGCCAGTCTGGTGTTGGACGTGTCGGGTAGGTCGGAGACATTACTGTCTCGTTCCCCCCTAAGAACCGTGCGTGATGGTTTCCCATCACACGGCTCAAGCCTTTCGTAAGCCCCTCTTGCGAGGAACCGGT
>JAQTZV010000033.1 GCA_028687585.1 Desulfuromonadaceae bacterium | reverse complement strand
CATGAGTTGGCACCCCCATAACGAGTATTCTTAACCAGAATCATGGGGGGAGGCAAGACTTAGATTGGTAATACATTGAAAATAAAGCTTAAAATCAAGAAATCACGTCAAGAAGTTTGACACAACGTGGAGCAACGAAAGGAGGAGAAATGAAACTGAGGAATAACAGTATTTTTACTATCTGCGGGCTGCTGCTATCCATTGTGACAGCTGCAGGATTCTCAATGGCTAACGACGATCTGAAAACGGAGAAAGATAATCTGATGAAGTCCTTCCCAAATCTGACGTTGGATGGTTTCAGGGAATCACCGCTCAAGGGTCTCTACGAGATCACCGCAGGAGAGCAGGTATTTTACTTCAGCCCGGAAGGATACCTCTTCTTTGGAGAAATCTGGACCAAGGACGGCAAAAACCTGACAGCCGAGATGCGGGAGAAGGTTGCTGCAGATAGAATCAAGGACCTCCCTCTGGATAAAGCTCTGAAAATCGGTACCGGGCCCAAGAAGGTTATCGAGTTTACCGACCCCGATTGCCCCTATTGCCGCAAGGTTGATAGCTTTCTTGCCAAACGAACAGATGTAACCCGCTACGTCTATTTCGTCCCGTTACGCAAGATCCACCCTGATGCTGAAAAGAAGGCCCGTTACATCCTGTCTCACGCTGACAGGCAGAAAGCTTTCCACGAGGTATTCGGAGGGAGATTTGATGGCAAACCAATACCTGTCGCCGATGGGGTCCAGCAGTCGCAATTGGAGGAGATGGAGAAAATTGCCTCCGGGATTGGCGTTCGAGGAACACCGGCACTCTGGATCGAAGGTGCCCATGTGAATGGCGCAGACCTTCAACGGATATCCGGTTTGCTGGACAAGGGAAAGGGGGTGAGTGGACCGGAATCACACTGAATCAATCCTGCAGTACAGACTGACTATCACAACAAAAGCACAAAGGAGAAATGAATGCACAATCGAAAAATGCTTCTTATGACCGTCACCGCGATGATCGTGACGCTGGCGGCATCCCAGGCCATGGCCCTCGTCGCCCCGGTAGCCGGTTCATTCGGCTACGAGGCCTATGACTTCTTCATCAACAATATTCTCAAAGGTCCCTTCGGCGCTATCGCCGGGGTTCTTGCCATCATTGCCGGCGTCGTCGTTATGATCCAGCAAAAGCTGGTGCCGGCAGTCCTCTGCATTCTGGGGGGTGTTCTCGTTATCAATTCGGACAAGATCGTCACCTCTCTCGGAATGATCATCTGACCTTACCCAGGGGGGCGCAGGCCCTCCTGGAATTTCGCAGTTTCTATGGTGACAAAACGTGATCCGCAAGTTCCCCCAATACCTGACACAGCCTTTCCAGGTTCTCTGGTTCGAGCCTGATGACCTGGCAATCATGACGGCGAGTTTTATCTTCGCCCAACAGTACGGGGGGTATTTCTGGCTGGTTATGATTGTCGTGCCGTGGGCCTACAGCCGCTTCAAAAGACAGTACCCGCGTGGGTTTTTACGCCACATCCTCTATTTTCTCGGTCTGGCCCCGATGAAGGGATACCCGCAGTTTTTCGAAAGAGATTTTCTGGAATAACCACCACAGTGGGAGTGAAGAAGTGAACCTCGATATATTTCTGCAAAAAAGCTCCAATGTATTCGCCGAAAACCGGCTGCTCAAGTTCGTCGTCGTGGCGCTCGGCATTGCCGTTGTCATAAATACCGCCGGATTATTCATTGCCTTGAACAGCCAGCGGGTAATCCTCGTCCCCCCGACCATCAATTCCAGGATCTCGGTCTCAGGCGACAAGGCTTCTGATGAGTATCTCAAGGAGTTCACCCGCTACATCCTGAGCCTGGCTCTCACCTACAACCCCGTCAATGCCCGGTCGCAGTTCAGCGAACTGCTGGCCGTTTATGATCCCGCCGAGTTTCAGACTTCCCGGAAAGAGCTGTACGAGTTGGCGGATAAAATTGAAAACACCAAGGCATCGAGTGCCTTTTACATCCATGCCATCAACAATGACATCGAGAAGCGCCGCCTGGAAGTCACCGGCACCAAGAAAACCTACATGGTGGATCAGAAGGCGGAAGACGTCCTGAAGGTCTACATCATTGAATACCGATTCTATAACGGAAAATTCATCCTGATCCGGCTCTATGAGAAGCCGGCATTGGGCGAGAAGAAGGGGGCATGATGCGCAAGGTTGCTTTATTTGCGGTATTGCTGGTGCCGGTGTTTGCTCAGGCAACAGAGCATGGTGGTGGACAGAAACAGAAAACCTCGATTGAACAGGTAGTCGAACAACCAGCCGAAGGAGAATTTCCTACCGTTGTTCTTCCGGAAGCAACCACGACTATTCGGCTGTCAAGTTCGGACATGAATCGTATTTCCTGTCCGGCTGATATCCGCGAAGCACTGACATCCACCGAGAAAGGACTCACCATCAAGATCACCGGTAAGGATGCCTTTGTGAAGTTCAAGGTAATCAAAAAAGGTGACAAATTTGTCTATGCAACGACACCGACCGAACTCTACGTGGTCTGCGGTGACGAGACTTTCAGCATGGTCATCTTTCCGCAGAGAATCCCCTCACAAACGATTCGCCTGACATCAGGCAAGGAGCGGAAGATCAAGGAAAATCAGTCGCTCTATGCGGGACTGCCGTTCGAGAAGAAAGTGCTTAAAGCCATCAAGGATGTCTACACCGAGAACATCCCCGATTCCTACAGCATCAACAAAAAGGAGAAACAGTTCCATTTGTTCCGTGAAATCCGGCTGATCCTTAAACGAACCGTGGATATCGAAGGCGAAGGGCTCCGGATCAAGGAGTATGAAGCCGCTCTACGGGGTGTGATCACCGAGTTCAAATTGAACGAGAAGATGTTCCTGAAGACGGAACTGGCAGAAAACCCGGTCGCGATCTCTCTTGAACGTCATATCTTGCGAATTGGTGATACTTCACGTCTCTACGTCGTGGAGCAGCGGGCGGAGAAACCGGGGTCACGAAAACTGGCCGGTGATCTGCCGGTAATGTACGGTGAAAGATCAAATAGCCCGGCAAAGCAGATAGTGAATACCAAGGATCGACCATCAGAAGCAGATCAGGAGGCAGATGATGAAAGATAGGCTGCTCTCCTTATGGAACAATCTGAATGGTAATCAACGCCGCCTGATTGTCTGGGTCGGCGGAGGATGTGCCTTTTTGGCGGTCTACTTTCTCGGGAATATGGCCATGAACAGCGGGAAAAACCAGTTGCCGACAAAAAACGCAAAGCAGACCACGTTGGATATTGAGCCAAAGCTATTGGAAAAATCACAGTTCCTCGAAAGCCAGAAAGAGATCTCCAAACGTGACGACAAGCTTGTCGAACTCCAGAAGAAGCTCGACGAAATTACCCGAGAGAAGAGTGGACAAGCTGTCGTGCAGCCGCAGTTACCGGCCGGTGCGGTGGCAACTGTTCAGGGTGAACCTCGCATTACGGCAAACGCACCGTTGCCGGGGCAGTCACAAAATGCAGGTTTTCCAAAATCAGTGAACAGCAAGCAACAGCTGCCACCACTGCCGCCAATTCCTCAAGGCAGCGTATCGCTGCCGCCACTGCCTGCAACATCACAAGCTATGCCTGCTGGTCAGCTGCCATTGCCCATCGAAACCGAGATTGGCGACATCACTATTGTATCCCACACCGGGTCTGGAAAAACAGCCAAGGCGGAAACCGATGATAAAAAAAAAGACACAACAACCGGTTCTGTCTATCTGCCTCCTTCCTTTATGGAGGCGACCCTGTTGAGTGGCTTGGACGCTCCCACAACATCAGAGGCCAAAGGTAATCCGGTGCCGGTTCTGCTCAGGGTCAAAACCCCGGCGGTTCTGCCCAACAGTGTCAAGGCAAACCTCAAAGGGTGTTTCGTGATTGCCGACGGCAAGGGAAACCTGGCAACCGAGCGAGCGGAGCTGTTGCTTGTCTCTCTGTCGTGTCTTGACCGTAAGGGTCAGGCTGTTGTCGATCAGAAGGTTAAGGGTTTTGTCGTTGATGAGGATGGCAAGATCGGCTTGAGGGGACGTGTTGTGGCGAAAATGGGTTCCATGATTGCCAGAAGTATGCTGGCCGGATTCTTCGGAGGAGCTGGAGATGCCATAAAGGCTTCGGCTACAACCATGGCGGTAAGCCCGCTTGGCACCACCCAAACCATCGATCCAAAGGACATTGCCGTGTCCGGGCTTGGATCCGGTCTGTCGAGCGGCTTCAAGGAGATCCAGAAGTTCTACATGGAACTCGCCCGGCAAACCATGCCGGTCATAGAAGTCGGAGCCACAAAACCGGTGACACTGGTCATCAGCGAAGGAATCAACCTCGATATCAAGAAAATTGCCAAGGGAGGCGCAAAGTGAAGAAGGCCCTGATAGTCATAGGAATGCTGACCATGAGCGGCTGTGCCCTGCTCAATCCATATGAGAGCAGTTTCAGCTGTCCCGAGACCGGTAACGGAAAATGCGTATCCGTCCAGACGGCGTACAGCGAATCAGCCAAGGGCACAGGAAAAAGCGCCGCAACAACTTCGGATCATATAGAGGGGAATTGCAGTACTGAGGATGTCTCTGCCGGAGCCTGTGCCGACAGGGAAAAAGGTATAACGCTCAATTCAGCATTCAAAGACAACAGTACCTACAACCATTACCGCACTGCGCTCTTCGACAAGTTCAGCGGCCTCCTGAAAGAGCCGGTGACTCCGGTCGTTGCGCCGCCCAAAACCATGCGGGTGCTGCTCCTGCCGTACACCGGACAGGACAATGAATTTTACATGCTGCGCTACGTCTATTTCTTCGTTGATGAACCTCGCTGGCTCCTTGGCGACACTGTCTTGTCCGGTGAGGAGGAATAGCATGGGCATCATGTCATCTCTGTTTGGCAAAGATGGAGGAGTCACTCGCGGAGAACTGCGGAGTCTTTCACAGCGAGATAAATTCTCAAACTATTTCCCCTGGACCGCCTATGAACCAAAGAAACAGATGTACCTGAACACCGACAACACCTTCGGCATGATGTGGGAGTGCGCTCCTCTGGCCTTTGCCAGCGAGACCACCATCAGGACCCTGGAGGGAATCTTCCGCGTCAATCTGCCCGAAGGTTCGATCATGCAGTTCATCCTGTTTGCCGACCCCTTTGTGCAACCGATTGTGGATGCGTATGTCTCGCTAAAAAGCCGCGACAGCAAGTTGGTGCATGACGTCTCGGACAATGTCTCGCGTTTTTTCAATGAGGGAGTGGAAGGTCTTGGCTGTCTGAGCGGCATTCCGATCCGGAGCTTCAGAATGTTTTTTACGGTCAAGTTCCCGGTGAAAGAAAGCGGTCAGGTGAACATGGAGGAGGTGTTCGGCACGATCCAGGAAGTATTACGTGGAGCAGGCCTTTCTCCGGTTGCAGTCAGACCGGGAAGGCTGCTGGACTGGCTGCGACGGATGCTGAACGATGATCCATCAAGCAATTCCAGCCACTATGACGAACGAAACATCATTCGCAAGCAAGTTTTGCTCGGAACAAAAGTCGAGAAACGGTTCTCATCGCTTAAGTTTGACTCCAAGCACTTCCGTTGTGTGACACCGAAATCGTTCCCACTGAATGGTAATCCGATTCAGACCAACCAGCTCTTCGGCGGGATCATGGGCATGGCGACCGACTCAGACCAGATCCGGACGCCGTTCTTCTTTACCCTGAATATCCTTCTGCGGAACCAGAAGAACAAGCTGCACACAAAATGTAATATGGTCTTGCAGCAGCAGGGGGTCGGCAGCTTTGCACCGTCGCTGTCCCGTAAGAAGGACGAATACCTCTGGGCGGTCGACGAACTGGAACGGGGTACCAAATTCTACCGGATTATCCCGATCATGTGGGTTTACGGCAGCGACGAATGGCTGGTGAACGAATCGGTAACGAGGGCCAAACGGGTATGGGAAGGCCAGGGGTACGTCATGCAGGAGGATAAAGGGATACTGCCAATCCTCTTCATCTCATCTTTGCCGTTCGGTCTCTACGACACCGGCAGCAATATCGACACCCTTGACCGGGACCATATCCTTCCTGTGGACAGTATCGCCGTTACCCTGCCGGTACAGGGTGACTTCTCCGGGCTGGGCAAGCCGGTAATGCTCTTCGCCGGAAGAAAAGGAAACCTGTTCGGCCTCGACATCTTCAATAAGGGAGTCAATAACCACAATGCCATGGTCTGCGCCTCCAGTGGTGCCGGCAAAAGCTTCTTCATCAACTATCTGGTCTACAACTATTTCGCCATGAAGTCGAAGGTCCGAATTATCGACATCGGCGGTTCCTACAAGAAGATGACCAAGTTGTTCGGCGCGCGCTACCTGGACTTCAGTGAGGACTCCCATGTCTGCCTGAACCCCTTCACGAATATCGTCGATCCCGAGTACGACATCCCGGTCATCGCTCCCATCGTTGCCCAGATGGTCTTTTCCACCGGCAAAACCATCCCCAGCGAGACTGAAATGACCTTGATCAAACAGGCCGTACGCTGGGCCTGGCAGAAGGAGGGAAACGATGCCGGCATCGACACTATCTACGAGTACCTGTTCAATTTCGACAGTCATTCATCGGAGGGTGGAGAAATCAGGGAGTCCGCCACTCGGATAGCTTTTAACCTGGCTGACTTCAAGAGCGAAGGGGCCTTTGGCCGCTTCTTTAACGGCAGAAGCAGCCTCGATATCTCCAACGATGAATTCGTAGTGTTGGAACTGGAGCATCTCAAGTCCCGTAAGGAACTATTCCGGGTCGTCACCCTCCAGGTAATCAATGCCGTCACCCAGGACCTCTATCTCTCCGACAAATCGGATCAGCGACTGATTGTTTTTGATGAGGCGTGGCAGTTTCTTGGCGAGAGTTCGGCCCTGAAGGAGGTTATCGAGGAAGGGTACCGCCGTGCCCGCAAATACGGTGGGAGCTTCACCATAATCACTCAGTCGGTGCTCGATATGAAACTTTTTGGCGGTGTTGGCGATGTCATCAGGAACAATTCTGCCTTCAAATTCTATCTGGAGTCGTCTGACTTCGAAAAAGCGCTGGACGAGAAGCTGATGGACTACGACGACTTCACCATGAAAATTTTGAAATCCACCAAGAGCAACAAGCCCAAATATTCGGAGATCTTCATGGACACGCCGTTCGGCATCGGAGTCGGCAGACTGGCGGTCGATCCGTTCTCCTATTACGTATTCACGTCGGATGCGAGCGAGATCGCTGAAATTGAGGCAATGGTTGATGGCGGAGTGAGTTATGAGGATGCAATCCGTGAAATGGTCAAGAAATACCGTAGCTAGTCTGATAATGTCTCTGGCAATGGGCAGCATGTCTGCCTTCGCAGTCGATGGGAAGACCGCTGGCCAGAATGCCGGTCAGTCGGCGCTCTCCAGGTTCGGCAGTAAGAATTCTGTCAACAGCAACATCTCGTTGCCGATGACCAACTCATCGAACCTCATGCAGACGGTGAACGGCGCTACCAGCTTCCCGGCTACCCTGAACGCCCCCTCATCGGCAAAATTCCTGGAGGTGATGATACAGCCGTCAGGAACCGGTGACCTGCAGCAGGTGATCATCAGCCAGGATCTCAACACTGATGGCGCCATCGACAATATTCACACCGTGCCATCCCTTGTGTCAGGGGTCTGCGCTAACGGCTTCATCTCCTGTAATGCCGGAAGTTGGACCAACTGCAAATACTACACATGGGCCGCCGATGCTGATGGCCGGGTCACTGAAGCACCGGCGTCCATTACCGATCTCGGTGGCTGCTATTGCATCAACAGCAGTTGCGGCAGCAACCTGGTCTGGGTCAATAGTGCGATTGTTCTCAAGGATATCGGCGGCGGTATTGTCAATGCCGTTCATACCAGCAATACCCAGTTCACCATTACCAACGTCGCCACGGATATCACCACCATCTCCTATTACGGTCAGGTGACCACTCAAACCAATAACGCTGCCTCCACTGTTTCAGCCTTTGACTCATCGCCGACTGTTTCCACCCTGTCCGGTTACTACAGCAACTGGCCGCAATTGACTGCGGCGCGCGATTCCGCTGCCATTTCCCAATCATCAGACCCGAACAGTTTCTATTACATGATATCCAACTCAGGAGCAGCACGGGAGGCCCAAGGGAAGTCCAGCGTCTGTACCGTTGACCGTGCCGGGCGAGTCGATACCACTACCATGTCCTTCAACGACTCAGGGAACAGTGCACTCTGTACCGATCACCTGGTCTACATGCGGGTCCATAAAGTTGATGACCTGACCTACCAATTGGAATACCTGGATACCGGACCTGGAGGGCCGGGAACGGACCATAACAACTGCGGCGGCAGTCCGGGTGGTGACGGCTGGCACATAATAAAAACTGTCACCATCTCGACACCGGACCCGGCCAAACTCGGTCAGCTCATGACTGCCAATTATAACCTCAACAATATGAGTGGTGGGGGATGCAACACCGCATCGGCTTCAGTGGACGGGGTCATCAACGGCTTCGATACTTCTGTGCAGACCGGCATCATGTGTCCGGGCAGGGGCGCTCAGAATGTCTCTTTCAACTGGAGCTATTTCTTCGACTTCAAGGAAGATGCCTATACCGAAGGAGTTGAGGATAAGTGTGCCACCTTGGCCAATGATCCGGACTGTCGCCTGAAAGAAGAGGGTGTTGATGGTGTAGTGACCTACCAGAACTTCAATCCGACCGGTTTCAACCAACTCCCTTCCTGTAAAAATTTCACCGGACAGGTGGGCACCAACAAGATCTGCCGGGACTGGTGGCACAAGAAGCGCACTTACGTCTGCGGCAGCCAGCAGTATGACTTCTCCGATGTGGCGACCCGTTTCGGGAAGGTGGTCTCCTCTGCCAGCGACAACACAGCGAATCTGACGTTTCAGGACCCACGCCTCGGCCCCACAGGGTGGAACATTGCCAACGGCAGCATCAACCTGCCGAAACGGGATGCGGCATCGGAATGCGAGGTGGCCTGCAAGACCCGCATCACCAAGACCGACACCCAGGTGACGACGACCGGGAATGTCACTGACATGCGAGTCCCTGCCCAGTCCTATGACATTTTCTACAAAACCTGCATCGACAATACCTGCCCAGCTGATCCCGGAGAAGAAGTCGTCATCGATTGTCAGTGTATCAATGAGTTCGCCGAGGCTGCCACGGTCATCCAGACACTCAGGCTGGCCGGCAAAGACAATATCTGTTCCAGCAGCCAGAAGCAGCCGATGCAGTCGAGGTAAAACCAGATGCTATTCCGTATCACCTACTCAGTTCTCTACGCTGTTCTCCTGCTCTCCCTCTCCGGGATAACTACCACTGCTCAGGCTGTTGTCAGTTGCCAGGACACCATCTCGACCGGTACTACTTATCGCTACATCGATGCCTTGGCGTTCTTCACCGAATTCAACGGCAAGACCTACGCCATTGCCAAATCAGCCGCCAGTGGCAGCCAGTCGCTTCCCGACATCTATTTCGACTTCTCGGCGAACATCAGCCGGGAGTACTTGATGACCGGCACCGACACGGCATCACTCAAGAGGATGCTCTCTCTCGGACAGTTCGGGGCGGCCAAACCGGTCAGCGTAGGCAGCCAACAGACTCTGGATTTTCTGATCAAACGATATGGCGCCTATCTGGGGACATCAACCTCGGATAAGAGCACCTACATCGACGCCTGGAAAGAGTTCGGCCCTGTCGGCTTCAACGCCATTGACGGATCTGGTCTTCCATTCACAAACTGGCCGGCAGCTGGCGCCTATGCCGGTCAAGATCCGCAGGCGGTCGTCATGGGGAGTGACGGGATATGGGCCAGCGGTCTCGATGGGACAAGAAGCTCACAGATAGTCGAATTTCCCGGCAAGCTCGACTGTGCTTTCTCATACGTTGATTCCGGCACGATTACCCCCCCACCTCCGCCACCCCCACCGCTGCCACCTGATCCCAATGCCATCAACAACATCATGTGCGGTCAGGATCTGAATAACAACGGCTATGCCGGAGATCCGGGAGAAACAGCCAACTGCATTCAGACGACTCAAGGTCAATTCTGCCCGGTCGGTTCCACGGAATGCGTCGAAACCTATACGGCACCGGTCTGTCCGACTGGCTCTACTCTGGAGACAACCCGTGATATGTGCCAGGCAACGGCCCAGAACGTGTGTGGCAGCGGCTACACCTGGGATGCCGGCATCGATAAATGCATCAAGGCTGTAGTCTGTCCGGAAAACGGTACCTTCAATCCTGTTGCCGACCGCTGTGAGAAGCTGGTCCAGAGCGACTGTCCTTTGGGCTATTCCTATGACGGCAATCCGGCAAGTCCTACCTTTGACCGATGCGTCAAGTCAGCAACCTGTACTGACGGTGGAGCATTCGTAGCAGGAAGAGACCGGTGCGAAAAAGCCTTGATGCCGGTCTGTGACGCAGCCAATGGCTATGCCTATAACACCCAGTCAAGCAAATGCGAACGCATTCCTGTCTGTTCGTCAGGGTCATACAATACAGCCTATAACCTTTGTATGAAGCCGTTTAACGCGTTCTGCTCAAGTGGTTATACCTTGAATACCACTTCAGGTCGTTGTGAATTGTCCCCTCAATGTTCACAAGGTACTTTCAACCCGGTTACAAACAAGTGTGAAAGCGGAAGTGTTACAACGTACCCGGCAGTATGCGTACAAGGCACTCTCAATTCGGTCTCCGGTAAGTGCGATATCATCGTAAATGCGCCGATACAGCTTTATGTCAACCGGGGGGCTTCCTGTTATTACGACTATAACAATCCCTACTGTCCTGATGCCGGCTGCACGATTTACAACGATCCGGATTCGGGAGGAGCATACTGTTTTGACGCAACTAATGGCTGGTACTGCCCTAACGGACTAGCATATCCGAACATATGCTCCCCTGTTGAACGAGGTTGCCATTTTGGGTCAAATGCCTGGGGCATGTCATTCAATAGTGCAGGTGGGTCAGGAACAATTACCAATAACGCCTGTGGAGACCCTGATGTTGGAGTGATAAAGAACGCGTACATTCATTATCGATGCGGCAGTAACCTCTATACAACCTATAGCGGAGAGAACCGTTCCGTATCCATTTCGTGTCCCAGCAATGATTTTTTATGGATCGATGGCTATTACTATACGTCATCCTCCGGTATGACGACCTGTCCGGCGGGCACGGCAGCACAAGTTGATTATTTGGGCTGGGCGACACAATGCACCTACACAGGAGCTATATCTGCCCAAGATAATCCTTCCTGCCCGGCAGGTGGCACACTCCAAGGCACGCTTTGTGTCAACAATACATTCGTTCAAGTTAACCCAACCTGTCCATCCGGCTCGTTTGATTACGGAAGCCATGTCTGCATAGCGCAGGTTGATAAACAGTGCGATATCGGCTTCTCGCTCGACACCGGAACAAACCTCTGCGTCAAATCACCTTCTTGTCCCAACGGCACGCTGAATACTGGGACCGATCTCTGTGAAGCAACCATCACCAGTGACTGCGGCAGCTACTCCTTTGATGCTGCCACCAATCTCTGTTTCTCTTCACCGGTATGCGCCAATGGTGCTTATGACGCGATCCTTAATGTCTGCCAGGCCATGGTGACCCGTAATTGTGGCTCCTACAGCTGGAGCCAGGCTGACTTAAAATGTCTTCAACCGGTTACCTGTCCCAAGGACCCTGCCTTTTCTCTGGCGGCTACCACTACGTTTTCAAGCACGCTCGATAAGTGCGTGTCCGAAGTCCAGCACGACTGCCCGGCAGGAACGACCTTCACCCCGCTCCCCATCGGTAAATGCGAGGCGGTACCGATCTGCACCGGAGCCGGTATCTACAATGCGCAGAAGGACAGCTGCTTCGAGGGGTTCAATACCTGTCCGCTTGGGGCACAGTACGCTTGTATGGAATATCAGGGCAAGATGCAGTGTTCTCCGAACCCCTGTTTCAACCCGGGAGCGCCCGGATCTGAGGTAACGACCACTCTTGACGAGTCGATGCTTCAGGATGACGGGCCGAAAGATGCAAAAGGCAACTGCCTCGGCCAGATCTACATCTTCAACGGCAAGGCGTCGCGCTGCCGTCCTCCAGGGCTCACTGTCGGAATGATCAACAACTGCTGCGAAAGTGACAAGGTCGCATCGGAGGATACCGGCACCAGTATTACTACGGCAACACAGGGTATTCAGATGGCTTATGAAATCGGACAGGTCGCCTATTACGGCAACGCACTGGTGACCGGTGCGGCCGAGATTTCTGCTATTTCCACTACTGCCACCGGTGCAGTCACCTCTATGACTGTTGTTTCCGCTGCCGGAACTACGACAACCCTATCTGGAGCGGCGGCAACCGGCGCATATGCAACCATGGCCAGCGGTGCAACAGGAGCTTCTGCCATCGGCGCAGGCATGCAGGCATATGCAGCTGCGTTGTTCAATCCTGCCACTATCGTAATCGCGGTGGTCGTTCTCGTCGTAATGAAGGTACTGATGGGAAGCGGCTGTGACCAAGGTGATATCCAGACCGGGATGCAGAACGCCGCCAAGGATTGTCACTACGTGGGTGACTACTGCCAGAGGAAATGGCCGCTGACGGGATGTGTGCAGAAGGCCAAGAGCTTCTGTTGCTTTAACTCAAAAATGGCGAGGATTATCCATGAACAAGGGAGACCGCAGCTTCAAGCTTTTCAGCCGAATGGCGACTGGGGAGATCCAAAACAGCCCAACTGTCGCGGCTTCACGCCCGATGAATTCCAGGCTCTGGACTTTTCGAGGATCGATCTTTCGGAATACTTCGCAGATGTACAGAAGGATCTTGCTACCAAGATCGATGGTTCACAACAAACGATCATGCAAAACATCCAGAACAAGTACCAGGCGGCACCGAAATGATCAGGCGCACAGGATTGGCAGTGATAGCGCTGGTGCTTGGTGTTACTTCGGTGCAGGCCAAGGTGCTTGGCACCTTCGGCACGGTCTATCAGATAGCAGAAAAGGATGCACTCGCCGAGATCGAAGCACGGGCTCGGCAGGTGGATTGGAGCAAGGTGCTCGACAAGAAGAAAGTCGAGAACTACCAGGGACCGCCGGACAGGGGGAGCCTCCCGCGAGCGAAGCGGAACCGGAGCTATCAGGTTGACATGACCTACACCACCGAGATCGATGTTCCTGATGGCAAGGGCGGAATTCTCTATCCCAAGGGGTACACCTTCAACCCCCTCGACTATGTGACGTATCCGAAAGCACTGGTGATCATCAATGGCAGCGATCCGGATCAGGTCAAGTGGCTTGTTGCATCTGAATATAACAAGCGGCTCGATGTAACGCTTCTGCTCACGGAAGGAAGCTTCGGAGCCGTGGCAATGCGGGTCAGCCGCCCGGTGTTCTATGCCGACCGAAAGATCATTGAACGACTCAAGCTGAAGGCCGTGCCCTCCGTGATCAGGCAAAAGGGACGGCTGATGGAAGTTACCGAAATAGTGGTGTCGTTCGACATTACAAAGACAAAACGTCACCGGAGTTCCAATAAACATGCGAAATAATATGTCGATCTTCATAGTGGTCATGCTCTTCCTGGCAGTTCCGGTTGCTTACGGGGCCGGCGGTGCTTGTAAGGGTAAGGCGCTCAATCCGGTGACCGATATCTGCTGGCAATGCATGTTTCCGGTGAAGATGGGGAGTGTCTCTTTCGGCAATGACGCAGAGCCGGCTCCCGGCACTATCACGTCGCCGGTCTGTGCCTGTCCGGACAGCAAGGGGATTCTGATACTCGGAGTCTCCACTGCATTCTGGGAACATGCCCGTCTGATCGAAACGGTCAAGGACCCGTTCTGCTTCCCGGTTATGGGCACCGGCATGGCAAACCCGAAACCGGGCTTTTCATCCGGAGAGATACGCAGCAAGGAGTATGGCGATTCGGACTTTGCCTTCCAGCAGGCCCATTACTTCTACTTCCCGGCCTGGTCGATCCTGAATCTGTTTATGGATTTTCCCTGCGCGGAGAACCGGGCGTTCGACCTGGCCTACATGACGGAAGTCGACCCCATGTGGAACGATGACAGCCTGTCATTCATCATCAACCCGGAGGCGCTGCTGTTCGGTAATCCGGTCTCGCAGCTGGCGTGCGTTGCCGACAGCGTGGCGGCAACGGTGGCGTATCCGATTGATCCCCTGTTCTGGTGTATGGGGAGTTGGGGCTCATTCTATCCATTGTCTGGCAGCATGATCGAAAATAATCCGCTTAACGTCAATGCCGGACTGGCGGCCCGGATGTTGTTCAAACTCGGTCGTGAAACACTCCTCTATGATACCGGTATCAATCAGTGCGCCAGCGCCGGGGTCGTGACGCCGATTCTCGTCAAAAGCAACTACCGGCTTCAGATTGCGCGGCCGGTACGCGGTAACGACTGCATCCCCATCGGCAGGCCGTCTCTCCTCTGGGGAACGGCCAAGAACCCGCCGTTCGGGACTATCACCACGTCACCAGATAATTTTCTCTGGTCATTGACACGAAGGAGGGTCTGTTGCGTCGGCTATGCGCTCAATTAACAGTGGTCCTCATGGTCATCCCCGCAGTTGTACGTGGTGACACCTCACGGATTGGCATTCCGGATGTGGAAGTCAGCCTGGACAAGGCACACAAAATTGCAGAAACAGTCACCATCCCGACAAACAACTCCGAAGTGGAAATGACAAAGATTGCGGAGAAGATGAACGCCTACTACCGATCCCCGGAATTCCAGGGAAGGCTGAAGAGCGAGGCGGAACGGATTAAAGGTGAGCTCTTCGGTGATGCCTCGGTCAGGTTCTATCCGGATAGCAAGAGTCCGGCAGCACGCGGAAAACTCGGCAGCGATGAACGAATCTACCTGTTCATCTCATCAGCCATGCCGCTGCAGACGGTCAGAAACTATGCTGCTTCGGTTGCACGTCTGGGTGATCCCAATGTCACGCTGGTGATGCGCGGATTCGTGGATGGTATGACGAAGATTCAGCCGACGATCAGGTTCATCGGTTCTGTGCTGCAACGTGATCCCGCCTGTAATCCGACAGAGGGAGAGTGCGAGATGTTGCCGGCAGGACTGGCCATCGATCCTCTGCTGTTCAGGCGGTACGGTATAGACCGGGTACCCGCTGTCGTCTATGCCAAGGGACTAAAAGCAGATGATGCAGCTCTGAGTGAAGGCGACTCCAGAAACGCCACCATTACGGAGCACCATACAGTTTATGGCGATGCCAGCCTGGAATACCTGCTTGATCAGATCCGGAAGGAAACCGGGTCACAGACCCTTGCCGCTCTGCTTGTCGCTCCGACCAACAATAAATGAACAAGGAAGTGAGGCCCTACCGTATGCATGATGAGATCAGTAATGATGAAGAAGCCATCCGGAAGTTAAATTTTGAGAGAGCCAGTGTTCTTTGGAGACGTGACACGGCACCTGACGATCAACCCAAAGAGCAACCCAAAGTGCTGCCAAAAGAGCAGCCGAAGCAGCAATCTGATCTGATCCTGCTTTTCGCGCTCTGTTTGGCGGTATCTTTTGGTGCATCTTTGGCCACCATTGCCGGTTATGACCGTTGGTATGCCCAAAAGGTCGTGGCCGTTGACATCAAGGGGTACATAGCTCAGCAACGTGACAACTACCTGGCCGGCAAACTGAATGACGACGAGCTGAAGAGAAGTTTTGACCGACTTGAGACCGTCATCACAGCCATTCCCAAAAACCGGGTGATTATCATGGGTGACGCGGTGGTGCGTAATGCCGAAACCGTTACACCTTGAATTCAGCAATTGGCGGCTTTGGCTGGCTATCACGGCCCTGCTCGTGGCGGGAACGCTGCTCCCCTGCAAGATCAGCGTCACGCTCACGCCGTCTCTCAAGCATCGGATCTACTGGCTCACCCGGAATCCGGACAAGGTGGTGCGAGGTGATTATGTACTGTTCCGGCATAAGGAACTTACAACCCGTATGGGGATGGGAAAATCCCTGGATGTCATGAAAATCCTTGGCTGTAACGAGGGGGACGTACTCACAGTCGATACCGACAAGATGTATTACTGCAACGGTGAGTACCTGGTGCGGGCCAAGGACTTTTCCCTGAAGGGCGAACCGCTGCAGCACTTTGTTTTCAATGGCACGATCCCCAAGGGTGTTATGTTCGTCATGGGGCAGCACAAAGACAGTTTCGACTCCCGGTATTTCGGATTTGTCGAGAAAAACCGCATCCTGGCAAAAGCCTACCCGATCTTCTGACAGTCTGTAGAAAGGAGTCTCCGTGCCTATCGATAAACTCAACCCGCTGCACTATATGGGGCAGGCGGAATACACCGGCTTCTGGCAGAAGCTCTTTGCCACGCTCCTCTATGGATTCTGGGGGCGCTTCTTCTTTGTCGCCCTGGTGATCTCGGCCTTCTGGGTCGGTGTGCGTCAGAGAAACCCGACATTGGCTGCAATCTGCATGCTGCTGGCGGTGATTGTCGCCTATGGCGGCGGTGTCATGAATCTGGTCAGGTCACTGACAGGGTAGGGGGGCACCATGTCGAAAGATAGCAACAGTTCGCCGGATATCATGCCGGTACCTCAGAGCAATGAGATTCACCCGCGCGGACTCCTGGAGGCGATCTCCTACATTGACCAGAACTTCGCCAACGAACTGGGCGGCTGCATAATCAAGGCCCGCTTCCTGACCACCAAACAGCGGCTCGAATTCATGGAAGTCGGGTTCAGGAGCTCATTTGCCTCCGGTATCGTTTCGGCGTTCCTGACTCCCGTGGCCATTGGGGTGATTGAACAGTATATCCCCATGTTCGGCGATACATCACCGACCTTTTTCGACAAGTTCAGTGCTTTCCTGCTGGCCCTCGGTTTCTCACTCGGTTACGCCATTTTCATGGCCAAGGCGTCCACCTGCTTCATCGGCGAATACACCCGGGCGATGGTACTGAATCTCCTGGGGGGTATGGTGTTCGGAGCCATCGTCAAGGCGGTACTGGCTTTCATCGCCTTCCATTTTCTCTATTTCAAGATCTTCACCGGCAAGAACGTGGTGTGGGCAGTGTCCAAGCTCTACTACACCAAGATCTCCCCGGATACCATTTCCTCAATTTATTACTGGATACAGGGATTCAAGGGGATCTTCCTCATCTCAGCTTACTTCGTACTGGTATCCACGGCAGTATTCATCATCATTCCCATAGTTGCCATGCTGATCGCCTGGCGGCGCAACCGTAAACTTATCGCTGCAGGAGTAGTACATGTCGATACGGATCGTATCTAGGCTCGGCCTCACACTACTGTTGGTACTCATCCCGGCCTTGGCTCTGGCCCTGGACATGGAATTCTATGTCTGGGGTGGTCACGACGCGGTGGTGAATGCCTTCAGCAAGCTGGCGCTGATCTTCGGCGACAACGCCTACAAGTCACTCTACTTCGTCGTAATCACTGCCGGGCTCTTCTTCGGTGGGGTTACGGTCTTTGCCAAGTCACTTGGTACCGCCAACGGTTCGGTCATGACCTGGATCGTGCCGACCATGATCGGCATCATGGTGTACCTGGCTCTGGTTGTCCCCAAGGGAACCATCCATGTCTATGATCCGGTTTTCAACAAGAACCAGGCGGTCGGCGGCATCCCGGATGGTGTGGTAGCGGTGGCCGGCATCCTGAACAAGATCGAGCGAGGCCTGGTGGATATCGTCACCACTGCCGCAGATCCCCTGAATTACCAGACACAGGCTGGCGGAAAAGGATTTCTTGGGCTCGCCCAGCTCACCAGCATTCCTCTGTCGGCAGTGGACAGCAATCTGGACGCCTCCATGCGGCGCTACGTCAAGGATTGCGTCTCCTATGCCCTGATGAATCCCAATGCCAACCTCACGGTGGACGAACTGCGTAAAACGACCACCAATTTTGTTGGTTCACTGGACAAGGCGGTCAATCCGGCCATCTGGACGGTCTACTATGACGCTGCCAATCCGCAGGGTCGGGCTCTCACCTGCACCGATTCATGGGCCAGCATCAAAGCGGCTCTCACTCCGGCCAATCTTGAAAAGAATTTCCAATCGGTCTGTGCCAATCTCGGCTATGACGTGGCCGATGCTGCCGCCATGATCCAGTGCAAGACGGTACTGAATAACGTCAATTCCGGGACCGGCCTGGGGGCGGCGAGTATCGACGATTTCCTGAAACAGGCCTATGTCTCACAGCGGTTGGAGGAGATCTTTCGCAGCGGCAATGCTGCCGGTGCCACCAATTACCAATTTCTGCTTAGCGCTTCCGGCGCCATGAAGTCAGCAAACGAGTGGTTGCCGATCCTGAAGGCGGCGCTCACCGCCATCGCTGTTGGATTGCTGCCATTCCTGGCGCTGTTCATTCCGACGCCGCTGATCGGCAAGGCTGTGGGGATCATCGCCGGTTTCTTCATCTGGTTGACCGCCTGGGGTGTCACCGATGCCATCGTTCACCAGTTTGCCGTGGACTATGCCAATCGGGCTTATGAGATGGTCCGACAGAACAAGCTCGGTATGGATGCTCTCTACTTCTTCCCCGACCAGACGGTAAAGATCCTCGGTATGTTCGGCACGCTTCGGATGAGTGGAATGATGCTGGCGACGGTTATTACCGGAATGCTGATCAAGTTTGGTGGTCATGCCATGGCGATGATGGCCGGAGGGATGGTCAGCCAGGTTCAGTCCGCAGGCAATCGTGCTACACATGAGGTGGAAGATCCTGCCGGCAGAGCTTCAGCCATGCAGCGTAATGTCACCGCGATGCCGACTCAAGCCTGGAGCAATGAGCATAGCTTCCAGGCTAGGCAGGCACAGTCGCTGGTCGGTATGTCCGGTAAGACCACGGCGTCGAGCGATATGATCCGGGACTTCGGGATGGAGTTTTCGAGTCGGATATCTGCTGACAGCGAGATTGGCAGATCAATCGGTTTTGGAGGCAGCGGCAGAGCCATGCGGGAAGGCGGACTGTCATCTGCATACGAGTTGAAATCATTTGATGGCCGGCTCGGACTCGACAAGTCTGCTGCGACCAAAGATGTGGTTTCAGGCAACTATGCCGGTGACACTCTGTCCTTTGCCAAAATGGGAGTTGCCACCGACCGTGCCTTGGCACATGTCTTTGGCTCTGGAGAAAACTATTCTGACTTCCTGACTGCCAACATGGACAAGAGTGTCGGGCAATTGCAGGGGGAAATGGGAGCGTATGCCGCAGCCAGGTCATTGGGTTTCACCGGAAATTGGCGGGATTTCCATGCCATGCGGTCGGAAGTTACAGCCCTGGGGGATTTTGCCAACGCCGATGCGGTGAACAAGATTGCCGATACCTACGGGATCTCTTCCGGACAGCTCATGCAGATGAACGCCCAGTTCCAGCAGAGCAAACATGCCTCAGAGGTGACAGGACTCTCCAATCAGCTTGGTGGCCCGGTTGCTGCCGGTACTGAGGCTGGTCATGTTGTGGCAACGGAAACCGGAGGCAAGATCCAGGGAATCTATGCAGGTGGCGGTTACGGCAACTACCAACAGCTCACCAGCAATGATGTTTCAGGAAGGATTGCCCGCAACCAGCTTGTTCATGCTGCAGCGGATCAGATGGTTGGCCGGATTGCCCCTCAACTCAAAAATGATCAGGAGATGTACCAGAACGGCCACTTGACCGAACGGGGCTTTGCCGAGGTGCAGAAGGCGATGGAGGGGCAGAACATCAACTTCACGACATCTGACGGCAAAAGTGCGGTCAATGTCGGTATGGATGGCGGGATCGTCAATTCGTCTGATTCAGGTACCGTTGCCAAGGGTGACAAGGGGCAAAGCCTTGAACTGCAGAAGCAGCTCCGCTCTGCCGGATTCCAAAGTGCTGCCGCTCATGTCGCAAAACTGTCTGGCCAGGCCTTCGACTACAAGGCCGATTACGACCGGAACGGGAATCTCGCGTCGTTTGCCATTGACCAGGGTGGCCGGGTGCAGAAGTTCGATCTCGGTCAGAGTAAAACCGGGACTGATATCGAGCGTCTGGATCGGAACGTATCGTCCGTTGACAAGGGGCTGCGTAAGTCGGTTGGGGATTTTATCAAGACTGGTTACGAGAACCAGTCACTGAATGTATCGCGAAAGTCCGGCAGTTACATGATCCAGGCAGGCGGCAAGCAGATGATGGTCAATGGCGACTGGTATTTCGCCAAGAACGAGAAGACCGGCAAGATGGAGGTGGTGGGAGGTTCGTTCTCCAACGGCCTCGATGGCAATGTGCTGATGTACGCCAAGGACAAGGATGGCAATCTGCATTACTCCCAGGTGCAGGGGAAAATGGACAAGAGTGGGAATCTTATTGCCGGTCAGCGTTCGGAGATTACCGAGGATCAGTTTGTTCAAGCATCGCAACAGGGGGCGGCTGTTGTCAGTACCAGGTCGGGAGGTGGGATTACCGGGAGTATCCGAGCTGATGGCGGGGTTAAGGCGGATTATTCGAGTTCACAGGTGGTTGGGACGAGGGTTGAATCCAAGCAGAACTTGGCAGGCAGTGCTGCGTCACAGGAGTTCAGGGATGGCCGTTCTATTGATGCAGGTACTGCCGCTACTACGATTGCCGTTGGTCAGGGTGCTCTACATGAGACGGCAATGACCGTTGGAGATATTGCTTCTGTTACGGCACCTAATCGTACGATGGCCGCAAACCGGGCTGCAAAAGAAACAGCTGTAAATAGATCGGAAGAAGTTGCCACAAGGGATGCGGCAAGAGTATTGGAGCAAAAAACACGAGATGTTCAGCAGAAAATTCAAAGAACCGGCAAGATTCTACAGCAACAGAGCAGAACATCAAATTTACCAAAAGGCCCGGGGCCTGCGCCGCTGAGGAGAGGGAAATAATCAATGACAGGGAAGAAAATACTGTTAGTCAATGACGGGCTGATTGCGCTCGTCACTGAAGATTTTAAATTGAGAGAGAATGTTGGCGATACAGGGATTGAACTAGCTGTTGCGGAATACGGAGCTACAATGACCGTGGATGGCCATCAATTTTCATTGCCAGCCGATATTTTGAGCCACTTGGAAACATCAGACGGAGCGAACATCTATTTCTATGTGTCGTCTCCATATGAGCTGATTGCTGAATACCAAGGCTGTATACCAATTGATAGAGACGAAATTCTTAAATTGAAGGGTGCATGGGAATATATGGCATCATCTGTTGTAGAACCAGTGTCGCCATAGCCACCAATTATTACAGCAACAATTAACAGGTCTTTTATCGGTACTTGCATATCCGTACTTCAGGAGTGGCCAAAGCGATAGCCCTCTCATTATACCGGCATACAGGCGAACCGGGATACGGTCCAGGCAACTGTATAAAAATGCTAATACCGCTATACCGATCAAGCAGTACCAGAAAGCTGATAAAAAAATTGCACCAACAACCCCGCCAGCAAGAAAACAGGGTAGTACGCTCCAGAAAATCGATAATACTAAAGCCTTGAATTTTTGTTCCATCACATACCCCTCCTTTCTCGACGGTCAATGTCCACCAGCGTTTCAGTCTAAGTTTGACCAGCCTGAAATGATTTGTCAATCCAAAATTGCTCTGTTTTGCCAATATTACAGCACGTTGCATCACTCTGTCCTGGTAGGACAGGGTGCTATTATAGAGTGCTTTATCGGTAGATTTGCACAGGTGTATATCAAATTGACTTTGAGGGTGAAAAGAGGTATTAACGTGTCGTAATTTAATGAATTTATGGAGGGTATAGAGATGGGCTCTGTGCCCTTCGGGACATATTGCTCTAACTGAAGCCGCATTGTCTGCTCAAGTGCTGACAAACGGCTTTTTCTTTATCGGGTAATCTATGAGTAACGAAGCGGATACCTGTCGAAAGTACGTGCTGCCGAAGCTGGTTAATGCCGGTTGGGACAATGAGCCCCACCGTATCAACGAGCAGATTACCTTTACCGATGGACGTATTGTTCTTATTGGGAACAAGGTGAGGCGTCGTCCCCAGAAACGGGCCGACTACCTGCTTCGCTATACCCGTGATTATCTCATAGCCGTTGTAGAGGCCAAACCTGACTACCAGTCTGCCGGGGATGGTTTGCAGCAGGCTAAAGAGTACGCTGAGATCCTGGGTATCAAGTTTGCCTATGCCACTAACGGCATCGAAATCATCGAGTTCGATTACCTGACCGGCCAGGAGCGGGTATTGACTGAGTTCCCGGCACCTGAGGAACTTTGGCAGCGCCTGCAAAGCTCTCAGGCATTCTCCCCCGAATCCGCGCAACGCATTCTCTCACCTTATTACCATCACAGCGGCAAGAGTCCCCGCTACTATCAGGAAATCGCCATCAATCGGGTCGTACAATCGGTTTTGCAGAACAAGAAAAGAATCCTGTTGACCATGGCTACCGGCACCGGCAAAACCGTAGTCGCTTTCCAGATCTGCTGGAAACTCTGGAGCGCCCGCTGGAATGCCACCGGCGAGCACCGTCGCCCCAAGATTCTTTACCTTGCCGACCGCAATATTCTGGTTGATGATCCCAAGGACAAGATTTTTGCGCCCTTCGGTGATGCCCGCTGGAAGATCGAAAACGGCGAGGCAAACAAAAGCCGTGAGATGTACTTCGCTATCTACCAGTCGCTGGCCAAGGACGAACGGCGGCCGGGGCTCTACAAGGAGTACAGGCCTGACTTCTTCGACCTGATCATCGTTGATGAATGCCACCGGGGAAGCGCCCGCGACAACAGCAACTGGCGGGAGATCCTGGAGTATTTTACCCCGGCATTTCAGCTGGGAATGACCGCAACACCGCTCAGGGAAGACAACCGGGATACCTACCTCTATTTTGGTAATCCCATCTACCAGTACAGTTTGCGGCAGGGAATCGACGACGGCTTTTTGGCCCCCTACCGGGTCCACCGTATTATCACTGACTTCGATGCTGCAGGTTGGCGTCCCAGCAAGGGAGAGCTGGATCGCTATGGCCGAGAGATACCGGACGAGGAGTACCAGACCAAAGATTTTGAGCGGGTTGTCGCTCTGAAAGCCCGTACCGAGGCTATTGCCTGTCACCTGAATGACTTTCTGAGAAAGACCGACCGTTTTGCCAAGACTATCGTATTTTGTGTGGATCAGGATCATGCGGACGAGATGCGACGGGCACTCACCAACCTTAACCAGGATCTGGTAAGCCAGTACCCGGATTACGTCTGCCGGGTGACTTCGAATGAAGGCGATATTGGTCGTGGTCATCTCGGCAGGTTTCAGGAGCTGGAGACCGAGACCCCGGCCATCCTTACCACCTCACAGATGTTGACCACCGGCGTCGATGCTCCAACCTGCAAGAATGTCGTCCTGGCCCGCGTGGTCGGTTCCATGTCGGAGTTCAAACAGATTATTGGCCGTGGCACCCGTGTCAGGGATGATTACGGCAAGCTCTGGTTCAGCATCCTCGACTATACCGGCAGTGCCACAAGGCTCTTTGCCGATAGTGATTTTGACGGAGATCCTGCCCTGGTCAGCGAAGAGAAGATCGATACGAGTGGCGCCACCTACGAGACGACTATCATCGAGGAATCTCCTGTTGTGGAAGATGGCGGTATTCAGGATGAATACGGCACGGCAGGGGGCCCGGCGGGAGTGGTCATTGATGACGGCACAAAAGAGCCCCGCAAGTACTTTGTTGATGGCGGACAGGTTGCGATTGCCGCCCACCTGGTTTATGAACTGGACCCGGATGGCAAACAACTCCGTGTCGTCAAATACTGCGACTATGCTGCCGACAAGGTTCGTACTCTGTTCACCGGTGCAATTCGGATGCGAGAACAGTGGGCCAATCCAAAGGAACGTGCCGAAGTTATCCGCCAGCTTGAAGAAAGAGGTATCAACTTTAATGAGCTGGCAGACTCCGTTGGACAACCAGAAGCTGACCACTTTGATCTGCTCTGTCACCTGGCCTTCAATGCACCGTTACGAACTCGCCGCGAGCGTGCTGAACGCCTTAAGCATGACCGGAAGGATTTCTTCGATCACTACAGCACTGAGGCCAGGGCTATTCTCGAAGAACTGCTGGAGAAATACGCCCAGCATGGTACGGCGCAATTCGTCGTGCCAGATATCTTGAAAGTGCCGCCAATATCTGAGCGTGGCAATGTGATTGAGATTGCCGGGTATTTCGGTGGGGCGGAAAAGCTTCGGGAAGCGGTGAATGAACTGCAGACGCTGCTCTACGCGGGGTTTTAATGCGAGGATACGCATGTCATGATAGATCCGGTTAGCTGGGCGACAGGGTTATTGGTCATAATATCCCATTTGGGAAGATCGCCGGTTCACGCACGCGCGTAAACCGCTCAAAAATGAGTTGGTCATAATTTAAGGACGAATTATGGTGAGTAAGAGCAAGAAACGCAACATTGTCGGAGAGATTATTGAAGTCAAAGAACGGCAGAGATATCTTGCTTCGATTTATGATGTACAAGGTAAAGTGAAGGAGTTAATAGAACTTGCGAAAGCTGACATAGCCAGTGATATCGAGTTCAATAAATACTTTCCAATTTCACTAGTTGCTTGCCTTGAAGCTGGTTTTAGACTTCTAATAAAAGGCTTGATTGATCATGGCAAGCCATATTCAGATAGAGCAAATAAGATAATAGGAGAGATGAAGTTCGATTACTCCTTTGTGTCCTCTTTTCACGGAACCAAAATTTCTGTGGGTGAACTTGTCTCTCACTTAGTGCCGATCAGCAGTTTTAACCATATAAACAGCCACATGTCAGACCTTCTTGATTTAAATTACGCCGAAAAGCTATGGAAGGTTGAGCGCTTCGGCGAAATTGTCATTGATGATAAAGACCGCGTATATTCCAGCATCAACCGATGCTTCGAATTACGCCACATTTTCTGTCATGAAGTAACAAAGAAAGTAACAATAGAGCAATCAGAAGCCAAACAGCTAATCACAGACTGCGAATCATTCTTGGAAGCAGCAGATGCCATGCACCTTAACATTCTCTATCCTGGTCCAGGCTTATGCCAGAGAGACATGAATATTCAGGCCGGCGGGGAATTAAAAGAGGTAGAAAACAAAATTTCGGATGTTATCAACGATATTAAACTGCATGTATCTGGGCAAAGGTTTCGAGAGTTCAAGTCTGCCCACAAGAAATGGGAAATCTATAGAAACGCATATTCGACGTACCTTGCCAATTGCTACAAAGGTGGGTCGATGTGGCCAACTGTGTACTGCACCCACGCGACGCATTTTAGTAGGAAGAGACTTGAGGATCTCAAGCAATATTTGATCGAACTTCAAGAGTTCGCTGATATTTGCTAGAGAATCCGGCTTGGAAACTAACAGGCAAAGGACTATTTGATGGACTTCGTCACTCAAACATTTATTACCACCGTGGCATCTTCTCTCGGAGCCCTATTAGCTGCAGGAGTTGGCACATACATGGGGCAGAGAAAGTTCCGGCACGAACGATCATACGATGCTCGGGTGAACTGGCATCGTGAGTTAGCCGAAACTGTGAAGAAACTGCGGAACCGTAGCAAAGCATTGCAGTATTTTCGCGAGAGAGGTTCAGCAGCAGAGGAAGTGTTAGAGGCTGTGAAGAATGTGGGAGAACTTGCCTTCAAATTTCAAGAGCTTGCGGATCAAGCTTCTCTCTACGCGAAAAAGAGCACCTGCAAGGCAATCGGCCAGATTGTAAGCGATCTAAACAGCCTTACCCCACAATTCGAAAATCCACCACCGAGGAACAGAAACAATGACTCCGAAGAGACACTTGATCCTTTCAAGACGAGTTTGCTGGGCCTAAATGTTGTTTATGAGCTTCTAGCACGAGACCTGCGCGAGCTTCTTGGTCTTGAAAAACTCGATGAGCACCAAAAACTGGATTTATTTGATAAGAAATGAATATTTACATAGATGAAAGCATTCACGAAAATTACGGATTTATGTTACTTGCATATGTTCTTTGCCAGAATGATCCTCAAGATGAACTGAGCAAATTGCTTGCAGAAAAAGATGTTGCGGAATTTCATTCGTGTCAGAAAATGGAACGCAACCTTGTGATGCAGGCGTTACGGCAAGAGTTTGTCGGTTACATAAACTCTAAATGCCGGTGGGGGGTTCTCATTCTTCCGAGCGATAACCGATTTGCTCTCCTGCCGGATTTACTAGAACTTGTTCGCGTAATGCAAGAGAAGGGTCTTGAAAGACCCGCGGAGCTTTTCATTGATGAAGGCATCCTCGATGGGCGCGGGCTGGCCGAGATCAAGAATTTTGGAGTAATTAAAGACGCGCATATATGCTGCTCTCAAGCAGTACATGGGATACAACTTGCGGATCTTGTAGCTGGACTCTGTGGAGTGCGTCTAAGGGAGGAGATAAGTGGAAAGCCTAAAATGCTTATCTATGGAGATGATTGTGGGTACGATCCGCCGATAGAGGCAGAACTTGGATTTGAGTTGTGGGCTGCACTGCGATACTCAATGCATCATGCACCAGACGCATTAAGTGAGGAAATGCCAGGTATGGCTATGTTCCCAACGAAAGGATATGGTTTCCTAGCCTCCCGAAATTGCTCAGAAAGTCTACTGGATAAAGCTGATCGAGTTTTTGGTGCCGTCTATCTAGGCTGTATCCACTGACGTCAACCCTCGGGTGCTGCCGTCTAGCGGCAGACTCTCAAGCCGTTAGGAAAATTGAGTGATGATCAATATTAAGCGTAGCGATTTCTATCCGGTTAATTCGTTGAATGGCAAAAGGAACTACAAACGATTTCATAGAATTGAAAGTGATGGTTCTGTTGTAGAGCGTATTTTTCTTAACGTTACGGATTCAACTCACCGGGAACACCTGATTTTTATTCACTACTTGAAGCATTTATCAAAGATTTTCAAAAATGAACAAATAGGTGTCAACGTATTAGATAGAGATAACCCATGGGATTTTAAAATAGAAATGAGCACTGGTGAACTGTTCAATCTGGAAATTACATCTATTGCCGATTCATCAAAATTATTCGAGATACAAAAAAGAGAAGAGTTTTATGTAACATGTTGTCAAAATCCAAAAATCAGGCTTCGTGATCTAGACAAGATTTCAAAACTTTTCCCGAATGAAAAACTGATCAAATCGGTTGTTTGCTACTTCGAATCGGGCATATCAAAAGACGAAAATGTGGAGAACCCTTTGTTCGGCGAAAATGCAAATATTTTTATCAGCAACATGGCTGAAACTATTGATCCTCTTGAAGTGCAAATCAGAGCTGCCATAGAAAGTAAAATAGCCAAAGCCCATGCGGAAAAAGAAATTACGGTACTAATAATAGACAACAGGACTTCGGCGTATGACATGAAAGACTATTTAAATGCTTGTGAAGTTCTCGGAGAGTATTTGACAAATATTCCTTTCCCGGAAGTCTGGTTTTACACCGGTTATTTTTCCGATGACGATGGTAACAATTCTGAATTTTCTTTTGGGCCACTCAAGGTAAAAGAACACCAAAATAGGATGCTTGAAATTTTTATAAATGAGAATGATGTAGATGAACTAGGCCGAGTTTTTTGTTAACAGCTGATGCCTAAGGCCGGTGGAACGGTGAACTCCGCTCACCTTCCAACCGTGTGCGCCCAACTTGGCGCGTGGCGCGAAAGCACCATATGATCAACTATGGTGGTTGATCGTTGACTTGGAGGTGAAAGTCCTCTATGGAGCCTGATGGTGGGAATCCTTAATATCATAAATTGTGTAGGTTTGACCCCAGGTCTCTGCAGGTCTCTGTTGGCAAGATTTCTACCAGCCTCCCCAAGAGCACAATTACCGCCATCTACACCTTGTATGAGCTCGGGAAACTGTCGTATTTTTCAGAATCATATGATTCCCTCTTTGACCGATACTCCCAGCAGGAGTACGAATTGCAGTTTTTCTGCTCATATATTCTGAGAAGCAGAAGGGCATTGGAATTCATAAGGAGAGGCTTAGAGAAGGCAACTCAGATAGAGTTGCTATCGGAAATTCCGGAAAAAGGAAAGCAAGAAGGGACAGTCCTTGACTGAGGATAATAGTTCTTTCATGTCCTTGTTTGTCCCTAGTCAAGGGCCAACTCCTCGGTCTTTTCTGGCAAGAAAAAGGAAAACAATCTTCATCCGTTACCGTCATGATTCCGACAAACCAAAAATTCCGAAGGGGACACCATGAGCCTGCCCCGCCTTGAAAAGGCTACACATATTGCTGATCGGCTCAATGAGCTAGCCTCAGTTGTTAAGACTCGGTCTCGGTCCAGTCTCACGGATGGCAATCGCATTCTTGAAACAATTACCGCTCGCTTCTTCAATTCCCTTTTCGGTTGGAACCTGGTGAATCTCAATGTCGAACAAGCCAATTATCAGGCCGTAGACCTTGGTGATCGTCATAAACGCATTGCCATACAGGTCACCAACGAAGACAGTTCAGACAAGATCAGCCAAACCTCAATAAAAGCCAACGCCCGTAAACAGAAAAGCGAATTTGACCGCCTTATCATCTTTTTTCTTTTGTCGAAAAAGCCTGGCTACCCGAAGAGTTTTACTCCGCTACCCGACTGTCCGGAAATCGAGACATGGGATATTTCCGATATTCTGAAACAGGTACAGGAATTGCCTGACCTCACCCAACTTGCCCGTGCAGCCCAGGTTTTAGATGAAGAGATGGGCAAGGTTACGGTTCAGAATGTTAGTTCTGCATTTGAATCGCAGCCGGTATCAAAGTATCACGGCAAGCAACGAAGCGATCTTATGCACTATTTCCTGTCGGACTGGCTGGCAAAAGGTCCGCCAGTCGCCATCCTGCAGGGTTTCCCCGGTTCCGGCAAAACCCAGTTGACACGTGAGATTGAAGAAAGATGTGGTAGGCACTCGTTTAAGGTCTATCCTCAGCCGGACGCTCCCGACCCGACGGAATCGCCGCTGGAGGAACTTGCTGAAAAGTTACAAGTTGCTGGGATTGGTGACCTTGTACGGGAACTGGACAAAGGAACGCAAGGCGACTTGTTCCGGGCGCTACTCCGGGTGCTTCGTCGTGACCGCATCCTCATTGTTGTTGACGAGTTTCAGGGGCTGTTCGGTGACCGCAACACTCTTCCGCCGAAAAAATGGCAGCAACTTGTAGAAGAATTGAATAGCAGCGCCACTCCCAAGGGACGACTGCTCCTCATCAGTAACCGTACCATCAATATTGCGCCATGGTGCGAAAGTTGTGTCAGTAGACGGCTCGACGGTTTGACGGACAAGGAGGCGGCAGACCTGTTACGAGAGCAGCTTGACCGGGACAGTCTAACCGCGAAGTTTCCGCTTGATCGCATGACTGAAATCGGGCACCGCCTGGGTGGTAATCCCCGTGCGCTCATTACCCTGGTGAAGAGTCTTGCTTATGATTCCCTGGAAGAGCTGATTTCTCTGGCTCCCGACCTTTTCAGACTGGGTGATGTGACCATTGACCACTCATTGGTGGAACAGTTCGAACGGAATCTGATAGAGCGAACCCTGCCTCGGATTGATGATGACCTGACAACGCTACTACGGTTTCTGGCGGTGCACCGCCGCCCCTTCACCAAAGAAGTCTATACCGGGTTGGAAAATCGTATTCCCACGGCACTTTTGCTACGACGGCAACTCATCGACCGTTTTTTGCTGGACAACTCACCAGCCTGGGACTCCCTGCATCCGTTAGCGCGGGAGGTCAGTGTATCGCGCCTGCGAGAAACAGTAGACGATTGGCACCAAGCTCATTCCTTGGCGGCGGATTATCATTTCCGTCATTTCAAGGCGCTCCAACCAAAGGGAGTCCAACGCCTGACCGTCTCCTATATAGAATTGCGCCACCATCTCCTTGAAGCCGGCCGCATGGCTGAACTGGGCGAAGCCGACAGCAAGCTTACCAACTATGCACTTGCCCTGATCACTCCTCCGGTTCAATCCCAGATCCCCCGATCTGTGGAAACCCTTGAAGAACGCATTGCCCTAATATCGGCCATGCCTGATGACAAGAGACCGAAGGGGCTGGAGTACCACCTTGCCTTGTGCTTGAAGCACCGCAATGTGGGGGGCGATTACCAGAGAGCACTTTATCATGCCCGCCGGTCTGTCTGGTCCGGGTCCTATTACGCGGCCTGGCGTTTGCTCATCGAGCTTGAATACAACCTTAACGGTATCGACGCCATGGTCGGGGTGTTTCAAGATGCGCTCAAACATCTGGGCGGGGAAAACAACCTCTTTTCCATCTGTCTCTATTGCGCCCAATTGCTGGATAAACATGAGCGCTTGCCCGAGGCGATTCAGGTGCTGAAACAGGGGATCAATACCACCAACGTCACTTGTCTTTCATCCTTGATCCGGCATTGTGCGATTTACATGGAACGGGCCGGACGCCCGGATGATGCCGAGAAGATGCTGCAAAATGGGATTAATACACCTAATATGCAGGAACTAGGGGAGCTGTATCTCTGTTACGCCAACTTGCTGACAAAGTTGAAACGGGGCGCTGAAATCGCTCCGTTACTGAAGCAAGCCTTACGTAATAAGCATGTCACCAAGCGGCAGGACCTCTACCTGAGAGTTGCTGAACAGTATATTGCCGAAGACGATGATGATAATGCACTGCTCTACATAAAGGATGGACTTGCCGATGGCGCGGTACTGTTTCCTAGCGAATTGTATCTGCGTGGCGCTCAGTTACTGGCCATGAGGCAACAGTTTTCCGAAGCAAGGTCCATGCTGGAGCAGGGAATTCAATCCCGGAAGGTCAGAGAGCCGGTCAAGCTCGTTCATTTCTATGTCAAGGTGCTTGAGCAGTCGGAGAATCCCGAGGATGGCGTAACCTTCCTGAAAAAAGCCATGTCTCATCCGAAATTGACGCGGGAGCCGTCACTCTATCTCTGTTGCGCAAAGTCCCTGGCAAAGGCGCAAAAGCTTGACGAAGCGATCACCATATTGCAGCGAGGGATATTGCTCTCCGGCATGAGAGGGAAAAATCACTTTTACAAAATGCAGGCTGAGATTATGACCTGGCAGGGGAATTTGGCAGGGGCAATCGAAATTCTGCAACGGGGTATCGCCAGCGATGATCCGGAACTGCTAGATTTTTTGTATAAATACTGCGCCGAACTCCTGGTGAAGTTGGACCGTCTTGATGAAGCCATAGAGTTGCTGGAAAAGGGATTCAATCATCCAGCCCTCACTAACAAGGGGGTAATGTATCAATTGTGGGCCAAGTTGTTGGCCCGTTCCGGACGTGCGGCTGAAGGCGCGGCAATGCTGGAGAAGGCCCTTCGACTCCCCGGTACTCCCGGCAAAATTATACTCTACCAGACCTGCGCCGACCTCAAGTCCAGTTTAGGGCGGAATAGAGAAGCAATTGAACTTCTCAAAATCGGCATGAATGGCCCACGAATGGGAAACATTGCCTCGTTGATCATGCGATGTGCAGAGTTGCTGACTGTCGAAGGCCTACAGGAAGCGGCTATTAAGGTGTTGGAGAAAGGAGTTGCTGACTATCCGGCTGACCGACAGTTGCGAGAGCGGCTGGAGAAGATAACAACGGCTGAAATGATTTTAGTCCCAACGGATATGACTAAGAATGAAACGGGTGACCCAACCAAACGGGAGGACCGGTGACCCCGGTAACCTGATGGCCCGTTCTATGCCATAGAATACCAGAATCACAACACAAAGGAGCTGTCCATGAAGAACAGGATCTCTCATATGGTAGTAACAATTGGAATTTTCCTGGTAACAGCCACGGCATTTGCCGAAACCTTTGCTCCACCTTCACCAGTATATATTTCGGGTGATGCTAAAGGACTCATTTCTCTTAAATCGGAAGATTCTGCTGCTCTAAATCTTATTAATGGAGCTATTCAGTTTCGTAACGATATTATGAAGCGGAATGGAACTGGACAGAACCGTAATGCTTATCGTGAATCTGCACTCGTAAACCCAAAATTGCTAACGATCCAGCTTTATAAGGAAACACTTAGCAAGCAGTTCGCATTCAACATTAAAAGTGGCGATCTCTGGGGCAATATTCCATCTTGCAAACTGATCCCTGATGGGAAAACTGTCATTATCGAGGATTCTGAAGGAGGGCACCACTTCTCGCTCATTGCTCATCTAAAGGATAAATCTCTTATAAAAAAAGCTCCATTTGATGCTTCTGCTTGCGGTAACAGCCTTACTAAAGAAGAGATTGTTACAGTAACAGCGGAGACTTCAGATCACCTCACACTGAAAGATAACACACCAACGTCTATCAAAACCCCACCACAAAACAATTCATGGCATATATACAATTCGTCTAATACAGTAAGTGGCAACGACATAGCACTTCCAACGCAAATAAAGACCTTCAGTTCTGGTTGGGTAAGAAGACAGAACCAAAATAATTCTGTCATTGTTTTTGTGCATGGAGTTATTGGTAATTCGAAAGATACTTGGTTCAATAAAAAAACATCATCCTATTGGCCTCAACTAATAGCCGGTGATTCTGATTTTCTGGGAGTTAATTTATATGCATACGAATATAATTCTCCCTTGATAGGCAAGGCATTATCGATTAGCTCTCTGGCTTCAGAAATGAACGAAAGGCTAATAGCTGATGGAGTTCTTTCTCACAAGAATATTGTTTTTATTGTACACAGCATGGGTGGGCTTGTAACAAGACAATTTTTATTAAGAACACGCGAGACGGTTGCATATAAAATTAAAATGGTATATTTCCTGGCAACTCCAACGACAGGTAGTTCTATTGCCAACTGGGCAAATTTATTCAGTTTTAACCCACAAATTCAGGATATGTTACCTGCCGATTTAGACGGTTATTTAAATAACATGATAGTCGAATGGCAAGCATCATCACAAATGAGAGCCATACCTTCTTATTGCGCCTTTGAAACCCAAGAAATAGCTTCTACTCTAATCGTACCAATGGCTAGTGCAACTCAACTTTGCAATAAACAACTCCTTGGAATAGAGGCTGATCATATTCAGATTGCAAAACCAAGTGACAATAAGGCACTCCAGTATATAGGTTTAAAAAATGCATTTAAGACAGAGTGTGAGGAACGTCAGTGAATGCTGATACTTGTAACTTGCTAATATTGGGGAAATAACAGGGTAACGCTCCATATATCTAAAACTTGAAACCGAATAACAGAGAGGTAACAGTTTAGTCCCTTCGGTCTTTAGCGCACTGAACCCCAGAGAGACCAGAAGCGGTGAGTAAACATTTGGGGAGCCCTTCATATATTCACATTTAAGGAAAGCGATGTCCCAACTTGCACTTGGACCGTGTCCGGGCGATAAGGCTGCCCGGCAGGTCAAGTGCAACCCCGTTGGAACCTACAAATACACAATATTTCCAGTAGATTTTTGCCAATGGGCATTAATACGCACAGAGAGGGATTAATGGCAAAGAAAATAATACTTGTACATGGCTTAGGAGGTGTGGCGGATGAAACATGGGGGAAATTTCCTGAGTTCCTTGAGGCCGATCCTGATCTTGATTTTAGCGTTGTTTCCCATGGCTATGAATCACCGCATTTATTAAAGCAGTTCTGGAAGCGCGCTCCGAGTATCTTGAATATAGCTAATGGGTTGCTTACAGATATCAAAAATCGGTGCGATTTGGACAACGACGAAATAATTCTGGCTGGTCACAGTCTGGGCGGGCTGGTTGTTAAAAAGCTGCTGCTACGCATGAAGGATAAAAAAATAAATCACAACATCAGGAAAGTATGCTTTTTCGATGTGCCTCATGATGGTTCAGGGTTTGCCAATGTAGGGAAATACATATCATTCAGAAATAGGCACCTTAAGAGTTTATGCCGTGATTCAAGCGAGCTAGATGACCTAAATGATCAGTGGGTAGATAGTAAGCTGGATAATGTATTGGATATTTTGAGTATTATCGCGGCAAATGACGATATAGTCTCTTCTTCTAGTTCCAAAAGTATCTTTAGGAACCATAAGGTTGAGACAATTAACAATGTAGATCATTGCACGATTGTTAAGCCAGAAAGTACTGATTCCACCTCTTACATCGTGTTTAAGAACTTTATATTAGAAAAAAATACAATTAACCGTTTCAAGAACTTAGCCTCTAGGGATATCAATGATTGGAAAAGTATCGAAAGAAATCACAGCTACCATTTTGTTAGTGATGAAAAACGTGACGACGATTTTAAAGCTCTGATTGAAGCATTAGATCTTGATCAGTGTGTCGTAAGGCTGACAGGCGCATCGGGCTTGGGGAAAACTCGCCTTCTTCTTGAGGCTATCAATGCTTCTTCGTCTATTAATGATTCCTGCATCCTTATTTATAATGCCCCCGGTTACGAAAAAGACATAAAAAATAGTATTCGCCGTGCCGTTGAAAGTGAAGCCCATGGTTTGGCTGTGATAGAGAACTGCAGTGTTAATCTCCACAACGAATTATCGAAGGAAGTTAATAAAATTAAGTGCTTCTTGAGAGTTGTCACCGTGGGTTATTCACATGAACAAGTTGATGAATCGATCCATATCAATCTTTCACCTTTATCAGATGATGCGATAAAACATTTATTAACGCCAATCCTGGTAGGTTTAAATACAAGTGATATAGACCGAGTAGCTCGTTTTGCCCAAGGTTATCCATTGATGGCGACGCTCATCGCAGAACAATACCAGAAAGAAGGCCGTTTATTGGGTTCGATAGGAACTAACTCGGTGGTAAGAAAACTTATCGATGGAGATGGTGGTGTAACCGAAGCCGATAAAGACCTATTATCGGCTTGCTCGTTATTTGATGTATTTGGTACGTCAGATGGAGCAGCTAGAGAAGAGGCAAAGTTTATTGCAGAAGATGTTGCTAGATCCACATTAATAGCCTTCGATCGCGTAATAAACATTTTTCACAATCGGCAAATTATTAATAGAGCAGGCAGGTACGCTAGAGTAGTTCCCAAACCCCTTGCATTAACACTTGCATCTGTGTGGTGGGAGGAGACTTCATATGATCGACAAAAGCAATTGATAGATAATTTGCCAGATTCTCTTCTGCAGAGCTTTTGTACACAAGCGAGTTATCTTGATAATCAGCCAAGTGTTCAACGGTTTTCAGAGCGTTTGTTTGGTGGTCAAAGCCCTTTTGTCTATGCGGAAGCGTTGCTTACAGAGAGGGGTTCGAAACTCTTCCGCGCATTTGTTGAAGTGAATCCCGAATCTACTAGTCAAGCACTTTATAAAGTTTTGAGTGGAATGTCACTCGTTGAGCTTCAAGAAATTAAAGGAGATATACGCAGAAACCTCGTATGGGGGTTAGAGAAATCATGTTTTCATGCTAGTGCATTCGAGCAATCTGCCTGGTGTATGTTACTACTAGCATCAGCAGAGAACGAATCTTGGGGCAACAATGCAACAGGAATGTTTTCGCAGCTTTTTAGGGTAAACTTGTCTGGTACAGAGGCTGCGCCACATATCCGTTTTGATGTTTTAAGGCGGGCGCTTGATCTTAACCGTTTAGAAATTGATATAGTTGTACTGAAAGCATTGGATCAAGCAATAAGTACGTATGGTGGAACTCGAACTATCGGTGCAGAATATCAAGGGACAAAAGCCCCGCTTGAAGAATGGCGACCAAAGCTATGGCAGGAGATCTTTGATTATTGGCAAGAGGCCTTCAATTTAATGCTTATCATATTGGGGCGGGGAGAAGCTCAGAAAGAGAAAGTGCTCGCAGCTATAGGCCACTCAATACGCGGTTTTGTTAATCGAGGTCGTATTGCTATGCTTGATGTTGCGATCAAGCAAATCGTTTCTATAAACGGCCGCTATTGGCCTGCTGCATTGGAAAGTATTAAAAACACTTTTGAGTATGATTCAATGGGAATGGAGAAAGAGTCTGCTGACGCACTAAACAGCTGGCTTGAACTACTGAGTCCTGATAGTGCTGATTTGTTGGAAAAACTCAAAATTCTTGTTGTCAACCCACCTTGGGAACACCGCAAAAGGGAAGACGGTCACTATATCGATGTAGCTGCTGAAAATGCCAAAGAGTTGGGTATTCAAGTTGCTAAAAATGTCGATGAACTTATGCCCTACCTTAATTTGCTACTAAAGGGGAATCAAAAGCAATCTTATTCCTTTGGCTATCAGTTGGCTCTTGTTCTGGAAGATGTTAGTCATTTGCTGGAGCAATCTTTCGATCAACTTGTAGTTGTGGAGCCAAAAAACCCGAGCTTTATTACGGGAATTTATCGTGGAATTTTCGAAAAGTCCCCTGAGCTTTGGCAAAAGAAAATTGATGACCTTTTGGCAGATGAAAGACTTGTGTTTCTCTTCCCTGATTTTATCAGGACTGGCAATATTCAAAAGTCTCATCTTGATATATTGCTGGAATTGATACGTAAGAAAGCAATCCCGTCAAATAGTGCCATTGCATTGAGCTATGGGTGCGTTACTGACGGTATTGATCCAGAATCAGTAATGGGATTTTGTTTGGAATTGGCAGAGCTTGACGATCAAGCCTGTTGGGCAGCCTTGAATGTGATCTATATGTACTGCTTTGGCAATGAAGGGAGCATAGATATTCTGCAAAAGCCACTTAAACAACTGGTCTCTAGCGTGCCTCTGCATGAAGATCGGCAGGGAACCTCAACAGACATATATCAATGGCATGACTTGTCAAAAAAGTTGTTGCGGGAGCCTGATCAGAAATTTGCCATTGCTTTGACAAACCAACTTATTGACGCGTGTAGACGTGGGTTAAACCACAGCGACATCTGGAGTTATACAAAACCATTGTTACTTGATCTGATGCGTGAGTATGGAGATACACTTTGGCCAATAATTGGAGATGCTATTATTCAAGCTAAGGATGATGAGCAGTATTGGTTGCAACAATTACTAGATCGGGAAGATAGCTTTTCAAACCAGATGCCGAGTGTTTTATCGGTAGTTCCAGTGGATAGTGTGATCTCTTGGTGTGAAGGACAGCCGAAGTTAGGTCCGATTTTTGTGGCTAACTGTTTAAATATCCTAGAATCCATTGGAGAAAAACAGCAGCCTTCTGACTTGTTTGTGGCATTGCTTGTACGGTTTGGTGATGATGAGAGAGTATCCAATGCTCTTCGTGCAAATATGGGTACAAGGGGATGGTCTGGTTCACTAGTGCCATACCTAATAGCTGATAAAACAGCACTAAGTTCCTTGTTAGAACATAGCAATGGTAATGTAAGGCGATGGGTGAAAGATCAAATTGCCAATATTGATAGGCAAATAGATGTGGAGTCTATGAGAGACGAAGAGATGGGCATGGGTCAGTATTAAATATGAGAACACCTTTTACAAACAATCCAGCTAACGGTAGCACCGGTCAGCGGGAAAAAGCCCTCGCCGAGCCGGTGTGCCTTTCCACGTACAGATAAGTTTCTTCCCAGTGCGTTTCATTTGACTGAACTGATAAGCCAACCCGGAATCGAGCATTTAGCTCATCAAACATGAAATCAGAATAACCATCAATACCTAAAGGAATCTCATGGCCCGCACCAATAAAACCGCCCAAACCCAGACTACCGCCCAACAACTTGGCTCAATCGTCAAATCATCCCGCGACATCATGCGCAAGGACAAGGGGCTCTCCGGCGATATCGACCGGCTCCCCGTACTTACCTGGATCATGTTCCTCAAATTCCTTGATGACATGGAACGGATTCGGGAGGAGGAAGCGATCCTTTCCGGTGAGAAGTTCCGTCCTGCAATTGAGACACCGTATCGCTGGCGCGATTGGGCAGCACGGGAAGACGGCATAACTGGCGATGAACTGATAGCCTTCGTCAACAACGATGAAGCGGTCCGCCCGGATGGAACCAGGGGTGCCGGGCTGTTCGCCTATCTGCGCGGTCTCCAGGGTATCAATGGCGGCGACCGGCGAGATGTCATCGCCACCGTCTTCAAAGGCACCATCAACCGGATGATCAACGGCTACCTGCTGCGGGACGTGATAAACAAGGTCAACGGCATTCACTTCACTTCGTCCGACGAAATTCACACCCTGAGCCACCTCTATGAATCGATGCTCAAGGAGATGCGCGATGCTGCCGGTGATGCGGGAGAATTCTATACCCCTCGCCCGGTTGTCCGCTTCATGGTCGATGTCCTTAATCCCCAATTGGGTGAAACCATCCTTGACCCGGCCTGCGGCACCGGCGGTTTTCTGGTGGAGGCTTACAGCCACCTGGAGAAGCAGTGCAGTACCGTCGAAGAGCGAAAAATTCTCCAGGGTAGCAGCATTTATGGCGGCGAAGCCAAGCCGCTCCCCTATCTGCTGGTGCAGATGAACCTGCTGCTGCACGGGCTGGAATTCCCCAGAATCGATCCGGATAACAGCCTCCGTTTTCCGCTCAATGAAATCGGCGACCGGGACCGGGTGGATGTCATTCTGACCAATCCCCCTTTTGGCGGCGAAGAGGAAAAAGGAATTCTCAACAACTTTCCGGCCGAGATGCAGACTTCGGAGACGACGCTGCTCTTTCTCCAGATGATAATGCGCAAGCTCAAGCGCCAGCCAAAGCCTGGTCGGGCCGGGGTGGTCGTCCCCAATGGCATGCTCTTCGGCGACGGCATCTGCGGACGGATCAAAGAACGACTGATCAAAGATTTCAACCTGCATACCATAGTGCGTCTGCCCAATGGCGTTTTTGCCCCGTATACCGGTATCCCCACCAACCTCCTTTTCTTCGACCGCTCCGGGCCGACCAAAAAGGTCTGGTACTATGAACAGCCGTTGCCGGAAGGGCGGAAGAACTACACCAAAACCCAGCCGGTCCAGTTCGAGGAATTTGCTGATTGCCTGTCATGGTGGAACAACAGGGAGGAGAACGAGCACGCCTGGCGCGTGCCGGTAGAGCGGATCATCGAGAACGGCTACAACCTGGACATCAAGAATCCCACCGGCAAAGATGACTTCGAACATCTGCCGCCGGAGCAGTTGGTGGAGGATATTGTTCGGAAGGAACAGAGGATATTGGAGATTATGGGTGAGATTCGGCAGGTTTTGGCGGGGGATGGAGCAAATTTATAGCCATTTATACACATTTATACCTGATATCAGTTATAAACGGTTATAAATCGACCGGACAGGTCTGACCAACTGATAAAGAACATTAAGGTGGAAGAGAACTATGTTTTCGCACGAACAACTTGTACTGATGTTCACCGAGTACCGGCAGATGCCCTCGGAAACAGAGTGGCTGGAATTCAAGGAAGCCAAGACCAACTTTTCGTTTGATGAACTCGGCAGGTACTTTTCCGCCTTGAGCAATGAAGCAAACCTGAAAGGGCGTCATTCGGCATGGCTGATCTTTGGTTTAAAGGACAAGTTCCCCAGAGAAATCGTCGGGACCCGCTACAGACCCGAAAGAGCTGGACTTGATAGCCTGAAGCATGAAGTGGTGCAGCAGACTAATGGAATTACCTTTCAGGAAATCTATGAGCTGAGTTTATCGGAAGGAAGAGTGCTGATGTTCCAGATTCCGGCTGCTCCCGCCGGTATCCCCACCAGTTGGAAAGGCCATTATTGGGGCCGCGACGGTGAATCCCTGGCTCCTCTTGCGATAAACGAGATGGAGACGATTCGCGGACAGGTTGGCCACCGTGATTGGACGGCGGAAATCTGTCCGCAGGCGACAATCAACGACCTCGCCCCGGCGGCTCTTCATATTGCGCGGCAAAACTTTTCCGCCAGAATCCGGGATGCCCGATTCGGTCATGAGATGGAAAAGTGGGATGAACCTACTTTCCTTGACAAAGCAAAACTGACCCGCAACGGGCAGCTGACCAGGGCAGCAATTCTGCTGTTGGGAAACCCGGAGGCAGCCCACCACCTCAATCCCTACCCGGCACAGATCACCTGGAAGTTGCAGGCGGACGAAGAGGCATATGAGCATTTCGGACCGCCGTTTCTCCTCAATGTGGAAGAGCTTTTCAAGCGAATCCGGAACATCAAATTCCGCATTCAGCCGTTCAACCAACTCATCCCCGTCGAACTGACCAAGTATGATCCAAAAATTATCCTGGAGGCCCTGAATAACTGCATCGCCCATCAGGATTATTCCCGCAATGCGCGGATCATAGTTACTGAAAAGGTTGACCGGCTCATTCTCCGCAATGTAGGCAGCTTCTACGACGGGACAGTGGAGGATTATGTCTTGCACGAACGGACACCTGAGCGCTACCGCAATCCGTTCCTGACCCAGGCAATGGTGAGCCTCAACATGATTGACACCATGGGGCTCGGAATCCGGCGGATGTTCCTGGGACAGCGGAAACGCTACTTTCCCCTCCCGGAGTATGATCTCTCGGATCCGGACCATGTGCAGATCACTATCTTCGGCAAGCTGATCGATGAGAACTACAGCCGAGTCCTTATGGAAGAACAGGACCTGACCTTGTCCGATGTAGTGCTTCTTGACCGGATTCAAAAGAAACTGACTGTGGACCGTGCGCACACACAGACCTTGCGCAAACGTAACCTCATCGAGGGACGTTACCCCAACCTCTTTATTTCCGCCAAGGTAGCCAAGACTACGGGACAGAAGGCGGAATACACCAAGCATCGGGCCTTTGATAAGCAGTACTACAAAGATCTGGTCCTCAAATTTCTCGATCAACACAACGAAGCAGGCCCTGAAGATTTTCAGGAATTGCTTCTCGACAAGTTTTCGGACTTGTTGAGCGTTGAGCAGAAAAAGGCGAAGGTGCGGAACCTGCTTCAGGAAATGTCGTCTCAGGACGGAACAATCAGAAACGTTGGTGGTAGAGGTCTTCGCGCTAGATGGCGACGTGTTTTAGATTGAGAATTAGATTGGAAAACCTGTTTTCTAGATTGGAAAATTGTCCGGCTGATCTGATAACTAGATGAAATTGCTACTATGTATCTCAATCAAGACGATTAGATTTTAGCTTACCTCTAGCGTACTTCTAGCTTACCCCTAGCTTATTACTAGCCAGCTGGGCAAAATATGGTGAAGAAGCAACATGTAGTCAATTTGATGGAACGATACAGGAGAAATAGATGAGCAAGTTTTGGCCGCTGGTGGCGTTGGGGGAGGTGATATCGCACTGTCAGGAGTACATTGATGCACCTGAATCGCGTAGTTACCCAAAGCTGTCGGTAAAGCTCTATGGAAAAGGTGTTGTGCTGGATACACCTGCTGACGGTAATTTGTTAAAAATGAAGCGGCATCAACTTGCGAAGGCAGGACAAGTCATTCTTTCTGAAATATGGGGCAAAAAGGGTGCAATAGGATTTGTCCCTCCTATAGGTGAAGGAGCATTGTGTACCAGCCACTTCTTTCTGTTTGATGTCCGTAATGACAGGCTTGACCCCAAGTGGCTGCAAGCATTATTCAGTGCTAACTACCTTCAAGAACAGCTAGACGCTGATGCTAAAGGCACGACAGGGTATGCCGCTGTTCGACCGAAAAACCTTTTTGCGGCAATCATTCCCCTCCCGCCGCTGGCCGAGCAGCAGCGCATTGTAGCGCGGATCGACGAACTGACGGCGAAGATTGGAGAAGCGCGGGGGCTTAGGCAGCAAGCCGTGGCGGAAGCTGAGGCTCTTTCTCGTTCAGCCGTTGAAGCCGTTTATCAGGGTTTAGCTGCCCGTTTCGGCCAGTCAACGCTTAGTGATACTTGTACCTCAATTACTGACGGCGACCACAACACCCCTCAGTTCAGTGATTCCGGAATCAAGTTTATTTTTGTCGGCAATGTCTCGTCAGGTAAGCTACATTTCAATAACAGCAAGAAAGTTTCAGAAACATACTTTAACTCTCTGAAGCCACATCGTGTCCCTGCAAGGGGTGATATTCTTTACAGCGCAGTTGGGGCCACCCTTGGAATTGCGACTGTTGTTGACACAGACGAACCTTTTTGCTTTCAGCGACATATAGCCATCCTCAAACCCAACCGAAAAATAGTCGAAAGCAGATACGTCTGGCATATGCTTAATTCTCAGACCGTTTTTGAAAAAACATGGTCTTCGACAACAGGAACAGCACAGCCGACAGTGCCGTTACGGGCAATCAGGGAATTACCTTTGCCACTCCCTACCATCTCCGAACAACGTCACATCGTCTCTTATCTGGACGATCTCCTAGCAAAAATTTTCGAATTAAAACACCTCCAAGCCGAAACTGCCGCCGAACTGGATGCCATGCTGCCGTCTATTCTGGATAAGGCATTTAAGGGGGAATTGTGAAACAGCCGAAAAAAATCGTGTAACTATGCCGGAGTATACTCAAGGCGCGATAGTTCCCATGTTCGGTGAATTTTGACGTCCTTAATGTCTTTTCCGCACTTGATGTGTAAAATATTTATCCTGACAAATCGAGAACTGACATGACCATGACCCGCAAGAAAATATTCATCAGCAGCGTCCAGAAAGAGTTTGCCCAGGTTCGCCGGGATCTTAAGGCGTTTCTCCTGGGAGATGCGGTTCTGCGCCGCTTTGTTTCGGACGTCTTTCTGTTCGAGGAACTTCCGGCACGGGACCAGCGTGCAGACACGGTCTATCTGGAAGAGGTTGAGGGGTGCGACATCTATTTGGGCATCTTCGGCTATGAGTACGGTTTTGAGGATGCAGATGGTGTTTCTCCGACAGAGAATGAATATGATCATGCTGGCCGTCATGGTAAACCCCGTCTGGTGTATGTCTGGGGCTCCGATGAAAAACAGCGTCATCCAAAGATGCGGCAGCTTGTCAGTAAGGCGAGCAATGAGTTGATCCGCCGCCGTATTGAAGATGCCAGCGCTCTGACTGCCGAGGTCTATGCTAGTCTCGTGGACTATCTCGACACCAGCGGTGCACTGCGGGTGCCTCCCTTCGACACATCTCCCTGTGAGCAGGCAACCCTGAAAGACATATCCCGCAAGCGGGTGGAATGGTTTCTGGATACCGCCCGCCGCGAACGCGGATTTCCGTTGAAATCAAACACCAGCACCCAGGCGCTGCTGACCCACCTCAACCTCGTTCACGACCAGAAGCCTTCCAATGCAGCGATCATGCTCTTCGGCAGCAATCCGCAGAAATTCCACCGGACTGCAGAAGTCAAGTGCATGCATTGTCGTGGCACGGAATATCGGCGCCCATTTGTTTCGATGCAGGTCTATGGTGGTGATCTTTTCGAGCAGGCAAACCTTGCCCGCGATTTTGTTCTCGACCGGATTGACCGCGCTGTCGGCGTCAGGGATGTCAGCATTACTGCGCCTGCGACCTATGAACTCCCTCCCGATGCCGTGGGCGAAGCTATCGTCAATGCAATTGCTCACCGGGACTATCACAGTAATGCCTCTGTCGAGGTTCGACTGTTTGCCGACAGGCTTGAAATCTGGAATCCTGGTTCGTTGCCTGGCACACTTACCATGGACAGTCTCCGGCATGATCACCCGTCAGTGCCATATAACCCGCTTCTGGCCGAGTCGCTCTACCTGGCCCGCTACATCGAGCGGGTCGGTTCCGGTACCCAGACCATGATCGAGCTCTGCCGCGAGGCCGGACTGCCGGAGCCACAGTTTGAGCAGCGAGAAGGGTTTTTCGTCACAACAATCTGGCGGGACTGTCTGACACCGGATGTGCTGGCCGGGTTAAATCTGAATGAGCGGCAGGTAAAGGCAATAACATACCTGAAAATCAAAGGGGAGATCACAAACAGCGAATATCAGGAACTGACAAGTAGTCACAGCCAAACCGCTTTGCGTGATCTGCGTGATCTGTTGTCGTTTGGGCTAGTTGATAAGATCGGAACGACTGGCAGAAGCACCCGTTACCGGCTGCGAAAGAAACCCAACATAAACCCGACAAACCCGACATGATCTACGTGTGGGATGAACCCCACATAAAGCCGACAAACCCGACACGAAAGGGAGCGGAATATTGGGGCCGAGCGGAATATTGGGGCCGCGTCTCCATTATTCATAAAATCCAAGGTGAACCCATGTCTACCCTGATTCCCAGTACAACCATCTGCAAATTCGACACCCCCCGGCGAGCGCCGCTTTGCCCGTCTGCTTGAGGCGAAGCTGGAAGACGACTACCTCTGTTGGTACAACATCTCCATCGGCGCTTCTCGACTCCGTCCAATTATCACGACTCCCCGGAGGGAATGTTCCATAACGCTTTTCCTGATGAGTAATGCAATCCGGTGCATAACTTTTATTTTGTGAGGATATAAATCATATGGCAGAATACGGCGAATTAGGTACTTCAAATCGAGAAAAATGAACTTGAGGTGTCTCTTAAAAATGTGAATAACACTGAATAACTTTGGGGTAGTCGGAGCGACTGCTGTGGACGTGAAAATGAGCACAGAAAACAGCTACAAATGGGGATTTTCCGCCCGTTTCCGGAAAGGGTGCTTCGGATGGCGCTCAGATCCGGCTATTTTACGCATCAAGGAAGCTGTGGCGGAAATCGGTAAGGTTGCGCGCAAGGATCAGATTCTGGGGGCCATGGGCGCGGTATTGTTCCTGGAGAAACTTTCCCCTGCCCTTGAACATGTGGACAGCTCTTCGGGAGCAATCGGCACGGCGGTCAATAATGCCATAGAAAAACTGACGCCGGTTATTGCTAAAGCGCCGGCTGATGATAAGCTGCGTCACCAATGGCTGGAACGACTTTGGGAGGCGGTCCAGGTAGATGATATCCCCTATATCGAACAACTGACCGACCAGTGGGGAGAACTCTGCGGCACGTCCCGGACCGCTTCAATCTGGGCGGATCAACTGATCGGCACGGTGCGCATGGCCTGGAGCGGTGGGCCGGGGGTCTTCGGCTATTTCAAGGGCACCTCGGCCTGCCTCAGCGCATTGCTCAAAGCCGGGAGAACTGGGGAGATTCTGGAGCTGCTTGCATTGATGTCGTACAAGGCATGGCACTATCGGAAATGGGGAGTGAAGGCGCTGTCCGCCATGGGGAAAAATGACGAGGCGCTTCAGTATGCGGAAGATTCCCGTGGGAAAAACGAGAGTCCCTATGAAATAGCCAGGGCATGTGAGGAAATCCTGCTTTCAGATAGATCGGTTGAAGAAGCATATCGGCGCTACGCCATCGAAGCCAACCGGAAGAGCACTCATCTGGCGACTTTTCGGGCGATTGCCCAGAAATATCCACATAAGAATCCAAGGGAAATTCTAAACGATCTGGTGGGAAATTCTCCGGGAGAGGAAGGAAAATGGTTTGCTGCGGCAAAATCAGCGGGACTCTACCCGGAAGCGCTCGAACTGGCAAACAGGTCCCCCTGCGATCCCAAAACCCTCACCAGAGCTGCACGGGATATGGCAGAGACTGAGCCTCTTTTTGCCATTGAGGCCGGAATGACTGCTCTCAAATGGCTGGTTAAAGGATATGGTTATGAAGTGACGGGTGAGGATGTAACGTCGGCGTATTCAAATACCATGAAAGCTGCTGAAACTGCCCGGCGAATGCCTGAAACCCTGGAGCGCATCCGCACGCTGGTTGCCGGGGAGGTTTATGGCGAACGTTTTGTTTCAAAGATTCTGGGAAACACTTTGAAGTCCGGTTTGTGAGATTGCAAATTGAAAATAATGTGGGAGAAACAATGACCAAAGCAGACATCTTTGAAAAGGTTCAGGAAGGCATCGGCATGACACGAAAAGAATCAGCCGAGATGGTAGAAGCGGTTTTTTCCATTATGAAAAGTACGCTCGAATCCGGCGAGAATCTTAAAATATCCGGTTTCGGCAATTTTGTCGTTAAACAGAAGGCTGACCGCCGTGGTCGCAATCCGCAGACCGGCGAGACGCTCACCATTGAAGCCAGGCGGATATTGACGTTCAAGCCGAGTGGTGTTTTGAAGGATCAGATTAACAAATAGTATCTACCGTTCCATGTATCGTTGCGCCGCATCAATAAGTTCAATACTGCATTAACTTCTGCGCCAGGCGATGCAGTTCCGGGTTGGCCAAAGATGCGACCTTTTTCTTCACCGCACGAGAATAATATTCTTTTTCGGTCTTTGACAGTGACTGCCCATCCAACTTTTTTTTGAAAAGTTCTTTTTGTTTGGGAGAAAAGAGCTGCGACAAGGCAAACTCAAGCGATAACTCTGCATACTTGTCGTTTCGTTGTTTGCTTTTTCCTGATTCCTTCTCAAAGTAAAGATCAAACATCCCCTTGAGTCGTGCTGCCTGGAACTGTGTACCGCATAAATCAAAATGATCGTTTTGTGCCAGAACTCCTTTTAATTGTTTGAACTGTGATTTTTCCTGATCGGTGAATTGATCATTTAGCTGTTTCGTCCAGAAATATGAGACATGGTAGGACTCGTAGAGGGCCAGAGACAGGAGTAAAAGGGATTTAAAATTCTCCTTTTCCTCTGTGGCAGTAAGATTCTCCATAACGTGGAAATAATCGAAACGATAATCCTTGGCGGAATTAACCAGTAGTACCGGAAACCCTTCCCATAACCGGGTATCCTTACTTTTTACGACCTCGGCGAGCGTCATGTTTACGTCGAAATCCTTGCTGGTCTCCATAAGAGGTAAACCAAGCCGGGATAGCCTTTCCAGTAAGGTAGTATCATTCATAAAGTTTTTCCTCACGAAGCAGTTCAATAAAGCGATCAACGTTTATATTTGTCGAGACGATATTCAATGTATTGTCCTTTTAAATACAATAAAATGTATAAAAGCATACATAAATTTGTACGATACTATACAATATAAGTTATACAGCGTTAATATAGACGGTCGGCAGAACTGATATAACAATCTAACTCGACAGAGACGGCTCCATCTTCGCGGGTGATGATAGATGGTGGCAACAAAATAGCACCAGTCTCTGCTTCAGCGCTAACGTCAATGCAGGTTAGCAATTATATCCTGTTTTAAGCATAGTATGTCTATTTTTTGTAGACATACTATGCCGTTAACTGCTAAATTGATTGCCATCAAACGGGAGATGGTGATCATGACAAACGCCCTGCTGATCAAAAGCATTCCCTATGAGGAGTTTGACTATCAGACTCTGCTGGACTCCGTCCACGGATACCTGAAGGCACGGTAAGTTTTTTCATTGCAAAACCGCACAATGCTATTTATAGTGCGCATAATACGCAATAGGTATAGCAATGACCCACGACTACGAAAAATTTAATCAGGCTCTTCGCTTATTGAATGGGCGTCTGGAACTGGCCGGTGCGCCCCGCTTCAACCTGGTGGTGTGCGGCGGTTCAGCGCTGGCAGCCACCGGACTGATTACGCGGACGACCAAGGACGTTGATATCGTGGCCCTGATGAATGACGACGGTGTTCTGCTTGACCCGTCGCCGCTGCCGCAGGCGCTTGTTCGGGAAGCCCACGAAGTGGCGCTTGACCTCGGCTTGCAGCAGGATTGGCTCAACAACGGCCCGAGCAGCGGTGACGGTGGTCTATTCCGTATGGGGCTGCCTGATGGGTTTGTCGAACGGCTCACCTGGGAGACTGTCGGGAAAAAACTGACGGTTGGATTTATCAGCCGTTACGATCAGATCCACTTCAAGCTGTATGCGGCAGTTGATCAGTCCGGCAGCTATCATGCAGCAGATTTGCGGGAACTACAGCCTACGGATGAAGAACTGCTGGCCGCCGCCGGCTGGACCCGTTCCCACGATCCGTCGGATGGTTATCTGCAAGGGCTGCAATGGTTTCTTCAGGAGTTTGGCTATGAGCATCTCGTTGACAGAGTTTAAAACGACTGTTCTCAATCAGCTGCTGGATTTTCTCTGGCGGCAATGGTCGGCTCTTGGTGTTGCCGGACAAGGCGCACCGGAAGAGCGCCGCGTGATCGACCCCGAGCCGCTGCTTCTGCTGTCGCTGACGGTCTGCCGTTATGATGCCCGCCTGTTCGATGAAATACTGGACTGGTTGACGTTCAACAGTTCACTCATGAATGCGCAACGGTTGAAAAATCTGCTGCAACAGTTCGACTTTAACTGCACGGCCGAGTTGAGCGCCGTCGCGGAGCTGCTGGGGAAAAAATCCAGCAATACTCTCAAATGGAAGACCCTCTCTTCATCCCATGCCCTGGCAACTCCCGAACCTCTATTCTATTTTAAGGACGGCAAATCACTGCCGCTGTCATCCGAGAAAGCACCGGAGTTCAGTGCCCACGGCCTGCTGCGCGGACCGGTCAAACTGCGCGGCTACTCCCAGCCATTCCCCGTGCAGGGGATGGCGACGCTGCTCCTCCGCCTGCGGGCGCTTCTGGGGGTCAATTCCCGCTGCGAACTGCTCTGTCTGCTTGGTGCCAGTGATGAAATTCACCCTGCCGACATCGCCCGCCAGACCGGCTATTTTGCCCGCACCACCCAGAGTGCTCTGGCGGAAATGGCTCGCTCGGGAGTGGTGGAGATGCGCAGCAGTAACCGGGAAAAGATGTACTGGCTCCGACCCGGCTTGCTTGATAAGTTGCTCCGCCCCGACGGGGTAAAAACAGCCTGGGTAAACTGGTCACCGCTGTTCCGGGCGCTGGAGATTCTCTGGCTGGGCTTGATCGACCCGAGACGACAGGATCTCGATCCGTTGCTGCTTGCTTCGGAGCTGCGCCGTCTGACCATTGCCATGCGGCCGCTACTTGGCGAGGCGGGTTGGGGGATGCATATGCGGAACGAGAGCGCTTATCGGGGCGAGGAATACGGCCCTGTTTTTGTGCAGGATATAACGGCCTTACTGGAGCGTCTGAATCATGGCGCGCCTGAATAGCGGAGTAGCAATGTCCAACTTCACCTTCCTAAGCACCGACTGGCCCGAACTCTACGAAACCGCCCGCGAGGCCGAGCAGAACGTCAACAGTGCCACACGGACCAGTTGTTTCTACGCCCGGCGCTCACTGGAACGGGCGGTGAAGTGGCTCTACCGCCCGCCGCGAACGCGGATTTCCGTTGAAATCAAACACCAGCACCCAGGCGCTGCTGACCCACCTCAACCTCGTTCACGACCAGAAGCCTTCCAATGCAGCGATCATGCTCTTCGGCAACAATCCGCAGAAATTCCACCGGACTGCTGAAGTCAAGTGCATGCATTGTCGTGGCACGGAATATCGGCGCCCATTTGTTTCGATGCAGGTCTATGGTGGTGATCTTTTCGAGCAGACAAACCTTGCCCGCGATTTTGTTCTCGACCGGATTGACCGCGCTGTCGACGTCAGGGATGTCAGCATTACTGCGCCTGCGACCTATGAACTCCCTCCCGATGCCGTGGGCGAAGCTATCGTCAATGCTATTGCTCACCGGGACTATCACAGTAATGCCTCTGTCGAGGTTCGACTGTTTGCCGACAGGCTCGAAATCTGGAACCCCGGTTCGTTGCCTGGCACACTTACCATGGACAGTCTCCGGCATGATCACCCGTCAGTGCCATATAACCCGCTTCTGGCCGAGTCGCTCTACCTGGCCCGCTACATCGAACGGGTCGGTTCCGGTACCCAGACCATGATCGAGCTATGCCGCGAGGCCGGACTGCCGGAGCCGCTGTTTGAACAGCGGGCGGGATTATTCGTTACAACAATCTGGCGTGACCGGCTGACTCCGGAAATTATGGCCGGAATGAACCTGAATGAGCGGCAGATGAAGGGGAAATCTTTTGTTAAGGCACATGGCAGAATTACGAATCGGGAGTATCGTGAACTGACAAATGTGACCATCAGAACCGCTTCCAGAGATCTTGAGGACATGGTTGGTAAAGCTATCTTGAAACAATTCGGGGCTACTGGTCGGAATACATTTTATTATCTGGCCGGTAAACTGGACACAAAGTAGACAAACTGGACGAGAGCATGGAGAGCTGCAAACTGGACATAAACTGGACAAACAAGACATAAAGATGAGAATGGTTAACACCTAAGTAGGTACACCTCTTTGTTGCACAAAGACAATCGTCACATACCGATCTCCATAAAGGTATCTATTTTGGGTTATACCGATATCTGGACATAGTATGTCTAATTATCATAGACATACTATGTTGCTATCTGATAAATAATCACTATCACACAGGAGATGGTGATCATGACGAACAGCCTGCTGATCAAAAGCATTCCCTATGAGGAGTTTGACTACCAGACTCTGCTGGACTCTGTTCACGGATATGCACAGCCACGGATGAAGATATCCGGCATGCTGGCAAAAGGCGATATAGTCCGGGTCAAGAAGGGGCTCTATATCCTCGGTGAGTCATTGCGCCGTGGGCCATTCTGTCGCGAACTGCTTGCCAATCTGATCTACGGCCCGTCCTATGTGTCCCTCGAATATGCACTGCACTATCATGGCCTGACACCCGAACGGATTGAGACGGTAACTTCGGTAACCTGTGGCCGCTCCCGGACTTTCGATTCACCTGTCGGTACTTTCTCCTATCGAATGATACCAATGGAAGCATTTCGTACCGGTATGGACCAGGTTGAACTGGATGATGGCCGTTCTTTTCTGATCGCTATTCCAGAAAAGGCACTGGCAGACCGGATCGTTGCCGACCGGGGTGCCGGCATTTCAACGCAAAAAGAGTTGCACGAATATTTGCTGGCTGATCTCCGCATTGACCCTGCCAATCTCCGTGGACTCGACCCGACCAGACTTACGGAAATAGCCCGCCACTATCGATCCCGCAGAGTGAAACTACTGGCCGACCTGATTACCCGTCTGAGTAAAGGAGCACGATAATGCATGAGGCCGTGACCCGCATGCTTGCCAAATATGAACCGAAGAGCGTTGACGATTCAGTCAGAGCACTACGGGAAATTATTCAGGAAGTGGCGCTGCTTGGACTCTGGCGGGCCAAGTTTTTCGAGCATGCAGCCTTCTACGGCGGTACGGCACTGCGCATCCTGTACGGACTCGACCGGTTCTCCGAGGATCTGGAGTTCTCGCTCCTGACACCATCTCCCGACTTTAACCTGGCTCGGTACATTGCCTCACTTGAGGAGGAATTGCAGGCATTCGGCTTCAATGTCCGGGTAGAGATGGTTGACAAGGCGGTGGAATCGGCGGTGCAGTCTGCATTCCTCAAGGCGAACACCCGTAATGAACTTCTGGTCATCGAAGCCGGTGAGGAACTTACCGGTCGGGTTGCAGCCGGACAGGTACTGAAGGTTAAGATCGAGGTGGATATGGACCCGCCGCCGGGATTTTCCACCCAGACCCGCTATTTACTGCAGCCGATACCATTCGCCGTCCGGAGCTATTCGCTCCCGGATCTCTTTGCCGGCAAGATGCACGCAATCCTCTTCCGCAAGTGGAAGAACCGGGTCAAGGGTCGTGATTGGTATGATTTGGTCTGGTATGCCGCCAACCATCCGCGTCTGAACTTGGCTCACCTTGGGCAGCGGATGCGCCAGACCGGCCATTGGAGCGGTGATAATAAACTTTCACCGGCAGTTTTTACCGATTTACTGTTCGAGGCAATCGACCGGCTGGATGTAAATCAGGCTCGTAAAGATGTGGCGCCCTTCGTCAAGGATCAGCAGATGCTTGCCCTCTGGTCGCACGATTTCTTTCAGGATGTGGCAAGCAGGATTCGAGTTGAAGTATAACCGGCCATGGCTCGTATTTCTTTCACATTCTTGTCCTGACTACATGCTGCTACCTGAATAAGTGTTTAAATATCTATAATTCGTGCTATACTGCGAACAAATGTAATTTAGTTCGGAGTTTATATGTTTGAAAGCGTAATTGTCGATCAAAATACACATTGGGACGGTCCGCTCTATAGCGAGGGAGTTCCCCGTGAAGCGCTTGCCAAAGTAAAAGAGTACCTTGACGTTCCTCATATCATAGCTCTGGTGGGTGTACGTCGTTCCGGCAAGAGCACACTGGTGCGCCAGGTGATCAATCATCTGATCCGGGACAAGGGCGTTCAGCCCCGTAACATCCTCTTTCTGAATCTGGAAAACCCGCAGTTCAGTCGTTATCGGAACGACGTCTCTTACCTGGAACGCGCATACGAAGACTACCTCAAGCTTGTTGCTCCGCAGGGCACCGTCTATTGTTTTCTCGATGAAGTGCACTTTTTTACTGAATGGCAGGTGTTTGTAAAAGCCAGATATGAAACACAACAGATAAAGTTCATTGTTACCGGATCAAACTCGCATCTACTGTCATCGGAATTTATCACCCTGCTCTCCGGCAGGGCGCTGCCGGTGGAGGTTTATCCGTTCTCATTCGCCGAATATGCGTGTGCCAATGGTCTGGAGCTTGCTGATGCAGTTGCGGTCACACGGGAGCGTAACCGGTTGCGTAATCTTTTTGATGGTTACCTCTGTCAGGGGGGATTTCCGGAAACAACGTCCATCAAACTGTCGGCTACCCAAAAAGAAGTACTGGTCATGTATGCCCGTAACATTCTTTATCAGGACATTGCACCGCGCTTCGCCATCAAAAAGGCAGTTGAACTTGAAAATATGTTTTTCTATCTGGCCTCGAACATCTCATCGCTTTACAGCTTCAACAAGCTTGCTCCGTTGGTCGGCCTTAACGACAAGACGGTAAAGGAATATATGGGCTATTTCAGCGATGCTTATCTGCTGTTCACCCTCGATCTGTTTGCCTTTTCGGTCAAAGAGCAAATCAAGAGCCCGAAGAAAATCTATGCCATTGATACCGGCATGGCGGGAGCCGTAGGCTTCAGTTTCAGTGAGAATCGCGGGCACCTGCTGGAAAATATGGTCTATCTTGAACTGAAGCGCAGAGGCTATGAGTTGCACTATTACAAGACTGCCAATGGTCACGAGGTTGACTTTGCCTGCAGCCGTAAGGGGAAAATCACGAACCTGGTTCAGGTAGTCCTCGATCTCGGTGATGACAGAACCCGCAACCGCGAATTGCGTGCACTGGTAAAGGCGCTTGATGAAACAGGTTTGAAGAGTGGCGAGATTGTAACGTATGAAGAAGAAGGTGAGCTGAGCATTGACGACAAGCATATCAGGCTCATTCCGGCCTTTCAATATCTCCTTAACATGGGAGCCGAATGAACTATTCACATCTATTTTAAGTATGAAAGCTTCTTATCGATACATACCGTAGCAGGGGGAACACAATGACCAAAGCAGACATCGTTGAAAAGGTTCAGGAAGGCATCGGCATGACACGAAAAGAGTCAGCCGAGATGGTAGAAGCGGTTTTTTCCATTATGAAAAGTACTCTCGAATCCGGCGAGAATCTTAAAATATCCGGTTTCGGCAATTTTGTCGTTAAACAGAAGGCAGACCGTCGAGGCCGCAATCCGCAGACCGGCGAGACAATTATAATTGAAGCCAGGCGTATATTGGGTTTCAGGCCGAGTACTCTGCTTAAGGATGCAATCAATCAGTGAAAATCATGAATTCACAGGACACCCATGGCAAAAGGATATCAGGGTAACCAAGAACGTCTGGAAGAGATCAGCTCCTTTGGGAAATCCATCGGCAAACGGGCCGGCTTCAAGTGTGAGTGGTGCGAGAGTAAAGATGATCTCCGGGTATGGGATTATAAGCCTGATGTATCACCTGACATGGATTCCTTGGCACTCCTGTGTCAACAATGCAGGAACTGGGCTGATGGCAGAAAAGCCACTGCGAATGAACTGCGGTCGATCCGCAACGCCCTGTGGAGTAATATTCCTGCGGTAGCAGAAGGCGCGGCCAGGGTTTTGGTTCAATGCAAAGAATCGTGGGCAAAAGAAGCGATTGAGGAAAGTTTTATTGATGATGCAGTTAAAGCTGGAATTCTGAAATAGATTTTGCATTGAAAATATTCTTTAATATGTTTCTGTCGGAATTTGAATTTATCAGCAGATGCTTGCCCTCTGATCGCACGATTTCTTTCAGGATGTGGCAAGCCGAATTAAGACCGAAGGATAACAACAAATGGAGGTTTCTGTAATGAGTAATGAGGATCTGCTGGCATCGCTCCAGGAATTACTGGAGGCATCCAGTGCCATGACCAGCGGCCAACTCCCCAGCGCGAGTCAGCTGGAACGGTATCATCGTGCCCGCGAATGGGCTCAACGACTTCTTGATCGCGAAGATAAGGTTAAAAGCTCTCGTTTGTCGCCGTAAGTTAGCCCTGATTAAATGTTGAATTTGCAGACGAATCAGCACAAAAACATAGTTGATGCAATACACAAAAACATAGTAAATCCTTCAGGCGCTGGCGGCTTAATGAAGCGCTCAATCTCCTGTGTTCCTTCTCATGCGTGTTCATATCAGGGATCAAATTTTTTCCTCATTTGCGATAAAATATATTCGTTCGTATATATTCTTGAGCAGAAATGCGGTTACTCCATGATAAATATGCGAGCGTAGATATTTTGTGGGTTTCAAATGAAAATTATTACTCCAATAGACATAGGGCGAATCATAAGGCAGAAACGCAAAGATGACGGCCTTACTTTGGAAGAGGCTGCCGGCGTCTGTGGCGTGAGCTATGCGTTCTTCTCTGCCTTGGAAAACGGCAAGGAAACCGTTCAACTCAACAAGGTGCTGCAAGTTTTCAAGTGTCTTGGCCTTGAACTGGAAGCGAATGTTCGGTCGTGGGCAAATTTGAGAAACGTGATATGAAGGATGGGCTGCGAGTTGTCATCGCTAGATTATTGTGTATTGCCACAGCTAGATTATTGTGCTGGAAAAATATAAAGGCGACCACAAGGGCCGCCTCTATCCAGGCCGGACGGGTATGTCCGATCTGAAGACTCTAGTAGGGTTTCACTCCCGTAAATATTGTAAGAACCTCGAATTCACCTCCTGACAGACTACTCCGCATCAGTGCTTTCTCGAATTCCTCCCACGAAAGTGTAAATTCCCTACCGTTAATGCGTGCTCTAACTGACATGACTCTCTCCCCTTTATCGTTGTGATGGTGGCCCAAGAGGGTTCCCTGCAACCACCGTCGGGACGGTGATTCCAGGGAACCCTCTTGAACCGGAGGGGGAGAGGGTGGGGGAGGGCGCACTAAGCGCCGCTCCCCCGTTATTTACAAGAGTCCCCGTTCAACAAAACTCAGGAACTCTCCATCACCGACAATGATGTGATCCAGAACCTTGATGCCGAGGATCTCGCCACTTTCCTTGAGACGTCTGGTAATGGCGATATCTTCACTGCTGGGGGTCGGGTCACCTGTAGGATGATTATGCACGAGGAGCACGGCAGCCGCATTTGACAGGCATGCCGTTTTGAAGACCTCGCGACTATGGACGATGGCCTGATTAAGCGAGCCAATCGATACTCGGTCAAAGCAGACGATCCGGTTTTTGCCGTCCAGATGCAGAACGATGAAGTGCTCCTTCGTCTCCAGACGGAGATCCCGGAACATTTCAAATACTTGCTGTGGTTGCGTAAACCGCTTCGATACCCACTGCGGAGCGTCATCTCTGACAACCTCGTTGCGGTAACGGGCTTCGATTGATTTTATGAAGATTCGTTTTGTAGTTGGTGCTACTGGTTCTCCGAAGAGATCGAGATTCATGTCCGCCTCCTAAAATATTGAGGGCGGACTCGCCCCGAGGGCAGTGTCCGCCCCCATAGGGTTGAAGTTATTGATTCAGATTACTGGAGCGCCAACACGGCTTCCCGGAAGCCCACCGCATCCAGCTCCATAACAGCACTGATGGAATCCCATGACCGGTTGCAGACGAAACAGTGGACATGGTTGTCATACAGAGCCATTGACGGATTGCTGTCCTCGTGAAACGGACAGCACCGGTGCCTTCCCTTGGGGAAGTCGATGATGCTGGTGATGGGATACTGCCGGGCTTGGTCGATCATCTCCGGGGTGATCCCGCCGGGCGTCTGCACCGTCTCCTTGCCGTTGACATGGTTCAGGAGCGCCGTCGCCTCCCGTTTCAGGGGGCGCAGCTCCTTTTCCTGGTCTCTGATAAAGGACTCAGTCAGGGCCTTAACCAGAGGATCGCGACTGCGTTCTATCCGCCGTCGTGCTCCCCAGATTTCACGCTCCAGATGTTTGATTTGCGGTTGCAGGAAGGCAAGCCGGCGCATTACTGCGTAACGCACTGGTACTCCCATATCCCGTGCCGCCTGTAACGTTGCGTTAAGGGTCATTGTCAGTCTCCTTTCAGTCTCGCAGCCGTTCGTCCCAGCAGCACTCGCCGATAAAGTGGGCGTAGTCGTCCCGCTGGTACAGGATGCGTGCTGAGTCCTGCGGAATCATGTTGCCGCAGCCGACACATTTAACGGCCCGTTCGAGTGGACTGTCCGGGGCATTCAGTTCCAGGATGAAGGTCTCGTCGCATTCCTGGCAATCGTACAGTTCCCGGTCGATCCCCAACAGAGTGTCGGTACGGGTGACTTCCAGAAAGCAGCCGCATACCGGGCAGCCGAGCTGACCGGTATCGCCCTGTTTCGCGAGCCGTTCATGGTTGTAGTTGTTGCGGGCGACGCGGAGATTTTCCTCAAAGTCAATCTCCATCCGCTGACAGAAGTGCATCAGGTCAGCGAGCAGATCCTTCACGTCGTCCTCATCGCCATCGAAATCCCGTCCTTCGAGTGTCAGGCAGTAGGCCTGCATAACCGTGTCGATTCGGTCGGCACGCTCCTCGTTGGTCGGTTCGTCTGCCGTTCGCTCAAGAGGGCTCATGTCACCACCCCCTTACGTTCATTTGATTGAGAACCATTCCCAGATCGATTCCGGACTCGGTAATCTTCTCGATGTGTCCTACGGCATGGGCAATTTCGCCGCTGCTCTGGGGAACCTTGAGGAGACATTCTTCCTCGAACCCCTCGACATCGTAGTCGAGAATAATCACGTCCATTTCCGGAATCTGCTCCGGTGCATTGCTGACAATGCTCTGCACCAGACCGCCTTCGAGGACCACGCCGACAATCGGTTTGGACGGAGGTGGATCTTCCGTCTGGGGGCCGATATCGACGGTTTCTGTTTCGCTGATCCGCTGTTCCAGCCATTGGCCGGTAAAGCTGTACTGGATGTCATCAACGGTGATGAATACTGCTCCGCCGCCGAAGCCATCCGGTCTCATCCGCGAACAGGTATAGGCGCTTTCCTTGGAGATCCAGGGAAGTTCACCGTTGGAGCGGCGAATAATCTCTTGGAACCTGCTGAAAAGATCGTCCTCACTGAGTTCGATCTCTTCTCCGCCGGGCTCCTCCGGATCGAGGTAGCCATTACAGCACCACTCCTCCGCGTAGAGGTAGAACTTGTCCTCGCCGTCGGATTCAAAGGTGATGCTGAACGCCTCGATAATGCGTCGGTCCTCGGCGTTGATCAGGTGTTTGGGAATGGAAGGTTGGAATACTGATTGATTCATGTAGTCTGCCATGGTCTGTCTCCTTTGATTGATGGTGCGGGGAGACAGAAACCCCGAAGGGAGACGTATCTCCCCGATGGGGTTGGCGGTTAATTGTCAGGAAACTCTTCTGATAGAGCCGCCCTTGTCGGTGTACCACCCGGGAGGAACCGTGAAACCGTCGCTGATAACGAACATCATCTCCGGTTTGTGCTTGTTCCGTACCAGGTAGTAACCACGGCCTTTTGCATCAAAGGCTTCATAGGCGGTCATGCCATTGGGGTCATTGACGGGTTGCCACTCAAGAGAACTCAGATCTTTCCCTCTCATGGTGATTCACCTTGACCGGTCACATCTGTGCAAGTTTCCCGTTCATCATGGATGCCTGGCTCGTCGAGCACTACAAGGAGCACCGTGTCGGTTTCCCACCGAACATCAGTATGTTTGTAGTAGCCAGACCAGAAAAAATCACTGTCGGTGACGTTCAGAGTATTACACTCCATCCGTCCCTCGAATTCCTTCAGGGCTACCTTGCCGTTGTCCGGCTCGGCATCCCAGTCAGCCGCCATGAAGTCACAGGCATGGTTGAATTCGCTGATTTTGCAGGCTTTCATCTGCCTTACAACCACCGCAAGTTTCTTGATCCGCTCGATGAGCGTGGCGTCAAGATCGATGACTGCGTAGTCAGCGTTGTCCGAGAAGAACTCGCTGTTGTCGTGAACGGGAATGATGATGCGTTTTTCTGGTGTGGTGTCTGTCATGGACTGTCTCCTTGTAATGCGCGGAGACAGATCGACCCTTACGGGGGTGTCTGTCCCCGCACGGGTTGATGGTTGAGGTTTCGTCAGGCGTATTTTCGCCCGGGGGCGGGATTACGCACATAGACGCCAAACAGGGTGAACTCCAGGGCTCCCGCATCCAGCAAAGTCTGGTACATGCCGAACGGCAGATCCCGTGTGACCTCTCTACCGCCTTCACAATGGATGACGGCAATGGATGGTGGAGCTGGAACAGGTTCCGGTCTGGTGATAGGAAGATGGATGATGTTGCTTTTGATCGGCGCTTCTCCCTTGTTGTCCCCCCTGACTCGGGCATTCTCGTGCTGGGTCATCTTCTTCAACAGGGACGACGGGTCCGTGTAGTTGAAGTTTCCCTCCTTGAGCGCTTTTGTCATCAGGGATGAAAAAGACTGGCTGCTGCTGCATTCAGCCGGGTCGATGTCCGGTGTTTCCCCTTCCGCGAGCTTGGCGACCATCCTCTTCTCCAGGGTGTAGGCAAGCTGCAGCGCCTGGACTTCCGAAGAGGTGAGATACCAGTAGCGGACGGGACGAACTTCCCCGAACTGGGCCCGGTGGATATCAGCGGTATTGACGCGACGGATTCTCCCGTCTCCCTGTTCCGCCAGTCTGGTATTGGACGTATAGTCATACCAACAAAGGTTGTTGAATTGGGATAGGTTGAGACCGGTGGCGACGCGGTGGAACGAGACAACAACGACCTGGGCCGTTACCTGCTCGAACCATCCGACCAGCTTTTCAGGAGCAACCGAGTCGGGCAGGATCTCAATGCTGGCGCCCTGTATGTTATCCCGAAGGATTCGTCTCAGGACGGGACGCATGTCGATCTTCTGCGTGTTGCCGGTATAGACCAGCAGACGCTCTCCCCGGTCGATCACCCCTTGGGCGATACCGATCAGTTTTTCTTCTTTTTCCAGCAGCAACTCCCCGTCGGGAAGCGACAGCCGGTGCAGCGTGCCGAGCGGAATATCCCGCAGTTTCAATTCGTCGTTGTAATGCCGGAACGTGTCGCTGACGCGCAGAAACGCGGCATTGCGGACTGCTGCAGCTGCCAGGAGGTCTTCCGGCGGCAGGTCTGCCTTGTCGATGATGTTTTCGATGCTCCGGTGACAGGTTTCCACCAGGGCGTGTGATTGACACTTGATGACTTCCCGTTCCACAGACGGCAGGTCGTCGAAGTCGTCACTGTCCACGTTGACGAAATTGGGAATCGTAAAGATCAGGGCTGCCGGTGAAATGCCAGCCGTATCGTAGGTGGTGACACGCTCCGATTCACGGTGACGGTTTTTCTTGTCGGTTTTCCTGACGGTCTTGAACGCACCGTACTTGGTCTGGAAATCAGTGGCCGACTTCATCTCCCAGCCGGCACTCCGCATTTGCATTGGATTCAACCCCCACAGGATGTTGTAGATGGATTTCGCCATGCCGTTGGTCACGGTGGCGGTGAGGGCAAGAACCTTCTTGGCGGTTGCGGCGAGCCGGATGAACGCGGTCCCCTGATTGCTCATCATGTTGGCCGCGTTGTGGGCTTCGTCGAAGATGGCAAGGTCGAACGGTATCCGCTTCAAGAGCCGGATGTACGGAAGCTGCTTGTTGTGTGTCCGGGCTTCCGTGGCGGTACCGTTGCTTTCGATCTCGCTGATCCAGCGACGATAGGTCATGACCGGTCGGTCATTTTCCGGGATATAGGTAAAGAGCGGTTCGCCGCAGTACGAACACTTGGGTTTGTCACCCTTGCGGATCTTCTCGGAGAGAGGCGAACGGCAGGATGGACAGACTTCCGTGTATTCCACGGAGCTGTGACCATCCTTCTTGACGATGGTTTTGCGACTCTTGATACAGAGCCGGTATTTCGGGTGCATCCTGAGCCGTGTATAGGCGATCAGGTAGAGACCGTGTGGCCTGGTTGCAGAAAGTTCCTTCAGGGATTCCCAGGAGTCGATGACATGCACATTGAACCCCTCGTTGGCGTATTCCTTTGCCAACTGGGGGATGAGCTGCGGTTCCGATACCATCACCGTGCGTTTAGCACAGGTAAGGTACTTCACCGCTTTCGCACCGGGTAGGTCAGAAGCATTACTGCCTCCTTCCCCCCTAAGAACCGTACAAGAAGGTTTCCCTTCATACGGCTCAAGCCTTTCGTGGATTCCTATTGAAAGGAACC